>NZ_MWIO01000032.1 GCF_004799035.1 Rhodanobacter lindaniclasticus
CCGCGAGCGGGCTCCTACCCGTATTTCGGCGGCGCGGGGTGGACGTGGCCGCAGGCGTCGCAGGTGCGCGCCTCGATCGAGCGGTAGAAGCGCTGGAACACCGGCGGAAAATCCTGCTCGATGCTGGCGAGGGTGAAGTACTCCTCGTACAGCTTGTGGTTGCAACGCTCGCAGAACCACATCAGGCCGTCTTTCTCGCCGGGCAAGCGGCGGCGCTCGATCACCAGGCCGATGGAACCCGCGGCGCGGTTGGGCGAATGCGGCACGCGTGCGGGCAGGTAGAAGATCTCGCCGGCGCGCAGCGGGATGTCGCGGGCGACGCCGTCGTCCTGCACCTTCAGGGTGATCTCGCCCTCGAGCTGGTAGAAGAACTCGGGGCCTTCGTCGTAGTGGTAGTCGGTGCGTGCGTTCGGACCGCCGACGATCATGATGATGAAGTCGCCGTCGACGATGCACTTGTTGCCTACCGGCGGTTTCAGCAGGTGGCGGTGCTCGTCGATCCAGCGTTGCAGGTTGAGGGGCGGGGTCAGGGCCATGGCGTCGCTCGCATTCGATGCGTGCATGTTAGCGCCGTCGCGACGTTCAGACTTCCAGCGTCGCCAGGTCGCCCTTTTCCTCCAGCCAGGCCTTGCGGTCACCGGCGCGCTTCTTGGCCAGCAGCATGTCCATCAGCTTCGCCGTGCCGGCGTCGTCGTCGACGGTCAGCTGCACCAGGCGACGGGTATCCGGGTGGATGGTCGATTCGCGCAGCTGCGGCGGGTTCATCTCGCCCAGGCCCTTGAAGCGGGTGGTGCTGACCGCGCCCTTGATCTTCTCGCGCTCGATCCGCTGCAGCATCGCTTCCTTCTCGCCCTCGTCGAGGCAATAGAACACCTGCTTGCCCACGTCGACGCGGAACAGCGGCGGCATCGCCACGAACACGTGGCCCTCGCTGACCAGTTTCGGGAAGTGGCGCAGGAACAGTGCGGACAGCAGGGTGGCGATGTGCAGGCCGTCGGAATCGGCGTCGGCCAGGATGATCACCTTGCCGTAGCGCAGGCCGGCCAGGTCGTCCTTGCCGGGATCGCAGCCGATCGCCACGGCGAGGTTGTGCACTTCTTCGGAGGCCAGCACCGAAGTGGATTCGACCTCCCAGGTGTTGAGGATCTTGCCGCGCAGCGGCAGGATCGCCTGGAACTCCTTGTCGCGCGCCTGCTTGGCGCTGCCGCCGGCCGAATCGCCCTCGACCAGGAACAGCTCGGTGCGGGTGAGGTCGGTGGCGGTGCAGTCGGCCAGCTTGCCGGGCAGTTGCGGGCCCTGGGTGATCTTCTTGCGCACGATCTGCTTGGCGGCTTTCAAGCGCGCACTGGCGCGCTCGATCGCCAGTTGCGCGATGCGCTCGCCCATCTCCACGTTCTGGTTCAGCCACAAGCTGAAGGCGTCGTGGATGACGTTCTCGATCAACCCGGCGGCATGACGCGACGAAAGACGCTCCTTGGTCTGGCCGGCAAACTGCGGGTCCTGCATGCGCGCGGACAGCACGAACGCGATGCGCTCCCAAATATCCTCCGGCGCCAGCTTCACGCCGCGCGGCAGCAGGTTGCGGATGTCGCAGAATTCGCGGATCGCGGTGGTCAGGCCGCTGCGCAAGCCGTTGACGTGGGTGCCGCCCTGCATGGTGGGGATCAGGTTGACGTAGCTTTCCTGCACCAGCTCGCCCTCGGGCAGCCAGGCCAAGGCAACCTCCATACCTTCGGCATCGCGCGCCATCTGGTGCACGAACAGCTCGGCCGGCAGCAGCTCGTTGCCGTTCAGTTCGCCGCGCAGGTAGTCGCGCAGGCCGTCCTCGTAATGCCACTCGACGATTTCGCCGCTGGCCTCGTCGGTGAGCTTCACGTTGAGGCCGGCGCACAGCACCGCCTTGGCACGCAGCAGGTGCTTGAGCTTGCCCAGCGAGATCTTCGGCGAATCGAAGTACTTCGCCTCGGGCCAGAAGCGCAAGGTGGTGCCGCTGCGCTTCTTCGGCACCGTGCCGACCACTTCCAGCGGACTGACCTTGTCGCCGTGCGCGAACGCCATCGCGTATTCCGAGCCGTCGCGGCGGATGGTCACCTCGACCCGATCGGACAAGGCGTTGACCACCGACACGCCCACGCCATGCAGGCCGCCGGAGAAGCTGTAGTTCTTGCCGCTGAACTTACCGCCGGCGTGCAGCCGGGTCATGATCAGCTCGACGCCCGACACGCCTTCCTCGGGATGGATGTCCACCGGCATGCCGCGGCCGTCGTCGCTCACCGACACCGAGCCGTCGGCGTGCAGCACCACCTCGATCGCGCTGGCATGGCCGGCCAGCGCCTCGTCCACCGAGTTGTCCACTACCTCCTGCACCAGGTGGTTCGGGCGGGTGGTGTCGGTGTACATGCCCGGCCGGCGCTTGACCGGGTCCAGGCCGGACAGGACTTCGATGTCGGCGGCGTTGTAGCGACTGCTCATGCGGGTGTTTCTGTGGAGAAAAGACGGTGAAGCATGGGGTGCGCGGGCGGCCGTGGTCAAGGTCCGGCGAAGATCCTCGCGGCTATCCGTGCCGCGTAATGGGTTGGCCTGAAAAACCCCGCCAGGTCATGACGGGGTTCCGGGGAAATCACCGGTCCACGAGCCATACGTTACATGGCTGCACGTACCGAGGGTTGGTTTTGCTTGTTGTGGATGGACTTCATTCCGGCATCAATTTGCAGAGGCTTTCGCCTCCGGAAGAACAGCTGTTGCCTTGATAACGAATTTCCGTCCAGTTACCCATTCCACCGCCACTGGGCTGCCATTCGTATGTCCACTCCTGAAAAACGGTGGTCGTTTGATTGACAACGGTGATTCGCTCTCCGGGAGTTCCATTGGGTGGGAGCGCCACGGGCGGGCCATTGTCGGGCGGAGTCGGGGGCGTAGCGGCAGTCTGGGCCAAATCCGATGAGTAAGGAGTTTTTATCGTAATGGTGATTCTCCCTATGCCACCAATTCCATCAATGGCCGAAAGGGTGCCGTCATGCCTTTGCGCGTGGCGACGAGCGCTCTGCTCATTCTGGTGTTCGATCCAGGCTTTCCATTCGCGGTAGAAGGCGGAACCTGGGGTCAGAATGTATGTCCGTTCGGAGTTCGTGAGCGAATAGGGCGGCGAGGTTGCTGGAGCCGATGCCTGAGTGGAATCTTCCGGTGTCGAATCCCGCGACTGGGGAGCCTGTGCAAGCGCCATGGTCGAGCCGGTCAGGCAGACTGCCAAAAGAGCCCTTTTGAAAAAGTGCTTGACTTCCATAGAGGTATCTCCATTGATTCAAGTGATGAACCCCGAGACCGGTGGAGGCTGCTACCTTGCTTGTGGGCATTGCGTGATGCGGGATTACATGTGCGACGGGTCGAGTGGTGAGGTTTTGTCTTTTGGGGCGAGTTCAACTCCGAAGTTGCGGCACCATGAATCTGCAGGTTTTCTACCGGACGTCGCTGGCGTGGCGACGTTGAAGCGGTGACATTCGTGACTCCCTCACCGATACCCCTGCGCCTGCAACGAGAACAGGTGCGCGTAATGCCCGTCCTCGGCCATCAGCTGCTCGTGGTTGCCGCGTTCGATGATGCGGCCGTCCTGGATCACGATGATCTGGTCGGCCATGCGCACGGTGGAGAAGCGGTGCGAGATCAGGATCGCGATGCGGCCGCCGGAGAGTTCGCGGAAGTGTTCGAAGATGGTGGCTTCGGCTTGCGCGTCCATCGCGGCGGTGGGTTCGTCCAGCACCAGGATGTCGGCGCGTGAGCGCATGAAGGCGCGAGCCAGGGCGATCTTCTGCCACTGGCCGCCGGAGAGTTCGCGGCCGTCGTTGAACCACTTGCCGAGCTGGGTTTCGAAGCCGGCGGGCAGGCTGTCGATGAAGTCGCTGGCCATGCCCTTGTCGCTGGCCTCGCGCCAGCGCGCTTCGTCGTCGAAGTGGGTGACGTCGCCGGCGCCGACATTCTCGCCCACGCGCATCTGGTAGCGCGCGAAGTCCTGGAAGATCACCCCGATGCGTTGCAGCAGCACGCCCTCGTCCCACTCGCGCAGGTCGGTGCCGTCGAGCAGGATGCGGCCGCTGTCGGGCGTGTACAGGCGCGTGAGCAGCTTGATCAGGGTGGTCTTGCCCGAGCCGTTCTGGCCGACCAGGGCCAGCGATTCGCCGGGGCGGATGTGCAGGTCGATGTCGCGCAGCGCCGGTTCGCTGGCGCCGGGGTAGGTGAAGCTGACCTGCTCGAAGCGGATGCCGTCCTCGGGCTTCGCGCCGCGCTGCGCCATGCCGGTCGCCGGCGGCACCGGGGTTTCCAGATACTCGTACAACGTGGAGAGGTAGAGGTTGTCCTCGTACATGCCGCCGATCGCCGACAGCATCGCCGACACCGCCGACTGGCCCTGGCGAAACAGCGCCAGGTACATCGTCATCTGGCCCAGGGTGATGCGCGCCATCACCGTGCTGGCGGCGATCCACGCATAGGCACCATACAACGCCAGCGTGCCCAGCAGGCCCAGCACGAAACCCCAGCTGTCGCGACGCACGGCGAGGTCGCGATCGGCGCGGTACAGGGTGTGGAAGATGTCGCGGTAGCGTTGCAGCAGCAGCGGGCCGAGGCCGAACAGCTTCACTTCCTTGGCGTGGTCCTCGCGCGCCAGCACGGTTTCCAGATACAGCTGCATGCGCGTTTCGGGCGAGCGCCAGCGGAACAGCCGGAACGCGTCACCGGAGAACTTCGTCTCGGCGAAGAACGAGGGCAGGCCGGCCAGCAGCAGCACAGCCACCGCCCACGGCGAGAACTGGAACAGCAGGCTGCCGTAGCTGAGCAGCGAGATCGCGTTCTGGCCCAGCCCGAACGTGCGCGTCACCAGCGACAGCGGCCGGCTCGATGCCTCGCGCCGGGCGCGGGTGAGCTTGTCGTAGAACTCCGAGTCCTCGAAGTGCGCCAGCTCCAGGGTCAGCGCCTTCTCCAGGATCATCACGTTGACGCGCTGGCCCAACTGCGCCCGCAGCAGCGACTGACACAGCGACAAACCGCGCTGCGCGCCGGCCAGCGCAGCCACCAGCAGGCCTTCCAGCGCCACCCATTCGAAGACCGGGCGCAGCGGCGCGTGGCCGTCTGCGGCCCAGAGGCGACTGGCGGTCACCACCGCATCGACGATGTGCGCACCGACCCAGGCGATGCCAGCCGGCAGCAGACCGGCAACCAGGGTGAGCGCGGCCAGCGCGACGGTCAGTGCGTGGCTGGTGCTCCACACCAGCTCCAGCGCGCGACCGCTGTAGCGGAACACGCCCAGGAAGCTGCGGGCGAGTTCCTTCGGTGGCTCGGGAGAAGTGGCGTGGGGTGGCACGTGGTGAGGGTATCGGAAGGCGCGGACAGCACGCGAGGCTTCCGACATGGGGGCCACGCCGCCTCACGCAAGGTGAAACGTGCAGGAGCGCACCCTGTGCACGATGCTCTTCGTGACGTGACGAAATGGCATCGCGCCCAAGGGCGCTCCTACAAAGAGGCTTGGTAGAGCTCCGGGAACAGCCGTTGCAGATGGGCCACCTTGGGCGCGTCGTTGATCACGATGTACGGGTTGCGCGGGTGCTGGTCGTAATAGTGCTGGTGATAGGCCTCGGCCGGATAGAACGCCTTGAGCGGGACCACCTGGGTGACGATCGGCGCGGCGAACGCCTTGGCGGCGGTCAGCTGGGCGATGTAGTCGGTGGCGATTTTCTTCTGCTCGTCGTTGCCGTAGAAGATCACCGAGCGGTACTGGGTACCGCGGTCCGGCCCTTGCCGGTTGAGCTCGGTGGGGTTCAGCGCCACCGAGAAGAACACCTGCAGCAGCTTGCCGTAGCTGATCCGGGAGGGGTCGAACTCGACCTGCACCGACTCGGCGTGGCCGGTGTCGCCGTCGCTGACTGCATCGTAATGGGCGGTGCCGGCGGCGCCGCCGGAATAGCCGGCGGTGACCTGGCGCACGCCCTTGACGCGCTCGAACACCGCCTCGATGCCCCAGAAGCAGCCGCCGGCGAACACGGCCACCTCATCGTGCGCGGTGGATGGCGCGGCATCGACGGCGGGTGCGGGCAGGCGCACGACTTCGCGGGCGGCCGCGGCAGGCTGGCAGGCGGCGAGGCCGGCGAGCAGGAGCGCGGCGGCAAACGGAAACAGGCGAAACACGCGTGGGCGGATCATGGGCAACCTCGCTGACGATGGCATGCGGACGCACTCAACCAGTCATTCGTCGGCGGGGCGGCAGCGGTTACCCAGCGACGGCGCGGCGTTACCATGGGCGGCGAATTCGCTGGAGGGTTGCATGCCTGACGCCGTCAATCTGGACGCCTATCTGCGCCGCGTGGGCTGGTCCGGCCCGGTAGGGACGGATCTGCCGACCCTGCGCGGGCTGGCCATTGCGCATGTGGCCACGATCCCGTTCGCCAACCTCGATCCGCTGATGGGCCTGCCGGTGGATCTCGGTCTGGCGGCGCTGCAACGCAAGCTGGTCGACGAAGGCCGCGGCGGCTACTGCTTCGAGCAAAACCTGCTGTTCGAAGCCGTCCTGCGCGAGATCGGTTTCGAGGTGAACGGCTTGATCGCCCGCGTGCTGTGGGGGCATCCGGAGGACGTGCAGACCCCGCAGAGCCACATGCTGCTGCGCGTCGAACTGGAGGGCGGAAGCTGGCTGGCGGATGTCGGCTTCGGTGGCCACGTGCTCACCGGTGCGCTGCGGCTGCAGCCGGATATCGAGCAGCCCACCGCGCACGAGCCGTTCCGGCTGCTGGAACGCGATGGCGAATGGCGCATGCAGTCGCTGGCGCACGGCCAGTGGCGCACGCTGTACCGGTTTGATCTGCGCGCGGTGCCGATGGTCGATTACGTGGTAGCCAACCATTACGTGTCGAGCCATCCGGCTTCGCGTTTCGTCAGCCATCTCTTGCTCGGCCGCACCGCGGCGGATCGGCGGCTGGGCCTGCTCGACTACGAGTTCACCATCCGTCGCGACGGCCGCGAGCCGGAGCGCCGACTGCTGCGCGACGTGGCCGAACTGCGCGACGTGATGGAAGGCGAATTCCTGTTGCCTGCCCGCGCAGTCGCGGCGCTGGGCGATCGCCTGCAAGGCCTTCCGCGCACCTGAATCAGCCGTGTCCACCGACTGACGGGCGGCCGTCTTCGTCGCCCAGCGGATCGGCCAGCACGTGGATCTCCACATCGTCGAGGGTGACGA
This sequence comes from Rhodanobacter lindaniclasticus, assembly GCF_004799035.1. GTDB lineage: Bacteria > Pseudomonadota > Gammaproteobacteria > Xanthomonadales > Rhodanobacteraceae > Rhodanobacter > Rhodanobacter lindaniclasticus. Next base: position 7,220 of record NZ_MWIO01000032.1, read on the forward strand.
ACTGGCCTGCGCGGATCTTGCAGGTCTTGCGCAGTTCAACGGCGCCGTCGACCTTCACCGCGCCGCTGGCCACGATCGCCTTGCCGGCGCCGCCGCTGTCGCACAGGCCGACCAGCTTCAGCAGCATGTTGAGTTCGACGTAGCCGCCTTCCAGTTCGAATTCGATGGTCTGCATGGTTCTGCCGTGGCGATGGATGGTCCGCGCTCAGGCGGAAGGGTGGGCGTGCTCGAACGCGCTGTCGGGCAGCGCCAGGAAGGCAAACCAGGGGCGGTCGTGTTCTTCGCCGAAGGTGGCGGCGTCATCCAGTACGCCGAGCAGGATCTCGTAGTCGTGGCCGGCCGCGGTGCGCAAGTCGTCGGTGTGCGCGAACAGCAGCACGTGCCCCCACGCCGGCAGCCAGCCGAGGTCGCGCAGGCAGTCGGCCAGCGCGTCCCAGTTGTGGCCGAAGGTCGCCGGCAGTTGCAGCGACGCGGCCAGCCGGCGCAGCAGTTCGTCCTTGTCGTGGCAGCCGGCCAGGTCGGTGCGGCACACGCACAGGTCGGCCTTCGCCGCCGCGCGGGACAGCCGGTCAAGATCGTCGATGCCGACGAAATACACGCCGCTCTGGGCGGGCCGGGTCAGGTCCAGGTCGAAACGGTCCGCACTCATCGCGCCACCTCGAAGCGGCGGAAGCTGCGGTAGTGATCGTCGGTGTAGTACCACACCGTCGGTGGCGTGCCGCCGGTGACGATGCGCCGCGCGCCGCGGTTGCGCGCGCCGGGCGTCTCCACCGTGTATTCGTGGTAGTAGCCGCGTGGCTGCCGCGGCAGCAGGCCCTCGTAGTTGCCGAACACGGCGCCATCCTGGGAGTGCTCGAACGGGCCGCCGCCGACGATCCGCTGCACCATCGCACGCGCCTGCGGCGGCAGCGAAGCCATCGGGTCGTCCGCCGCTGCCGCACGCGTGGCGACAGTGTTGCCGGAGGTGCCGGCAGGCGCGCCCGGTACCTCGCCATGGCGCTGCCACAGCAGCACGGCGACGATGGCGATCAGCAGCAACAGCAGCGGTCGAAGATGGCGCATGGTTCTGGCGGCAGGCGGTGGCGAGGCGAGCTTAGCAGGGCCGAACGGGGCTGCAGGCTTTCTTCATCGAAGGAAATTGCGCACACTCCGCCTTCCTCTCGATACCGCGCGCGAGCCTGCCCACCCGACTTCCGGAGCCCGGATGAGCACCACCTCCGACCATGATCGCGGCCGCTTGCCGCGCCAGATCGCCTACATCATCGGCAACGAGGGTTGCGAGCGTTTTTCGTTCTACGGAATGCGCAACATCCTCACCCCGTTCCTGATCACCACGCTGCTGCTGTACCTGCCCGAAGGGCAGCGGATGCTGGCGGCGAAGGACGTGTTCCACACCTTCGTGATCGGCGTGTATTTCTTCCCGCTGCTCGGCGGCTGGATCAGCGACCGCTTCTTCGGCAAGTACAACACCGTGCTGTGGATGAGCCTGGTGTATTGCGCCGGCCATGCCTGCCTGGCGATCTTCGAGAACAACCGGCTGGGCTTCTTCGCGGGGCTGGGCCTGATCGCGCTGGGCGCGGGCGGCATCAAGCCGCTGGTGGCGTCGTTCGTGGGCGACCAGTTCGACCAGTCGAACAAGCACTTGGCGAAGATGGTGTTCGACGCGTTTTACTGGATCATCAACTTCGGCTCGTTCTTCGCCTCGCTGCTGATGCCGCTGTTCCTGCATCACTTCGGCGCGGCAGTGGCGTTCGGCATTCCCGGCGGGCTGATGTTCGTCGCCACCGTGGTGTTCTGGCTGGGCCGCAAGCAGTACGTGATGGTGCCGCCCGGGCCGCCGGAGCCGCATGCATTTTCGAGGGTGCTCCGCACCGCGTTGCTGACGCAGCGGTCGGGGCAGGCGCGGCCGGGGCTGTGGCTGGCGATTGCTGCCGTGGTGGTGGCGCTGGCCTCGTTTGCGCTGGTGCCCGCGCTGGGTTTCGTGATCGCCGCGTGCATCGCGCTGGTGGTGCTGATCGGCGGCGTCGGTGGCGGCGCCTGGCTGCAGATGGATCGCGCGCGCGGCGTGCACCCGGACCATGCCGTCGATGGCGCGCGCAACGTGCTGCGCGTGCTGGTGATCTTCGCGCTGACCACGCCGTTCTTCTCGCTGTTCGACCAGAAGGCATCGACCTGGGTGCTGCAGGGCAACGAGATGAGCATGCCCTCGTGGTTCCACTCCGCGCAGATGCAGGCGCTGAACCCGCTGCTGGTGATGCTGCTGATCCCGTTCAACAACCTGGTGCTGTACCCGCTGCTGCGCCGGTTCGGCTACGAGCCCACCGCGCTGCGCCGGATGACCGCCGGCATCGCGTTCAGCGGTCTGGCGTGGATCGTGGTGGGCGGATTGCAGGTGGTGATTGACGGCGGCGATCCGCTGTCGATCGTGTGGCAGGTATTGCCGTATGCATTGCTCACCTTCGGCGAGGTGCTGGTCTCGGCTACCGGGCTGGAGTTCGCCTACAGCCAGGCACCCGCCTCGATGAAGGGCGTGGTGATGAGTTTCTGGAACCTCACCACCACCGTCGGCAACCTGTGGGTGCTGCTGGCCAACGCGGCCGTGCGCAACGAGAGCGTGATCGGCTCGATCGCCCACAGCGGGCTAAGCGTCACCGCGTTCCAGATGTTCTTTTTCGCCGCGTTCGCCTTGCTCGCTGCGCTGGCGTTCGGGTTGTATGCCAGGCGTTATCGTGAAGTGGACCATTACCGCCCCGCCTGACGTAGGAGCGCACCTTGTGCGCGATGCTTTCCGTCACGTGACAAAAGGCATCGCGCACAAGGTGCGCTCCTACAGATCCAGCCGCGGCATCGGCGCGATCGCAGCTGCGTAGGGCGGGCACTGCCCGCCGCTCCCGGTTTGGTCTGTGGCCGGGTGCGGCGGGTGGTGCCCGCCCTACGGCGTCGCATCCACGCGCGATTGCAACGCCATCGCGGCGGCGGGGTTGCGGTGCTTGGCGGAGCTGATGAAGAACACGAACACGTCGCGCGGTTTGCCTCGTGGCTGCACGCTGGCGGCATGCGGAAGGTCGGCGATGTCCTCTCCGGCGGCCCAGGCTTGTGCGCGCGTGGCCCAGCGGTCGAGCGCGTCGGGCGCGTAGCCGGTCGGGATGTCGTCGACGCTGCGCATCAAACGGGCATAGGCGAAATCGCCGGTGAGATCGGCCAGCGAGGGATACTCGGTCGAATCGGTGAACACGGTGGGCACGCCTCGTGCGCGGGCCAGTTCCACGTACGGCGCGCAGGCGAAGCTGGGGTGGCGAACTTCCAGCACGTGGCGCAGGGGTTTTCCGTTCAACTCGCGCGGCAGGCCGTCCAGGAAGGGCGCCACGTCGTCGGCATCGAACCGTCGCGACGGCGGCAGCTGCCACAGGATCGGCCCCAGCCGGTCGCCCATCTCGGCGAGACCGCCGTGGATGAAGCCGCTGACGCCCTTGCCGGTGTCGGCCAGCCGCTTGCCTTCGGTGATGTAGCGCGGCGCCTTCAGCGAGAAGACAAAACCCTCCGGCGTTTCCGCCGCCCACTTCGCATAGGTCGCCGGTTTCTGCGCGCCGTAGAAGGTGCCGTTGATCTCGATCGCGCGCAGCTGGCGGCTGGCGTATTCCAGCTCGCGCCGTTGCACCAGCTTGGGTGGATAGAAATTGTCGCGCCACGGCGCATAGGTCCAGCCGCCGATGCCGACGCGGATCGTGCCGTGCGTGTTCATGGCGTGGCTCCTCCGGGCTGGTGGCGCAGCCATTCGGCGGTGCCCACGCACAGCACCAGCCACGCCGCGCCGGTAGCGTAACCGGCCAGCACGTCGCTGAAGTAATGCACCTGCAGCAGGATGCGGCTGGTGCCGATCACCCCGATCATCAGCACGGCGCCGGCGATGATTGCGCGATGGAAGCGCGGCGTCAGTCGCAGCAGCACGTAGGCCAGCATGCCGTAGAACACCATGGCACCGAACGCGTGCCCGCTGGGGAAGCTCCAGCCCGGCTCGACGATGAAGCCGTGGTCGTGCAGCGGCCGCACGCGCCGGAACAGCGCCTTCAGTCCGCCATTGATCGGCAGGATGCCGAGCAGGGCCACGCTCCAGCTCGCCGCCAGCGACCATCGGTGCCGCAGCAGCAGAACCAGCAGCACCACGGCCGCCGCGCTGGCGACCCACAAGGTGTCGCCAAGATGAGTGATCGCGGCGATCATGCGCAGCACCGGCACGGGCAGGTGGGCGCGCAGGCTGGCGGCGAGGCTGGTGTCAAAGCCGCCCAGGCCGGTCGTCGGCTGGCCGGAAATCGCCAGCGCGAGGCCGCCGAAGAACAACAGCAGCACCAGGCACAGCAGCAGGCCGACGCGCCAGCGCAGCAGCGTCGGAGCCTGGCCTGTCTGCACGGCGCGGCGCTGCCAGCGCGCATTGCGCTGCCAGGCCAGGTCGCCGGCCAGCAAGGCAAGCAGCAACAGCAGCGCCCACAGCTTCAGGGCGTGCAGGGCGATCCATTCCGCCGGCGTGTTCATTGCGATCCTCGATTCGAGCGCTGATCTGCGCATGATCGCGGCTGGCGCCGCCGGCGTCGAGTTGGGCCGCTGCGTTCGCCGTACTGGCCTTGCGGGCGATTTCTCGCGATAGTGCGCGGATCGTCGCCTGAGGGGAGAACTTCGATGGTCCAGCGATTCGGGTCCATGCGTGCGCTGTCGTTCCGGCTGCTGGCCGGCCATGCCTTGCTGGTGCTCGGCACTTCGGCGCTGGCGCAGGCTCCGGCCAAGCCGCAGCTGCCGCCGCCGGTATCGACCGGCGACATCGTGCAGCCGCTGCTGCCGGCGCAGTTGCAGGATTTCGACGCGTACATGGCCCACACGCTGAAGACCTTCGAGGTGCCCGGCATCGCGGTGGCCATCGTCAGGAACGGCAAGGTGGTGATGGAGCGCGGCTTCGGCGTGAAGGAGCTGGGCAAGCCGGACCAGGTCGACGCGCACACCTTGTTCGCGATCGCGTCCAACACCAAGGCGTTCACCGCCGCGGCGCTGCAGCAGCTGGCCGACGCCGGCAAACTCGACATGGACGACCGGGTGATCGACCACCTGCCGTGGTTCCGCATGTCCGACCCGTACGTGACGCACGAGATGCGCATCCGCGACCTGCTGGCGCACCGCAGCGGCCTGAACCTGGGCGCGGGCGACCTGCTGTACTGGCCGCCGACCTCGTACACCACCCGGGACGTGGTCGAACGCCTGGCCAGGGTGCCGCTGAAGAACGGCTTCCGCAGCCACTACGCCTACGACAACATCCTGTTCGCGGTGGCGACCCTGGTGATCGAGCAGGCTTCCGGGCAGAGCTATGCGGACTACGTGCGCGAGCACCTGTTCAAGCCGGTCGGCATGGACGAATCGCTGATCGACATGACCTACCTGAAGCCCGGCATGGACGCGGCTACCGGCCATGCTCCGTACGAGTTCAAGGACATCAAGCCGGTGCCGCCGATGGCCTGGCTCAACGATCCGGGCGCCGGCGGCATCTATTCCAGCGTGCACGACCTGGCCAAGTGGATGAACGTGCAACTCGCCGGCGGTGCGTTGCCGACGATGGGCGCCGACGGCAAGCCGCAGCGGGTGTTCTCCGAAAAGAGCCACCACGAGATGTGGTCGATGCTCACGCCGATCCCGATCAGGAAGGCGTCGATCCCCGAGCTGGAACCGCTGACGCCGGACTATTACGGCTATGGCGAAGGCTGGTTCCTCGGCCAGTACCAGGGCCGCAAGCTGGTCTGGCACACGGGTGGCTGGCCCGGCTTCGTCTCTCGGGTGACGATGGTGCCGTCGCTGAAACTCGGCGTGGTGGTGCTGACCAACCAGCAGTCCGGCGCCGCGTTCAACGCGGTGACGTATCGCGTGCTGGATGCGTACCTCGACCCGTCGCGCAAGACCGACTGGGTGGCGGTGTACGAGAAGGCCGTGCAGCACGCCCAGGCCAAGGCCGACGACAGCGTGGCGAAGCACGAACAGGCGCGCGACAAGCGCAGCAAACCTTCGCTGCCGCTGGCCGACTACGTCGGCACCTATCGCGACCCGTGGTATGGCGACGTCACCGTCAGCCAGGAACACGGCAAGCTGCGCATGCGCTTCAGCAAGACCGAACAGCTGGTGGGCACGATGACGCCGTGGCAGCACGACAGCTTCACCGTGCGTTGGGACGACCGCTCGCTGGACGCCGATGCCTTCGTCGATTTCGCGCTGGACATGGACGGCAAGATCCGCGAAGTGCGCATGCAGCCGATCTCGCCGTTGACCGATTTCAGTTTCGATTTCCAGGATCTGCGACTGGTGCCGGTGAAAGTCGCCACCGGGGCGTCTGCGGACAAGTGATCCATCACGGCGCCGTTCGCGGCGTCCATGCCGAAGGGGAAGGGACATGAACTATCGTCGTCATGCGGTGACGATCCTGCTGTCATTCGGATTGCTGGTCAGCGTCGCCCAGGCGCGCAGCGACAACACGCTGGAACATCGCTACATCCGCGTCGAACTGGGTGCGGCCAGCACCCAGGCGACCTCGGGCCGGCTGCTGCTGTTCGCGGTCGATGCCAAGGCGGCGCAGGCGGCGGCCAAAGCGGAGTCCAAGGGCAAGAGCAGCGTGGTCGAGTCGGTAGACGCCAATCCGTTCAGCGGCACGGTGACCAGCGTGGCGGCGGCCGAGGTGGACCACTGGGCGCCGGGGCAGGCCATCGACATCGACACCAACCGCATGGCGTACCCGGCTCCGTGGTCGCAGCTGCCGGCGGGCGATTACCTGGTGCAGGCCGTGCTCGACGTGAACCACGACTACAACTACACCGGGCGTGGTGCCGGCGATCTGCTCAGCGACGTGGTCAAGCTGCATCTGCCCGCGACCGCCGTGCCGAAACTGGTCCTGGCAAAGGCCTTGCCGGCAGAGGGTGACCCGTGGGCCGTGCCGGAATCGGCGTCGCCGGACCTGCGCGAACGTGTGGCGGCGGCACGCCCGCATGCGCACCTGGTCGATTTCATCAGCCCGTCGCTGAGTGCGTTCTGGGGCCGGCCGATCCACATGCGCGGCTGGGTGCTCACCCCGCCGGGCTACGACGCCCATGCTGCCGTGCGTTATCCGACGGTCTATTACACGCAGGGTTTCGGCGGCAACAACGAGCGTGTGATCGGCCCGGTGGCGACCGTCTACGCGGCGATGGCCAGGCAGCAGATGCCGCCGATGATCTGGGTATTCCTCGACGAGTCCAGCTCCACCGGCACCCACGAGTTTGCCGACTCGGTCAATAACGGTCCGTGGGGACAGGCGCTGACCACCGAGTTGATCCCGCATCTCGAAGCGCACTACCGCATGGACGCCGATGCCAACGGTCGCTTCCTCAACGGTCACTCGTCCGGTGGCTGGGCCACGCTGTGGCTGCAGACGCGCTACCCGAAGCTGTTCGGTGGCACCTGGTCGACCTCGCCCGATCCGAGCGACTTCCACGATTTCACCGGCGTGGATCTTTACGCGCCGCATGCCAACGTCTACCGCCGGCCCGACGGCTCGGCCTATCCGCTGGTGCGCAACCACGACAAGGTGCTGGGCACCTTCGAGCAGTTCGCGAAACTCGAACGCGTGCTGGGCAGCTATGGCGGCCAGTTGGCCTCGTTCGAGTGGGTATTCTCGCCGCGCGGTGAGGATGGTCGGCCCGTGCCGATGTTCGACCGCGACACCGGCGCCGTCGACCCGGCGGTGGTGGCGTACTGGCGCGATCACTACGACATTGCCTATCGCCTGCAGCAGCACTGGCCGCAGTTGAAGCCCGACCTGGACGGCAAGATCCATCTCTACGTGGGCACGGCCGACACGTTCTATCTCGACGGTTCCGCGCACAAACTGAAAGCCGTGCTCGATGGCCTGGGCGCGAAGACGGAGTTCCGTTTCGTGCCCGACCGCACCCACGGCAACCTGTACTGGATCGGCGAGGACCACCACGGCCTGCTCAAGCAGATCAGCTGGGCGATGTATGCCGTTGCGCGGCCGGATTCCAAGCTGAAGCCCGTCACCGCTCCCTGATCCTTGTCGTGCCGTGGGGCGGGCACCGCCCGCCGCCCGCGCCCGCACGTGAAGCCGGCGGGCAGTGCCCGCCCTACGCGTCTCGCGGGCCGCCGCCCGCGCGGTTTCGGATCACTCCGGCTGCCACGGGTCGTAGCTGCCGATGTACCAGAGGTGGCCTTCCGGGTCGTGGCAGCTGTAGCCTGCTCCGCCGTAGTCCTTTTCGGCGTAGTCATCGACGATCACCGCGCCGGCGGCCTTCGCCCGCTCGTAGTGGGCCTTGCAGTCGGTCACGGTCACGCAGGCGCACTGCGTTTCGCGGCCGCCGATCTCGTCGGGTTGCGCAATGTGCCGGCCGAAATCGTCATGGCGCACGCCGCCAAGCATGATCATGCCGCGGCCGTAGGCCAGTTGTGCGTGCTCGACCTGGCCGGCGTCGTTTTCGTAGACCGCATGCCGTTCGAAAGCGAATGCCTGGCAGAGCCAGTCGATGGCCGCGTGGGGATCGCGATAGCGCAGGCAAGGGATGATGGTGCTGCCGCCGGACTGTTCCATGGGTACCTCCGTGGTGGAATTTCGCAGAGCGGGTGGCGCGGTCGTTCCGCTTGCGCGAAACGACGTCACGGTCCTGCAGGGACGCGACCAGATTAGCCCGGCGGGGTGTAGCGGTCTTGTAGATTTCCGTCGCTCAGTCGAGCGGCAGGTGGTTCGAATACGGACCGCGCGCGGCCATGAAGGCGCTCGGCGTGACGCCGGCGAACTGGCGGAACTCGTGGGTCAGGTGGGCCTGGTCGAAATAGCCGCCGTCGGCTGCCACCTGGCTCCAGTTCACCGTGGGCTGCGCTGCCGCATGATCCACCACCGCGCGAAAGCGCAGCAGCCGCGTGTAGTGCTTGGGGCGCATGCCTATCTGGCGCTGGAACAGCAGGCCGAAGCGGCGCTCGGACAAGCCCGCCTCGCGCACCAGCGGCGCGATGCGTTGCACCTGCGGCGCGTCGGACAGGCGGTCCAGCGCGTAGGCGATGGCGGGATGCAGGGCCGTGCTGTACAGGCGGCGCTCCAGCCACCCGGTCAGCAGGCGCAGGCGGTCGTGCGGCGCGGCGATTTCCAGCAATTGCTCGCGCAACAGCGCGGCGGCCCGGCCGAACAGGTCGCCCAGGTCGATGTCCCGTCCGATCAGCGTGGTGGCGTCCTCGCCGGTCAGCGCGTGGGCACCGCCGGGGCGGAACACCACGCCCATCACGCGGATCTGTTCGGCGGTGTCGATGATCTCGCTGCGCAGGGTGGGACCGCCCAATACGCAGGCGGACGAGCGGATGCAGCGCCGCGCCGCGTCGTCGGTGTAGACGCGGGTTTCGTCCTCGTGCAGGTTGATGATGAGCTGCGCCCCGGGTTGCGGCAGCACGCGCTCGTGGCGATGCGCCGCGGGCGGCATGTCCCAGTCCCATACCTTCGCGATCAGCTTGTCCAGCGGTGCACCGGGCTGGCAGTACTGGAATCCCATCGGCTCGTCTCCGTGGATAGGCGGCAGTCTAGCGTGCCGGCTCAACCCGTGTGTTCGTCTTCCTCGGCCAGCGGTGGCAGCGTGCGCACCAGTTGCGCGCGCACCAGCGGCAGCCGCGCGCGGCGCAGGCGCTGCAGCAGTTCGAACAGCAGCTCGCTCTTCACGCCACTGGTGTCGCGGGGGCTGCCGACGTAGGCCACGCAGTTGAAGGTCATCGAACCGGCATCGAGGCCGTCCAGCTGCACGTAGGGCGCCGGCGCGGCCAGTGTGCGCGGGTGTGCGCCGAGTACCTCCAGCGCCAATGCCCGTACCTTGTCGGCATCGGTGTCCAGCGGCATCGGCAGCTTGATCTGCACGCGGCCCAGCGCATTGGCCTGGGTCACGTTGCGCACGTTTTCGGTGATCAGCTGCGAGTTCGGCACGATCACGGTGGAGCGATCCCACAACTGGATCTCGGTGGCGCGCACATTGATCCGGCGGATGTCGCCCTCGACCTCGTTGAGGCTGACCCAGTCGCCCACCTTCACCGGCCGCTCCACCAGCAGGATCAGGCCGGAGATGAAGTTCTGCACGATCGCCTGCAGGCCGAAGCCGATGCCCACCGACAGCGCGCTGACGATCCAGGTGATGCTGGTCAGGTTGACGTGCAGCGCGGCAAGGGTCAGCACCAGTACCAGCAGGCCGCCGAGGTAGCCGAGCAGGGTGACGATGGAATCCTGCATGCCCGGTTCCATCGTCGACTTGGGCAGCAACTGTTCGCGCAGCCAGCGCTTGAGCATGTGCAGCAGCACGCCGCCGACCACCAGCACCAGCACCGCCCGGAAGATGTTGCCGGGATTGATCGGCAGATCGCCCAGTTTCAGGTTGCCGAAGGTGCGCACGGCACTGGCCAGCAGGTCGCCCGGGCCGGCGCCGAACGGGGTCAGCACGATGGCAATGGCCAGCAGGGTCAGCAGCACCCTGGCGATGCCGGCGAGCAGGGTAGCGGCCTGGTCCAGCGCATGCGGCGCCAGCTGGAAGGATGTCTGCAGCCGCTGGCCGCCGCGTTCGTGCGGCGAGAGCGCGATGTGGATCAGGTCGTTCAACAGGTGGCCGAGCAGCCACGCACTGGCCACCACCACGCCGACCCACAGCATCTGCACCGCGGCGAAGAAGGCCAGCGCGATGTAACCGGTGGCCACGCCCAGCCAGCTCACCAGCACGCCGAGCACCGCGCCGGCGCCGAGCGCGCCGACCCACAACGGACGATGTTCGACCACGCCCTCGGCCGCCGCCTGCCGCCGCGCGCCGCGCAAACGCCACCAGCCCGCCGCGATCAAGCCGCTGACCACCAGTGCCACCGCGCCGCGCGTGGCCACCGTGGTCGGCAGGCTGGAGCCGATGGTGCGGCTGATGCGCTCGATCAGGCCGAACAGCAGCGCGGCGGCGCCGAGCAACCAGGGCAGCATGCGCAAGCGTTGCGCGGCGAGGTCAGACAGCGGCGGCAGGCGCCAACTCGGCCGGCGCACGGAGAGCAGCGCGCGGCCCAGCCCGGTGACAAACGCGGCGAACAGCACCAGGCGCACCGCCGATCGCGCCAGCGCGTCGAGGTCGGTCGCGAGGATGTCGTTCCAGTTCAGGCCCAGGTACACCAGCTGGGCGGCGAGGCCGGTGGTGAGCAACGCGGTGAGCGCGACCGCCACCGCCATCGCGCTGCGGCGCAGGTGGCCATCCGGCACGTGGCGCGTGGCCAGGCGCAACAGCAGCCCGTCGAGCAGCCAGCGGCCCACGCCCAGCCACAGCAACGCGCCGATCAGGCACAGCAGCAACGGCGTGCGGTTCGGCGGTTGCCATGCCTCGCTCCAGGCATCGGCCAGGCGACCGCCGAGACGATCCAGCCGCGCCAGGTCATCGGGGAAACTGCGCGCCGGCTCGCTCCAGAACGCGCTGCTGAAGGGCGACGCCGTGCGCGATGCCAACCGGGCCTGGAACTCGTCGTTGCGCAGGCCGGTGATCTGCGCGGCTAGTTGCAACGCGTTCTGGCCCAGCAGCTGCGCCTGTTTGACCTGCGCATCCAGGCCGGCCAGCGCCTTGTCGAGTTGCCGGCGCTGCGTGGCGACCCCGATGGCTTCCGGTGGCGCGTCCCTGGCCGGCGCCGGCCCCAGCACGTCGAGCTGGGCCTGCACGGCCGCCATCTGCGGCGCGAGGTCGAGTGCCAGCTGGCGCGCCTGGTCCTGCACGGCCAGCGCGGTGCCGCGCAGGTCGGCCAGTGGGGTGTCCGGGTGTTTGGACTTGAGCGTCGCCTTGATCGTGTCCAGGCGATCGTCCAGCAGCTGCATGGCCTGCGCCGGCGTGGCGGAGGACGCCGCGGCGGCCGGCGCGGCGTCGCCCTGCGCCTGTGCGGCGAAGCTGCCGAGACACAACAGCGCAAGGAGGACGAACCGGCACGGCATGGGCATCCGCGCATGATCGGAGCGTCGTGGCGGGTGGTCAATCGCCACGGCGAGGGTGCCGCGAAGGCCGCAAGGCGTGCGTTCAGATTGGGCTGGGCGGACCGGGCACTTGACGTCAACTAGTTTGTAATGCAAACCTATTTGCATATTTCGAGAGGAACCCCCGATGAGTGACGAAGTCCACGATCGCCTGCAGGATCTCGAAGGGCTGACGCGAAGCTATGCGCGCTATTCGCGCAACGCCGGCGGGCTGTCCTCCGTGCTCGGCGGGGTGCTGTGTTTGCTCGCCTACTTCGGCGGGCAGTTGCTGCATGGCGTGGCGGTGGCCAGTGCGGTGCTGATCGCGATTCCCGCGGTGTGGCTGCTGGCCAAGGGCTGGATGACGCGTCGCTACTACCAGCGCTGGGGCCACGTCGAAGAGCAGGAGACGCCGGCGGAGCGGCGCACGCACTGGTTCTGCGTCGGCGGGGTGCTGCTGGTGGCGCTGGTGATCACCGTCGGCCTGGCGTTTGCCGCGCGGCCGCACCCGTGGTCGCTGGCGCCGGGGATGATCGGCTACCTGGCGCTGCTGTGGTTGCTGGTGCCGGCCGCGTGGCGCTGGCTGCGCAGCCCGCTCGATTTCATCGTGGGCGTGTTCCTGTTTTGCCAGGCGGCGATGGTCAGCGGCGGCGGCTATTACCCGCTGATCGGCACCACCCACACGCCGCAGGCGACGCAGATGTCGCTGGTGGCGCTGATGTTTCCGCTGGCCGCGCTGGTGATGATCGCCAATGGCGTGCGCGAGCATCGCCAGTTCCAGCAACTGCGCCAGCGCCTGCAGCAACTGCGTCCCGGGCAGGAGGACGAGGCATGAGCGCACCGGGCGACATCACCGAAGTCATGGCGCTGGACCGGCTGGTGCACGAACCGGCGCGGCTGCTGATCCTGGCGGTGCTGTCGGGGGCCAAGCTGGTCGAGTTCGGCTTTCTCGAGCAGGTCAGCGGGCTCAGCAAGGGCAACCTGTCCAGCCACATGAGCAAGCTCGAGGCCGGCGGCCTGATCGAGGTGAAGAAGAGTTTTCGCGGCAAGCGCCCGCTGACCGAGCTGTGCATCACGCCGGCCGGCCGGCGCGCGCTGGCCAACTATCGGCGCCAACTGGCGACCGTGATGCAGGGCATCCCTGCACCGGCCGCTCCCACGAAACGGAGACGCGAGGAATGAAATCCGTCACGAGACTCATCCTGGGCGCCGCGCTGGCGGCTGCGCTGGGCACGGCCACCGCTGCCGAGGCGCCGGTGTTGCCCGCGCGCATCGCGCAGGTGGCCGAGCAATATGTTGAGGCCGGTACGTATCCGGCGATGGTGGTGGTGATGGTCGACGACGGCCGCAGCCAGATCGCCGGTTTCGGCAGGCTGGCCGACGGCCGCGCGCCGGACGGCGAGACCATGTTCGAGATCGGCTCGGTGACCAAGACCTTCACCGCCTTGCTGCTGGCCGAGGCGGTGCAGGCGAAGGCACTCAGCCTGGATACGCCGGTGGCCGACCTGCTGCCGGATTTCAGCATCCCGGCGCGCCACGGCAAGTCGATCACGCTGGGCCTGCTGGCCGAGCAGTTCTCCGGCCTGCCGCGGCTGCCGGGCAACCTGCAACCGGCGGACCTCGGCAATCCGTACGCCGATTACAGTCGCGACCGGCTCAAGGCCTTCCTGGCCGGCTACCAGCTGCCGCGTGACCCCGGCGCGGCTTACGAATACTCCAACCTCGGCTTCGGCCTGCTTGGCGATGCGCTGACCCGGCACGCCGGGCTTTCCTACGCTGAACTGGTACGGCGCGAGGTGCTGGCGCCGCTCGGCATGCGGTCCACCGGCACCGGGCTGACGCCCGCCGTGCGCGCGCGTCTTGCCCCGGGTCACGACGAGGTGGGGCAGGCCGCCAGGCATTGGGACTTCGGCGCGCTGGCCGGTGCCGGCGGCCTGCTGAGCGACGGCGACGACATGCTGCGTTATCTGCAGGCCAGCATGGGCCAGCTGCAGACACCGCTGGCCGCGGCCATGCGGCTGGCGCAGGCGCCGCGGCGCGACATCGGCGGCGGTGACCACATCGGCCTGGCCTGGATGACCCACCATACGGCCGGCGGCGACGTGATCTGGCACAACGGCGAGACCGGTGGCTACAGCAGCTTCATCGGCTTCACGCCCGACGGCCGGCGCGGCGTGGTGATCCTGACCAATGCCACCAGCGCGCCGCAGGAGCTGGGCTTCGCCGCCTTGCTGCCGTCGGCACCCTTGCCGGTGGTGCACAAGGCGATCGCGCTGTCGGGCGCGCAGCTGGATGCCTGCGTCGGCCAGTACCGGCTGGCGCCGGACTTTGCGTTGACCGTGTTCCGCCGTGCCGACCAGTTGTTTGTGCAGGGGACCGGGCAGGGTGCGATACCGTTGTTCGCCAGCGCGCCGGGTGTCTTCTTCGCCAGGATCGCGCCGATCACCATCGACTTCGGGCGCGGTGCCGACGGCAAGGTCGACGCCCTGACCCTGCACCAGGGCGGTCGCGACCGGCGCGCGCCGCGCACGGACTCGGCGCGCGCCGCGGACGGCACGTCCAGCGTGCGGCTCGACCCGGCGCTGCTGCACGATTACGTCGGGCGTTATGTGCTGGGTGCCGGCGTGGAGTTCGCTGTCACCGTCGTGCATGACCAGCTCTACGTCCAGCTTACCGGCCAGGCCGCATACCCCGTGTATGCGAAGGCGAAGGACCATTTCTTCTACACCATGGTCGACGCGCAGCTGGGTTTCGAACGCGATCCGGCCGGCAAGGTGGAGGCACTGGTGCTGCACCAGAACGGCACGGACCAACGCGCGTCACGGCAGCCGTGATCGTCGTTTCCATAACTTGCAAGGAGAGTTCCCATGTGGGCAGCCATCATCGCCATTTTCATCGTCCTGTTCGTGGCGCGGTCGGATCGCGATCGCGCCTGCGGGCCTCGGCGGAAGAACCGGTAGCCTGTCCGGCCCGATGAACGGCGGCCCGGCTTCGGCGCTTGCGTCGAAGCCGGGCGCCATCCACGCTATCGGTCTCCCCGCTGTCCGCGCGCACCGATGATCTTCCGCTGGTTCGAATCCCTCATCGACGCATTCAAGGAACCCGTCGACGGCATGCCGCCGCAGTCGGTGTGGCGCTTCTATGCGTTCTACCTGCGCCAGGCGTGGCCGGTGTTCGCCGTGGCGATCGTGCTGGGTTTCGTGGTGGCGATCATCGAGGTGTCGCTGTTCGGCTTCATCGGCAGCATCGTGGACATGGCCAGGGGCGCGCCGCCGGCAGATTTCTTCCGGCAGCACGGCAACGAACTGCTGTGGATGGGCTTCGTGGCGCTGATCGCGCGCCCGCTGGCGATCGGTGCGCACGACCTGCTGGTGAACCAGGCCATCGTGCCCAGCCTGACCAATCGCATCCGCTGGCAGAACCATCGCTACGTGATCCGCCAGAGCCTGGGCTTCTTCCAGAACGACTTCGCCGGGCGCATCGCCAACCGCATCATGCAGACCGGCGGTGCGCTGCGCGAATCGGCGGTGCAGATCGTCGATGCGATCTGGTACGTCACCATCTATACCGGCAGCGCCATCGTGCTGTTTGCCCAGGCGGATTTCTGGCTGGCCGCGCCGCTGTTTGCCTGGGTGTTCGCCTATGTGGGCCTGCTGGCGTTCTTCGTGCCGCGGCTGAAGCAGCGCTCCTGGAAGGCCTCGGAGGCGCGCTCGAAACTGATGGGCCGGATCGTGGACGGCTACAGCAACGTGCTCACGCTGAAGCTGTTCGCGCATACGCGGCGCGAGGAAGCCTACGTGGCCGAGGCGATGATGGAGCAGACCGACAAGCTGCGCCGGATGACCCGCATCACCACCGCACTGGACGCCAGCATCACCACCCTCAACGGCTTTCTGATCGTGGGCACTTCGGCGCTGGCGCTGTGGCTGTGGAGCGAGGGGCGGGTGACGGTGGGCGCGATCGCGCTGTCGACCGGGCTGGTGATCCGCATCAACAACATGTCCGGCTGGATCATGTGGGTGGTCAACGGCATCTTCGAGGACGTGGGCACGGTGCAGGACGGCATCACCACCATCGCCCAGCCGCGCGCGGTGCAGGACCGCGACGGCGCGATGCCGCTGGAGGTGACCAACGGCGCGGTGCGCTTCGAGCAGATCCATTTCCACTACGGCAAGCAGGGCGGGGTGATCGCCGGGCTGGACCTGGCCGTGCGCGCGGGCGAAAAGATCGGCGTGGTCGGGCCGTCCGGTGCGGGCAAGTCCACCCTGGTCAACGTGCTGCTGCGGCTGTACGACCTCGAGGCCGGGCGCATCCTGATCGACGGCCAGGACATCGCCCATGTCACCCAGGAAAGCCTGCGCTCGCAGATCGGCGTGGTCACCCAGGACACCTCGCTGCTGCATCGCTCGATCCGCGACAACATCCTGTATGGACGTCCGGACGCCGGCGAAGCGCAGGTTGCCGCGGCGGTGCGCAAGGCCCGTGCCGACGAATTCATTCCCACCCTCAGTGATGGCGAAGGCCGGGTCGGCTACGACGCCCTGGTCGGCGAGCGCGGCGTGAAACTCTCCGGCGGCCAGCGCCAGCGCATCGCGATCGCCCGCGTGCTGCTGAAGGACGCACCGATCCTGGTGCTGGACGAAGCCACCAGCGCACTGGACTCCGAGGCGGAAGCGGCGATCCAGGAAAGTCTCGACCTGCTGATGCAGGGCAAGACGGTGATTGCGATCGCGCATCGCCTGTCCACCATCGCGCGGATGGATCGGCTGGTGGTGCTGGACAAGGGGCAGGTCGTCGAGACCGGCACCCACGCCGAGCTGATCGCGCACGAAGGCCTCTACGCGCGACTGTGGCGGCGACAGACCGGCGGCTTCGTGGCGGCGGAGGATGCGCCGGCCTAGCCGGCGGTTGCGGCGGACGTCCGTCGCGGGCTCAACAGGCTCCGCTGCTGCAGCAGGCAGGTTTGCCCGCCGTCGCCGCGCTTTCCAGTACCTCGGCCGCGGCCGTCAGCGCCTTCGTCGCGGCGGCGCCCTTGCGTTCGCTGTAGCGGCTGACCAGATAGTCGCTGCGCCCGCGCACCAGCAGGGTGAACTTGAACAGCTCCTCCATCACGTCCACCACGCGGTCGTAGAACGGCGAGGGTTTCATCCGGCCGTCGTCGTCGAACTCCTGCCAGGCCTTGGCCACCGAGGACTGGTTCGGGATGGTCAGCATGCGCATCCAGCGGCCCAGCACGCGCAGCGCATTCACCACGTTGAACGACTGCGAGCCGCCGCTGACCTGCATCACCGCGAGCGTGCGCCCTTGGGTGGGCCGCACGCTGCCGTCCTCCAGCGGCAGCCAGTCGATCTGGTTCTTGAACACGCCGGTGATCGTGCCGTGCCGCTCGGGGCTGACCCACACCTGGCCCTCGGACCACAGCGACAGCGCGCGCAGTTCCTGCACCTTGGGGTGGCTGGCCGGCACGCTGTCCAGGATGGGCAGTTCGTGCGGATCGAACACCCGCGTCTCGGCGCCGAAGTGGCGCAGGATGCGCTCGGCTTCCAGCGCCAGCTTGCGGCTGAACGACTGCGGGCGCAGCGAGCCGTACAGGATCAGGATGCGCGGCGGGTGGCCGGCGTCGGCCGGCAGGGCCAGCTTGGCCAGGCTGGGGGTGTCCAGCACCTCGGCGGCGACATGGGGCAGGTCCGGGATCACGGCGATTCCTGTTGCGTTGGTTTGATGATTCTATAATCATGGAAATATGGAAGCCAATCCGGAACCGCCGCCCATGCACCCGTGTCGTGTCCTGTTCATCTGTACCGGCAATTCGGCCCGCAGCATCCTGTCCGAGGCCACCCTCAATCACCTGGGCGCGGGGCGCTTCGCGGCGTTCAGCGCCGGCAGCCAGCCGACCGGGCGCGTCAACCCCCACGCGATCGAGCAACTTCAGGCCCACGGCATCGCCACCGAGGGACTCGCCAGCAAGTCGTGGGACCGCTTCACCGAAGCGGGCGCGCCGCCGCTGGACATCGTGATCACGGTTTGCGACAACGCCGCCAGCGAGACCTGTCCGCTGCTGTTCGGCGATTTCGTGAAGAGTCACTGGGGCCTGCCCGATCCGGCTGCCGCCCGGGACGCGGACGCCGCCGCGGCGTTCCGGCGTGCGCACGCGCTGATCGTGCGTCGGATCACCGCGCTGCTGCAGCTGCCGGTGGAAACGATGGGCCGCGACGAACTGAAACAGGCGCTCGACCGCATCGGCAGCCTCACCGGCGAGGAAGCCCACGCATGAACCAGCCATCCGCCGCACTCGCCGCCGACGCGGTTTCTCCGGACGGCGCCCGCATCGGCTTCTTCGAGCGCGGGCTCACGCTCTGGGTGTTGCTGTGCATCGTCGCCGGCACGCTGCTGGGCCACCTGCTGCCCGGCAGCTTCGCGGCGCTGGGCGGCATGCAGGTGGCCCAGGTGAACCTGCCGGTCGCCGTGCTGATCTGGCTGATGATCATCCCGATGCTGCTGAAGATCGACTTCGGCGCGCTCGGCGGCGTGCGCCGGCAGTGGAAGGGCATCGGCGTCACGCTGTTCGTCAACTGGGCGGTGAAGCCGTTCTCGATGGCGCTGCTGGGCTGGATCTTCATCCGCCACCTGTTCGCCGGCCAGCTGCCGGCCGAACAGCTCGACTCCTATATCGCCGGCCTGATCCTGCTGGCCGCCGCGCCGTGCACGGCGATGGTGTTCGTGTGGAGCAACCTGTGCCGCGGCGAGCCGGCGTTCACGCTGAGCCAGGTCGCGCTGAACGACGCCATCATGGTGGTGGCGTTCGCGCCGATCGTGGCGCTGCTGCTGGGCATCTCCTCGATCACGGTGCCGTGGAACACGCTGTTGCTGTCGGTGCTGCTGTACATCGTGGTGCCGGTGGCGCTCAGCATGCTGCTGCGGCGCCAGCTGCTGGCGCATGGCGGCGAGGCACGCCTGCAGAAACTGCTGCAGCGGCTGGGGCCGGTGTCGCTGGGCGCGCTGCTGGCCACGCTGGTGCTGCTGTTCGGTTTCCAGGGCCGGCAGATCCTCGAGCAACCGGCGATCATCGCGCTGCTGGCGGTGCCGATCCTGATCCAGGTGTATTTCAACGCCGGCCTGGCCTACTGGCTCAACCGCCGCTTCGGCGTGCCGCACTGCGTGGCCGGCCCGTCGGCGCTGATCGGCGCCAGCAACTTCTTCGAGCTGGCAGTGGCCACCGCGGTGGGCCTGTTCGGCGTGCATTCCGGCGCGGCGCTGGCGACCGTGGTGGGCGTGCTGATCGAGGTGCCGGTGATGCTGTCGGTGGTGCGCATCGTCAACCGCAGCAAGCGCTGGTATGAATCGGCCCGGGAGTAGCGCCATGCAGAACAGGCAAGCCATCACCATCCTCGCCGCGCTCGCCCAGGAATCGCGCCTGGCGGTCTACCGGCTGCTGGTCGAGCACGCGCCGGAAGGACTGGCCGCCAGCGCGATCGCGGAGAAGCTGGGCCTGCCCAACGCCACGCTGTCCTTCCACCTGAAGGAGCTGTCGCACGCCGGCCTGGTGAGCAGCCGGCAAAGCGGGCGCTTCATCTATTACGCGCCGGTGATGGAGGCGATGGACGAGCTGGTCGGCTACCTCACCGACCACTGCTGCAGCCAGTCCGGCGGCACCTGCGCGCCGGCCAGGCGCGTGACCGCCGGCAAGCGGCGGCCGGCTTCGGCTTGATGCAGGGAACGATCGATGACCCGGCAATGCTCCGGCGTGCTCAACCCGCCGGGATGGCGGCCGGGTCCATCCAGAACGCTTCCCACACGTGGCCGTCGGGATCGGCCAGGTCGCGGCCGTACATGAAGCCGTATTCCTGGACGGGGTTGATGTCGGCGGTGCCGCCGTTCGCCGCGGCCGTGTCGTTCATGGCGTCGACCGCGGCACGGTCATCGAGGGAGAGCGCCAGCATCACCTCGCTGGCGCCGGCATCCGGTATCGGCCGCGCGGTGAACGTGCGCCACTTGGCGTGGGTGAGCAGCATGACGTGGATGGTCTCGCTCCACACCATGCATGCGGCGGTGTCGTCGGTGAAGTGGGGGTTGTTGACGAAGCCGATGGCGGCGTAGAAGGCCATCGACTTCTTGAGGTCGGCGACCGGCAGGTTCACGAAGATCATCTTGGGCATGCGGGTTTTCCGGTGGTGGAGGCGAGGAGCGACGGTGCTCGTCATCGGAGCGACGATCGGCGGGCGGCGATTTCGACACGGCGGGGAAGCCTGCTGTCGCCCCCGTGGCTGAGCCACCGCGGGGCTGCGTTCAACGATCGCGGAGGTCCGGCGTCGCCACGCCCAGCGAACGGCAATGGCCTTCGTACTCCGCCCATTGGCTGCTGGCCGATGCACGTCCAGTCACCACGCCGCCGGGGCCGAGGAACTCGACCGTGCCCATCACGATCACCAGCGCCAGCATCGGCTCATCGCCGACGACCTTCCACCAGTCGGTGTTGCCCGGCGGCTCGTAGACGTAATCGCCGGGGCCGATCAGCTCGCCGGTGCACAGCTTGCGCGTACCGCTGAGGTTGTAGGCATGGATCTCGCCGGTGTGGCGATGCAGCGGCATCACCACGCCCGGCTCCATGCGCAGCAGCTCGACGAAGCCGCGGTCGTCGGCGAAGAAACGCAGCGGACTGGACGATTTGCCGGGCGTGGAGGAAGGCACCCAGTGCCGCGCGGTGGCGGTGCTGAAGCGGGCGGGCAGGTAGTCGTGCAGGCGTGGAGAGGGCGTGGTCATGGGCGCGGCTCAGGCGGCGATGGCGGAAAGGTAGAGTTCGAACGAGGCGTCGACCGCGGCGCGGCCGCCGCCGATGATGTTGCGGCCCCAGGTGAAGCCGTAGACATCCTCGAACGCGTAGCCGGCCAGGCGCGCCTGCATGCCGCGCACCGCGTCGGGCGGCATCGGCGTGAAGTTGGGATAGCTGCGCATGAACGAAACGTGGCGACGGTTGCTGACCACGTGCGGGGCGTCGCCGGAGAACAGCGCGCCGCCGGGTCGCGGCCCGTCCTTCCAGTGCAGCACGGTGCTGCCGGGGAAGTGGCCGCCGCTGTTGATGAGGGTCACCGCGTCGGACAGGCGGTGCTTGTCGCCGCGCCAGAACTGCACGTTCGGCGAGGGCCGGCGCACCCACTCGCGGTCCGCCTCGTGCAGCAGGATCGGCACGTTGCCAAGCGCCTCGCTCCACTCCAGCATCGAAGCGTAGAAATGCGGATGCGAGATCGCGATCAGGTCCACGCCGCCGCGCGCCTGCAGCGCGGCGACCGCTTCGTCGGTGACCAGGCTCAAGGCTTCCCACAGGATGTTGCCCGCGTCGGTGGGCAGGTACAGCGCGCGCTGGTTGATCGCGAAGGTCGGCGTCAGCCCGATGCCGAGCACGCCGGCTTCATCCTGCAGGCGCAGCGCGTGGGTGGTTTTCAGCGCCTCGTGCGTCGTCCAGGTCTGGCCGCCTGCGCCGACGTACTGGCGCTCGTCCTCGCAGACGGCGCAATGCGCGGGAGTGTTCGGGTACTGGGTGCCGCAGGTTTCGCAGATGGCTTTCGTCATGGTCTGGCCTCGCGTAGGGCGGGCATTGCCCGCCAGCTTTCCGGGATGCGTGATGGTCGGGAACGGCGGACGGCGCCCGCCCTACGGTGCAGACTCTAGGCATAATCTGGACCCTTGATTGATCCATTCGGGAGAGATTCGATGGAACCAGTTTTCCCGTTCCCCGTGCAGCTGCCGCGCGGCGCAGGCACGCTCACGCAGGCGCTGCACCAGCAATTGCGCGCGGCGATCCTGGACGGCCGCCTGCCGCCGCACGCCGCACTGCCCGCCACGCGCAAGGTGGCCGAGGCCCTGGGCGTGGCGCGCAATACGGTGGTTGCCGCCTACGACCTGCTGATTGCCGAGGGCTACCTGGTGCCGCGTCAAGGCGCCCGGCCGCAGGTCGCCGAATTCGCGCGGCGCCGGTCGAAGCCGGCGCGCGCGGGCGTGGACGAATCGCGTTTTGCGCCGGCGTGGCGCACGCCGTTCCTGCAGCCGTCGCCGGCGCGCAGCCTGCCCGAACGCAATTTCCGTCTGGGCATTCCCGATCATCGCCATTTCCCGCACGAGGTCTGGCGTCGGCTGATGGCGCAGACGCTGCGCAGGAGCGCGCGCGAACCGTTCGCCTATGCGCCGTCACAAGGCATCCCCGCATTGCGCGAGGCGATCGCGCAGCACGTGGCGTTTGCCCGCGCCGTGGCCTGCGGCGCCGACGACGTGATCGTCACCTCCGGCGCACAACAGGCGTTCGACCTGATCGCCCGCCTGCTGGTCACGCCGGGTCAGACGAAGGTGGCGGTGGAGGAGCCGGGCTACCCGCCGGTGCGCGCCGCGTTTGCCGCCGCCGGCGCGCAACTGGTGCCGCTGCCGGTCGACGACGAAGGCCTGTGCGTCGAGCGCCTGCCCGAGGATGTGCGCATCATCAGCGTCACGCCTTCGCACCAGTCGCCCACCGGCGTGGCGATGTCGCTGCGTCGCCGCGCTGACTTGCTCGACTTCGCGCGCCGCCACCGCGCGGTGATCGTGGAGGACGATTACGACGGCGAGTTCCGCTTCGGCGGCCGTCCGCTGGATGCCTTGCAGACGCTGGATGGCGACGCGCTGGTGTTCTACGTCGGCACCTTCTCCAAGAGCATGTTCCCCTCGCTGCGCAAGGGCTTCGTGGTGGCGCCGGCGTGGGCGCGCAGCGGGCTGGTCACGGTCAAGCACTGCGTCGACTCGCATTGCGACGGCATCACCCAGGCCGCGCTGGCCGCCTTCATCCGCGACGGCCACCTCGCGCGGCACGTGCGCCACATGCGGCCGATCTACGCCGAGCGCCGCGCGGCGCTGCTCGACGGGCTGCAGCACCTGCTCGGCCGCTGGCTGCAACCGATTCCTTCCGAAGCGGGCCTGCACCTGGCCGCACGATTCCGCGACCCCGCGCGGGCGGCCCGGCTCATGCCGACCATCCTGCGCTACGCCGCCGGCGCCGAATCCACCGCCGATTACGCGATGACGCGCACGATCGAGCCGGCGGTGACGTTTGGTTATGGCGTGATCGACCCGCACGCCATCACCAAGGCGTTCGCCCAGCTGTGCCGCGCTATGACCTGAATCGCTTGCGGCCACCGGAGTGGCCGTGCATGATCCCGCAGCACGCGTCGGCGGGGACCGATCGAGGCGGTTTTTCGCCGCGACAGGCTGGCGAGGGAACAGGGGAAAGGGAATGGGAAGCAGGATGTTGGCGATGGTGGCTGCCGCGCTGCTTGGCGGTTGTGCCACGGGGTATCACTCCGACAAGGGGGTGATCCGCGGTTACACCGGCGGTTACTGGGAGCAGCCCGGCCCCGGCGAACTGCTCAAGGTGGGTTTCTCCGGCAACGGTTACATCGACCGCGACACCACCCATGCCTATCTGATGTATCGCTGTGCCGAACTGGCATTGCAGCGGCACAAGCCGTACTTCCGCCTGTACGAATCGCTGCCGGACGCGATCCGCGACCGCCCCAGCATGGACCTCACGGTAGGTCGGGTGGCGGGCGCCATGGGCGACTGGGTGTTCGTGCTGTTCGACCAGGATTACTCCGCCGGCGACCTCGATGCGGACGGGGTCGAGAAGCGCTACGCCTCTTATATCCATGCGCAAGGAGGCCAACGATGAGTGCCGGTCGCTTCAGCCGCCGGCTGCTGCCCGCCGTGGCCGCTGCCCTTCTTGGCGGCTGCGCGGGGCTGCCGATGTACCAGCCGGCGGCCGGCCAGCCGCTGGCCACGATCAAGCTGTCGCCGAATCTGGCGAGTCAGGCGATGCCGCTGAGTTTCTGCGATGGTCGCCGGTGCTACGACCTCAAGAGCAGCCACGGCGAGCTGCAGGTGCCGACGGGCGAGCGCCTGATGCTTTTCAAGGTGCTGGTGGCCAGCGGCTACCAGCGGATGTATTCGTGTTCGCCCGACCTGACCTTCGTGCCCTATCCGGGCGTGGTCTATTACGCGGACTTTGCGTTGCGCGCGGAGCACTGCGTGCTGGGCCTGTATCGCGAGGCGCCGGCCAGCCGCGTGGGCATCCTGTTCGAGCCGACCGTGCGCGCGGTGCCGCACAAGCACGCCGGCTGAACCGCCGGGGGCACCGGCCGTGTACGCGCCGCGCGGGCAGGCGATACTGGCCGCCCTTGTCGACCGGAACCGCACCATGACCTCACGCGTGATCCTGGCGGCGCTGCTCGCCGCGCTGACCTTGCCGGCGCCGGCCCGGGCCGATGCCGTGTCGGACCTGCGCGCCACGCTGGTCAAGCTGCAGCCGGCGCAGCCGCTGCTGGCCACGGCGCGCGTCAGCAGCACGGTGAAGAAGGAAGACGGCAAGACCGAGCGCGCGCAGTTGCAGCTGGGCGTGCGCAGCGGCACCGATGGCCTGGAGCTGCATTTTCCGCCGGAGCTGCTGCAACGTGCCGCGGCCGAGGCGGCGGTGAACGCGAAGAACAAGGATGCGCCGACGCCGGTGCAGGACCTGCTCGGCCAGTTGAGCCCGGTCAACGTGCAGCCGATGGTGAACTACGCGCCGGTACTGCTGCGCCAGCTCGACGGCGCGACCCTGGCCAGCCAGCGCGACGACACCCGCGACGGCAAGCCGGCGCGCCTGCTGGTGTTCGACGTGCCGATGCCGCCGTCAGCGAACAAGGAGATGTCGGTCAAGAAGTACGTCGGCCAGCTCAGTGTGTGGCTGGGCGCCGACGGCGTGCCGGTGGCGGTGCGCAACATGCTGGCGATCAAGGGACGCAAGCTGCTCATCAGCATCGAATTCGGCACCACCACCGAGTACGCGTTGCGGCAGATCGGCACGCGCCTGCTGGCGGTGTCGCGGCGTACCGAGGAAAGCCATTCGATGTTCGGCCACGATGGCAGCAGCGTGACCGAGGCGGTGCTGGCGCCGACGGTCCCGGGCCGCTAAGCGGAGCCGGCCGCATCCCGGGAACCGCGCCGGGTCCGTCGGAGCCCGTCCGCGGGCTTCGACGGCGGCGCGCGTTTACCGCGGTCTTAGCGGTGCTTCTTCTTCGACAATGCGTCGAGCAGCAGTCCCACGCCCGCGGCCGCCTGCTCGCCGCGATTGCTGCTGCCATCGCCGAGCAGGCCCAGCGAACCACCACGCAGTTGCTGGAAGTCCAGCGAATACTGGTTGCCCACGCGCACCTTCTGCTGGCCGGGGATGGGCTGCAGATCCTCCACCGGCAGGTCGGCTGCGAACACATTGCCGACCGGCGTCGACGCGACGCTGCGGCTGAAGATCCAGCTGGCCGTGCGGCTCGATCCCGGCGCGATGGTGAAGTTGCCCTTGACCCCGCTGCGGCTGATCACGGCGATGCCGACGATGCGTTGCGGGTAACGCCAGTCGATGGAGTAGGTGTTGCCGTAGTTGTCGGTCATGGTCGCCGCGCCGCGCCACGGAAAGGCCAGCGTAATCGGCGAGGTGCCGGTGTTGCGGAAGCGCACGTTGAGGCGCAGGTAGTGGGTGCGATGCGACCGGTCCCACGATGGGCTGACCGAGGTCACCTCGGCCACGAACGGGCCGGCATCGAAGCAGGACACGCCGGCACAGTCGGCCGCGTGGGCGGGAGCGCCTGGAATGGCCACGGCGAACAGCGTGGCCAGCGCGAGTGCGGGCAGACGGGTGGCGATGGCACGGACTCGGATCATGGTGGTGGCTCCTGGGCTGGTGGAGAAGTGGGAGGCGTACGGGCAGGTCAGTCCTTGATGGCCTTGACGCGCGCCACGATGCTGCCGCTGCGGCTGTCGCGAAGGCTCCACGAGTCGACGTGTGCCACCACGGTTCCGCCGCCGGGGCCCGGCAACACCTTGCGGATGTGCAAGGTGGCATCGAGCAGCAGCGAGTCGTTGCCGATCCTGTCGACGATCGCCTGCGCCTGGTCTTTTGGCACGCTCCAGCTCTGCGCGGTCAGCGCGTTGTCGAACTTGAGGTTCACGGTCTGGCCCTGCGCCTTGAAGGTGTAGACCGCGCCGGGCGAGAGCGCACCCACGGTGAACTCGCCGTAGGTGGGGTCGTAGCTGCTCAGGCCGGCCTGGAGGGTGAGTTGCAGCACGCCCACGCCGCGCACCGCGGCCAGGCCGGCCTCGAACTCGGCGCGCACGGCGGTGCGGCGCGCGGCCTTGTCGGCACCGGGTGCGTAGCGCACGCGTTGATCGTCCTCCACCCATTGGTCGACCGGCGGCGCGATGCCGGCCAGGTCGTAATAGAGGAACACCATGGTGGCGTTGTCCGGGTCGTTCAGCGTGCTGCTGCGGCCGGCCAGGCCGCCGGCATCGGCGCCGGACGCCGCGGCGCGGACCGGTTGCGCCGGCGTTGCCGCGGCCGGTTCGCCCGTCGCCGTGGCGGCGGTCGGCGCCGCTGGCGACTTGCCGCAACCGCCCAGCAACAGCGCGGCCAGCGCGAGGCCGAGCGGAATCGTGCGGGTGCGGGAGATCGGATTCATGCGCATGGCCGCGTACCTCACAGTTGGGGCGCCTGGGCGTTCTTGCCCGCCTCGCGCACCTGCTGCGCGCGGCGTTCGGCATCCATCGCCTGCAGTCCCTGCTGGGTGTCGGTCAGTGCCTGGTAGCCACCGGCCTGGTCGACCACGCCGACCTGCAGGTACTGCGCCAGCGCCGGATTGCCGCGCAGCGGAACCACGTTGGCAGCCACCACCAGGCCGCAGTCCGCCGACAGGCTCACGCCGCTGTCCGGATCGGCGGCGCCGCGGCACTGGTTGAACAGCGGCGAGGTCTCGGTGATCAGGCGCCCCCGTGGGTCGTAGGCCCAGCGCAGCTGGTGGGTGTCGCCCTGGTCGTTGCGCTCGGTGGACGTGCCGTATTTCGCCAGCAGGGCCTGCTCGACGCTGTCCACGGTCGGATTGCGATCCTGCTCGAACCATTGCTCGCGGGCCACGCTGATGGCTTTTTCCTGGCCCGGCATGCCCATCGTGGCGACGAACCATTTCGACTGGCCCGGCTGCATGTCCTGGCGGACCGCATTCATGCCCCGCGCCATCGCATCACGCTCCATCTCCTGCACGATCTGGCGGCCGCTCTTGTGCACCCGCGGCTCGGCGAAGCGCGCGCTGAAGCCCTGGCGGAGGGTCTGCCCGAAGGTGTTGATCTCGAAGCCGCGACTGTTTTCCGGCTTGACCACCAGCAAGGGACCGCTGCACATCACCGCGTTGGCGGCCTGCTCGTAGCTCATGCCGGGACGCACGCCGACGATGTCGTCCACCGGCGTGCCGGGGGCGTTCGGCGCGGCATCGACCGGGCAGTCGACATCGCCTCGCGCGGCGGCGGCCACGTCCTCGGCCGATGCGTCATCGGACGGCGCCGCCGCCTGGGCCGCGGCACGGCCATTGCCTCCTGCGGTTGCCGTACCGGCCTTGTCCGCGCCGCAGGCGCAGAGCAGGCCGGCGATCAGCAGGAGACCTGCAAGCTGACTGGTGTGCATGGTGCTGGTCCTCATCGAAGGGAAAGGAAGTGTCCGGCTTGTGCAGACCGGCGCGTTCACGCATCCGGCGGCGTGTCGTTGCCTGCGCCGCTGCCGTGCTCGCGCGCCATCTGCGCGGCGCGGGCCTGGGCCGCGCGCGCCTTCTGCTGCACGCGTTCCGCCTGCGTGCGCATCTGCGCTTCGAGAGCCGCCGGGTCGAGGTCGCGCGCGGTGTCGTTGAAGATCACCACCCAGCCGCTGGCGTAGACCACCAGGCCCATGCTGAAGGCGAGGAAATACAGCACCAGCGAGGAGGCGCCCGCCGCCCGCAAGCCGGGCAGTGTGCCGAGCAGGCCACTGCCCATGCCGCCCAGGGCGCCGAGCATGGCGTTGCCGTAGCCGCCCGGCTGGCCGTAGCCGGCGTGGCCGATGTGGACCATCTGCTGCAGCGCGCCGGAGGTGGCAACGCCGAGCGAGACGATCAGCACGGCAAGCGCGATCACGAACGCCGCCATCAGGTTGAGCAACACGCCGCGCAGGGCGGTGTCGAACAACCGCGAGCGAATCACCAGCATCGTGGTCGCGACGATGCCGAACACCGAGCGCCCGTTGCAGGCAGCCACCGCCGCCAGCGGCACGGCGATGAACAGCAGTGCGTACAGCGCCACGCCCACCACCAGGGCCACGATCGGAAACACCACATAGTTGAGCGGCGGCCCGATGCCGGGGATCTGGGTGACCAGGAACAGCGCGCCGGCGGCCAGCAGCAACACCAGCATCGCGAGGCACAGCAGCAGCATCGCCAGCAGCACCTTGATCGCGGCGAAGAAGCCGCTGATCGCTGCGGCCGCGATGCCGGCGGGCCGCTGTCCGCGACCGGCCTGCAACTGACGCAGCGTCACGGCGCAGTAGCCGGCTTCGCCGACCAGCCAGGCGAACACCATCAGCAACAGGCCGAAGGTCGAGCCGACGCTGCCGGCGGCGAAGCCGGCCGTGGCCAGCGCCGTGAGCGCCAGCGCCAGGATTGCCGCCAGCGCGACCAGGGCAAGGTTGGCCGGGCTGCGCAAGGCCTCCAGTGCGGAGAGGAAACTGCCGGGTCCGGCAGCGCTTGCAGTGGTTGGCGTGGACATCGGGATCACCTCGTGGCGGATGGACGTTCAACGGATACGACGGGGGTCACTCGCGGCAGGCCACCTGCAGGGTGTTGCCGTGGCAGCGCAGCCGGTCGGCGGTGGCCGCCTTGCCGTTGACTGCGCACACGGCACCCATCTGGTGCACCAGCTCGCGGTCGCGGTTCATGGCGCTGATCCGCGCCTCGTTGCAGCCGCTGGCATCGACATCGACCCAACTGGTCCGTTGGCCGCATCCCGCGGCGCAGGCCAGGATCAGCAACAGCGATGCAATGGGCGGATGCGGCAGGGAGGGCATGGCAGGCTTCGCGGCAGTGGCAGTGGGCGAAGCCGATTGGCGCACGTCGGCGGCAGCCAAGTCGTCACGGCGGTCTAACCGATCACTAACGGCGGCGGCGATCGTTGCGGGGCGCGGCTCGCGCCGCACCGCCATCTGCGGCATAGTTCCCGTGGGGGTGCCTATGCAGCCGGTCGAACAGGGCGACGAACAACCGCTTTATCGGTACGCCTTCGGCAACGTCGAGTTCGACGAGGCGCGCGGCGAGTTGCGCGTCGACGGCCAGTCGGTGGAACTGGAGCAACGCCCGCTGCAGGTGCTCGCCTGCCTGCTGCGTCGCGCCGACGAGGTGGTGCCGCGCGAAGAGTTGTTCGCCACGGTATGGGGTGCGCGGCCCACCGTGGACAACGTGCTGGCCAACGCGGTCGCCAAGCTGCGCAAGGCATTCGGCGCCGACGGGCACGGGCGCATCGTCAACCTGCCGCGGGTTGGTTATCGCCTGCGCGGGCCGGTCGAGCGCACGGTTTCCGGCCGGCGCCTGCACAGCCTGCTGGCGCTGGCAGCCGGGCAGAGCGTGCCCGGGCGCGAACACTTCCGCCTGCGCGAGCAGCTCGGGCCGGCGCGCGGCAACGAGGTCTGGCTGGCCCGCCACGACAAGACCGGCGAGTTGCGCGTGTACAAGTTCAGCGCCGATGGCGAGCGCCTGGCAGCGCTCAAGCGCGAGGCCACGATCCACCGGCTGCTGCGCGAGAGCCTGGGCGGGCGCGACGACTTCGTGCGCGTGATCGACTGGAACTTCGCCACCGCGCCGTTCTACCTGGAATGCGAATACGGCGGCGATGACCTGGCGCGCTGGGCTGCCGGCTCGCCCGGCCTGGCCGGGCTGGATCTGTCGCAGCGGCTGCACCTGTTCCTGCAGATCGCCGATGCGATCGCCGCAGCGCACGGGGTCGGCGTGCTGCACAAGGACATCAAGCCGGCCAACGTGCTGATGCGACCAGCCGGCGACGGCTGGCAGCCGCGGCTGGCGGATTTCGGCGCCAGTCGGCTGCTGCAGCCTGAGCGGCTGCAGGAACTTGGCATCACCGCGCTGGGTCTGACCCTTACGCAGGCGGCCGGTGATTCGAACGCCACCCCGCTGTACCTGGCGCCGGAGCTGCTGGCGGGCCAGCCGCCGACGGTGCAGAGCGACGTCTATGCGCTGGGGCTGATGCTGTATCAACTGGTGGTGGGCGACCTGCGCAGGCCGCTGGCGCCCGGCTGGGAAGCCGACGTCGACGACGAGCTGCTGTGCGAGGACATCGCCGCGGCGACCGACGGTGCGCCGGCGCGACGGCTCCGCAGCGTGGCCGAGCTGTGCGCGCGATTGCGCCGGCGCGAGGCGCGGCAGGTCGAACGCAGCCGGCTGCGCGAGGCCGAGGCGCGTGCGCATCGTGCCGAGCAGCGCCTGCAGCGCAGCCGCGCACGACGGCCGTGGATTGTCGCTGCCGCGCTGCTGCTGCTGGTCGGCCTGGCCACCAGCCTGTGGCAATTCCAGCGTGCCCGCGTGGCCCGCGACGAAGCGCAGCGGCAGGCCGCACTGGCCACCGCCACCAATCAGTTCCTCAACGAGGATCTGCTGGGGGCCGGCATCGGCGGTGACTCGCCGGCGTGGTACGAGAAGAACCCCCGCCTCGGCGACATCCTCGACGCCGCGGCCACGCGCGTGGACCAGCGCTTCGGCAAGGCGCCGCTGCTGGCGGCCGACCTGCACCAGACCCTGGGGCGCGCGTACCGCAGCACCGGCGATTACCGCAAGGCGCTGGACCAGTTGCTGGCCGCGGCCGGGCTGTTGCGCCACAAGCTTGGCCGCGCCGACGAGCGCAGCCTGCTGGCCGAGTACGAACTGGTCGTGATGCAGGCGCACATGTCGCAGTTCAAGCAGGCCACGACGCGCCTGGACGAAGCCGATGCGGCGGCCGGCGTGCGCCGCCAGGCGGTGTCGGAGGTGAGCCTGCGCTCGCATCTGGCGCGTGGGGACCTCGCCTACCAGCAACTGCAGGTACAGGTGGCGCTGGACAACTATCGCGCTGCGCTGACCATGCAGAAGATCCTGCATCCGGACGATGCCTTGATGTCGGCCCACCTGCTGCTGGGCATTGCCGGCTGCCAGCTGCGCCTGGACCGGGCCGGCGAGGCCGAGCGGATCGCCCGCGAGGTGCTGGGAGGGCCGGCCTACACGCAGCAGCGGGTGGGCAGGGCAGTGCTGGCGCTGGCGCACTCGCGGCTGGGCGACGCACTGCGCGCGCAAGGCCGCCATGCCGAGGCCATCGCGGCCACGCAGCGGGCACTGGCAGATTACGAGGCGACGCAGGGACCCAGTGGGCAGGGCACGATCACGGCGCTGAGTTCGCTGGGTTACCTGTACTCGTTGAGCGGCGACGATGCCAGGGCGCTGGTGGTCCAGCGCGACGTCTACCGACGCGCGCTGGCACGCTGGGGCGCCCGCCACCAGTACACCCTGGTGGAGCAGCTCAACCTTGGATCGCAGGAGCAGGAGGCCGGTGACCTGCCCGCCGCGCTGGCCGACCTGCGCGCGGCCGAGGATGGCCTGGTGGCGGTATCGGGCGAGCGCAGCCCCACGGTGCAGGCAGCCCGCGTCGCCCGCGCCGACGTGCTCAGCCAGCTGGGTCGTCAGGCCGAGGCGCTGGCCCTGATCGAGCATGTCGATCCGGCGGCCTACCAGGCCAGCACCGCCGACCCCGGCCGCGCCTCCGTGCTTGGCGCGCTGCACGCGCAGATCCTGCTGCGCATGGGGCGGCGTGCCGAGGGCACGGCACGGATGCAGCAGGCGCTGCGCGAGATGAGCGCTGCCGGCGTGGCGGAGGAGGAAATCGCCCGCTACCGCAAGGACCTGCCCGAGAACGCGGTGGCCGCGCAGTGATTGCCGACGGCTTGTTCGCGAACCCGCGAAAACCGACCAGGCATCCGGACGTCCAGACTGCCGACTGGCGTGAATGGGCGGAGTGCGACATGGTATCCAGACCTCGACTCCTGCCGGGCGCACGCTGTGCGCGCGGCCAGTGCAGTCGATGCAACTGTTTTCGCGACGTCGCCAGAGGCGGCGCGCGATCGGGACCGGCAGCAATCCAGCGCGCGGTCAGGCAAGGCGAACCACCGCAACACCCACCTGTACAGGAGATGGAAGATGAACACCCGTTTTGAACGTTCCGGCCCGCTCACCGAACTGACCAGCTACCCCCAATGGGCACAGGACATGGTGGCCGATTGCGAAGCCGCCAAGCAGGGCGTCGTGCGGCACGAGATGTGGGATCTGATGAGGGAGGCTTCGCTCAGCCACACGGCGACGCGTCACTTCATGGTCGGCATCTGGCCGGTGATCGAGCGTTTCCCGGCATACATGGCGCTGAGCCTGCTCAAGACCCGCTTCGGCCGCAGTTCCGGTGACAACCTGGCCCGGCGCTGGCTGGTGCGCAACATCCGAGTGGAGCAGAACCATGCCGAATATTGGCTCAACTGGGCCGAAGGCGCGGGGGTCGCGCGCGAGGACGTGCTGAATGGCCGCGCACCCCACGGCACAGGAACGCTGGCGGACTGGTGCGAGGAGATCTGCGCCAGCGGTTCGCTGGCGGCGAGCGTCGCGGCCACCAACTATGCCGTCGAGGGGGCCACCGGCGAGTGGTCGCAGCGGGTATACGAAAGCAAGGCCTATGCCGAGAGCTTCGCGCCGAAGGAACGTGCCGGCAGTTTGCGTTGGCTTCAACTTCACGCCGCTTATGACGATACCCATCCGTGGGAGGCGCTGGAGATCGTCTGCACGCTGATGGGGACGACCCCGGCCGCCCACGACGTGGAACATATTGCCAGTTGCATCAAGCGCAGCTATGTAAGCATGCGTATCAGCATGGATCACTGCATCGACGCGCGTTACGAGTTGGAGGCCATGAGGGAAGCCGCCGCCTGAGTTCCCGAGCTGCAACAACCAAGGAGCACGCAGTGGGTCACACGGCACCAGTCATGGTAGAAGGAGCGTGATGCGCACTTCTCAAACCACCTTGCAAAAGCCTTTGTCGCGGCGGCTGATGCCGCTGGCGTATGCGCTGATCGCGATGGTGGGGCTGATGCTGGCCCTGACCTGGGGTGCGTTGCAGATCCAGATCACTCTCGCCGGTTTCCTCAACGGCGAGAGCCTTTGGTCCAAGGCGCAGAAGCAGTCGGTGATCGACCTGGAAGCCTATGCGATCAGCGGCGACGCCGTGGACCTGGCCGGCTTCAAGCGCCACTACGCGGTGGTGCTCTCCGATCGCTGGGCCCGCGACGCGATCGCCTCGGGCCAGTTCGACCACGACAAGGTCGCCCAGGCGTTCGCCCGAGGCAGCGTGATCCCCGATGCCATCCCCGGGATGATCTTCATCCTCCAGCATTTTTCGTCGGCGCCGCACATCAGCGAGGCGCTGCGCGCCTGGTACTCGGTCGACGATGCCATTACCGAGCTGGACGAGATTGCCGGCGAGTTGCAACGCGCCTACGCGGCCGGTGGCCTGCAGCCGGCCGAACAGCTCCGCCAACGCAGTCGCATCCACGAATTGAACCGTTTCATCGAGCCGCGCACCAACGTCTTCTCGGTCGAGGTGGCGCGTGGCGCCTCGTGGGTCGGCAAGCTGCTCTTCGGTGGCGTGGTCGCGGTCACCCTGGTCGCCGTGCTGCTGTGGCTGGGCATGGCACGGCGCATCCTGGAAAGCATCCGCGGCAGCGAGGAGCGCTACCGGCTGCTGTTCGACAGCGCGGCCGACGCGATCGTGATGATCGACGAGGGCAGCGGGCGCATCCTCGACGTGAACCGCACCGCGGCGGCATGGACCGGGCGCAGCGCGAAGGAGCTGATCGGCGACCGCTACGTGCACCTGTTCCTGCAGCCGCTGGCTGGCCAGCAGGCGGGGCGAGCCGCCACCAATGCACTGTTGGCCGCCGACGGCAGCACCCGCCCGGTGGAAACGCAGACCAGCGTCGCCCGCTGGGGCGAGCTGCCGGTTTGCCAGGCGATCATCCGCGACATCTCCGAGCGGGTGGCGATGGAACAGGAGCGCCGGGTGGCAGCTGAGGCGCTGGCCAGCATCGCCGAGGGTGTGGTCATCGCCGACGCGCATCAGCGGATCACCTCCACCAATGCGGCGCACACCGAACTGACCGGCTTCAGCAGCCTGGCACTGCAGGGCCGGCGGTTGGGTGACACGCGCCGCCTGCCGGACGGACGTGCGCTGCCCAAGGCCATCTGGGACGAGGTGGCTGCCGGCGGCAACTGGATCGGCGAAGTGGTGAGCACCCGCGCCGACGGCAGCAGCTATCCGGAACACCTCAGCCTCAGCGCGATCCGGAACGGCGAGGGGCATGTGACGTACTACGTGGCGGTATGCACCGACATCCACGAAGCCAAGGCCAACCAGCGCCGGCTGGAGCACCTGGCCCGGCACGATCCGCTGACCGGCCTGGTCAATCGCGCCGAGTTCGAACGCTATTGCACGGAGGCGATCGCCCAGGCCGAACGCGAGCGGCTGGCGGCGGTGGTGCTGTTCATCGACCTGGACGCGTTCAAGATCGTCAACGACAGCTACAGCCATGCGATCGGCGACCGCCTGCTGGTGAAGGTGGGTGAGCGGATCAGCCGGCAGCTCTCCGACGGCGACGTGGCCGGACGCATCGGCGGCGACGAGTTCACCGTGCTGCTGCCGCGGCTGAGCCTGCGTGAGGATGCGCGGGCGATCGTCAATCGCCTGCTGTCGACACTGTCCGAGCCACTGGTGCTGGACGATTACGAGGTCGTGCTCACCGCCAGCATCGGCGTGGCCGGCTATCCGCTGGACGGCAATGATGCGGCCACCCTGATCGCCAACGCCGACGCCGCCATGTACGCGGCCAAGACCGAGGAGCGCAATGCGTTCCGTTTCTACACGCCGATGATGCACGCCGACAACCGGCGCCGCCTGCAGCTGGCGACCGAACTGCGTCAGGCGCTGAGCCGCGGCGAGTTCCGCCTGGTGTTCCAGCCCAGCATCGAACTGGGCAGCGGGCGCATCGTGGCGGTGGAGGCGCTGCTGCGCTGGCAGCATCCGGAGCGTGGCGAGGTGCTGCCTGGCGAGTTCATCCCGGTGGCGGAGAACCTGGGCCTGATCCGGCGCATCGACGAATGGGTGCTGCAGGCCACTTGCGCCCAGATCCAGGCCTGGGACCTGGCCGGAGTGCCGCCGATCCGCGTGGCGGTGAACATCTCCGCGCGCTGGTTCGGCCATCCGTCCTTCGTCGACGGCGTCAGCCGCACCTTGCAGTCGCGCCGCGTGTCGCCGCACCGCCTGCTGCTGGAGATCACCGAGAGCGCGATGCTGCGGCTGGGCGACGACACCCAGCGCACCATGCAGACGCTGGACATGCTGAACATCGACGTGGCCATCGACGATTTCGGCACCGGCTACTCCTCGATGGCTTACCTCAAGCTGCCGGCCGTCACCTATCTGAAGATCGACCGCTCCTTCGTCACCGGCCTGCCCGGCGACGCCAACGACGCGGCGATCACCGAGGCGATGCTGGCGATGTCGCGCAGCCTGGGCCTGATCACCATCGCCGAAGGCATCGAGACCGAGGCGCAGCACGAATTCCTGCTGCGCGCCGGCTGTGTCGAAGGGCAGGGCTACCTCTATTCGTATCCCTTGCAGGCCGAAGAAATCCAGGCGCTGCTCAGCCCCAACCAGCAGAGCGGCTCCCCCCGGCTGCGGCTGGTGCCGCCACGGCGCGGTTGATCGGCATGCGGGGCGGGGCGTCGACCCGGCTGCTTTGATGTGCATCAGGGCAGGCGCGAGCGTCGCGCGGGACACTGGCGGCAGTCCAGCCAGCCCGCATCTTCATGTCCAGCAACCCTTCCATTCCTGACGGCAGCAAGTTCACCAGTCCGCAGGGCACGCGTGCGGTCAAGGGCGGCCAGAAGCCCAATGCGCACAGCCATGAACCCGACGTCAGCCGCAAGCCGCCGTGGCTGCGCGTGAAGCTGCCCAGCGGCGCGCGTTACGAGGAAGTGGCCGAGATCGTGCGCACGCACCAGCTCAACACCGTGTGCGCCGAATCCAAGTGCCCCAACATCGCCGAGTGCTGGGGCCGCGGCACCGCCACGCTGATGCTGATGGGCTCGGTGTGCACGCGCGCGTGCAAGTTCTGCTCGGTCTCCACCGGCAACCCGAACGGCTGGCTCGACCCGCTGGAGCCGGCCAAGGTGGCCGACGCGGTGGCGCTGATGGGGCTGAAGTACGTGGTGCTCACCTCGGTGGATCGCGACGACCTTGCCGACGGCGGCGCCGCCCACTACGCCGCCTGCGTGAAGGCCATCCACCAGCGCTCGCCCGACACCGCGGTGGAGGCGCTCACCCCCGATTTCGCCGGCAACCATGCCAGCGTCGCCACCGTGCTCGACGCCGGCCTGGCCACCTATGCGCAGAACCTGGAAACCGTGCGCCGCCTCACCCATCCGGTGCGCGACCCGCGCGCAGGCTATGAGCAGACCCTGGGCGTGCTGGCCTTCGCCAAGCGCCACGCGCCCGGCACGCTCACCAAGACCAGCCTGATGCTTGGCCTGGGCGAAACCGACGCCGAGATCGAGCAGGCGCTGGACGACATGCGCGAAGCCCGGGTTGACGTGGTCACCATGGGCCAGTACATGCGGCCCAGCCCGCACCACCTGCCGGTGGAGCGTTTCGTCACCCCGGACGAATTCCGTGCCTATCGCGAACTGGCGCTGGGCAAGGGCTTCGTGGAAGCGGTCGCCGGGCCGCTGGTGCGTTCGAGTTATCGCGCCGAACGCGTGCTGGAGCACAACAACCTGGGGCTGTGACCCGGGCGCGACGGGCCGGTCCATCGCTTCGATGTCCACCGGCATCAGGGGGGCGCCATGTTCTGTTTCTTTTCGCACCGTTCCCTTCGCCGCTCGCTGACCGGGCCGGACGCCGCTGGCGTCGTGCCGGGCCGCAAAGCATCCGCCGCATTCGCCGTCGAATCCGTGCTGGCACGCGAGCAGCGCATCGACGACGAACTTGCCCGGAGCTTCCCCGCCAGCGACCCACCGAGCCGGGTACAGGGCACGGCGTCCGTGCGTTATTGAATGGCCGCCCGCCGGCCGGGCAGTGTCTGCCTTGACTATAGCGGCGCGCAGTGGCGGTTCAGCCATTCCAGGTCGGCTTCGGCCAGCAGCGGGCTGAGTGCGGCGCGCACACTGGCGTGGTAGTCGTCCAGCCATGCGCGCTCTTCCGGATTGAGCAGGTTCGGTTCGAGCGCGCGGCGATCGAACGGGCACATGGTGAGCGTCTCGAAGGCGAGGAATTCGCCGAACTCGGTGCGGTCGGCCTCGATCACCACGGCCAGGTTTTCGTGGCGGATACCGTGCCGGCCGGGCTTGTACAGGCCCGGCTCGATCGAGCTGATCATGCCCGGTTCCAGCGGCACCAGCGCGCCGCCCGGCGCCGGTGCGCGGATGCCGTGCGGGCCTTCGTGCACGTTGAGGAAATAGCCCACGCCATGGCCGGTGCCGTGACCGTAATCCGTGCCCGCCGCCCACAGCGGCGCACGCGCCAGCGCGTCCAGTTGCGGGCCGCTGGCGCCCCTGGGGAAGCGCGCGCGCGACAGGCCGATCATGCCCTTCAGCACCAGCGTGGCGTCGCGGCGCTGCTCCGAGGTGGTTTCGCCCAGCGCCAGTACGCGGGTGATGTCGGTGGTGCCGCCCAGGTACTGGCCGCCCGAATCGACGAGCAGCAGGCCCTTTGCCTGCAAGGTGCTGTGCGACTGCGGCGTGGCACGGTAATGCGGCAGCGCGCCGTTGGCCTGATAGCCGGCGATGGTGGCGAAGCTCTCGCCGACCCAGCCGGGCTGGGCCGAGCGCTCCTCGTGCAGCAAGGTATCCACGTCCAGTTCGGTCACCGTCATGCCGGCGGCGAGCCGCTGCTCCAGCCGGCGGAAGCCGCGCACCAACGCCGCGCCGTCGCGACGCATCACGTCGCGGACGTGGTCGAGTTCGGCGGCGCTCTTGACCGCCTTGAACGCGGTGCTGGGGTTGGCCGCCTCGATGCGGGTGACCTCCGGTGCGATCGCCGCGGCGATCGCGCTGACCACGCGGCCGCTGTCCAGCAGCAGACGGTCGTCCGCGCCCAGCTCCTGCAGGGTGGAGGTGATCGCGGCGTAATCGGCGATGCCGATGCCGTCGGCGGCGAGGGATGCCACCACCGTGTCGTCGAGCTTGGCGCGACCGACGAACAAGGTGGCGCCGGCGTCAGCCCGCACCAGCAGGTGGGCGAGGAACACCGGGTTGCACTCGACGTCGCTGCCGCGCAGGTTGGTCAGCCAGGCGATGTCGTCGAGGCTGGACACCAGGTGGTGGGTGGCGCCGAGCTTGCGCATCGCCTTGCGCAGGCGCGCGAACTTGTCCGCGCGCGCGATGCAGGCCCAGGCCATGGCGTGCTCGGTCACTGGCGATTGCGGCAGCGGCGGACGGTCTGTCCAGATCGAGCCGGGCAGGTCGAGGTTGGTGCGCACGCTGACCCCGGCCAGGGTGCGCTCGATCTGGCGCAGCGCGGTCAGTGCCACGCTGTCGCCGGCCACCGCCAGCACGTCGCCCTCGTGCAGGTGCTGTTGCAGCCATTCCAGATGTTCGGGCGTATGCGGCACGCGCAGCTTCATCAGTTCGATGCCGCTGCCGGCCAGTTGCTGCTCGGCCTGGGCGAAATAGCGCGAGTCGGTCCACAGCCCGGCCCATTCGCGGCCGACGACCAGGGTGCCGGCCGAACCGTCGAAGCCCGACAGCCACTCGCGTGCCGACCAGTGCTCCGGCAGGTATTCGGACAGGTGCGGATCGGCGCTGGGGACGAGCACGGCGGCGACGCCATGCTGCTGCATCGCCGTGCGCAAGGCGGTCAGGCGGGCGGAGACGGGGTTGTTCATCCGGCCATGCTAGCAGGCGCCAGTCGGTGTTTTGCTGCCCCGCGACGCAACGGAAATGAACCGACCGGCGCAATTTTTCGTGCGCCATCTCGCAGCCGGGGCCTTCTGCAGCTAAAATGCCAATTTCCCGCACGGCTGCTTTCCATGACCCCCCTGATTTTCGTCACCGGCGGTGTGGTGTCCTCGCTTGGCAAGGGCATCGCTGCGGCGTCGCTGGCTTCCATTCTCGAAGCCCGCGGCCTCTCGGTCACCATGATGAAGCTCGATCCCTACATCAATGTGGATCCGGGCACGATGAGTCCGTTCCAGCACGGCGAGGTCTACGTGACCGACGACGGTGCCGAGACCGACCTCGATCTCGGGCATTACGAGCGTTTCGTGCGCACCCGGCTGGCGGGCAAGAACTCGATCACCACCGGCAAGATCTACGAGAGCGTGATCCGCAAGGAACGCCGCGGCGATTACCTCGGCGCCACGGTGCAGGTGATCCCGCACATCACCGACGAGATCAAGCACTGCATCCACGAAGCCACGCGCGGTTTCGACGTGGGGCTGGTCGAGATCGGGGGCACCGTGGGCGACATCGAATCGCTGCCGTTCCTGGAGGCGATCCGCCAGCTGCGCATCGAGCATGGTCCGGAGAAGGTGGTGTTCATGCACCTCACCCTGGTGCCGTACATCAAGGCCGCCGGCGAGATCAAGACCAAGCCCACCCAGCATTCGGTGAAGGAACTGCGCTCGATCGGTATCCAGCCGGACATCCTGCTGTGCCGCTGCGAGCAGCCGCTGCCCGACGGCGAGCGACGCAAGATCGCCCTGTTCACCAACGTGCCGGAGCACGCGGTGATCAGCGCCGCCGACGTCGACGTCATCTACAAGCAACCGCTGTGGCTGCACCAGCAGGGCCTGGACGACATCGTGGTGAAGAAGCTCGGCCTGGCCGCCAAGCCGGCGGACCTGTCCGAGTGGCAGCGCACGGTGGATGCGGTGGAGCACCCGAAGGACGAGATCACCGTCGCCATCGTGGGCAAGTACGTCGAGCACAAGGATGCCTACAAGTCGCTGGCCGAGGCGCTGCGCCATGGCGGCATCAAGCAGCAGACGCGGGTGAATCTGGACTGGATCGACTCCGAGCAGGTCGAGGCCGAAGGCGCCGCCAAGGTGTTGGGCAAGGCCGACGCGATCCTGGTGCCCGGCGGTTTCGGCAAGCGCGGCTTCGAAGGCAAGGTGCTGGCGGCGAAGTACGCCCGCGAGCATGGCGTGCCTTACTTCGGCATCTGCTACGGCATGCACGCGGCGGTGGTGGATTTCGCCCGCCACGTGGCCGGCCTGACCGATGCCGATTCCAGCGAGAACGACCGCAACACCGCGAACCCGGTGATTGCGCTGATCACCGAATGGACCACCGCGACCGGCGAAGTCGAGCAGCGCAACGACCGTTCCGACCTGGGCGGCACCATGCGCCTGGGCTCGCAGGAATGCCGCCTCAAGGCCGGCACCCTGGCACGCGCGATGTACGGGCAGGACGTGGTGCGCGAGCGCCATCGCCATCGCTACGAGTTCAACAACCGCTACCGGCAGGCGTTCGAGGATCTGGGCCTGGTGATCTCCGGCAAGTCGATGGACGACCTGCTGGTGGAGATCGTCGAGTTGCCGCAACAGAAGCATCCGTGGTTCCTCGGTTGCCAGGCGCACCCGGAGTTCACCTCGACGCCGCGCGACGGGCATCCGTTGTTCAGCGGCTTCGTGCATGCGGCGCGCGAATACAAGGCCGTGCACAAGGGGCCGAAGCTGGCTGAGGAGTCGGTGGCATGAAGCTTTGCGGGTTCGAGATCGGGCTGGACCAGCCGCTGTTCCTGATCGCTGGCCCCTGCGTGGTGGAGTCCGAGCAGTTGCAACTGGACACCGCCGGCACGCTGAAGGAGATCACCGGCCGGCTCGGCGTGAACTTCATCTTCAAGTCCAGCTTCGACAAGGCGAACCGTTCCTCGGGCGACAGCTTCCGCGGGCCGGGGCTGGAAGAGGGCCTGCGCATCCTGGGCGAAGTGAAGCGCCAGGTCGGCGTGCCGGTGCTCACCGACGTGCACGAATACACGCCGATGGACGAAGTGGCATCGGTCGTCGACGTGCTGCAAACGCCGGCGTTCCTGTGCCGGCAGACCGATTTCATCCAGAAGGTGGCGCGCGCCGGCAAGCCGGTGAACATCAAGAAGGGCCAGTTCCTGGCGCCGTGGGACATGAAGCACGTGGTGGCCAAGGCCAAGGCCGTCGGCAACGACGACATCATGGTGTGCGAGCGCGGCGCCAGCTTCGGCTACAACAATCTCGTTTCGGACATGCGTTCGCTCAGCGTGATGCGCGAGACCGACTGCCCGGTGGTGTTCGACGCGACGCATTCCGTGCAACTGCCGGGCGGGCAGGGCGCCAGCTCCGGCGGCCAGCGCGAGTTCGTGCCGGTGCTGGCGCGCGCGGCGGTCGCGGTCGGCGTGGCCGGCCTGTTTGCCGAAACCCATCCGG
Organism: Rhodanobacter lindaniclasticus; assembly: GCF_004799035.1. GTDB lineage: Bacteria > Pseudomonadota > Gammaproteobacteria > Xanthomonadales > Rhodanobacteraceae > Rhodanobacter > Rhodanobacter lindaniclasticus. The sequence goes on from NZ_MWIO01000032.1 coordinate 48,595, forward strand.
ATCCTTCCAAGGCACTTTCCGATGGACCAAACGCCTGGCCACTCGGCAAGATGGAGGCGCTGCTGGAAACCCTGCAGGAGATCGATTTGGTAGTAAAACGGAGAGGTTTCCTGGAAGCAGACTATGTCTAACGTGCGACCAATCTCATCCTTTATCTTGATGGTCTTGTTAGCAGGGCTATTCCCGGCGAATGCGAATGGGGTTGCTAATCAAGACTCAGAACGGGCGGCGCTTGCTTGTGGAAGGGATTTTCTTGGTCATCCTGCGCCAGAGATAATAAATGGCTTTATTTCTCAAAAACTCGGGAATTCATTCAAAGAGGCGTTGCTGAGTGTGTGGCCGTCCAATTCTGCAACTCGGGGTCAGGTGGAGAAAACGGACCCATTAACAGAAGACGGGATTAGCAAGTTGGTGGAAATTAGTGGTGCCGAGTATATTCGGCAAATGTATCGGGTGGATCGTTATCCGGGGGATAAACTAAACACGGTATTTCTTTATTATTTGGCTGCTGCCGCTGGAAACACCTGCGGCATTACCGATGGCATGGAAGAGGATTTTGCCGAATTCTTGAACAAACCTGCACCAGAGAGGGGGTCTGTTTTTGGGTTGAGTTTTGGCGCTCTGGACAGTGAGCAGGCTGCATTTCAGATCTGTGTGGCAGATGCGAAGAAAGATGGTGGCGCATATTCATCAAGAGGGAGCGTGTCAGTGGGCACCGGTAATTTGGCTGAGCTGGAGCAGGCTGCCCACGAAGCTCTGTCTGATTCAAAAAAATTTGGCCCCGTCCTAAGCGTTAACAAAAAGATGTCTGATGAGGAGAAGGCGAAATATGGGCTTTCAAATGCTACCGAAGTGCGCACTTTCCAAGTTCTATCCTTGCTTGCTGCGGCATCGGTCAAGGACATTGACTACACAACTCGACTGAAGGCGAGGATTGTTTACGACTATTACGCAGCGCCTGTCGGATCGTCCTGCCGGATGTCTGATGATTTGAAAACTGTTTTGGGGAAATTACATGTATAGCATTGCGCGCATCCACGCCCGTGAAATCCTCGACTCGCGTGGCAATCCCACGCTGGAAGCCGAAGTCACCCTGGCCGATGGTGGTTTCGGCCGCGCCGCGGTGCCGAGTGGTGCTTCCACCGGTTCGCGCGAGGCCGTCGAGCTGCGCGACGGCGACAAGTCGCGCTACGGCGGCAAGGGCGTGAAGAACGCGGTGGCCAACGTCAATGGCGCGATTGCCGACACGCTGAAGGGTTTCGATGCGGCCGACCAGAAAGGTCTGGACGCCAAGCTCATCGCGCTGGACGGCACGCCGAACAAGGGCAAACTGGGCGCCAACGCGCTGCTTGGCGTGTCGATGGCGGCGGCGCATGCGGTGGCGGCTTCGCGCGGCGAGCCGCTGTGGAAGTACCTGTCGCACGGCAAGCCCGGCGCGCTGCCGGTGCCGATGATGAACATCATCAACGGCGGTGCGCACGCGGACAACAACGTCGACGTGCAGGAGTTCATGATCCTGCCGGTGGGCATGCCCAGCTTCGCCGAGGCGCTGCGTGCCGGCGCGGAAATCTTCCATGCCTTGAAGAGCGTGCTACACAGCCGCGGCCTCGCCACCGCAGTGGGCGACGAGGGCGGCTTCGCGCCGAACCTGCGCTCCAACGTGGAAGCGATCGACACCATTCTCGAAGCCGTGAACAAGACCGGCTACAAGGTCGGCAGCGAGATCCTGCTCGGCCTCGACGCGGCCAGTTCGGAGTTCTACAAGAACGGCAAGTACGACCTGGCCGGCGAAGGCAAGCAGTACAGCTCGGCGCAGTTCGTCGACCTGCTGGCGAGCTGGGCGAAGCAGTATCCGATCGTCACCATCGAGGACGGCATGGCCGAAGGCGACTGGGACGGCTGGAAGCTGCTCACCGACGCGATCGGCGAGCGCGTGCAGGTGGTCGGCGACGACCTGTTCGTGACCAACCCGGCGATCTTCCGCGAGGGGATCGAAAAGAAGATCGCCAACGCGATCCTGATCAAGGTGAACCAGATCGGCACGCTGTCCGAGACGCTGGAGGCGATCGCCATGGCCGACGCGGCGAAGTACGCGGCGGTGATCTCGCACCGCTCCGGCGAAACCGAGGACACCACCATCGCCGACATCGCGGTAGCCACCACCGCGACCCAGATCAAGACCGGCTCGCTGTGCCGCAGCGACCGCGTAGCGAAGTACAACCAGCTGCTGCGCATCGAGGAGGCACTGGGTTCGGCCGCGCGCTACGCCGGTCGCGACGCGTTCCCCAACCTCGGCCGTTTGCCGGGCTGACCCGGACCCGCTGCCGTGCTGCGCTGGGTCGCCTTGCTGTTGCTGCTGCTGCTGGCCGGATTGCAGCTGAAGCTGTGGTTCGGCGGCGGCAGCATGCAGGAGGTGGACAGTTTGCGCGTGGCAGTGAACAAGCAGACCAGCGACAACGCGCGCCTGCAGAAGCGCAACCAGGCGCTGGCCGCCGACGTGCACGATCTCAAGCATGGCGACCAGGCGGTCGAGGCGCGAGCACGCACCGAGCTGGGGCTGATCAAGCCCGGCGAGGTGTTCTACCAGGTGGTCGAACCCGCGCGCGCGGGCAGCTCGCCGGCCACGGCCGCCTCCGCTGCGCGCGGCTCGCCATGACCGGCACCACGTTGTGGTGCGTGGTGCCGGCGGCCGGGCGGGGCGTGCGGGCCGGCGGCGACTTGCCCAAGCAATACCAGTTGCTGGCCGGCCGGTCACTGATCGAACACACCCTGGAGCGTCTCGCCGTGCATCCGCGGATCGGCGGTCTGCTGGTGACGCTGGCGGCCGATGACCGGCACTGGCCGGGTCTGCACGACGTGCGTGGCAAGCCGGTGTTGACCGCCATCGGCGGCGCGCAGCGCAGCGAATCCGTGTTGGCCGGGCTCGACGCCCTGCCGGAGCGTGTGGGCAGCGAGGAGTTCGTGCTGGTGCACGATGCGGCGCGCCCTTGCGTACGGCCGAACGACATCGGTCGCCTGATCGAGCAGGGCACTCAGGGCGACGGCGGCCTGCTCGGCGCACCGCTGCGCGACACGCTCAAGCACGCCGATGGCGACGGACGCGTGGAGCGTACCGAGTCGCGCGAGTCGCGCTGGCGCGCGTTCACGCCGCAGATGTTCCGGCGCGGCCCGTTGGCGGCAGCCCTGCGCGAGGCAAACCGGCAGGGAGTGGCCGTCAGCGACGAGGCGATGGCGATGGAACTGGCCGGTTTCTCGCCGTTGCTGGTCGAGGGTGCCGAAGACAACATCAAGGTGACCACGGCGGCGGACTTCGCGCTGGCGGAGTTCCTGCTCGCAAGGACAAGCTCATGAGGATAGGCAGCGGTTTCGACGTGCACGCATTCGGCGAGGGCGACCACGTCATGCTCGGTGGCGTGCGCGTGCCGCATGGTCGCGGCGTGGTGGCGCACTCCGATGGCGACGTGGTGATCCACGCGCTGTGCGATGCCATCTTCGGCGCGCTGGCGCTGGGCGACATCGGTCGCCATTTTCCACCCACCGACGCGCGCTGGCGCGACGCGGACAGTCGTCAGTTCCTGCGTCACGCGGCAGTGCTGATGGCCCGGCATGGTTACACGCTGGGCAACGCCGACGTCACCGTGATCGGCGAGGCGCCAAAGGTCGGCCCGCACGCGCAGGCCATGCGCGAAAACCTGGCTGCCGACCTGGACAGCGAGATCGGTCGCATCAGCGTCAAGGCCACTACCACCGAAAAACTCGGCTTCTGCGGCCGGGGCGAAGGGATTGCCGCGCAAGCGTGTGTCCTGCTGGAGCGCGCGTGACCGAAGTAGAAGCCCGCAGCGCCGCGAACCGGCTGCACGACCAGCTCGAAACCATCGTCGAGCTGCTGCACCGGCACGAGGAGGGCGGCCGGCTGCCGGCAGACGCGCTGGCCGAATTGCGCCAGCAGCTGGACGAACTGCACTCGGCCGACATCGCCTTCATCCTCGAATCGCTGCCGCTGGATGACCGCCTGGCGGTCTGGCAACTGGTCAAGGCCGACCGCGACGGCGAGATCCTGCTGGAAGTCTCCGACGCGGTGCGCGAGTCGCTGATCGCGGACATGGACCGCCACGAGATCCTCGCGGCAGCCGAGACGCTGGATGCCGACGAACTGGCCGACCTGGTCGAGGACCTGCCCACGGCGATGTTGCCGGAGTTGATGGCCAGCCTGGACACGCAGCAGCGCGAGCAGGTGCAGTCGGCACTGTCCTACGAGGAGGATCAGCTCGGCGCGCTGATGGATTTCGAGATGGTCACGATCCGCGAGGACGTGAGCCTGGAGGTGGTACTGCGCTACCTGCGCCGCTGGGAAGAGCTGCCGCCGCAGACCGACAAGCTGTTCGTCATCAACCAGGACAACCTGCTCACCGGCGTGTTGCCGCTGCACTGGCTGCTGGTCAATTCGCCCGAGCGCATGGTCAGCGAGGTGATGGCGCCGGACGTCAACACCTTCCACCCCACCGACGACGCCTACGACGTGGCGCAGGCGTTCGAGCGCTACGACCTGGTGACCGCGCCGGTGGTGGACGAGAGCGGCCACCTGATCGGCCGCATCACCATCGACGCCATGGTCGACGTGATCCGCGAGGAGAGCGAAAGCGAGGCGCTGGGGCGGGTCGGCCTGCGCGAGGAGGAGGACATCTTCGCCTCGGTCTGGGCCAGCCTGCGCAACCGCTGGCTGTGGCTGGCGATCAACCTGATGACCGCCTTCATCGCCTCGCGCGTGATCAGCCTGTTCGAAGGCTCGATCGAACGCCTGGTGGCGTTGGCCGCCTTGATGCCGATCGTGGCAGGCATCGGCGGCAACTCCGGCAACCAGACCATCACCATGATCGTGCGCGCGCTGGCGCTGAACCAGATCAGCGCCGACAGCGCGCGGCGGTTGTGGCGCAAGGAGATGGCCGTGGCGCTGCTGAACGGTCTGGTGTGGGGCGGTGTCATCGGCATCGTGGCGTGGCTGCTCTACGACAGTGCCTCGCTGGGCCTGGTGATGACCGCGGCGATGACGCTCAACCTGCTGCTGGCGGCCTTCGCCGGCGTCGGCATCCCGATGTGCATGACCCGTTTCGGCCGCGACCCGGCGCTGGGCTCCAGCGTGCTGATCACGGCGATGACCGACAGCGGCGGCTTCTTCATCTTCCTCGGCCTGGCCACGATCTTCCTCTTGTAGGAGCCCGCTCGCGGGCGAAGCCTTCATTGCAGGAAACGGACACAGGGAGTCGCAAGAGCATCTGCAGGCGATCGATGGTTACAGGATTCCACATGCAAGAACTTCCCCGTGCGTTCGGCGAACCGCCACTGACTGCGCGTCTGCGGACCAGTCCCGAGGATTTCCTGGTCGAGGAGATCCTCGGTTACGACGCCGATGGTGCCGGCGAGCACCTGCTGCTGTGGGTGGAGAAACGCGGCGCCAATACCGACTGGGTCGCCCGCGAGCTGGCGAAGTTCGCCGGCGTGCCGCCGGTTGCCGTCGGCTATGCGGGGCTCAAGGATCGCCACGCCGTGACCCGGCAGACCTTCTCGGTGCAACTGGCCGGCCGGCCCGCCCCGGACTGGTCGACGTTCCCGCACGCGGAGGTGAAAGTGCTGGCGGCGACGCGGCATTCGCGCAAACTCAAGCGCGGCGCCCTGCGCGGCAACCGTTTCGTGCTGGTGTTGCGCGAGGTGAGCGGCGATCGCGCGCGTGCGGAGTCGGTGCTGCAGCAGATCGCCGCGCACGGTGTGCCGAACTATTACGGCGAGCAGCGCTTCGGCCGTGAAGGCGGCAACGTGGCGCAGGCGCGCGCGATGTTCGGTGGGCGCCGGATGGATCGCGACAAGCGATCGTTCCTTTTGTCGGTCGCGCGTTCGCACATCTTCAATGGCGTGCTGGCGGCGCGGGTCGAGCGCGACGCGTGGGACCAACCGATGGACGGCGAGATCTGGTCGCTGGCCGGTTCGCGCTCATGGTTCGGGCCGGAACCGTTCAGCGACGAACTGGCCGCCCGCCTGGCGCGCGCCGACATCCATCCGTCGGGTCCGCTGTGGGGGCAGGGCGAACCGCCGAGCCAGGGCGAAGCCGGTGCGCTGGAGCGCGAAGTTGCCGCAGCGGACGAAGACCTCGCCGCCGGGCTGGCCGCCGCGCGCATGGACCAGGAACGCCGCCCCCTGCGGTTGATCCCGCACAACCTCCGCTGGCGCTGGCAGGACGACGAGGCGCTGGAGCTGTCGTTCGAGTTGCCCGCTGGCGCATACGCCACTGTCGTGGTGCGCGAGCTGGCGAAAGGCGAGGAGTGAGTAAAGGAGGAGTGAGAAGTGAGAGAAAGCACGAGCGCACCCGCTCCTCTCTCACTTCTCACTCCTCTCCACTCACTTCTGCTCTTTCAGCAAGACGATCACCGCGCCGGTGCCGCCTTGCGCCGCGCGCGCCGAGGCGAACGCAATCACGTCGTCGCGCCGGCGCAGCATGCGGTCGGTGAGTGCTTTCAGCACCGGGCCGGCGGCCTTGGAACGCAACCCCTTGCCGTGGACGATGCGCACGCAGCGCACGCCGGCCTGCCGTGCTTCGGCCAGGAACGCGACGATGCTGGCCTGGGCCGCGGCCGCGTTCATCTGATGCAGGTCCAGCTCGTCGCCCACGCTGAACTGGCCGCGCTTGAGTTGCCGCAGCAGTCTGGGCGGATAACCGTCGCGCAGGTAGCCGAGTTCCTCGCCGACTTCGAGCGTGGCGGGATCGAAATCCATGTCCAGCAACTCGCTGGCGACGGCGGCTTCGTCGGCTTCGAACATGCGTGGGTGTGGCGCGGGCCTTTCCGTCGCCGGCGGTGGCGCCATCGGAGCGAGTCGCTGTACCTCGCCAATGGCGTCGCGGAACAGGCGGCGGTCCTCGTCGGTGATCCGGGGCGGGTTGGGTCGCTTCATGTGCGCATCCTAGGGCAACGCTGCTCAAGTATCGCCGCCGTCATCACCTCATCATTTCAGATTCAACGCGTTGAGGCCCACCCTCTCTGTCCGCATACCTTCGGTCCACGGCCAGTCTGCCTTCGCCTGCGGCCCTGTGGTCTGCGAACACAGAGGCTGGGTGACGGTGGTGATACTCGAGCAGCGTTGCCCTGACCAGAAGCGGACAGACCATGCGATGAATCCCGGTGAAACTTGGGGGCGCGCTACGGTAGACTTGCAACCATCATGCAATCGCCACGCACGGGCTGCGGGGCGCGCGCAGTCAGTTTTCGACGGAGCATCATGCGAGTTCTGGTCAGCAACGACGATGGCGTGGATGCGCCGGGCATCCGCGTGTTGGCAGAGCGCCTGCAGGCGGTGGGCGAGGTCACCGTGGTGGCGCCGGATCGCGACCGCTCCGGGGCGAGCAATTCGCTGACGCTGGACGCACCGATCCGCGTGCTGCCGATGGGCAATGGCTACTACCGCGTGGCGGGCACGCCCACCGACTGCGTGCACCTGGCGCTGGCCGGCCTGCTCGACGACGAACCCGACATGGTGGTGTCCGGCATCAACAACTCGGCCAACCTGGGCGACGACGTGATCTATTCGGGCACGGTCTCGGCGGCGATGGAAGGGCGTTTCCTGGGGCTGCCGGCGATCGCCGTGTCGCTGGTCAGCCATGACCACAAGGGCGTGCATTACGACTCGGCGGCAAAAGCCGTGCTGCTGCTGATGCAGAGGCTGCTGGTCGATCCGCTGCCGGCCGACACCATCCTCAATGTCAACGTGCCCGATCGGCCGTGGGCGGAAATCGAGGGCTTCGAGGTCACCCGCCTCGGTCGTCGCCATCGCGCCGCGCCGTGCATCGCACAGACCGATCCGCGCGGACGGCCGATGTGGTGGATCGGCCCGGCCGGTGAGGTGGACGATGCCGGCCCCGGCACCGATTTCAACGCGGTACATCGCGGCTTCGTCTCGGTCACGCCGATCCACGTCGACCTGACCCGGTTCCAGGCACTGGACAAGGTCAGCAGCTGGATGAAGACGCTGAGCGACGGCATGACCGGTCGCCGCAGCAAGGGCGAGGCGGCCTGACCGATGACCACCTACCCGTTGCCGGCAGCCCAGCTCAAGGGCGAGGGAGTGACCTCGCAGCGTGCCCGTAACCGGCTCGTCGCGACCTTGCAGGACGCGGGCATCCGCGACCCGCGCGTGATCGAGGTGATCCGCACCGTGCCGCGCCATCATTTCATCGACCAGGCATTGCAGTTGCATGCCTACGAAAACGACGCGCTGCCGATCGGCCACGGCCAGACCATCTCGCAGCCATGGGTGGTGGCGCGCATGACCGAGGCCCTGCTGGAGCATTTCGAAGGCCAGAAAGACATGCCGCGCAAGGTGCTGGAGATCGGCACCGGCTCGGGTTACCAGGCGGCGGTGCTGTCGGCGCTGGTGGGCGAGGTGTATACGGTCGAGCGCATCGAGGCGCTGCTGCGCCAGGCCCGGCGCCGCTTCCGCCAGCTCGGCCTGACCAACCTGCGCTCGCGCTATGACGATGGCAAGCTGGGCTGGCCGGACGAGGCACCGTTCGACGCGATCATCCTCACCGCCGCGGGCGACACCATTCCGAACCGCATCCTCGAACAGCTCAACCCCACCGGCGTGCTGGTGGCGCCGGTCGGCTCGCCCAGCCGGCAGAACCTGATCCGCATGCGCGGTGACGGCAAGGGCGATTTCGCGCTGGAGGAACTGGGTGCGGTGAGTTTCGTGCCGCTGCTGGGTGGCATCGGCTGATGCGCCTGTTCGAACCGCTTTACGCCCGCGCACTGGTCTGGGCTCGCGCGCCGCGCGCGTTGTATTACCTGTGCGCGCTGAGCTTCTTCGAGGCGTTCATCTTTCCGATCATGCCGGAAGTGATGCTGGCGCCGATGATGCTCGGCAAGCGGCTCAAGGCGTTCTTCTACGCCAACATGTCGCTGCTGTTCTCCCTGCTTGGCTCGGTGGTGGGCTACGCGCTGGGCCACTGGGCCTACGAGTCGGTGAAGCCGCTGCTCAGCCTGCACATGCAGGAGGTCATCACCACGTGGGTAGGCAACCTGCGCACGGACATGAACGAGCATTGGCTGACCATGTTGGGCGCGTTGATGCTGGCCGCGCTGCAGCCGGTGATCCCGATGAAGTTCGTGACCTGGGCGGCCGGCATCGTGGGCGTGCCGATCCTGCCGTTCCTGGCTTGCATGGCGGTCGGCCGCGGCAAGCGCGTTTGGCTGCTGGCGTTGTTGATCCGCCTGTTCGGCGAACGCGCCGAACGCACGCTGCACAGGAACATCGAGTGGATCGGCCGGGGTGCGCTGGTGCTGCTGGCCGTGCTGCTGGCGTGGTGGCTGTGGCCACGCTGATTCGCGGCGCGGCGCGCATGAAAATGGCGGCGCGCCTCGGTATGCTGGACCGCATGGATCATTCAGTTCGTTTTCTGTGCCTGGTCATGATGGCGGCGTTGCTGGTCGGCTGCGGCACCATGCGCAGCTCGGTCGTGATCGAACCCGCTGCGGGCAGCTACTCGTCGACCACTGCGGTGCCGTCCTCGCGCGCGGCGCGCACGCCGATTCCCGGCGGCAGCTACGTGGTGGAGAAGGGCGATACGCTTTATTCCATCGCCTTCCGCAAGGGTGTGGATTTCCGCGATCTTGCCCAGTGGAACGCCATCGCGGCGCCGTACACGATCTGGCCGGGGCAGCGCCTGACGTTGTCGCCGCCGGCGACGACGACATCGGCGGTGGCGCGTACGCCGAGCACTGCCGCCGGTTCCCCCCGGGCGTCCGGCGTGGCCGCCACGGCTCCGGTATTCGAGCCGGTCACCGAAGCCTCGCCGGCTGCGGCGGCAACACGTCCCGCCATTCCTTCCGCCGCACCCGTGGCGCATGCGCCGGCGGCAGACACGGTGCCGGTGGCCGGCGTTTCCGTCACGCCGCCAGCGAAGGCGCCACCGGTCGCCAAACCGGTGGCCGCAGGCCCGGCGCGTGACGTCGGCGGGGTGAGTTGGCGCTGGCCGGTGGAAGGCGGGTCGGTGGTCGGCCGCTTCAACAGCAGCGATGCAATTCCCGGCATCGAGATCGCCGGCGATTCAGGCGATCCCGTGCGTGCCGCCGCCAACGGCGTGGTGGTCTACAGCGGCAACGGCCTGGTTGGCTATGGCGAACTGGTCATCATCAAGCACAGCGACAGTTTCCTGTCGGCCTACGGGCACAACCGCAAGCGCCTGGTGAAGGAAGGCCAGCAGGTGACGGCGGGGCAGCAGATCGCCGAGATGGGTTCCACCGGCACGACCCGCAACGAGCTGGAATTCCAGATCCGCAAGAACGGCAATCCGGTGGACCCGCTGAGTTACCTGCCGCCACGCTGATTGCGGCGGTGCGGAATGTGCTCGATCAGGCGGGCGGCAGGATGAAGCCGGCCACGACCTGCCGATCCTCGCCGGCCAGCAGGTTGTAGGTACGGGCGGCGGCCGCGTTGTCCATCACCTCGATGCCGATGCCCTTGCGCAGGAAGCCGGCCATGAATGCCGCGGTCGGGAACACCTGGCGCTCGCCGGTGCCCACGATCACCACCTCGGGCTTCAGTGCCAGCAGCGCCGGGACGTCGTCGACGCCCAGGTTGCTCGCGGCCGCCACCGGCCATGCTTCGGTGACGCCGGCGGGGGTGAGCAGGAAGCTGTGTTCGACGACCCGGTCGAGCAGGGTGACGCTGCGTGCGTCAACCCGACGCACCAGCAGATAGCCCTCGGCCTGGTCCAGTGACAGGTCCATCAGCGGGGCAGCGCAATCCGTGGTTCGTCGGCATTGCGCCGGAACAGCACCACGATATGGCCAATCTGGTGGATGGTTTCGGCGCCGGTACCGCCGGTGAGCACGTCGATCTGCGCCTGCCGCTCCTGCTTGTCGCCGCCGGAGAGCTTCACCTTCACCAGTTCGTGGATGTCCAGGGCCTGGCCCAGTTCCTTCACGACGGCCTCGGTGGCGCCCTTGTTGCCCAGCAGCACGACGGGTTTCACGTCATGGGCGAGGCCGCGCAGGTAGCGGATCTGCGAGGGGGTAAGCGGCATGGGCGGGCCAGGTTCACGATCGAGGGACTGCACAGGGTATCATGCAACGGCCCTTTCCCGATCAGATATTCCCTTAGACATGGCCCGCAGCAAGAGCAGCGCAGTCTGGCTGCGTGAACATTTCAACGACGAATACGTCAAGAAGGCACAGGCCGAAGGGCTGCGTTCACGCGCGGTCTACAAGCTGGAGGAGCTGATCGAGCGCGACAAGCTGCTGAAGCCGGGCATCAACGTGGTGGATCTGGGCGCGGCGCCGGGCAGCTGGTCGCAGCTGGTGCGCAACCGGCTGGGCGACAGCGGCAAGGTGTTCGCGCTGGACATCCTGCCGATGCAGAGCATCGCCGGGGTGGATTTCCTGCAGGGCGATTTCCGCGAGGAAGCGGTGCTGCGCCAGCTGGAGGCCCGCCTGGAGGGGCACCGGCTGGATCTTGTACTGTGCGATATAGCCCCCAACATGAGTGGTGTGGCGCTTGCCGACCAGATTCGGGCGATGGCACTGGCGGAGTTGGCGCTGGATTTCAGCAGGCAGTGGCTCAAGCCGGGCGGCTCGTTCCTGGTCAAGCTGTTCCAGGGAGTCGGTTTTGACGATTACTTGCGTTGCTTGCGCGCGGACTTCAGTCGCGTGACGATGCGTAAACCCAAGGCCTCGCGCGCGCGTTCGCGTGAGGTGTATGCACTGGCGACCGGGCGCAAACCCGCTGCGATGCCACTGGCGAGTACTGTTCATGAATGAAACGGCAAAAAACGTGTTGCTCTGGGTGATCATCGCGGTGGTCTTGTTCACCGTGTTTGAAAGCTTCAACCCCCGCAGCAGCCGTTCATCCGACCTGGCCTACAGCGCGTTCGTGCAGAACGTGAGCAGCGGCAATGTCTCCAGCGCCACCATCAGCGCCGATCAGCCGGCCACCATCAGCGGCAAGCTGAAGGACGGCAGCCCGTTCCGGACGGTCGCGCCGATGCTGGGCTTCTCCACCAATGCGGTGGTCAAGCAGATGCAGGACCAGGGCGTGGAAGTGCGCCAGGACCCCTCCGAGGGCTTCTCGCTGATCGGCCTGCTGATCAGCTGGCTGCCGGTGCTGCTGATCGTCGGCGTGTTCATCTGGTTCATGCGCCAGATGCAGTCCGGTGGCGGCGGTCGCGGTGCCATGAGCTTCGGGCGCTCGCGCGCCAAGCTGCAGGGCGAGGACCAGATCAAGGTCAATTTCAGCGATGTTGCCGGTTGCGACGAGGCGAAGGAGGAGGTCGGCGAGCTGGTCGAGTTCCTGCGCGACCCGGGTCGTTTCCAGAAACTGGGCGGCAAGATCCCGCGCGGCGTGCTGATGGTGGGCCCGCCCGGCACCGGCAAGACGCTGTTGGCCAAGGCGATTGCCGGCGAGGCGAAGGTGCCGTTCTTCTCGATCTCCGGGTCCGACTTCGTCGAGATGTTCGTCGGCGTGGGTGCCAGCCGCGTGCGCGACATGTTCGAGCAGGCCAAGAAGCACGCGCCGTGCATCATCTTCATCGACGAGATCGACGCGGTCGGCCGCCATCGCGGCGCCGGTCTGGGCGGCGGTCACGACGAGCGCGAGCAGACCCTGAACCAGCTGCTGGTCGAGATGGACGGTTTCGAGGGTACCGAGGGCGTCATCGTGATCGCCGCGACCAACCGCCCCGACGTGCTCGATCCGGCGCTGCTGCGGCCGGGCCGTTTCGATCGCCAGGTGGTGGTCGGCCTGCCGGACGTGCGCGGGCGCGAGCAGATCCTCAAGGTGCACATGCGCAAGGTGCCGATCGCCAGCGACGTCAATGCGATGACGATCGCGCGCGGCACGCCGGGCTTCTCCGGTGCCGACCTGGCCAACCTGGTGAACGAGGCGGCCCTGTTCGCCGCGCGCGAGAACGCCCGCGAGGTTCGCATGAGCCACCTGGACAAGGCGCGCGACAAGATCCTGATGGGCAGCGAGCGTCGGTCGATGGCGATGAGCGAGGACGAGAAGAAGCTCACCGCCTATCACGAGGCGGGCCATGCCATCGTGGGTCGCCTGGTACCGGAGCACGACCCGGTCTACAAGGTGACCATCATTCCGCGCGGGCGCGCGCTCGGCGTCACCATGTACCTGCCCGAGGGCGACAAGTACAGCATCAACCGGGTGGCGATCGAATCGCAGTTGTGTTCGCTGTACGGCGGACGCGTGGCCGAGGAGTTGATCTTCGGCAACGACAAGGTCACCACCGGTGCGTCCAACGACATCGAGCGCGCCACCAAGATGGCGCGCAACATGGCGACCAAGTGGGGCCTGTCCGACGAACTGGGCCCGATCACCTACGGCGAGGACGAGGACGAGGTGTTCCTCGGTCGCTCGGTGACCCAGCACAAGAGCATCTCCAACGAGACGGCGAGCAAGATCGACGAAGTCGTGCGTGGCATCCTCGACCGCGCCTACGCGCGCAGCAAGGAGCTGCTCACGGCGAACCTCGACAAGCTGCACGTCATGGCCGATGCGCTGCTGCAATACGAGACGATCGACGCCCACCAGATCGACGACATCATGGCCGGGCGTCAACCCGGTCCGCCGGCGGACTGGAGCAAGAACGCTTCGGGTGGGTCGACACCACCGCCACCGCCGCCGAAGAGTGACGCGGGAGCACCGGTGGGCAAGGTCGGCGACCCTGCCGCGCAGAGTCGCGCTTCGCTGGGCGAGTGACGGGAAACCGCGGGCAGGGTGCGAACTCCTGCCTGCGGCCTTCTGCAAACGACCACGACGAGTGGTGGCGTCCCCCAATTGGAGATGAAGAAATTTCGCGAAAAGGGTTGACGCATGCGCGCGGAGTCTGAATAATTCCGCTTCTTGCTTCAGCGCCTCGATGCCAAGGCATCGCTGCACTGGACGACAAAGTTTTTTTTCAGTGCGCCCGTAGCTCAGTTGGATAGAGTACCTGGCTACGAACTAGGTGGTCGGGAGTTCGAATCTCTCCGGGCGCACCATTTTTATTCGGTGAAGCGGGGTGCTTGCACCCCGTTTCGTTTTCATCGCGACATGGCTTCGCGGCGATGGAAACGACAGTTTCAAGTGGATGGTGCGGCTTGTACGGATTGACTGGGCCAGGCGTCACCCGTAACATTTCAAGGCTTCGATGGTGCGTGTATCGAGGGCTCGAAACCGGGGTATAGCTCAGTCTGGTAGAGCGTTGCGTTTGGGACGCAAAAGTCGGGGGTTCGAATCCCTCTACCCCGACCAGCAACATGTTCTACTGGTGATGACTGCGCTTGTAGCTCAACCGGATAGAGCATCGGCCTTCTAAGCCGAGGGTTGCAGGTTCGAATCCTGTCGGGCGCACCAGTATCAAACGATGGTGGATGTAGCTCAGCTGGTTAGAGTCCCGGATTGTGATTCCGGTTGTCGTGGGTTCGAATCCCATCATCCACCCCAGTTCCACCCCGGAGTTCCGGGTTGACCCAGTCTCTGGGCCGTTAGCTCAGTTGGTAGAGCAGTTGACTCTTAATCAATTGGTCGAAGGTTCGAATCCTTCACGGCCCACCACTAACGACAGGCGCCCGGCAAACCGGGCGCCTGTCTGCTTTTGGACGGTCGCGATCGTTCATGCTCCGGCTTGTGCTGCAAGGCCGCGCAACCGTAAAATGATCTGATTTCGTACAAGGGAATCCTCGACTTGGGCGAGCGTGCCGCAGGGTTCCCGCGGCGGTGAGCGGCGACGGCTGACGGTCGTCCGGCGCCGTGACCGGACCCGTGGTCAATGGCGGCGGCATCGCGAAAGTGGCGGAATTGGTAGACGCACTGGATTTAGGTTCCAGCGGGTAACCCCGTGGGGGTTCGAGTCCCCCCTTTCGCACCATGGTCCATTCGGTTTTGCAGGCGGGGCATCCCGCCATGGCGCCTGTGGCAGGCCACAACACAAAGAGTAGTACCAGGAGACGTCATGCAGGTTTCGGTTGAGAATGTCGGTTCGCTGGAGCGCAAGCTCACGGTGAAGTTTCCCGCGGAGCGGTTCGAGACGCAGGTCAGCGCGCGGATTGCGGAAATGGGCCGCACGGTTCGTTTGAAGGGCTTCCGTCCCGGCAAGGTGCCGGTGACGGTGATCAAGCAGCGCTTCGGTGAGCAGGTGCGGGGCGAGGTGCTTTCCGACCTGATCGGCAGCACCCTGCGCGAAGCGGTGGAGCAGGAGAAGCTGCAGCCGATCGCGAACCCGGCGATCAACACCACCGGCCGTCCCGAGAATGGCGAGATCGCCTACACCGCGACCTTCGAGATCATGCCGGAGTTTCCCGAGATCGACGTCTCCGCACTGGAAGTGCATCGTGCCGTCGCGGAAGTCACCGACGCCGACATCGACCGGATGCTGGAAACCCTGCGTCTGCAGCGGCGCAGCTTCGAGGAGGTCGAGCGCACCTCGGCTGCCGACGATTTCGTGATGTTCGAGTACGCTGCCACGGCAGGCGATTACCGCTTCCCCGCCGAGGGGCTGGAGCGTGCCGGCAGCGTGCTGGGCTCGGGCACCCTGTTTGCAGCGCTGGACGAGGCGCTCACCGGGCGCGTGGCCGGCGACGAGTTCGAGGCGGCGATCGAGTTCCCCGCCGACTTTCGCAACGACCAGCTTGCCGGCAAGGGCGCCCAGGTCAATTTCCACATCATCAAGGTGCAGGAGCCGAAGCTGCCGGAAGTCGACGGTGACTTCGCCAAGCTGTTCGGCATCGAGGATGGCGACCTGGAGACCTTCCGCAAGGAGGTCCGCGCCAATCTGGAGCGCGAACTCAAGGCGGCGCTGATGGCCCGCCTGAAGTCGGAAGTGGCCAGCAAGCTGGCCGAGACGCACGGCGATCTGGACGTGCCGAAGATGCTGGTGCAGTCCGAGGCACGTACCTTGGCCGCGGGCAACGTGCCCGAAGGCCAGCAGCCGCCGCAGCAGTTGATCGAGGCCGCCTTGCCGATCGCCCGCAAGCGGGTGATTGCCGGCCTGCTGATGGGTGAAATTGCCCGCAAGCAGGGGCTCAAGATCGACCGCAAGCGGGTTGCCGAGCAGTTGGCTGCGATTGCCTCGACCTACGAGGAACCGGAGAAGGTCATTGAACTCTACAATGGCGACCCCCAGTTGATGTCCGGGCTGCAGAATCGCGTGATGGAAGACCAGGTGGCCGAGTGGGTGGCCGAGCACGCCACCACCACCAGGCAGGAACTGAGTTTCGACGACGTGATGCGCCCAGCCAACGCCTGACCATTGCCAGGCCCGTCCAACCCCCAGTCGCGAGCATGATGACCATGGATCCCATCAAGAATCTCAACCTGGTGCCGATGGTCGTCGAGCAGACCGCTCGCGGCGAGCGCTCCTATGACATCTACTCGCGCCTGTTGAAGGAGCGGGTGATTTTCCTGGTGGGTGAGGTCAACGACCAGGTGGCCAACCTGATCGTGGCGCAGATGCTGTTCCTGGAGTCGGAGAACCCGGACAAGGACATCAACTTCTACATCAACAGCCCCGGCGGCGCGGTTACCGCCGGGCTGGCGATCTACGACACGATGCAGTTCATCAAACCGGCGGTCAGCACCATGTGCATCGGCCAGGCTTGCAGCATGGGCTCGTTCCTGCTGATGGCGGGCGCCAAGGGCAAGCGCTTTGCCTTGCCGAACTCCCGCATCATGATCCACCAGCCTTCCGGCGGTGCGCAGGGCCAGGCCACGGACATCGAGATCCAGGCGCGCGAGATCCTTTATATCCGCGAGCGCTTGAACAACCTCTACGTGGAGCATACCGGCCAGCCGCTGCAGAAGATCGAGGCGGACATGGAACGCGACCGCTTCATGAACGCGCAGGATGCCAAGGCCTACGGACTGATCGACGAAGTGCTCGACAAGCGCGCCGTGGAATCCGTGAAATCCGCCTGATTCGACGACTTTACCCGGTGTCCCGCGATGGGCTCTGCGTCTGCAGGCAGACGCGGGGCCCTGTGGTATTCTCGCGACGCACCCGGATTTACCAGCAGGATCGAGAGTATGAGTGACGACCGGCAGGGGCGTTCCAGCGACAGCGGCAAGATTCTCTATTGCTCGTTCTGTGGCAAGAGCCAGCATGAAGTACGCAAGCTGATTGCGGGCCCGTCCGTGTTCATCTGCGACGAGTGCGTGGAGCTGTGCAACGACATCATCCGCGAGGAGCTGGAAGAGAAGGCCGCCGCCGGCCATACCCAGCTGCCCAAGCCGCGCGAGATCCGCGAATCGCTGGACCAGTACGTGGTCGGCCAGGCGCGCGCCAAGAAGGCCTTGGCGGTTGCCGTGTACAACCACTACAAGCGGATGGAGTCGCGCCAGAAGAGCGACGACATCGAGCTGGGCAAATCCAACATCCTGTTGATCGGCCCGACCGGCTCGGGCAAGACGCTGCTGGCCGAAACGCTGGCGCGGCTGCTCAACGTGCCGTTCACGATCGCCGATGCCACCACGCTGACCGAAGCCGGTTACGTGGGCGAGGATGTCGAGAACATCATCCAGAAGTTGCTGCAGAAGTGCGACTACGATGTCGAGAAGGCGCAGTCGGGCATCGTCTACATCGACGAGATCGACAAGATCTCGCGCAAGAGCGAGAACCCGTCGATCACCCGCGACGTTTCCGGTGAAGGCGTGCAGCAGGCGCTGCTGAAGCTGATCGAGGGTACCCTCGCCTCGGTGCCGCCGCAGGGCGGGCGCAAGCATCCGCAGCAGGAGTTCCTGCAGGTCGACACCAAGAACATCCTGTTCATCTGTGGCGGTGCGTTCGCCGGCCTGGAAAAGGTCATCCAGCAGCGCTCCGAGAGCACCGGCATCGGCTTCGGTGCCGAGGTGCGCAGCAAGGAGCGCACGCAGAATCTGGGCAAGGTGCTGGCGGATGTGGAGCCGGCGGACCTGGTGCGCTTCGGCCTGATCCCCGAGTTCGTCGGGCGCCTGCCGGTCGTCGCGACACTGGACGAGCTGGACCAGGCTGCTCTGGTGAAAATCCTCACCGAGCCGAAGAACGCGGTCACCAAGCAGTTCAAGAAGCTGTTCGAGATGGAAGACGTGGAGCTGGAGTTCCGCCCCGAGGCGCTGGAGGCGATCGCGCAGAAGGCGCTCAAGCGCAAGACCGGCGCGCGCGGCCTGCGTACCATCCTGGAACAGGTGCTGCTGGACACGATGTACGAGCTGCCGTCGCTGGAGCACGTAAGCAAGGTGGTGGTCGACGATGCGGTGATCGAAGGGCAGGCCGAGCCATACCTGATCTATCGTGGCAATCTGCAGCAGCGCGTGGCGGGCGATGGCGGCGACGCCGCGGCCTGATCGAATCCGCTGTACCCATTGCGCGGCCCCGGTGGTTCCACCGGGGCCGCGTTCGTTTTGCGGACCACCGCAAGCCTTGCACTGCCCGGGATCGCCTCCACTTGACGTGTTGAGAGGCCCGGTGCAGTGTCGGGACGAAACCCCAATTGAATTCGAGGAATCTCTTTTCCATGGCCAAGCAAGCCCCCGCCCCCGTTGCGCTGGACGCCCTGCCGGTATTGCCTTTGCGCGATGTGGTGGTCTATCCGCACATGGTGATCCCGCTGTTCGTCGGCCGCGACAAGTCGATGCGGGCGCTGGAGCGTGCGATGGAAGGCGAACGGCAGATCCTGCTGGTGGCGCAGACCAGCCCGGATATCGACGACCCCGAGGTTGCCGACCTGCATCGGGTCGGCACGCTGGCTGGCGTGCTGCAGTTGCTGAAACTGCCTGACGGCACGGTGAAGGTGCTGGTGGAAGGGCAGTCGCGCGTCGCGCTGGAGGATTTCAGCGAGAACGACGGCATGCTCACCGCGCGGTCGCGGGTCATCGAGCCCGCCTACAACGCGAAAGAGCGCGAGCTGGATGTCGTTTCGCGCACACTGATTTCGCTGTTCGAACAGCTGGTCAAGCAGAGCCGCAAGCTGCCGCCGGAAGTGCTGGCCAGCCTGTCGGGCATCGACGACCCTTCGCGCGTGGCGGATTCCATCGCCGCGCATCTTTCCGTGCGCATGGCCGACAAGCAGAAGGTGCTTGAGACGGCCGACGTGGGCAAGCGGCTGGAGCTGCTGATCGGGCTGGTCGACGGCGAGATGGACCTGCAGCAGGTCGAGAAGCGCATCCGCGGCCGGGTCAAGTCGCAGATGGAGAAGAGCCAGCGCGAGTACTACCTCAACGAGCAGATGAAGGCGATCCAGAAGGAGCTGGGCGACGGCGAGGACGGCCCCAACGAGGTCGAGGAACTGCAGAAGAAGATCGAAGCCGCCGGCATGCCCAAGCCGGTGCTGGCCAAGGCGCGGCAGGAGTTCGGCAAGCTGCGGCAGATGTCGCCGATGTCGGCCGAGGCCACCGTCGTGCGCAACTACCTCGACTGGCTGGTCGGCGTGCCGTGGAAAAAGCGCAGCAAGGTGCGCAAGGACCTGCAGATGGCGCAGGAAGTGCTCGACGCCGATCATTTCGGCCTGGAGAAGGTGAAGGAACGCATCCTCGAGTACCTCGCCGTGCAGCAGCGCGTGTCGGTGATGAAGGGTCCGATCCTGTGCCTGGTCGGTCCCCCCGGCGTGGGCAAGACCTCGCTGGGGCAGTCGATCGCCAAGGCGACCAACCGCAAGTTCGTTCGCATGAGCCTGGGTGGCGTGCGCGACGAGGCCGAGATTCGCGGCCATCGGCGCACTTACATCGGCTCGATGCCCGGACGCATCGTGCAGAACATCAACAAGGCCGGCGCGCGGAACCCGCTGTTCGTGCTGGACGAGATCGACAAGATGTCGATGGACTTCCGCGGCGATCCCTCGTCGGCGCTGCTTGAGGTGCTCGATCCGGAGCAGAACCACGCGTTCAACGATCACTACCTGGAGGTCGACCTGGACCTGTCCGAGGTGATGTGGATCGCCACCGCCAATTCGCTGAACATCCCCGGCCCGCTGCTCGACCGCATGGAGGTCATCCGCATTCCGGGTTACACCGAGGACGAGAAGCTCGGCATCGCGCGCAGGTATCTGCTGCCGAAACAGCTCAAGGCGAACGGCCTCAAGCCGGAGGAGCTCGACGTCGCCGAAGAGGCGTTGCGCGACATCGTGCGCTACTACACGCGCGAATCCGGCGTGCGCAATCTCGAGCGCGAGATTTCCAAGATCTGCCGCAAGGTGGTCAAGGAGTTGACCCTTGGCCAGGTGAAGAAAGCCAAGGCCAAGGCCAAGGTCGGAGCGTCGCGGGCGAAAGCTGCTGCAGGCAAGTCGAAGGTCGCGGCGGGCAGCATCAAGGTGGACGCAGCGAACCTGGGTGACTACCTCGGTGTGCGTCGTTTCGACTTCGGTCGCAAGGAGCTGCAGAACGAAGTGGGCCTGGTCACCGGCCTGGCGTGGACCCAGGTCGGCGGCGAGTTGCTCAGCATCGAGGGCTCGGTGGTGCCGGGCAAGGGTCGACTGGTGCACACCGGCCAGTTGGGCGACGTGATGAAGGAGTCGATCCAGGCCGCGCTTTCGGTGGTACGCGCGCGCGCCGACCGGCTCGGCATCGATCCCGAGTTCCATCAGAAGCTCGATGTGCACATTCACGTGCCCGAAGGCGCCACGCCCAAGGACGGTCCCAGTGCCGGCATCGCCATGTGCACCGCGCTGGTGTCGGTGCTGACCAAGGTGCCGGTGCGTTCGGAGGTGGCCATGACCGGCGAGATCACCCTGCGTGGTCGCGTGCTGCCGATCGGCGGTCTCAAGGAAAAACTGCTCGCGGCGCATCGCGGCGGCATCACCACGGTGATCATTCCCGAGGACAACAAGAAGGATCTGGTGGACATGCCGGCCAACATCACCGAGTCGCTGGAGATCCATCCGGTGCGCTGGATCGATGAGGTGCTCGACATCGCACTGGAGCATCCGGTGCAGCCCAAACCGGCGAGCGAGACGCCGCCGGCAGCCGTGGCCGGGGAGTCGGCGGAAGGACACTCGCTGACGCATTGACCGTGCGGGGTGGCCGCGCGGGCCGGACGCGCCCGCGCGATAGGCTCGTGATGCAGCCGTGTCGACGTTGATCGGCGAAGTTCCGGGCTGTGCCTGGAGCCGGCTCGCGCATGCGATTTTTGACCATGTCGAACCGGCGGAAACGTTGCTGCGCCTTGTGTTGCGGATAGCGGCGGGGCACTGGTATAAAGGCGATGCCGCAGCCCCCGCGCTTGCTTGACGACGAGGCGATGCGGAGTTGCTCCACGGCTCTGGCACCAGCCAACCATCCATGCCCGCGTCATCCGTCTCGCGACGGATCGCGCGGGCGAAATCCGAACGAGGGAGTTTTTCAATGAACAAAACCGATCTGATCAATGCCATTGCCGAGAAGGCCGAGCTGACCAAGGCAGACGCTGGTCGTGCGCTGGAGGCCTACCTGGAAGCCATCCAGAAGTCGTTGAAGAAGGGTGAGGATGTCTCGGTGGTGGGCTTCGGCACGTTCACCGTGCGCAAGCGTGCCGCGCGCACCGGGCGCAACCCGCGGACCAACGAAACGATCAAGATCAAGGCGTCGAAAGTGCCCGCGTTCAAGGCTGGCAAGACCCTGAAGGATGCCCTAAACTAAGCGGCTTGCGCTTGGTTTCGGGGTGCTTAGCTCAGCGGTAGAGCGTCGCCCTTACAAGGCGGTGGTCGTAGGTTCGATCCCTACAGCACCCACCAGATTGTGCGGAGTGGTAGTTCAGTTGGTTAGAATGCTGGCCTGTCACGCCGGAGGTCGCGGGTTCGAGTCCCGTCCACTCCGCCACGTTTAGCAAGGGCGCCCGTGGGGCGCCCTTGTCGTTTGAGACCTGCGTGTTCGGCGATGCCATGGCGCACCGGCATGCAGCGATGAGGCGTCCGGTGCCTCGTGTGGATCATGCGCCTCGCGCGCGCTTCCAAATCACGTTGCGGGAAGATTTCTATGCTGCAGGCAATGCGTAACAAGATGCACGGATGGCCGTCCATCATCGTTCTCGGCCTCGCCGTGCTGGCGATGTCGCTGTTTGGCATGGAGAGCTACTTCACTTCGCAGAACGACACGTTCGTGGCCAAGGTGGGCAAGCGCGAGATCAGCCAGAACGCATTCCAGAACCGCATGAACCAGTTGCGGCAGCAGTTCAGCACGCAGCAGGGCGACAAGTTCGACCCGGCCATGTTCGAGAAGCCGGAAACCAAGCTGCGCGTGCTGGACGCGATGATCGACGAGCAGCTCCTGCTGCAGGCCAACGCAGACTGGGGCATGCGCGTCTCCGATCAGTCCCTGCGCGACGCCATCGCGGACATTCCCGCCTTCCAGGTCAGCGGCAAGTTCGATCCGACCAGCTACCGCTCCTATCTTGCCAACAGCGGCAAGACCTCGGCCATGTTCGAGGACGAGATCCGTTCGTCCTTGGCAACGCAGCTGCTGCCGCAGGCAATCGACGACAGTGCGATCATCAGCGACCAGCGCGTCGACGATTACCTCAGCTTGGCCACCCAGCGGCGCGATCTGCGTTACTTCGTGCTGGCGAAGCCTGACCCGGCCGATAAGCAGGTGACCGATGCGCAGATCGAAGCCTGGTACAAGGCCCACCAGGCCGACTACATGAATCCCGAACAGGTTTCGGTGGAGTACGTCGAGGTGGATGGCGCCAAGCTCAAGCCGAAGGCGGCCCCCAGCGACGAGGAGCTGAAGGCGCGCTACGAGGAGGAGAAGCAGCGCTTCGTGCAGCCGGAGCAGCGGCTGGTCTCGCACATCCTGATCAACGTGCCCACCAATGCCACGCCGGAGCAGCAGAAGGCCGCGCTGGCCACGGCAGACAAGCTCGCGGCCGAGGCGACGCCGGCGAATTTTGCCGCGCTGGCCGAAAAGGACTCGCAGGATCTGGGTTCACGGCGTCAGGGCGGCGACCTCGGCTGGCTCGAGAAGGGCGTGACCAACGCCGCGTTCGATTCGGCGATGTTCGCGCTGCAGAAAGGGCAGATCTCCAAGCCTGTGCTGTCGTCGGACGGTTATCACATCATCTGGTTGCGCGACGTGCGCAGCGGCGAATCCAAGCCGTTCGCCGAGGTGCGCGATCAATTGTTGCAGGAGGCGACCAGCGCCGAACGCGACCGCCAGTACAACGAGCTGGCCGGCAAGATGGCGGACCAGACCTACTCGAACCCGGGCTCGCTCGAACCGGCGTCCGCCGCGCTTGATCTGCCGATCCAGACCACGCCGCTGTTCTCGCGCAACGGTGGCGAAGGTCTGGCGGCCAACCCCAAGGTGGTTGCCGCCGCGTTCAGTGACGACGTGCTGGTCCAGGGCAACAACTCGAGCCTGATCGACCTGGGCAACAACCATTCGGTGGTGATCCACGTCAGCAAGCACGTGCCGGCCGCGGCCAAGCCGCTGGAGGAGGTTCGCGCCAGCGTGCAGCAGAGCATCCTGCAGGAACGTATTGCGGTGGCGGCCCGGAAACAGGCCGACGACGTGCTGGCACGTTTGCAGAAGGGCGAGGACATGGCGGCGGTAGCCAAGTCGATCGACGCCAAAGTCGTCACCGTGCCCGAGGCGGTGCGCGGCCAGTCGTTCCAGGTACCGCCGCCGGTACTGAAGGAAGCTTTCCTGCTGCCGCATCCGGCCGCGCCCGAGAAACCCCGGTTCGCCGAGGTGGACATGGGTGACGGCGGCTTCGCGATGGTCGCGGTGGACAAGGTGCAGCCCGGGGACCTGACCAAGATGTCGGCCGAAGATCGCGGGCTGTTGCATCGCCAGATGGCCCAGGCCTACGCCGGCGAAGCGACGCGCGAGCTGCTCCAGGTCCTGCGCGCCAAGACCAAGATCAAGATCAACAACAACCTGCTGTAACCGGTCCGCCCGGTTGCCATGCCCCCGCCCCGGCGGGGTGCGTGGAGGTTGTGCCGCGCATGCCGCCGATGTCCGGCCGGAAATCCGGGTGCCACGGGTCCGATCCGGGGCGAAGCAGGGTTTCAGTCGATGTCGTCCAGCTTCAGTACCTGGCCGGGCTGGATCGCCTGGCCCTGGCGCAGGTCGTTCAGCTCCTGCAATCGCGTGACGCTGGTCGAGTACTCCCGCGCAATCTGCCACAGGCTTTCGCCCGAACTGACCACGTGGGTGCCACCCCCGCCAGCGGGTTTGCCGCCGTCGTGTTCCGTAGTCGCGGGGGAAGCGGCATCGGCGAGCATGGCGTCTTCGAACTCGCTGGCGTGTTTGGCTGGCAACATCAGGTACGGCACCGACCGCGCATCCAGCCTGTTGCCACGGAACGCCGGGTTGAGCTGCCGCAGGGCCGTCTCGGACATGCCTGCCAGCTTGGCGGCATGCGCCACCGTGATGGAGTGAGTGACGGCTGCCTGCGCCAGATGCTCTGCTTCCGGCAGGCGGGGCAGGCTGACCTGGAAGCGTGCCGGTTCGCGTATCACGCATGCGATAGCCAGCAACTGGGTCAGATGTTCGCGCGTGACGCTGCGTACCGGCAGGTCGGGAATCGCCGGCTTGTCCGCCGGCGTGCCGTGGTGCCGGATCAACCTGCGTATCTTGAACTCGCCGGCGTTGTAGGCGTAGTCAGCCACGCGCCAGTCATGGAAGCGGTCGTGGTATTGCTGCAGCAACTTCATCACCGCGTGCGTCGCGGCAGGGATGTCCAGGCGGCCGTCGTAATGGCGGTCCACCCGCAGACCCATCGCGCGCGCGGTTACCGGCATGATCTGCCACATGCCTGCGGCGTCGTGCTTGCGTCCCCGGGCTGGCCGGTAACGGCTCTCCACCCACGGCAACAGCACGAACTCGCCCGGAACATCGTACTGCTCCGCGACCTGCTGGATGTAGGTCAGGCGTGGTAGTGCCCGGCGCAGGGATTTTTCGAACAGTCCGGGGTTGCGCGTATAGCGTGCGGCCCACGCCAGCACCGAGGGATCGGCGTCGCAGCCGGGCATGGAAAAGCTGCTGCGCAGCTGGTCCCACGGGTCGGTCACCGGAGCGGGTGCCGCCTCGGCGGCGCTCGCGGGGATTGCCGGCTCCGGTGCGGGGGCGGAGGCGGCAACGGGCGCAGGTGCGCGGGTCGGTTGCGTGGTACAGGCCGCCAGTGCGGCCGACAGCGCCAGCGGCAGCAACAGCTGTCGGAAGGCACCGTTCATGCGCGGAAGACGTCCTTGGCTGCCCGCAAGGCGGCAAAGCGGGCTACCCGATCGCCTCCGGTCCCGCGCCGAGCGCACCATTCGACCACGGCCTGGGCATCCACCCGAAGGAAGGGGTTGGTGGTGCGTTCCACTTCCAGCGTGACCGGCAGGCTGGGCTGACCGGCGGCGCGCAATCGGGCTACCTCGTCTCGACGCTGCCGCAGCTTCGGGTTGTCTGGCTCCACTTCGTTCGCGAAGAGGCCGTTGGCATGGGTGTACTCGTGCCCGGCGCAGACCCGGGTCGAGCCGGGCAGCGCTGCGAGGCGTTCCAGCGAGGCGAGCATCTGGGCCGGCGTGCCTTCGAACAGGCGGCCACAGCCCAGGCTGAACAGGGTGTCGCCACACAGCAGCAACCCGGCGCCCACGTAGCCGATGTGGGTAAGAGTGTGACCGGGGATCGCCAACACCTCGAAAGTCAGCCTCGGCGCGGACAACTCCACCGTGTCGCCATCGCCGACGACGTGCGTCAGGCAATCGATGCGCGGATCGAGCGGCCCGTGCACCGTCGCGCCGTGACGCTTCCGCAGTTCGGCGGCGCCGCCGATGTGGTCGTTGTGGTGATGCGTCAGCAGTACGCTGCGCAAGCGCAAGTGGTGCTGCTCCAGGGCCTGCTCGACCACGCCCGCCTCGCCGGGATCGACGACCACTGCCTGGCCTTCATCGTCATGAAGCAGCCAGATGTAGTTGTCGGTCAGGGCCGGGAGTGGCAGGAGATGCAAGGCGGTTCCGGATAGTCGGGGCGACAGCGGCTGCGCGTCGGTGCCGGTGCTTCCCGGCAGACGCGGCCGCCGGGCCGCCTGGAGCGCCCGACTATAGAGGGGCGGGGACAGCCGCTCGTTAGCAAGGCGTTAATAGGTGGGTCGGGCATTCAGATGCGTGAGGCAGGTCCGCGGCGACTGCGATCGGTTACCCACTGCAGCTAAACTGCGGGTTTGCGAAAGCACCCGGGCCCGCTGCATGCGCCGACAGGACAACGACATCTACGCCAGTGCACCGCTGCGCCGATTGCGCGATGCCCAGGCGAGGGTGCTCGCGCCAGAGTTGCAGCGCTGTTTCGGCACGCACGCGCTGCTCCTGGGGGTCGCAGCCGACGAAGTACCGCCTGCGCTGCCCATGCTGGGCAACTGGGTTCGTCTCCATCTCGACGGCGACCGGTACGCGGGTGATCTGCGTGCCGCCGTGGACCAGCCGTTGCCGTTCATGGCCGATGCGTTCGACCTGGTGTTGCTGCGTCACGCGCTGGAGGTCTCGCCGGTGTCTTCGGCGCTGCTGGGGGACGTGCTGCGGGTGCTGGCACCGGGCGGCGTGCTCGCCTTGACCGGCGTGCATCCGGTCAGCGGCTGGTCGCCGTGGTTGCGTTGGCATGCGCGCGGCCGGACGCTCAAGCTGCAGCTTCCCCTGCAGCTGGAACGCGTTCTGCGCCATGCCGGCATGGACATCGAACTGGCCCGGCGCGTGGGACGCGGTTGGCCGGGGTTGCCGGCGACGTCGACGGCATCGGGCAACGCACTCGGAGGTGGCTATGTGCTGCTGGCGCGCAAGCGCCGACGACTGGCCACGCCACTGCGCATCAAGCCGGTGACGCTGCCGGTACCGGCACCGGGCAGGCTTTCGCCGGGAACACGACCCAACCCGGCCTTGCAGACGACAGGGGACACCTGAACACACATGAGTGAAGTGGAAGCATTTACCGATGGCGCCTGCCTCGGCAATCCCGGGCCCGGTGGCTGGGCCGCGTTGCTGCGGGCGCCCGGTGGCGAGCGGATGCTGGCCGGCCGGGAAGCCGCCACCACCAACAACCGCATGGAGCTGATGGCGGCCATCGCCGCCCTCGAGGCGCTGAAGCGACCGTGTGCGGTCACCCTCACCACCGATTCGCGCTACGTCATGCAGGGCATCGAGCAGTGGCTGCCGAAATGGCGCGCCAACGGATGGCGCACGGCCGACCGCAAACCGGTCAAGAACCAGGATCTGTGGCAACGCCTGTCCGACGCGGTCGGCACGCACCGGGTTCGCTGGCAGTGGGTCAAGGGCCACAATGGCCACGTCGAGAACGATCGCGTCGACCGTGCCGCGCGTGAGCAGGCCGAGTCGATCAGGAGTGGCGCATGAGGCAGATCGTTCTCGACACCGAAACCACCGGCCTGGAAGTGCGCCAGGGCCATCGCCTGGTGGAGATCGCCTGCGTCGAGATGGTCGAGCGCAGGCTCACCGGGCGGCACTACCAGACGTACCTGAACCCCGATCGCGCGATCGACGAAGGTGCGCGCCAGGTCACCGGCATCGAGGACGAATTCCTGCTCGACAAGCCACGGTTTGCCGATGTGGCGGACGAGTTCCTGGCCTTCATCGCGGGCGCCGAACTGATCATCCACAACGCGGCGTTCGACATCGGCTTTCTCGATGCCGAGCTGGCCCGCCTGGGTGCCGAGCGAGGCAGCATCGGGGACCGTTGCAGCGTGCTGGATACGCTGGCGATGGCGCGCGAACGCTATCCCGGCCAGCGCAACAGCCTCGATGCGTTGTGCAAGCGGCTGGGCGTGGACAACTCGCGCCGCGACCTGCACGGCGGCCTGATCGACGCGCAGCTGCTGGCCGACGTCTATCTGGCCATGACCTCGGGCCAGGTCGGGCTGGATCTGGAATTTGACGCGGCGGCCCCGCAACACGCGGAGGTGCTGCTGCCGGCAACATTGCAGGTGCGTCCGCGCGTGCTGCGTGCATCGACGGACGAGTTGCTCGAGCATGAGCGGCGACTCGATGCGCTGGACAAGAGCGCGGGTGGCCAGAGTGTGTGGCGCCGGCTGCAGTAAGCGCCGCCGCCGGCCTCAGCTGCAGCGCACGAGGACGACGGTGACATTGTCGTCGCCGCCTCCATCGAGCGCACTCAGCAGTAATTGATCGGCGCATTCCTGCGCGGCGAGGTCGTTGCGCGCGACGGTGCGGGCGATCGCGGCGTCGTCGACGCACTCTGTGAGACCGTCGCTGCACAGCAGGAAGGTCATGCCCGGTTCGAGCACGCCCCTGGCCATGCCGATGCGCAATTGCTCAGTGGCGGTGATGCCGAGCGCCTGGGTGAGCAGGTTGCGTTGCGGATGTTGCGCCGCCTGAGCCGGGTCGAGCTGGCCGGCCTCGACCAGGGCCTGGACCAGCGAATGATCATGACTGACCCGATGCAAGCAGTGCTGCCACAGATAGATGCGGCTGTCGCCGACCCAGGCAACTTCATAGTTGTCCCCGATGATCCGCAACGAGGCGATCGTGGTACCCATCGGCAGCAGGTCGAATCTGGGTCGCGTATGCGCCAGCAGCCGTTCGCCCGCTTCGTTCACCGCCTCGACGAGGTTCGCGCCGGCACCGATCCGCTCGACCATGGTGTCGCGCACCAGCGCCGCGGCCACTTCGCCGTGCTGATGCCCGCCCATGCCGTCGGCGACCAGGAACAGGCCGAGCGTGGCGTCTGCATGGTAGGTATCCTCGTTGCGCGTGCGGCGCAGGCCGACGTGAGTTCCGTGTCCGAGTTCGATCATGAGGCTTTGGTCAGGGCAAGCTCCCGCAGCATGCCGCAAGCCGGGGTTGTTGTCACGAGTCCCCCGCTCGCGTATGATTCGCGGCTCGCATGCGCCCATGCACCCGACCGGAGAGGTGGCAGAGTGGTCGAATGTACCTGACTCGAAATCAGGCGTACGTGCAAGCGTACCGTGGGTTCGAATCCCACCCTCTCCGCCAGATACGCAAAACGCCCCGACCGGGGCGTTTTGCGTATCTGGCGGAGAGGGTGGTGTAGACGAACCCACCGGTTCGACAAAATTGTCAGGAACAATTCTGGACAGCCGCAGGCTGGCCCTGGAGCGCGAAGCGCGGAAGGGTGAGGCCCAGGATGGGCCGAACAATCCCCACGGACGTCACGTTGCCTCGCCGCCTGTCAGAGCGGCGTTTTGCGCATCCGGCGTGGAGTGATGTGCCGGCACGTCCCCGGTCGCGGCGCGGGTCTCCGCGTCGCCCGGCGCGGCAGCCCGGTCCAGTTCCAGCACTCGCTCGATCGTCTCGGTCTGCTCCGGCGTACCGAATGGCGCGGTGAGGATGGGAGCCAGCAGGGAGACCAGCCTCGCCAGCAATTCGGTATCGTTGAACTTCTCGCCCTGGCTCAGGCTGGCGATGAGCTCCTGCATGTCTTCGCCGGCCAGCATGCCGGACAGCGCCTTCAACGCAAAATGCAGACGCAAGCCGAGTTCGCGGCGCGGCAGGGCCGGCAACGCACGCGAGAAAGCCTCGAAGAAGCGCCCGGAGATCGGCCGGTAATGCGCCTCGAGATAGCTGCGGATGAACGGTGACGGGTCGCTGTAGACACGCCCGAGCAGCCGCATGAAGGCCGGTCCGGATGCGTCCCCGCGGCTGAGCCGGAATGCCGGAATGAACAGCATGGCCAGCACGGCGGCGGCATCCATGGCGAACGGCTGCTCCTGTTCGCAGGTGCTGAGCAATTGCAGCCGCTCGCGGTTGAGCCGATCCAGGCGCAGCGAAAGCACCTCCTGCATCAAGGCCTCCTTGCTGCCGAAGTGGTAATTCACGGCGGCCAGGTTGGCATCGGCGCGCGCCGTGACGTGGCGCAGCGACATGGCTTCGTAGCCACACTCGATGAACAGCCACTCGGTGGCCTCCAGCAGCCGCTTGCGGGTGTCGCCGTGGCTGTTGCGCTGGTTCCTGCTCAAGATCCGCTGCTCCGCGCCGCGTCACGGGCACCATGCCTGCGGCGCTTCAAATGCAAAGTGGAAACAAACGCATGGAAGCTAACGTTGGCGCCCGCATCGGGCAAGCTGCGGCGCAAGAAGCCCGGCGCCGATGCCGGGCCGGCTCTGGATCTGGGGGACACGGAAATGAAAGGGCCGGGTGATCCCGGCCCTTTCCCGAAGCAGGCACCGACGTGCTGCCGGTGCGGCGCGATGGCGTCAGCCGGCCTTCTTTTTCGCCAGCCGCAGCCAGGTATCGACCACGGTGTCCGGGTTCAACGAGACCGATTCGATGCCCTGTTCCATCAGCCACTCGGCCAGGTCCGGGTGATCGCTGGGACCCTGGCCACAAATGCCGACGTACTTGCCGCGCGCGCGTGCGGTCTGGATGGCCATGGCCAGCAGCTTCTTCACCGCCGCGTTGCGTTCGTCGAACAGGCTGGCGACGATGGACGAGTCGCGGTCCAGGCCCAGGGTGAGCTGGGTGAGGTCGTTGGAGCCGATCGAGAAGCCGTCGAAGATGTCGAGGAACTCGTCGGCGAGCAGGGCGTTGGACGGCACCTCGCACATCATGATGACCTTCAGGTCGTGCTCGCCCTGGCGCAGGTCGTTCTTCGCCAGTACGTCGATCACCTTGCGGCCTTCCTCCAGCGTGCGCACGAACGGGATCATCACCCACACGTTGTCCAGCCCCATCACCTCGCGCACGCGCTTGACCGCGCGGCACTCCAGGCCGAACGCCTCGGCGAAGCTGGCATCGACGTAGCGGCTGGCGCCGCGGAAGCCGATCATCGGGTTCTCTTCGTGCGGCTCGTAACGCGAGCCGCCGAGCAGGTTGGCGTACTCGTTGGACTTGAAATCGCTCATGCGCACGATCACCGGCTTCGGGTAGACCGAGGCGGCGATGGTGGCGATGCCTTCGGCGAGGCGATCGACGTAGAACTCGACCGGGCCGGCGTAGCCGGCGATGCGCTCGTCGATCTTCGCCCTGGTCTCGGCGTCCTGCCTGGCGTATTCCAGCAGCGCCTTCGGATGCACGCCGATGTGGCTGGCGATGATCATTTCCAGGCGGGCCAGGCCGATGCCGGCGTTCGGCAGCTGGCCGAAGTCGAAGGCGCGTTCCGGGTTGGCCACGTTCATCATGATCTTCAGCGGTGCCTCGGGCATGTCGCCCAGATCCGCGGTGATCCGCTCGAACTTCAGGATGCCCTCGTAGATCGTGCCGGTATCGCCTTCGGCGCAGGACACGGTGACGTCGACGCCATCGGGGATCAGCTCCAGCGCGTTGCCGGTCCCGACCACCGCCGGCACACCGAGCTCGCGCGCGATGATCGCCGCATGGCAGGTGCGGCCGCCGCGGTTGGTGACGATGGCCGAGGCGCGCTTCATCACCGGCTCCCAGTCGGGGTCGGTCATGTCGGCGATGAGCACGTCGCCGGGCTGCACCTTGTTCATGTCGGCCAGCGAGCGCACCACGCGCGCCTTGCCTGCACCGATCTTCTGGCCGATCGAGCGCCCTTCGGCCAGCACCTTGCCTTTCTCGCCGAGATGGAAGCGTTCGAGCTGGGTGGCGTGCGAGCGCGACTTCACGGTCTCCGGGCGGGCCTGCACGATGTACAGCTTGCCGGTGTTGCCGTCCTTCGCCCACTCGATGTCCATCGGGCGGTCGTAGTGCTTCTCGATGATCAGTGCCTGGCGGGCGAGCTCCTGCACGTCGTCGTCGCTGATGCAGAACCTGTGGCGCAGTTCGGCCGGCGTGTCCTCGGTTTTCACGCGTTCGCCCGGCGCACTGGAATAGACCATGCGCAACTGCTTGGCGCCCAGGTTGCGACGAAGCACGGCTGGCTTGCCCGCGCGCAGGGTCGGCTTGAACACGTAGAACTCGTCCGGGTTCACTGCACCCTGCACGACCATCTCGCCGAGGCCGTACGAACCGGTGACGAACACCACGTCGCGGAAGCCCGACTCGGTATCCAGCGTGAACAGCACGCCGGAGGCGCCCACGTCCGAGCGCACCATCAGCTGCACGCCGGCGGACAGGAACACGTCCTCGTGCTTGAAGCCCTGGTGCACGCGGTAGGCGATGGCGCGGTCGTTGTACAGCGAGGCGAAGACTTCCTTCACCTTGTGCAGCACGTCGTCGATGCCGACCACGTTGAGGAAGGTTTCCTGCTGGCCGGCGAAGCTGGCATCGGGCAGATCCTCGGCGGTGGCCGACGAACGCACGGCAACGGCAATGTCGTCGGCGCCGGCGTCCTTGCACAGCTTGATGTAGGCCTCGCGGATCGCCTGCTCCAGCTCGGCGGGCAGGGCGGTGTCGACGATCCAGCCGCGGATTTCCCGGCCGGCCGCAACCAGGGCATCCACGTTGTCGACGTCGAGCGGGGCCAGGCGATCCTGGATGCGCCGGGCCAGCCCGCTCTTTTCCAGATACTGCTGGAATGCGGCGGCTGTCGTGGCGAAACCGCCCGGCACGGAGACACCGAGCTTGGCCAGGTTGCCGATCATCTCGCCCAGCGAGGCATTCTTGCCGCCGACCTTGCCCAGGTCGGTCATGCGCAGTTGGTCGAGCCAAAGCACCAAGTCGTTCAAGAGTGTCTCCTCGGAAGGCGGAACGTGGGCAGCCGGTGCCACGGAGTTGCGGCGGGCGCGCTGCAAAGAACTGGTATTGTCCGCTGTCGATGGTGCGCAGCACAAGAAGACCAGTGCCGCGCGAAGTCATTCCAACCGGATACCAGTCAACGCGCGTTCAACGCGGGACAGCGTTTTTCCCTTGCGCTAAGGTGCGAGTCAGTGCCCCCAGGACGGCGGAAGCCCCCCATGCAGCGAACCGTGTTTTTCATTTCCGATTCCACTGGTATTACCGCCGAGACGATCGGCAACAGCATCCTGGCGCAGTTCGAGGGCGTCCAGTTCGACAAGCATCGGCTGCCGTTCACCGACAACCCGCACAAGGCCGAAGTGGCTGCATTGCGCATCAAGACCAATTACGCGCAAACCGGGCTGCGTCCGGTGGTGGTCAACACCATGGCCGACCGCGCGTTGTGCGACATCGTGGCCACCAGCGGCGCGCTGATGCTGGACGTGTTCGCGCCATTCATCGGCCCGCTGGAGGACGAACTCCAGACGCGGCGTTCCGGTGCGGTGAATCGTTCCCATGGCATGGTCGACTTCGACAAGTACGAGGCGCGCATCAATGCCACCAACTACGCGTTGTCGCATGACGACGGTATCGACGTGAATTACGACGATGCCGACCTGATCCTTGTCGGCGTGTCGCGCTCGGGCAAGACGCCGACCTGCCTGTACATGGCCTTGCATTACGGCGTCCGCGCCGCCAACTATCCGCTGACCGACGAGGATCTGGAGAAGCTTGAGTTGCCAGCGCGCCTGCGACCGTTCAGGGACCGGCTCTACGGGCTGACCATCGACGCGGTTCGCCTCGCGCAGATTCGCGAACAGCGCCGCTCCGGCAGCCGCTATGCCACCCTCGCGCAGTGTCGCTGGGAACTGGAGCAGGCCGAACGACTGATGCGCCAGACCGGGATACCGAGCCTCAACACCACTCACGTGTCGATCGAGGAGATCGCCAGCAAGATCTTCGACCGCTTCGGCATCGAGCGGACCATGTTCTGACCCTGACCGGAGTTTGTGCGCAGCCCATGAGTGCCGTATTGGACAATCGAAACAGCCTGCTGCCCGGAAGGTTCGAGACCCTGATGGGCCTGTACGCGGAGAACTACCATCGCCTCGCGCGGCTGTTCGCGCCACAGGAGCTCGCCGCCGGCCACTACGTGTCCAGCGTCGACGACGGCCTGGACGTGCACCTGCAAGTGCAGGAACACCACCCGTACACCATCGAACTGGAACTCACCTACGGTTTCGTCGATGCGCACACCGGCCACCGGGCGCCTTCGGCCCAGTTGCGCATGTACACCGACGCGCATGTCGCCGAGGCCTTGCACTGCCATCCCGGCCGGCACCTGTGGCAGGTGCTGGGGCCGTTTTCGCCCGTGCATTCGGTATTCCAGCATCGCCTGCGCATGAACCGCTTCCTGACCCGATGGCTGGAGTACCTGGCCGAACAGGGACACTCCATCGGCACGCTGGAGCCGCAACCGGAGTCGTGCGAGCGCGGTCCGGAGTAGCGGTCCCATTGCAGGGTGCGGCCATGGCGGGCGCACGGACCCGCACAACAAAAAACCCGCGCGAGGCGGGTTTCGTGTCTTGAATGATGGCGGAGTGGACGGGACTCGAACCCGCGACCTCCGGCGTGACAGGCCAGCATTCTAACCAACTGAACTACCACTCCGCAGTTGCAACAGCTTCCAGCTTGCGTGGTCCAACTTGGCGTCCCCACGGGGATTCGAACCCCGGTCGTCACCGTGAAAGGGTGATGTCCTAGGCCTCTAGACGATGGGGACGTTGCTTTTTCGAAAAACCCGCAGTGGAAGTGCGGGCTCTCGCAAAGGACTTGCCTTGGGTCAAACGTTGGTGGAGCCAGGCGGGATCGAACCGCCGACCTCCTGCATGCCATGCAGGCGCTCTCCCAGCTGAGCTATGGCCCCGCCGCTGGAAGCCGAGAAGAATAGGGTGGGGCCGCTGGTCCGTCAAGCTTTTTTTCGACGGAGCGACGTGTGCGCGTCGTCACGCGCCGTCGGGTTCGTGGTGGTGCGGACGCGATCTTTGCCGACGCTCCTTTATGCTGCGGTGACGAAGACCACAACAAAGGCAGTCGATGCACGAAATCGGTTTCATCCGAGATCTGGCCGTGGTGATGCTGGTGGCCGGGGCTACCACGATCCTGTTCCAGCGCATGCGCCAGCCGGTGCTGCTCGGTTACATCCTGGCGGGCGTGCTGATCGGCCCGCACACTCCCGGCGTGCTGGTCGGCGACGCGCGCACGATCGACGACATATCCAACCTCGGCGTGGTGCTGCTGATGTTCACGCTGGGTCTGGAGTTCAGCGTGCGCAAGCTGCGCGACGTGGGCATCGGCATGCTGCTGGTGGCCGTGGGCGAGGTGGGCCTGATGCTGTGGATCGGCTACGGCATCGGCAGCCTGTTTGGCTGGAAGGGCATGGACGCGCTGTTTCTCGGTGCGATCATCTCGTTGTCCTCGACCATGGTGGCGACGCGTACCTTGTCCGAGCTGGGCCAGCGCCGGCAGCCGTTCGCGCAATTGGTGGTGGGCCTGCTGGTGGCCGAAGACATGCTGGCCATCGTCATGCTGACTTTGCTCACCGCCGTGGCCATCGGTGGTTCGGTGCAGGCGGAAGCGGCGTTTACGTTGATCGGCCACCTGGGTCTGTTCGTGGTGGTCGGCATGATCCTGGGCCTGCTGCTGTTGCCGCGGCTGGTGGACTACGTGGCCGGCTTCGGGCGCGACGAAACCCTGCTGGTCAGTGCGCTGGGCATCTGTTTCGGCGCCAGCCTGGTCGCGGTATGGATGGGCTTCAGTGTGGCGCTGGGTGCTTTCCTGGCGGGCGCGGTGGTGGCCGAGTCGCGCAGCTCCGGCCGGGTGGTGCATCTGGTCGAGCCCTTGCGCGACATGTTCGCCGCGCTGTTCTTCGTGGCGATCGGGCTGAAGATCGACCCGGCCATGCTGTGGCAGTACGCGGTGCCTGCCTTGCTGATTGCCGGGGTGGTGATCATCGGCAAGACCCTGGCCTGCAGCCTCGGCGTGCTGGTGGTCGGGCATGAGCCGCGCACTGCGTTGCGGGCCGGGCTGGGCATGGCGCAGATCGGCGAGTTCTCGTTCGTGATCGCCACGCTCGGCCTTTCGCTGGGCGTGATCAGCGACTTCATCTATCCGGTGGCGGTCGCGGTATCGGTATTGTGCATGGCGTTGTCACCTTATCTCTCGCGCTCGGGCGATCGCGTGGCCAGCGGGTTGCGCCGGGTCACGCCGCGCTCGGTGCAATTGCTGGCCACCAGTTACAGCGGCTGGCTGGAACATCTCAAGCCGGTGAACGAAAACGCCACGCTGGCGGCGATCCTGCGGCGCCTGCTGTGGCACATCGCGGTGAACATCCTGCTGGTGGTGACCTTGTTCATGGTCGGCGCCTATGTCAACGCGCATGGCTGGACCTGGTTCTCCACCGTGGGCATCGGACGCGAGATGCGGCACACGATGATCTGGGCGTGCGCGCTGTTCCTCTCCCTGCCGATGCTGATTGCGGTCTATCGCAAGGCCGGCGCGCTGGGCATGCTGCTCGCCGAGATCGGCATACGCGAGAGCTTTGCCAGGTCCTATACGCACGCCATCCGCAACATCCTGGCGAGGGTGATCCCGCTGGCCACGCTGTTGCTGCTGGGCATCCTGTTGAGCGCGCTGGGCTCGGCGATCCTGCCACCGCGCGGCATCGCCATTTTTCTGCTGGTGGTGGGTGCGGTACTGTCCGTGGTGCTGTGGCGGGGCCTGGTGCACATGCATGCGCGCCTGCAGGCGGCCTTGAAGGAAACCCTGGACAAGCCGGAGCCGCCGGTGGATGGCGCCGGCTGAAGGCGGGGCCGGCGGGCGCCGATGTCCCGGGCGGCGCTGAACCTTTATGCCGTCTGACGGTCACAAGCGCCGATCGTTGCCAAGAACACCCCGGCACCGCACAATGCGTCGCCTGCCTCCAATGCGGGGTCCAGCCGGACTTGCCGGCATTTCCATTTCATGAGGGAGTTACAAATGAAGCACTTTCTGCGTCCCACGTTGACGGCGGTTGCGATGGCCGTCGCGCTGGGCATGACGACGGGCGCATTCGCCCAGGCCGCCAAGACTGGCGCCGCCGCCCCCGTCGACAAGGCCAAGGCCAGCTACGTGTTCGGCTACTACAAGATGGGCGAGAGCGTGCCGCCCATCCTGCGCGAGGAGATGGATCCCGCCGCCGTGGCCCGTGGCGTGCAGGCAGCCTTGTCCGGCCAGAAGTCGACGGTCAGCGAGGCGGAAGCCAAGCAGGTCTATGAGGCCTTCATGACCAAGGTGCAGGCCAAGTTCGAGGCCGAGCGCGCCCAGGAAGCGGCCAAGAACAAGGCTGAGGGCGATGCGTTCTTTGCCAAGAACAAGAACGCTCCGGGCGTGAAGACCACGGCCTCCGGCCTGCAGTACCAGGTGATCACTCCGGGTACCGGCGCTCGCCCGGGCCCGAACGACACGGTGGAGATCAACTACACCGGTTCGTTCCTGGATGGCCAGGTGTTCGATGCCTCCGCCAAGCATGGTCCGAAGCCGGCCTCGATCCCGGTCGCCAACGTGATCCCCGGTTTCCGCGAGGGCCTGCAGCTGATGCAGGTGGGCGGCCACTACAAACTGTTCATTCCGGCGTCGCTCGCCTATGGTGCCGAGCCGCAGCCGCCGATGCCGCCCAATGCCACGCTGATTTTCGACGTGACCTTGGTCAAGACGGCTGCAACGCCGGCCGGGTCCAGCGGTTCCGACGGCCAGTAATCGGCCGGTCGCAGCAGCTCATCGAAGGGCGCGAAGCGATTCGCGCCCTTTCTTTTTGCGCCGCGTTCCGCCATCGCGATGGCGAGGTTGGAACGAGGTTAGAATATGCGGTTCGCTTTCCGGGAAACTCATTGCGATGATGAAGGTAACGATCTTCGGTACCGGCTATGTCGGACTGGTTACTGGCGCCTGCCTGGCGGAAATGGGCAATCACGTCGTCTGCGTCGACATCGACGAGGCGAAGGTGGAACGTCTCAAGCAGGGCGTGATCCCGATCTTCGAACCGGGCCTGGACGCCATCGTACGGCGCAATCATGCCGAAGGTCGGCTCGACTTCACCACCGACGCGGCCACCGCGATCGCCCACGGCGAGTTGATCTTCATCGCGGTGGGTACGCCACCTGACGAGGACGGCAGCGCGGATCTCAGCTATGTATTGGCGGTGGCGCGCAGTGTGGGCCAGCACCTGGATCGCTACGTGGTGGTGGTCAACAAGTCGACGGTACCGGTGGGCACGGCCGATCGCGTGCGCGAAACGGTGGCGGCGGAACTGGCCGCGCGCAAGGCCTCGGTCGAGTTCGACGTGGTCTCCAATCCGGAATTCCTCAAGGAAGGCGCGGCGGTGGAGGATTGCCTGCGTCCGGACCGCATCATCGTGGGCTCGTCGAGTCCGCGCGCGGTGGCGGTGCTGCGCCGTCTGTATGCGCCGTTCAATCGCAATCACGAACGCCTGGTGGTGATGGACGAGCGCTCGGCCGAACTGACCAAATACGCCGCCAACGCGATGCTGGCGACCAAGATCAGTTTCATGAACGAGATCGCGAATATTGCCGAGCGGGTCGGTGCCGACGTGGAACTGGTACGCCGGGGCATCGGCGCCGATCCGCGCATCGGCTACCACTTCATCTACCCCGGTGCGGGTTACGGCGGCTCGTGCTTCCCCAAGGACGTGCAGGCGCTGGAACGCACGGCCAGCAGCCACGGTTACCAGGCCCAGCTGCTTGACGCGGTTGAGGCGGTCAACCGTCGGCAGAAGGGCAAGCTGTTCGAATTGATCTCGCGTCATTTCGGCGGCGAGTTGCGCGGCAAGACGATCGCGGTGTGGGGCCTGGCCTTCAAGCCCAACACCGACGACATGCGCGAGGCGCCCAGCCGGCCGTTGCTGGAGGCCTTGTGGCAGGCCGGCGCCAGGGTGCGAGCGTTCGACCCGGAGGCGCAGGCGGAAACCCGGCGTCTGTATGGCGAGCGCGACGACCTGTTGCTGTGCGAGGACGCGACCACGGCGGCCCAGGGTGCTGACGCACTGGTCGTGGTGACCGAATGGAAGGCATTCCGCAGCCCGGACTTCGTGCGTCTTCGCGACACCCTGGCTGGCGCGGTGATCTTCGATGGTCGCAACCTGTACGATCCGGCCGCAGTGGAAGAGGCGGGTCTGGCGTACTACGGCATCGGCCGCGGCCGCAGCCTGCAGGTGACGCGGTGAGCGCGACGGACGAGGCGGTCATGCGGCGGCTGGACGAGATGGAAGTCAAGCTGACCTTCGTCGACGATGCCGTGCAGGCGTTGACCACGGCGGACGCCGATCAGTCGCAGCGCCTCGCCGCCCTGGAACGCGCCCTGCGCGACCTGCGTGGCGAGATCGCCTCCATGCGCGTGGCGCAGGGCAGCGATCCCCACGATGAACCGCCACCGCCGCATTACTGAGACCGGCCCGCCCGGGCCCACAGCCACGGAACACTCGCATGGCCGAATCCCTGCGCGACCAGCTGCTCAAGAGCGGCATCGTCAAGAAGGTGCAACCTGACCGCGGCCGCGAACCGAAGCGTCCCGCCGGCAAACCGCCGGCAGCACCGGCGCGGTCGCGAACCGCACAGGAGATCGACCTGGCCAAGGCCTACGCGTTGCGCGGCCAGGCCGAAGCGCGCGAGCGCAAGCAGGCCGAGCGGGAGGCCGCCGAACAGGCCCGATTGCGGCGCGAGCGCAAGCTGCGCATCCAGCAACTGCTGGACGGCAAGGCGTTGAACAAGGCCGATGCCGACCTGGTGCGCAACTTCGAGTACGCCGGCAAGATTCGCCGCATCCATGTCGATGCGGCGCAGCTGGCGGCGCTCAACGCCGGCGAACTGGGTGTGGTGCAGCATGCCGGTCGCTACCTGCTGGTGGGCCGCGACACGGCCGAGCAGCTGCGCGAGCTGGACGCCAATCACGTCGCCTTGCTGGTGGCGCCGGGCGGCGCCGGCATGGATGACGATGGCGTACCCCACGACCTGATGTGGTAGTCCCGGGGCAGGGCGGGCATCGCCCGCCTCACTGCGGAAGCAGGGCGGACATTGCCCGCCGCGTGATTCAGCGATCCGTCGTCTGCGTCAACGCTGGATGGTCCCAGCCATGCCTGGGCTTGAAACGCTCGCCGTAGCGACGGGCCAGTTGCTCCAGCTTCGCCTTCAGCGTGTCGACGCCTTCGCTGCGCACGTACTGGACCGGGCCGCCGCGGAAAGGTGCGAAGCCGGTACCGAAGATCACGCCGGCATCCAGCAGGTCCGCGTCGTCGACCACGCCGTCGGCCAGGCAGGCCACCGCCTCGTTGACCATCGACAGGATCATCCGATCCTGCAGATCCGGCGGCGTCACGTAGTCGTTGTCCACCTCGGGTTTCTGCGGCTTGCCGTCCTGCCACACATACAGGCCCTGGCCGTCCTTCTTGCCGCGCTTGCCCGCGGCCACGTGTTCGTCCACGCCGGGCGGCAGCTCCAGGCCGAGGAAGGGCGCGAGCTCCTTGCCCACCGAAGCGCAGACGTCGAGGCCAACCGTGTCGGCCAGCTCGATCGGCCCCATCGGCATGCCGAACTTCTTCGCTTCGCGATCGAGCACCGTGCCGGGTACGCCCTCGCTGTACAGCCGCATGGCCTCGAGCAGGTACGGCATC
Source organism: Rhodanobacter lindaniclasticus (assembly GCF_004799035.1). Taxonomy (GTDB): domain Bacteria; phylum Pseudomonadota; class Gammaproteobacteria; order Xanthomonadales; family Rhodanobacteraceae; genus Rhodanobacter; species Rhodanobacter lindaniclasticus. The sequence goes on from NZ_MWIO01000032.1 coordinate 88,882, forward strand.
AGGATGCGGTTGACCAGGAAGCCCGGCGTACCCTTGACCGCGACCGGCAGCTTGCCGATCGCCTTGCAGAACGCCAATGCGCGTTTCTCGATGGCCGGATCGAGCCGGTCGTGGCGCACGACTTCCACCAGCGGCATTTGCGCCACCGGGTTGAAGAAATGCAGGCCGACGAAATGCGCCGGACGGGTAAGCTTGCCGCGCAGTTCGTCCAGCGGAATGCTGGAGGTGTTGCTGGCCAGGATCGCCCCCTCCTTGAGCTGCGGTTCGACGGTGGCGTACAGCGCCTCCTTCGCCTCGGCGTTCTCGTAGATCGCCTCGATCGCCAGATCCGCCTGGGCGACACCCTTGCCGTCGACGTCCGCGCGCAGCCGCTGCACCGTCGCGTCGATCTTCTCCGGGGTCTTGAGCTTCTTCTCGTACAGCTTGCGGGCACGATCCAGCGCCGGCTGGATGTACTTCATCTCGCGGTCCTGCAGGGTCACGTCCATGCCTTTCAGCGCTGCCCAGGCGGCGATGTCGCCACCCATCACGCCGGCGCCCACCACGTGCACGCGGTTGATGGCCGCGTCGACGCCGCCGCCCTGGCCCTTCAGCCGCTCCTGCAGGAAGAAGATGCGGATCAGGTTCTGCGCGGTCGCCGTCTGCGCCAGCCGCGCCACCGAGTCGGCCTCGATTTTCAGGCGCTGGCCGATGTCGCTGCCGCCGCGCTTCCACACGTCGATCAGGGCAAAAGGTGCCGGGTAGTGCTCACGCCGAACCTTGGCTGCCGTCTGCTTGACCATGATCGGCGCCAGGATCTGTCGCCCCAGCCAGCTGTTGCTGGCCCATGCCTTGGCGCGGTGCATGAACGGCCGCGACGGTGCACGCCGCAGCAGCAGGCGCGCCTCGGCCAGCAGCTCCTGCGGGCGCGCCAGGTGGTCAACCACGCCCAGCGCGAGCGCGCGCCGTGCCGAGAGCGGCTTGCCGGTGAGCATCACCGGCATCGCCTCCGCGGCGCCGATCAGGCGCGGCAGGCGGGCCGTGCCGCCCCAGCCGGGATGGATGCCGAGCATCACCTCGGGCAGGGCGATGCGGGTGGTGTCGTCGTCGGCCGCCACGCGCAGGCGGCAGGCCAGGATCAACTCGGTGCCGCCGCCCATGCAGGCGCCGTGCACCGCGGCGACGGTGGGGCAGGCCAGCCGGGCGAGCGCTTCATACACGCGCTGGCCGTGCTCGATGTTTTCGCGCACGGTATCCTGTTGCGCATACTCCACGAATTCGCGGATGTCCGCGCCCACCGCAAAACCCGCGGGCTTGCCCGAATGGATGATGACGCCGGCGGGCATGTCGATCATCAGCCGCTCGACGATCTGCTCCAGTTCGTCCAGCACGGCACGATTGATCGCATTGACGCTGCTGCCGGCGCGGTCGAGCGTCAGCGTCACCAAACCGTCGTCCTCGCGGGTCTGCCAGTGGTTGAATCGCAATCCTTCGAACATGGGGATCGGCACATGGTGGAGGAGGCCTGAACCATACCGTTCCGTGGTCGCGATTGCGAGATGTGACGCGTGCGCTTGACCCGCCGGTGACACCGGTGTGAAATCGGGCCGTTGCGGACGGTATCCGCCGAACCAGTCGCGTGCGCGGGCGCTCCCGAGCGGGTCTCGCGGGTGCGATTGGCTACCTGGACCGGGTCGACGAGGGTCGATCGGTTCCCGGCTACTCGAACGGTATCCGCGTCGGCCGCGGATCCGGATTCAGCACCTGCCGCAGGACAAAACCAGATGACCATCGCCATGGCCTCCGCCGTACCCCAGCCTGGCGCCGAGATCTTCGAGCGTATCCTGACCGCGCCCAGCGGTCTGGTAGTGCTGCAGAGCAAGGATGCCGAGGCCCTGATCGAGCAGGTGCGCGTGCTGGCCCGTCACAGTGGGCAGGCGGTATACCTGTGGCAGCCCGACACCGGACTGGGCAGCCTGCGCGAGGCTCATGCCCGCGTACCGGACTGCGAGCGGCTCGGCAATGCGCTGCGCTACATGCAGCAAAGCATGCATTTCGGCGTTTACTTCGTGCGTGGCGTGGAACTGCCTTTGTCGGCGGTGGACGCGGCGCTGCTGCGGCAGCTGGCGCGCGCTCCCAAGGGACACCTGCGGCGGGTCGTCCTGGTCGACGCACCACCGGCATTGGCCGCCCACCTCGGCGACCTGGCCGCGCAGGTCAGCACCGAAGACGGCAAGCCGCGCCAGCTGCGCCTGCGCGATGGTCGCTGGCTCGCATGAGGCCGTCCGCATGAATGCCGGCATCCTGCTGGTGGCCGCCCAGCGCGACCTGCGCCGGTCGCTGTTCGACGCGCTCGACCGTGCCGGCTACGCGCGGCTTCATTCCGCGCGCGACATCTCACACGCGGCGATCCTGCTGGAGGGCAACGCCGCGCAGGAACCCCTGCAACTGATGGTGATCGTGCTGGAGGGTGACGAGGCCGAGGCCTGCGCCGCCTGCGAGCAAGTGCGCCGGCTGCCGGGTGCCGCCGAAGCGCCGTTGATCGCGGTGCTGGCCGATGGCGCATCGTGCAGCCCGGCGGACCTGCCGCCGGGGATCGCCGACTGGCTCTGCGCCGGCCAGATTGCCACCGAACTGGTGGCGCGTTGGCAGCGGCTGCCGGTCGCGGCGGGCACCGGCGCCGTGCCGGCGGCGTGGGGGGCGGCAAGCGATTGGCGCTGTGCCTTCGAGGAGGGCGGCGGCGAATGGCTGATGGCCGACGTGCAGAGCGGGCGTCTGCTCGAAGTCAGCCCCGGAGTGATCCGGCACAGTCGTCTGCCGGCCAGCGAATGGGCCGGGCTGACCCTGGCCGAGGCGGTGCAGTTCAGCGGCGACAGCTCCACCGACATCTTCGCCGAGGCGGATCGGCTCTGGCATCCGGCCCGGCGCAAGTCCTCGCTGGGTTACGACACCGGCCAGGTCAACGTGCGACGCGTCGAGCACGGCGGCAGCGATGCCCTGGCCCTGCAGTTTCGCAGCGACCGCGCCGATCTTCGGCCGGAGGCGGCGCTGTCGTTGCTGTCGCGGCTGTTCGCCTCCGGCAGTGGCGTGGATGCGCAATCCGCCGGCGCGCAGTTGCTGTTCGACGAGCTGGCGCTGGATTACCTCGCGGTGTGGTCGGTGCGGCCGGAGACGGCCGATGCGCCCACCCAGATCCTGCAGCTGTGCCGCGAGGAACACGCGCAGTGGCCGGCCGGTTACCTGCAGAGTTCGCTGCAACTGGTGCTGGGCGGGCAGGCGATGCGCTACCAGTCCGACGCCGGCAAACTGGCCGCGGTCGATCCGTTGCTGCAGCAACTGGACCTGGCCGGCTTCGTGGGCCTGCCACTGTACGACGAGCGGCACAGCGTGCTGGGCGCCTTGCTGGCCGGCAGCCGGCGCGGCTTTGCCGAGATGGCGGTGGTCGAGCCGGTGCTGCGCTGCGCGGCGGCGCGTTTCGCCCGCACGCTGGAACTGCAGCGAACCCGCGAACAGGGCCGCGCCGAGGGCCTGGTCGATGCCCTGACCGGCCTGCCGAACCGGCTGCTGTTCAACGACCGGCTGGAGGCGATCCTGCGCGAGGCGGTTCGCAATGGCGAGTGTTTTGCCCTGCTGTTCGTCGACCTGGACCGGTTCAAGGCCATCAACGACACCTACGGCCACGCCACCGGTGACCAGGTGCTGCGCACGGTCACCCAGCGATTGCGCGGCAGCATTCGAGCCTCCGACACGGTGGCGCGCTATGCCGGCGACGAGTTCACCATCGTGCTGCGTCACATCGTCAAGAACGACGACGTGTTGCGCGTGGCCGAGAAGATCGTGCAGGTGATGGAGTCGCCGATCTTCCTGGAAGACGACATCGAGTTGCAGGTCACCGTGTCGATGGGCGTGAGCTTCTTCCCTGACGACGCCAACGACGCCGAGACCCTGCTCAAGCACGCGGACGAGGCGATGTATTCGGCCAAGCACCTGGGTCGCAACAACTTCCAGATCTACGAGGTCAGCCCCGAATACGCCCGCGAACACGGCATGGCGTTGAAGACGCGCTTGCGCCATGCCGAAGGCAACGGCGAGTTGCGCGTGGTCTACCAGCCCCAGGTCAATGCCGAGACCGAGGATATCGTGGGCATGGAGGCGCTGGTGCGCTGGGAGCACCCCGAGCTGGGCATGATCAGCCCCGCCGTGTTCATTCCGCTGGCCGAGGAGACCGGACTGATCGTGTCGATCGGCGAATGGGTGATGCACACCGCCTGCCGGCAGGCGCGCGAGTGGGAGCAGCGCTACGGCCTGCGCCTGCGCCTGGGTGTCAACCTGTCGGCCGTGCAACTGATGGAGCCGCAGTTGCTGGAGATGGTGGCGCGTGCGCTGCGCGAGACCGGGCTCGATCCCACCCTGCTGGAAATGGAGATCACCGAGAGCATCAGCATCAAGGCGGCGCCTAACCTGGTGGAGAACCTCAACGCGCTGCACCGGCTCGGCTGCCACATCGCGATCGACGATTTCGGCACCGGTGCCGCCTCGCTGGACTACCTGCGCCGGCTGCCCGCCGATCGCATCAAGGTGGACCAGAGCTTCGTGCGAAACATCGGCGTGGACCCGGACGACGAGGCGATCGTGCGGGCCACCATCGAGATGGCCCACCGGCTGAACCGTGCGGTGGTGGCCGAGGGCGTGGAGACGGAGCAGCACCTGCAGTTCCTGCGTGACCACCATTGCGACGAGCTGCAGGGCTACCTGTTCTGCCGGCCGTTGCAGCCGATCAGTTTCGAGAAGATGCTGGCCGAGCGCCAGCGCCTGCTCGAGGTACGGCAGGCCGAACCGGCTTGAGCGGGGCCCGGGCGGCCCCATAACGAATCACGAAGCCACCCTTCAATAAACTGAACTTGAATCGGCGCTCGCGGTCTCAGAGGCTGCAAAAAAGCAGCCTCCGGGGCCGGCCATGGACGGCCGGACGCAAATCCGGCGCGCAAGTGCCGGATTTGCATGGGTGGGCACCGCCCTGCCGGGCCCGCGACGGGGAGAAACCGCAGGAAGCGCCTTCTTCACCCCGGACATGCAGCGCCGGCTCAGCTCACCCCAGGCACCCTCAGCGGATGACAGCATTGACGATGGACACGGCCCGCATGGGCGAAAACGAACTGGACCGTGCGCTGGTCGAGCGGGTCCAGCAGGGGGACAAGCGCGCGTTCGACCTGCTCGTGCGCAAGTACCAGCACAAGCTGATCGGGCTGATCTCCCGCTACGTGCGCAGCCACGCCGAGTGCGAGGACATCGCGCAGGAGTCCTTCATCCGCGCCTGGCGCGCGATCGGCTCGTTCCGCGGCGACAGCGCGTTCTATACCTGGCTGTACAAGATCGCGGTCAACACGGCCAAGAACCACCTGGTCGCAATGGGCCGGCGTCCGCCATCCGGCGACGTCGACGCGGACGATGCCGAGTTCATGGCCGGCGCCGAGCGCATGCACGACAGCGCCACCCCCGAGCACGAGCTGATGCGTCAGGAAATTGAACAATCGGTGTTTTCCACTGTCCAAGCCCTGCCCGAGGAACTGCGGACCGCCATCACCCTGCGTGAAGTGGACGGCCTCAGTTACGATGAAATCGCCGAAGCGATGGGCTGTCCGATCGGTACGGTGCGTTCGCGTATCTTCCGGGCGCGCGAGGCAATCGATGAAAAGCTGCGGCCGCTGCTGTCTGGCCGCGAGGATCCGACATGAACCAGGCACAGACCCACCAGGACGCTCGCGAGAATCTCTCGGCCAGCATGGACGGCGAGCTTCCGGTCGAGCAGTTGCGTTTCCTGCTGCGCCGACTCGATCACGACGATGCGTTGCGCCAGGCCTGGTCGGGCTACCACTTCGCCCGAGACGGCCTGCGCCGCGAGATCTCCGTGCGCGCCTCCGCCGGATTCGCCGCGCGGGTGATGCAGGCGATCGAGCAGGAGACGGTCGCCGCCACCACGCCGTCGCGACGCCACGCCTGGCTGCGCTGGTCGGGCGGCGGCATGATCGCCGCCAGCGTTGCGGCGGCGGCGTTGATGATCAGTCAGCCCGCGGGCGACCCCGGGCGCCTGAATTCCGCTTCCGTCACGGGAAGCGGCGAGGTAGCCCTTTCCACGCCGGCGAGCACGCCGGTGGCGCCGCCTTCGGTGCCGCCGTGGCTCAGCGGCAATGCGGCGGGTCTGCTCAGCCAGCAGGCTTCGGCCACCCTGGGTGCCCTGGACGATGGCCAGTCGCGCGACGCGCGACGGTTGTCGGCGTACCCGGCGATGCACCGTTACCGCACCCTGGACAACAACGACGGCAGCTACCTGCTGCTGCTCGATCCCGCGCCGCCCGGTACGCCGGATGCCGCGCGCCAGGCCGGTGCCGGCCGGCGCTGAGATTCGCGGGTCGGTGAAGCTGGGCGGCAAACCCTGTTGATCGGATGTCCGACGGCGCCATGCGCCGGGGACGTCGCGCGGCCGTCCGGCCGCAACGAGACAGCGTTGCCGCGCCATGAGTGATGGCCGGTTCGCGCCGGTTGCAGTTCAACCCAAGGAGGAGCCATGAATCCATCCATCTTGCGCACCTTGGCCTGTTGCGCCCTGCTGGGCCTGGCCGGGGTCGGCACCGTGCAGGCCCAGCCGGCCACTGTTGCGGCGCTGCCGGATTTCACCGGCATCGTGCAGCAGAACGCACCCGCCGTGGTGCACGTGGAGGCGAAGTACACCGGTGAGCCGGATCGTTCGATGCGCATGCAGGGCCGGATGGCGCCGGGCATGCCCAACGATCCGGGCGCCGAGATGCTGCGACGCTTCTTCGGCATGCCGATGATGCCTTCGCCCGAGGAGCAGCGGCATACCTCGCTGGGTTCGGGCTTCATCATTTCCAGCGACGGCTACATCCTCACCAACAACCACGTGGTCGACCATGCCGACAAGGTCACCGTGCGGCTGCAGGATCGCCGCACGCTGACCGCCAAGGTGGTCGGCACCGATCCGACGTATGACATCGCCCTGCTCAAGGTCGATGCCGGCGGCGCGCTGCCGGCGGTGATCATCGGCAATTCGCGCAGCCTGAAGCCGGGTCAGTGGGTGCTGGCGATCGGTTCGCCGTTCGGCTTCGACTACACCGTGACCCAGGGCATCGTCAGCGCGGTGGGCCGCAACCTGGGCCAGCGCGACCAGCCGTACACCTCCTTCATCCAGACCGACGTGCCGATCAACCGCGGCAACTCCGGCGGTCCGCTGTTCGACCTGCAGGGCCGGGTGGTCGGCATCAATTCGCAGATCTATTCCAATACCGGCGACTATCTCGGCGTGTCGTTCTCGATCCCGATCGACGTGGCGATGAACGCGGTGCAGCAGCTCAAGACCAAGGGCTACGTCTCGCGCGGCCTGCTCGGCGTGACCGTGCAGCCGGTCAGCGACGACATCGTCAAGGCGTTCAAGCTGGACAACGGCGTCGGCGCGGCCGTGGTCGACGTGGACCCCGACAGCGGCGCGGGCAAGGCCGGCATCCAGGCCGGCGACATCATCCTGGCCTACGACAACCACGACCTGCACCAGGCCGCCGATCTGCCGCCGCTGGTCGGCATGACCAAGCCCGGCAGCAAGGTGCCGGTGGAAATCCTGCGCAACGGCAAGAAGCAGACCGTGCAGGTGACCATCGGCGAGGCCAAGCGTGACGGCAACGCGGTGGACAACCGCAGCGCCGGTTCGCCCGCGGCGCGCAGCGGTTCGGCCGCGCTGGGGCTGAGCGTGCAATCGCTGGACAACGACACCCGCAAGCAGCTCGGACTGAAGGACGGGCAGGGTGTGGTGATCGATGACATCACCGGTCCGGTGGCGGCGCAGTCGGGGCTGCGCGCCGGCGACGTGATCCTGATGGTCAACCAGCGCAAGATCGGCAGCGTGGCCGAGTTCGAGGCGGCGACCAAGGACGTCAAGGCGGGCAGCACGGTCTTGCTGCTGGTACGCCGTGGCGACCAGAGTCAGTTCATCGGCCTGACCGTTCCGGACGGGAAGTAGCCGGACCCCGCCCAGCAAGGGTGCCGCCCGTCGCGGGGCGGCACCGATCCCCTCGCGGATGCCTGCCGGACGGGTGTTCCATGCGATAATGCGGGGTTGGCGTCGCCTCGGGGCGGCGCGTCGTCATGCATGGTGCGTGGCGGCGGACCCCACGACCGAAAGGCCGCTCGCGCTCCATGGAATTGATCCGCAACTTCTCCATCATTGCCCACATCGATCACGGCAAGTCCACGCTGGCCGACCGCATCATCCAGATCTGCGGCGGTCTGGCTGACCGCGAGATGGAAGCCCAGGTGCTGGACAACAATCCGATCGAGCGCGAGCGCGGCATCACCATCAAGGCACAGTCGGTGTCGCTGCCGTACACCGCGCGCGACGGCAAGACCTACCAGCTCAACTTCATCGACACGCCAGGCCACGTGGATTTCTCCTACGAGGTGAGCCGCTCGCTGGCTGCGTGCGAAGGCGCGTTGCTGGTAGTAGACGCGGCGCAGGGCGTGGAAGCCCAGTCCGTGGCCAACTGCTACACCGCGGTCGAGATGGGCCTGGAAGTGGTGCCGGTACTCAACAAGATCGACCTGCCTACCGCCGACGTCGAGAAGGTGAAAGGCGAGATCGAGGCGGTGATCGGCATCGATGCCACCGACGCGGTGGCGATCAGCGCCAAGACCGGACTCAACGTGGTCGAGGTGCTGGAAGCCATCGTGGCGCGCATCCCGCCGCCCAGGCCACGCGACACCGACCGCCTGCAGGCGCTGATCATCGACTCGTGGTTCGACAACTACCTGGGCGTGATCTCGCTGGTGCGCGTCATGCAGGGCGAGATCAAGCCCGGCGACAAGTTGCTGGTGATGTCGACCGGGCGTAGCCACGAGGTCGACGACGTTGGCGTCTTCACGCCCAAGCGCAAGAAGCTGGACAAGCTCTCCGCCGGTGAAGTGGGCTGGATCAACGCCTCGATCAAGGACGTGCACGGCGCGCCGGTGGGCGACACGCTGACCCACGCGGGCAAGCCGGCCGCGGCGCCGCTGCCCGGCTTCCAGACCATGCAGCCGCGCGTGTTCGCCGGCCTGTTCCCGGTGTCGTCGGACGACTTTCCGGCGATGCGCGAGGCGCTGGACAAGCTGCGCCTCAATGATGCCGCGCTGTTCTTCGAGCCGGAATCCTCCGAGGCGATGGGCTTCGGCTTCCGCTGCGGCTTCCTCGGCATGCTGCACATGGAAATCGTGCAGGAGCGGCTGGAGCGCGAATACGACCTGAACCTGATCACCACCGCGCCCACGGTGGTCTACGAGGTGCTGCTCAGCGACGGTTCCATCCTGCAACTGGACAACCCGGCCAAGCTGCCGACCAACTCCAGCCTGATCCAGGAAATCCGCGAGCCGATCATCGTGGCCAACATCCTCACCCCGCCGGACTACATCGGCAGCGTGATCAAGCTGTGCGAGGAGAAGCGCGGCGTGCAGCGCTCGATCCAGTACCTGGCCACCCAGGTGCAGATCAGCTACGAGATGCCGCTGGCCGAGGTGGTGATGGATTTCTTCGACCGGCTGAAGTCCGTTTCGCGCGGCTACGCCTCGATGGATTACCACTTCGACCGCTTCGAGGCCGGCCCGTTCGTGCGCACCGACGTGCTGATCAACGGCGAGCGCGTCGACGCGCTGAGCCTGATCGTGCATCGCAGCCATGCCGACCGCCGCGGTCGCGAACTGGTCGAGCGCATGAAGGACCTGATCCCGCGCCAGCAGTTCGACGTGGCCATCCAGGCCGCGATTGGCGCGCAGATCATCGCCCGCTCGACGGTGAAGGCGCTGCGCAAGAATGTGCTGGCCAAGTGTTACGGTGGCGACGTCAGCCGCAAGAAGAAGCTGCTGGAGAAACAGAAGGAAGGCAAGAAGCGCATGAAGCAGGTCGGGCGGGTCGAGATCCCCCAGGAAGCCTTCCTCGCCGTGTTGAAAGTGGACAAATAGCCGGGGTGGGGCATTGGGGATTCGGGATACGGAGCAACGGCGCGCCTGCCGTCCGGATCACGGATCCCGAATCCCGAATCCCGAATCCCGTAAGGAGCTCCCATGGAATTTGATTTTGCCGCGATCCTGCTTGGCCTCACCGTGCTGTTCGGCGTGGTGTGGGGGCTGGATCGTCTGTTCCTGTACAAGAAGCGCAAGGCGCGGCTGGACGCGGCCGGCGAGGAGTACCGCGACCCGATGCCGGTGGACTGGGCGCGCTCGTTGTTCCCGGTGGTGCTGGTGGTGCTGCTGCTGCGCTCGTTCGTGGCCGAGCCGTTCCGCATCCCGTCCGGTTCGATGATGCCGACGCTGGACGTGGGCGATTTCATCCTGGTCAACAAGTTCGCCTACGGCCTGCGCCTGCCGGCGTTCAACAACAAGATCCTCGATCTGGGCGAACCGCAGCGCGGCGACGTGGTGGTGTTCCGCTGGCCCGGGTTCACCTGCCATCGCGACGACGGCACGGTGGTGCACGGCGGCAATGCGGACTGCAGCGTGCCGGTGCCGAACCAGAACTGGATCAAGCGCGTGATCGGCCTGCCGGGCGACACCATCCAGGTCCGCGACAGCGAGATCGTGATCAACGGCAAGCCGGTGCCGGCCGAGAAGATCGGTCCGTTCACCGGCAACCACGCCCGCCCGGCGGACGAGGAACTGCTCGCCTACGGCGCCACCATCTGGAAGGAGCACCTGGGCAAGGTGACCCATCTGATCGCGCGCATGCCCGACCGCATGCCCACGCCGCCAGTGCCCAACGCGAACATGCCCGCGGTGGTGCCCGACAACTGCTACCTGGTGATGGGCGACGACCGCGAGAACAGCGAGGACAGCCGCTGGTGGGGCTGCATGCCGGAGCAGAACCTGGCCGGCAAGGCGTTCCTGATCTGGATGAGCTGGAAAGGCTGGGGCACCGGCGGCGTGGATTTCTCGCGCATCGGCACGGTCATCCACTGAGCGCCATGTCTGGTGGCCAAAACGTGACGCGGTCGCGTGCGGCCGCTCCCGCCTGTGACCAACTAGTGCGAGAATCCGCAGGCATGAGCGGCGTGCCGGTTTCCGGTCGCGCTGCGCTGGCTGGCTTGTCATCCACAGATCGACCGCCCACGGCGGCATAGCGAGGGGACTATGAAATCGAAACAGTCGGGCATCACCCTGATCGGCTTCCTGCTCATCATCGTGGTGGTGGGTTTCTTCGCCTACATGGCAATGAAGTTGCTGCCGTCGTACTCCGAGTACATGGGTGTGACCAAGGCGATGAACCAGATCGCCACCGAGGGCACCAACGGCAAGTCGCTGGACGAGATCCGCCGCAACCTGATGTTCAAGCTCGGCTTCCAGTATGTCGATGACTCCACCATCAAGCCGTCCAACATCACCATCAAGCGCGACGCCGGCGGCGCCAGCCAGCTGCAGGTGGTCTACGACAAGCAGATCCCGTTCATGTACAACATCGACTTCCTGCTGCACTTCAGCAAGAGCGTGCAGTTGCAGGGCAATGTCGGCCAGTAAGCCTTGAAATTCCCTCATCGTTTTCGCGATCCGGCCTGGGCACAGCTGGCGCTGACCCACCGCAGCGCCGGCAAACCGAACAACGAGCGGCTGGAATTTCTCGGTGATGCGTTGCTGGGCGCAATCATCGCCGAACTGCTTTACGAGGTGCATCCCAAGGCCAGTGAAGGCGAGCTGTCGCGGCTGCGCGCGCAACTGGTCAACGGCAACGCGCTGGCTGTGGTGGCGCGCGAGCTGGAGCTGGGCGACGAGCTGAAGCTCGGCCCCGGCGAACTGAAGAGCGGCGGCTTCCGTCGCGATTCGATCCTCGCCGACGCGTTCGAGGCACTGGTGGCGGCGGTGTACGAGGATGCCGGTTTCGACCCCTGCCGCAGCCTCGTGCGGGACCTGTTCGGCGAGCGTGTCGCCGCGCTGCGGCGCTCGTCCAAGGACGCCAAGACCCGGTTGCAGGAACACCTGCAGTCCGGCGGCTGGCCGTTGCCGCAGTACGAACTGGTCGCCAGCCACGGCGAGGACCACGCCAAGACCTTCGACGTGACCTGCCGCATCACCGAACCGGTCGAGCTGGTGGCGGAAGCCACCGCCGGCAGCCGCCGCGCCGCCGAGCAGGACGCCGCCGAGACCGTGCTCGGCCAGTTGCTGGAACTGGCGCGCGAATCCTGAGCCGGCGCTGCGTCGCCGGTTCACCGTCCGCGCGCCTTCCACGCACTACACTTGCCCTCCGACTTGCCGAACCCCGCCCCCATGAACGACCCCCTCGATTTTGCCGATGGCAGCCTGCCGCATGAGGACTTCCGCTGCGGCACGGTGGCGCTGGCCGGCCGCCCGAACGTGGGCAAGTCCACCTTGCTCAATGCGCTGATCGGTTTTCGCCTTTCCATCATCAGCCCGCGCCCGCAGACCACGCGCCATCGCATTCTGGGCATCCATACCAGCGATGCCGGTCAGATCCTGTATGTCGACACGCCGGGCCTGCACCGCGGCGCCAAGCGCGCGATGAACCGCAGCCTCAATCGTGCCGCCCGCTCGGCGATCAGCGACGTGGACCTGGTGGTGCAGGTGATCGAAGCAGGGCGCTTCACCGACGAGGACGAGGCGCTGTACACCGCCCTGGTCGAGCAGTCGGCTCCGCGGCTGCTGGTGATCAACAAGGTCGACCTGAACAAGGACAAGACCGTGATGCTGCCGTTCGTCGCCGAGCTGACGCAGCACCATCATTACGATGAGATCCACTACGTCAGTGCGCTGAAGGGGCAGGGCCTGCAGGCGCTGGAGCAGGCCATCATCAAGCGCCTGCCGGTACGCGCGCCGCTCTACGGTGACGACGAGGTCACCGACCGCAGCGAACGCTTCCTGGCCGCCGAGATGGTGCGCGAACAGCTGATGCTGCGGCTGGACCAGGAGCTGCCGTACGCCACCACGGTGGAGATCGAGCAGTTCGAGGATCGCCCGGACGGTGTCGCCGAGGTCCACGCGGTGATCTGGGTCGAGCGCGCCGGCCAGAAAGCCATCGTGATCGGCCAGGGTGGCGCCCAGCTCAAGGCCATCGGCTCCGCCGCCCGTCGCCACATGGAGCGCATGTTCGAGCGCAAGGTGTTCCTGCGCCTGTGGGTCAAGGTGCGCGAAGGCTGGGCCGACGACGAGAACATGCTGAAGAAGTTCGGCTATACCGACTAGAGCGAGGAGCGAGAAACGAGGAGTGAGAAGTGAGAGGGATGGCAGCTGCCGCTCGCTTTCCGCCTTCTCCCACTCCTGATTTCCCCCATGCGCATCGACCAGCAACCTGCCTACGTCCTGCACGCGCGACCGTATCGCGAGACGTCCCTGCTGCTGGAGTGCCTGACCCGCGAGCATGGGCGGCTGGGCGTGGTGGCGCGGGGCGTGCGCGGGGAACGCGCGCGGTTGCGGCGCGCCCAGCTCGAACCGTTCCAGCCGCTGGCGCTGGGCCTGTTGCTGCGTGGCGAAATGGCCACGCTCACCGCCGTCGAAACGGTGGGCGCGCCGCAGCGGCTGGAAGGTGATGCAGCCCTGGCCGGCCTGTATCTCAACGAACTGGTGGTGCGCCTGACCGGGCGGCAGGATCCGCTGGGCACGCTGTTCGATGCCTATGCCACGGCGCTGGCCCGGCTGGCCACGGGCGGGTCGATCAGTTGGAGCCTGCGCCGCTTCGAACGCGACCTGCTGCAGGCCACCGGGTATGGCCTGCAGTTGCTGCACGAAGCCGACACCGGCGAGGCGGTCGAAGCGGACGCCTGGTACCGCTACGGGGCCGAGGAGGGCGCGCGGCGTTGTGGCGCCGACACGGCCCGCGCCCTGCGTGGTGACGATCTGCTGGCGCTGGCACACGACCGCATGCCCGACGCGCGCGGGCTCAAGGCACTGCGCGACCTGATGCGCGAAGTCATCCGCTTCCACCTGGGCGGCGGCGAGTTGCGCGCGTGGCGGGTGCTGTCGATGGCGGGATCGCGGCGCGCGGGACCGCATACGCCGTCGGCGTGAGCCGCGTCAGCCGTCCAGCGCCTGCAGCGTCGCACGCAACACGGCGTTGAAGCTCGCCAGCGCGGCGGGGGCGGGGCCCCGGGGCGAGAGTTGCTGTTGCAGTTGCATGGTCTGTTCGGCCAGGGCCGTGGCGCCGCAGAATCCGCACGAGGAGCGCAGCCGGTGCAGCCGCTCGGCGAACGCGACCGGATCGCCACGGAGTTGCTCCAGCTCGTGCTGCAACAGCGCGAGCTCCTCGCGCAGCAGCAGGCGCAGTGCGCGCATCGTGGTGGCATCGCCGCTGCTGGACAGCGCCGCGCCGTCATCCAGGACGGACGCCGACGGTTCGACCTGGACCAGCGCCAGCACATGGCGCAGATCGGTCAGCGTGCAGGGCTTGAGCAGGATGTCGCTGAAGCCCGCCGCCAGCAGGTCGCCGCGGTCGCTCGCGGCCAGCTCCGCGCTGGTCGCCACCGCCATGCTGTGCGCGGAGGCGGCATCGCCTTCGCCGCGCAACTGCTCCAGGACGTGCAGGGCGCCGCCGCCGGGCATGCGGCAATCGAGCAGCAACAGGTCGAACTTCCCGCCGCGGGCACGCTCCAGGGCATCCTCGCCGGAGCTCGCGGTCTCCACCGTGGCGCCCAGCGAGCGCAGCCCGTCGCCGAGGAAGCGGCAACTGCCGGGGTCGTCATCGGCGACCAGAACGTGAGGGCGGGGTGCCTGGCGGAGGGACGAACTGCAAGATTCCTGGCGCTCGCTCAAGACGAAATCCTTGTCGTTCATCTGGATTTGGCAGAATGGCCCGAGATGCGCCCGACTTCAAGCCACCTATCGAGCCGCTTCGCGCTGTGTTGCGGCCTCCTGCTGGGTCTGTTCTGGCTCGCGCCGGCACGGGCCGACGTGCTGCTGTCGGCCAGGTCGATCAGCTTGCCGGGACTGCAACTGCAGGCGGTGACGCTGCGCCTGGGCGAGGATGGCGTCGGTGCGCTCACCGTGTCGCTGCATGCGGACAAGGCCGATCTGCCAGCCATGGGCTGGCGGCGCCTGCCGCTGGATCTTGCCGGCAGCCTGCGTCGCAACGAGCGCCTGGGCTGGGTGCTGGACGGCAACCTCAAGCTGGCCCGCGCGCCCGGCGGTGCGCTCGCCGATGCGCAGGTGCAGGTGCAGGTGAGCCCGGCTGCCAACACCTTGCAGATCGACGTGCTGCAAGGCCAGGCCACGCTCAGCGGCGCCTTGCCGCTGGACCAGCCCACGCATGCGCAGATCCGCGTGACAAACCTGCCGGCAGGCTGGCTGCAAGGCCTGCTCGGCACGGTCTGGTCCGGCCGCACCACCGCCGGCCGGCTGGATGCCGAGCTGGCACTGGACCTGCGTGACCCGGGCCTGCGCTCCTCCGGCCAGTTCAATCTGCGCGAGGTGGGTTTCGACACGCCCAGCGGCACGCTGGCCGGGCAGGGCGTCAGCGGCAATGGCCGCTTCAGCCTCGACTCGGGCGATGGCCCGACACAGATCGACCTCGATGCCGGCCTGCGCGGTGGCGAGCTGCTGCTGGGCCCGTTCTACGCCAGGCTGCCCGACCATTCCGTGCAATTGAGCCTGCATGCCAATGCCGCGAACGGTGCGGTCGAGCTGAGCCGCCTGCGCTTCGCCGATGCCGATGCATTGCAGCTCTCCGGTGCGCTGGCGTTCGATGCCAAAGGCGCGCCCAAGGCCCTGCGGCTGGACCGCCTGCACGCCAGCTTCCCCGCGGCGTACGAACGTTACGGACGCTCCTGGCTCGACACGATGGGCCTGCAGGACCTCACCGTGGCCGGCGACATCGACGCCAGCCTCGACTGGCGCGAGGATTCCCTGCGCAGCTTCGCGTTCAAGACCGACGGCTTCGACGTGACCGACGCCGCCGGACGCCTGGCGATCGACGGCCTGCACGGCGCGCTGGACTGGTCGGCCAAGGGTGATCGGCCCGCCACCACGCTGGGCTGGCGCAGCCTGGGCTTCTACCGCATCGAGAACGGCGCGGCCCGGTCCAGTTGGCGCAGCCACGACGGCATGCTGAGCCTGCAGCAGCCGCTGGCGATGCCGGTGCTGGGCGGCCAGCTGCAGATCGGCCAGTTCGACTGGTCGCCCGCCGCGGCTGCCGGCCAGCGGCTGGCGACCTCGCTGGTGCTGACCGGCGTGGACATGAAGGCATTCAGCCAGGCGATGGGCTGGCCCGCGTTCCCCGGCACGCTGGCCGGCGCGGTGCCCTCGCTGCGCTGGGTGGACGACCGGCTGGAACTCGCCGGCGGGCTCAGCGCCCACGTGTTCGACGGCTTCGTCGACATCACCCGGCTGTCCTTGCAGCAACCGTTCGGGACCAGTCCGGTGCTCAGCGCCGACATCGACCTGAAACAGCTCGATCTCGGCGCGATCACCAGCGTGTTCGATTTCGGCAGCATCACCGGGCGGCTGGACGGCAGCATCCAGGGCCTGCGCCTGGTCGACTGGAGCCCGGTGGCGTTCAAGGCCAGCCTGCTGGCCGGCAGCGGTGGACGGATCAGCCAGCGCGCGGTGAACAACCTCACCTCGGTCGGCGGCGGCGGCATCGCCGCGGGCCTGCAGGGCGCGATGCTCAAACTGTTCAAGACGTTCGGCTACCAGCGCATCGGCCTCAATTGCACCTTGCAGGGCACCGTGTGCAAGATGAGCGGGCTGGAGCCGACCGACGGTGGCTACACTATCGTCGACGGCAGCGGCCTGCCACTGCTGCATGTGATCGGCCACCAGACCGAGGTCGACTGGCCCACCCTGGTCAAGCGCCTGCAGGACGCCGTCAGCGGCAGCGGACCCGAGATTCACTAAGTCACCCCTTCAAGCACCGGAGTCACGTCATGCGCAAGCTCGTCTACGTCATCCTGACCACCATGGCCGTGGCGCTGGTCGGCTGCGTCACGATCAACGTGTACTTCCCCGAGGCCGCGGCGCAGAAGGCCGCCGACCAGTTCATCGGCAGCGTGCTGGACAAGGCCGGCACTGCCGAAAAGCCGGCCGCAAAAGAGCCGCCGCCGGCGCCGAAGAGCGATGCCGGGCATCCCTCGGCCATGTTGCTCGACCTGCTGATTCCCGCCGCGCAGGCGGCCGAAACGCCGGACTTCCGCGTCCACACCAGCGCCACCGACGCCATCCATGCACGCATGAACCAGCGCATCGGCGGCATCCTCGGCCAGTTGCTGGACAGCGGCGCGGTCGGCTTCACCCACGACGGCATGGTGGCCATGCGCGACGCGGCGAAGGTGCCGCTGAGCCAGCGCGCCCAGGCCAACGCCGCCGTCGCCGACGAGAACCGCGACCGCGTCGCGCTGTACCGCGAGATCGCCGTCGCCAACAACCATCCGGAATGGGAGGCGCAGATCCGCGCCGCCTTCGCCAAGACCTGGATCGAGAAGGCGCACGCCGGCTGGTATTACCAGAACGCCGCCGGCGCCTGGCAGAAGAAGTAGCTTCCGATCCCTCGTCTCGCGGTGATCACCTCGTAGGGCGGGCACTGCCCGCCTGCTCTTGCGCGGCGAAAGCGGCGGGCGGTGCCCGCCCTACGGCCAAGGCGTCTGCTGCCCCGATCTGTGATAATCGGCGGCCAGTCCTTCTGTCCGCACCCCATGTCACGTTCCAACTCGGTTTCGCCCACACCCTTCGAAGCGCACATCACCGACCTCGGCCATGACGGCCGCGGCGTGGCCCGGATCGACGGCAAGACGGTGTTCGTCAGCGGCGCCTTGCTCGGCGAGCGGGTGATGGCCAAGCTGCGCAAGCGGCATCGGCATTTCGACGAGGCGGACACGGTCGAGGTGATCACCGCCTCGCCGCATCGGGTCGAGCCGAAGTGCCGGCATTTCGCGCAATGCAGCGGCTGCTCGCTGCAGCACCTCGATGCGCCTTCGCAGATCGCCGCCAAGCAGCGCGTGCTGGCCGAGAACTTCGAGCGCATCGGCAAGGTCACGCCGCAGGCCTGGCTGCCGCCGCTCACCGCCGAACCATGGGGTTATCGGCGCAAGGGCCGGCTGTCGGTGCGCAACGTGGCGAAGAAGGGCCGCGTGCTGGTCGGCTTCCGCGAGGAGCAGAACCCGCGCTTCGTCACCGAGATCCGGCAGTGCGAGGTGATGCATCCGGCGCTCGGCCCCAAGGTTGGGCTGCTGGCCGACCTGCTCGGCACGATGGACGCGGCCGACGAGATCCCGCAGATCGAATTCGCCGCCGGCGACGAGCTGATGGCGCTGGTGTTCCGCCACATGCAGCCGCTCAGCGAGCGCGACCAGGCCGCGTTGATCGCATTCGGCCAGCAGCACGGTTTCGCGATCTACCTGCAACCGGGCGGCACCAGCAGCGTGCATCCGTTGTGGCCGGAGAGCCCGCGACTGGCCTTCACGATTGCCAGCGACGACGCGCGCTACGCGGATGTGGAGCTGGAGTTCCAGCCGCTCGACTTCGTGCAGGTCAACGCCGGCATGAACCAGTTGATGATGGCTCGCGCGATGGAGCTGCTCGACCCGCAGCCGACCGATCGCGTGCTCGACCTGTTCTGCGGCCTCGGCAACTTCACCCTGCCGATCGCGCGGCGGGTGGCCGAGGTCGTCGGCGTGGAGGGCGAACACGGCCTGGTCGAACGCGCCGCGCAGAACGCCGCGCACAACGGCATCGCCAACGCGCGCTTCCACGTCGCCAACCTGTTCGAGGACCAGCGCGCCACCGAGTGGGCGCGCCAGCCGTGGGACAAGCTGCTGCTCGATCCGCCGCGCGCCGGTGCCGACAAGGTGCTCGAGTACCTGCCGCACAAGGCGACCCGGCGCATCGTGTACGTCTCCTGCCATCCCGCCTCGCTGGCGCGCGACGCCGGCATCCTGGTCAACCGTCACGGCTTCAGGCTGGTGTCCGCCGGCGTGATGGACATGTTTCCGCATACCTCCCATGTCGAGTCGATTGCCTTGTTCGAGCGTCATCCATGAACGCGAGAATCAGGAGCGGCCATCCATGGCCGCACTCTTCGATAAAGCCTCGTTTCGTTGCGGCTTTGCCGTAGACGGAAAGCAGCAGCCATCCATGCCGATCGAGATCGAACGCAAATTCCTGTTGGCCAGCGATGACTGGCGCGCCGCGATCGAGCGCAGCGAGCCGATCGCGCAGGGCTACCTGGTCGGCGCGCAGGCCTTGCGCGAGGGCCACGCGCGCGCCTCGGTGCGCGCGCGGCTGGCCGGTGAGCAGGCCTGGCTCAACATCAAGGCCGCCACCGCCGGCATTGCGCGGGCCGAGTTCGATTACCCGATCCCGCTGGTCGATGCGCGCGCCATGCTTGCGAGCCTCTGCGACGGCGTGCTGGAAAAGACCCGCCACCATGTCCGCGTCGATGGCGTACTGTTCGAGGTCGACGAGTTCGGCGGCGACAACGCTGGCCTGATCGTCGCCGAGGTCGAGTTGCCGGCGGTCGATGCACCATTTCCGCGGCCGGCGTGGCTGGGCCGCGAAGTGAGTGCGCTGACGCGCTACTACAACGTCAACCTGATCGCGCACCCGTACCGGCAGTGGTCGCCGGCCGAGCGCGCTGCCGAGGATGCCGCATGCTGATGATCGGCGTGGCCGCGCTTGAACTGGCCGAATCCGAGCAGCGCTGGCTGCGCGCTCCGGGCGTCGCCGGCGTGCTGCTGTTTGCGCGCAACTATCGTTCGCGCGAGCAGTTGATGGCCTTGTGCGAAGCGATCCGCGATGCCGGCGGCGAGCACCTGCTGATCGCGGTGGACCAGGAAGGCGGCCCGGTGCAGCGCTTCCGCGACGGCTTCATCCGGCTGCCGCCGCTGGCGGCGATCGGTGCGGTACATGACCGTGACCCCGACGAGGCGATCCGCCTGGCCGAGGAGCACGCCTGGGTGATGGCCAGCGAACTGCGCGCCAGCGGCGTCGACTTCAGCTTCGCGCCGGTAGTGGATCTGGCCCGCGGCAACGCGGCGATCGGCCTGCGCGCGTTCCATGCCGATCCCGCCGTGGCCGCCGAGCTGGGCCAGGCCTATGTGCGCGGCATGCACCTGGGCGGCATGGCGGCGGTGCTCAAGCATTTCCCGGGGCATGGCTCGGTCACCGGCGACACCCACAAGGTGGCAGCGATCGACCCGCGCGGCCTGGACGAGATTCGCCGCGACGACCTGCGTCCGTTCGCCGAGTGCATCGAGGCACGCGTCGAGGCGGTGATGATGGCGCACGTCACGTATCCGGCCGTGGACAGCCGTCCAGCCGGCTATTCGAACATCTGGATCGAACAGGTCCTGCGTGGCGAACTGGGCTTCACCGGGGCGGTGATCAGCGACGACATCAGCATGGCCGCCGCCGATGCGGCCGGCAGCGTGGGCGAGCGGGTGAGGGCGCACCTCGACGCCGGTTGCGACCTGGTGCTGGCCTGCTTCCCCGAGGTGGTCGAGGAAGCGCTGGCCGCGCTGCCCGCTGATACCGGCGCCATGCCCGCGTCGATCGCCGCGCTGCGCGGCGCCATCGGCCCGACCTGGGCCGGCCTCGCCGACAATCCACAGCGCGACCGTTTCGTCGCCCGCATCACGGCGCTGCACGCCGAAGGAAACGCATGAACACTCCACATCCCTCCCTGACCGACGCGCTGGCGCAGGCCGACCTGCTGTACGCGCGCCACGAGCTGGAACCGGTGATCGCCGCCATGGGTGCGCGCATCGACGCCGCGCTCGGCGGCGAGCGGGCGGTGTTCCTCACCGTGATGAACGGCGCGCTGATCTTCGCCGGCCAACTGGCCCTGGCGATCCGTACCGACCTGGAGTTCGACTACGTGCACGCCACCCGCTACCGGGGCGAAACCACCGGCAGCGAGCTGCACTGGTTGCGCGCACCTGCCGTGCCGCTGGCCGATCGCGTGGTGCTGCTGGTCGACGACATCCTCGACGAAGGCCACACACTGAAGGAAGTGCGCGAGGACTGCTACAAGCGCGGCGCGAAGAAAGTGCTGATCGCCAGCCTTTGCACCAAGCGCCACGATCGCCTGGTCGACGGCATCGCCTCCGATTTCAACGGCGTGGAACTGCCCGACCGCTTCGTGTTCGGCTACGGCATGGATTACTACGAGCAGGGGCGCAACCTGCCGGCGATCTATGCGTTGAAGGACGGGAATGGGGAATAGGGAATAGGTTGCCGAGTTCCGTGGGTGCAAAAGCCCCTCTCCCACCGGGAGAGGGGTGGGGGTGAGGGTTCGGGCGGAGCGGGGAATCCATCGCCGCCCGAACCCTCATCCGGCGCTTCGCGCCACCTTCTCCCGAGGGGAGAAGGGAGCTTGATTCGGCGAGTTTCTTGGCAGTCGCAACAGGAACATCACCATGCCACACCCCGATCATCACCCCATCGACCTCGCCGTCATCGGCGGCAGCGGCCTGTACAACTTCCCGGGCCTGGAAAACGCCGAGCGCCGCACGATGGATACGCCTTACGGCCCTGCCTCCGGCGACATCGTGGTCGGCGACTTCGCCGGCAGGCGCCTGGCCTTCCTGGCGCGCCACGGCGAGAGCCACACGTTGCCGCCGCACCGGGTCAACTACCGCGCGAACCTGTGGGCGCTGCACAGCCTGGGCGCGCGGCGGGTCGTCGGGGTCAACGCGGTCGGCGGCATCCGCGGCGACATGGGGCCGCGGGTGATCGTGGTGCCGGACCAGCTGATCGACTACACCCATGGCCGCTACACCAGCTACTGCGATGTCGAAGGCGCCGAGGTGAAACACATCGACTTCAGCGAGCCGTACACCGAATCGCTGCGCCGGCAGTTGCTGGCCGCGGCGCGCACGGCAGGCATCGCCGTGATCGACGGCGGCTGCTACGGCGCCACCCAGGGGCCGCGGCTGGAAACCCGCGCCGAGATCGCCCGCATGAAGCGCGACGGCTGCGACCTGGTCGGCATGACCGGCATGCCCGAGGCCGTACTGGCGCGCGAGCTGGAGATCGACTACGTCTGCCTGGCGCTGGTGGCCAACTTCGCCGCCGGCTGCGGCGACGAGGCGGAAATCAGCATCGAGGAGATCTTCGCCCACCTCGCCGCCGCGACCGCCGAGGTGCCGCGCATCCTGGCTGCCTTGCTGCGGGCTTGAGGGCATCCGGTGAATTTGTGCACGGACCGGACTTCTTCGTATTGCAATGCGGCTTCACCTCTTGCTACTTTCGCCGAGCCAGCGCGGCGAGCCGGGGGGAACAGCCGCACCAGTTCTGGCGCACCATTCCATGGATCCAGAGGTTCACGCAATGACTTTCGGTACGGTCAAATGGTTCAACGACGCCAAGGGTTTCGGTTTCATCGCGCCTGAGGACGGGGGGGCGGACGTGTTCGTCCATTTTTCGGCGATCGCCAGCAAGGGCTTCCGCAGCCTGCAGGAAGGTCAGCGGGTGAAGTTCGAAGTCACCCAGGGTCCCAAGGGCGCCCAGGCCTCGGCGGTCGAAGCCGCCTGATCGGTCGACCCCGCGTCGCTTGCAAGAACAAAACCCCGCACTTGTGCGGGGTTTTGTTTTTGGCGGTAGGCGGACGTGATCTGCCGGCGTGATGCATTGCCCTCCCTTCTCCCACCGGGAGAAGGTGGCGCGAAGCGCCGGATGAGGGTGCGGGATCGCGCCGATGCCCCGCCACGTCGATGCTCGGTCATCAGCGTCGCGCAAGAGCAGGCCACGAATCACCCCTACGGCAGCGCATGGCCGCGCTGCTGGTTGATAATGTCCCATTGCCGAACAGCATCAGGAGCGCCAAGTGATCATCAAGCCCAAAGTCCGCGGTTTCATCTGCGTCACCGCCCACCCGGTCGGTTGCGAGCGCAACGTGCTCGAGCAGATCGCGATCACCCAGGCCGCCGGCCACGACAAGAGCAAAGGCCCCAAGCGCGTGCTGGTGATCGGCGCCTCCACCGGCTACGGCCTGGCCTCGCGCATCACCGCCGCGTTCGGCTACGGCGCCGCCACGCTCGGCGTGTTCTTCGAGAAGCCCAGCAGCTCCGACAAGACCGGCACCGCCGGCTGGTACAACGCCGCCGCGTTCGACAAGGCGGCCAAGGCCGGCGGCCTGTACAGCAAGTCGATCAACGGCGACGCGTTCGCGCACGAGACCCGCGCCCGCGCCATCGAGATCATCAAGAACGAGATGGGCGGCCCGATCGACCTGGTGGTCTATTCGCTGGCCTCGCCGGTGCGCAAGCTGCCGGACACCGGCGAAGTGGTGCGCTCGGCGCTCAAGACCATCGGCGAGCCGTTCCACAACACCTCGGTCGACACCAACAAGGACATGGTGATCGAGGCCACCGTGGAGCCGGCCACCGAGCAGGAGATCAAGGACACCGTCACCGTGATGGGCGGCGAGGACTGGGCGCTGTGGATCGACGCGCTGGACCAGGCCGGCGTGCTGGCCAAGAACGCCAGGACCATCGCCTACAGCTACATCGGCACCGAGATCACCTGGCCGATGTACTGGCACGGCACCCTTGGCCAGGCCAAGCAGCACCTGGACAACACGGCGAAGCAACTGCGCAGCCGCCACCCGGGGCTGGAGGCCTACGTCGGCGTGATGAAGTCCGTGGTCACCCAGGCCAGCGCCGCCATCCCGGTGATCCCGCTGTACGTCTCCATCGCCTTCAAGATCATGAAGGAGAAGGGCATCCACGAAAACCCGATCGAACAGGCCAACCGCCTGTTCCACGACCGCCTCTACCGCGCCGACGGCGCCGCCGCGCCCACCGACGACGAAGGCCGCATCCGCCTGGACGACTGGGAACTGCGCGACGACGTGCAGGAACCCTGCAAGACCCTCTGGCCCACCGTCACCACCGAAAACCTGCGCGAAATCACCGACTACGCCGGCTACAAGCACGAGTTCCTGAAGCTGTTCGGCTTCGACCGCGGCGATGTGGACTACGACGCCGAGGTGGAGGCGGACCGGCGGTTTGATTGTGTGGAGCTCTGAGGCATGCGCTGGATGGCGATGGCTGGTCGCCATCCAGCGTTCGCATTTGATCCATCGTCCCCTCTCGGCGAGGCCATCAACGCCTCTCACCTTGTGAGACCCTAGCGCATACAATGCCGTGGCGATCCACCCAAGGGGATCGCCATGCAACGGTTGTCAGCGTGCCGAGGTTTCCCATGAACGAGATCATCTTCCAGGTCGACGAGGCTCCCGAGGGCGGCTACAGCGCGCGTGCACTGGGCCACGCCATCTTCACCGAAGCGGAAACGCTGGAAGAACTCCGCACGATGGTGCGCGACGCCGTCCGCTGCCACTTCGACGAAGGGCAGGGGCCGAAGGTGATCCGCTTGCATTACGTCCGCGATGAAGTGCTGGCCGCATGAAGCTGCCGCGCGACGTCGATGCGCGACAACTCATCAAGGCCCTGGCAAAGCTTGGCTATGCCGTCACCCGCCAGAGCGGCAGCCACATCCGCCTGACCGGCAACACGCCCACGCCGCATTCCCTCACCGTGCCCGACCATTCGCCACTGAAGGTTGGCACCCTGCATGCCATTCTCGCTGACGTCGCTGCGCATCAGCGCATCGACACGGCAGACTTGATCGAGAGGCTCTTTTCCTGACATGCCCGTATTGAACTGGATAGGCAAGGACGCCGTGGTGCGTCACGACGCCGAGGTGCCGTTCCGCCTGCTGCACGACGTACCCGAACTGGCCTGCGGCGACGCCGACAGCGGCAACCTGATCGTCGAAGGCGACAACCTGCTGGCGCTGAAAGCGCTGCTGCCGCACTACGGCGGCCAGGTGAAATGCATCTATATCGACCCCCCGTACAACACCGGCAACGAGGGCTGGGTCTACAACGACAACGTCAACAGCCCCCAGATGCGCGAGTGGCTGGGCAAGGTGGTCGGCAAGGAAGCCGAGGACCTGACCCGCCACGACAAGTGGCTGTGCATGATGTATCCGCGGTTGGTGCTGTTGAAGAAGTTTCTGCGAGATGACGGTGCGATCTTCGTGTCAATTGATGACAACGAACTGACCAGCCTTCTGGCCTTGATGCGGGAGATATTTGACGCCGGTAATGAGGTCGCGACGATCGTTTGGGAAAAAGGCAAAAAGGGAGACTCGAAGCTGGTCTCCATCACCCACGAATACATTGTCGTATTTGCGCGAAACAAGGCGCTCCTTAAAGAGCGCAAGGTTAAATGGCGCCGCAAGAAGGCCGGCGTTGACGATGTGCTGCAACACTACCAAGCGCTTTGCGCACAACACGGCACCAACCACGCAGCCATCCGTAAGCAGATGATGGCTTGGTATCGTGCGATGCCGAAAACAGATCCGCGTAAGGCGCATAAGCATTACAACTGGTCGGATAGCCGTGGGTTGTACTTTGCTGCAGATTTCGCGGGTCCCGATGATGGGCGCGAGAGTCGCCCGCGCTATCCGATTATTCACCCGGTGACGGGCAAGGCGTGCGCGATGCCGTCTACGGGATGGCGCTGGGAAGAGGAAACGACGAAGGCGGCACTGGTTGAGAATCCACCGCGCATCCACTTCGGCAAGGATCACACGACGATACCCAATCGCAAGAGCTATCTTGTCGAGGTCGATGAAGAACCGCTGATGAGTGTGTTCTATAAGGACGGTCGCGCCGCAACGTTGGAAGTCGAAGCCATGTTGGGACCGGGTTCCTTCCAGTTTCCAAAGGACTCGCAGGTTATTGCCGACCTTGTCGACACTATGACCGAACCGGGCGACCTGGTTCTGGATAGTTTTGGTGGATCTGGGACAACCGCGCATGCGGTGCTGCGTGCGAGCGAGCATCTGGTCGCCCCACTACGCTTCATTCTGGTGGAAATGGATAGCAACGTTGCTCGTACCAAGACGCGTGAGCGAACGAGGAAGGCAATCGAGGGGTATATCCCGCAGGCAGGTAAAAAGCGCCTGCCGGTTCCCGGCCTCGGCAGCGGCTTCCGCTACGCCACCCTCGGCAAGCCGCTGTTCAACGAACACGGCCACATCAACCCCGAAGTGCGCTTCGCGGAATTGGCGCGCTTCGTCTGGTTCATGGAGACCGGTGCGCCGCTGGCCTCGAAGAAGCCGGCGTCGCCATTGCTTGGCGTGCACGACGGCCGCGCGGTGTACATGCTCTACAACGGCATCCTCAAGGACAAATCCGCCGGCGGCGGCAACGTGCTGACCTCGCCCTTGCTGGACGAACTGCCGCTGCACGATGGCCCGCGCGTCGTCTACGGCACGCGCTGCCTGATCAAGCCGGAGCGTCTGCGCGCGTTGCGCATCGTGTTCAAGCAGTTGCCGTACGAATTGAGGGTGGCGCGATGAGCCTTGTGGACCATGAATGCCCGGCCAACCCGGTGCTGAAAACCTACCAATGCCAGGCGCTGGATGCGTTCGAGCGGTTCCTGCTCGGCTACCGCGACCACGGCGCGGTGCAGGCCTACGAAACGCTGGCCCGCGAACGTTTTGGCGTGGGCGTGCCCTATCGCTCGCCGCAAGCGCTGGTCGCGGACGATGTTCCCTGCGTCTGCCTGCGCATACCCACGGGTGGCGGCAAGACCCTGATTGGCGGTCAAGCCATCCGTCGCGTCAACGATGCCCTGCTGGGGGTGCAGCACTCGCTGACCCTGTGGCTGGTGCCGACCGAGGCGATCCGCGAGCAGACGCTGCGCGCCTTGAAGTTGCGTGGGAACCTGCTGCATGACTCGCTGGTCGACGAACTCGGCCGGTTCAGCGTGCTGACCATTGACGAGGCGCTGGGCTTGCAGCCTGGCGTGTTGGACACCTGTAACGTCATCGTCGTGGCCACCATGCAGTCCTTCAAGCAGGAGGATACGGGCCGGCTTGGCGTGTACAAGCAGAACGGCCAGCTGATGGCGAACTTCGAGGGTGTGCCCGCGTCGGAGGTGGGCAACCAGTCGCTGGTGGATGTGCTGCGCCTGCGCCGGCCGTTCGTGATCGTGGACGAGGCGCACAACCAGGGAACCCAGCTTGCGTTCGACACGCTGGCGCGGCTGTCGCCTTGTGCCGTGCTGGAGCTCACCGCCACGCCGGACCGGAGCTACCAGCCGTCCAACGTGCTGTTTTCCGTCTCGGCTGCCACTCTGCAGGCCGAAGACATGATCAATCTGCCGGTGGAACTGGCCGCCCACGGCAACTGGCAAGTGGCGCTGCGCGAGGCCATGAATTGCCTGGCTGGTCTGCAGATCGAGGCCGACGCCGAACGGGCGGCCACCGGCGAGTACATCCGGCCGCTCATGCTGTTGCAGGCGGAGCGGCGCAGCGAGGGCCAGGACACGTTCACCGCCGAGCGCGTCAAGCAGATACTGGTGGAAGACTTCGAGGTGGCTGCCGACGCGGTTGCCATTTCCACCGGCACGCTGGACGAACTGGGTACTACCGATATCGCCGATCCGGCCTGCAAGCTGCGCTACGTGATTACCGTGGACAAGCTGCGCGAAGGTTGGGACTGTCCGTTTGCCTATGTCCTGATGAGTTTTCGCGCCAGCTCCACGAGTACGGCGCTGGAACAGATTCTCGGGCGCGTCCTGCGCATGCCGCGCGCGCGGCGCAAGCAACGCGAAGCCCTGAACAAGGCCTATGCGTTCGCGGTATCGCAGCGCATCGTGGAGGTGGCGCAAAGCCTGCGCGACGGGCTGGTCAACGCCGGCTTCGAGCGCCAGGACGCGAAGGACTTGATCCGTGCTCTTGGCAGCGACTCCGGGCAGGATGATTTATTGCGTCAGCAGGACAGCGTGACCGTGCCGCTGCCGCAGAAGGACGACCAGCTGGAGTTGCCGGACTTGTCGGCGTTGCCCGAGGCGACACGCAAGCGCTTCGAAAAGAACCTGGAGCTGTCTCCGGAAACCGGCAGCATGACGCTCCGGGGGCAATGGACCCGCAACGATCAGCAGGCCTTGAAGGAAGCTTTCCACTCGGCCCAGGCCGCGGCTGCTGTCGAGGAGGCCTTTGCTCATCTCAACGCGCCGGGAAGGCAGCATATTCCGACGCCATCGGAACGGGGAGACAGCTTTGCCGTTCCACTGCTGGCATGGCGGCAAGGCGACTTGCTGGTCGATGCCGGCGAGTCGCCAGCGCTGGAGGGTGCATGGAGCCTGCGGGACGTCCCGGCGGAGTTGAAGGAAAGCGAGTTCCCACGCGAATTGGAGGCCATGCAGCGAACGCGGCTGCGGATCGACGAAAAGGGCAAGGTCAGGAGCGACCCCGGCGAAAAGCTCGACGTGCAGATGCGATTGTTTGTACGCGAACCGGCAAGTGAAGCCGGGTTGCTGTGGTGGTTGGAGAACCAGCTGCGCGACCCCAATGGCAACATGGACCCTGCCGAACTTGCCGCGTGGTTGTCGGGCGCGTTGCGCTATTTGCAGGAGCATCGCGGCTTCACCATCGACGAACTGGCATATCGCAAGTTTCGCCTGCGCCAGGTGTTGGCGGCGCAACTGAAGGCGGCCAAGCATGGTGCGACCGCGCAAGGCCTGTTGAGCTTGTTGGGCGACGAAGCCCATTTGAGCGTAGGCGATGACTTGCAGCGCGTATTGAGTTCAGGGCGCTACGCCTGGGACTGGCAGTACAGCGGCTTCACGACACTCAAACGCCATTTCTTTCCGCAAATCGGCAATCTGAAATCCGAAGGCGAGGAATTCCTGTGCGCCGAGTTCATCGCCAACGATATGGCTGGCGTGGACTGCTGGGTCCGCAACGTCGAACGCAAGCCCAGTTCATTCTCCTTGCCTACTTCTTCTGATCGCTTCTACCCCGACTTCCTGATTCGGATGGATCATGGCGGCATCATTGCGGCGGAATACAAGGGCAACCACATCGCAACGGGCGATGAAAGCAAGGAGAAGAAGCGTATTGGCGAGCTGTGGGAGAGGCGCAGCGCCGGGCGCTGCGCGTTCGCGTGGGTGGAGAACCAGGATTGGTCCTCGCTCAAGGAAGCGGCGTTGCGCCTGGCTGGTGCGACGGCGAAAAGGGTGGATGGCTAGAAACGGGCATCAGGGGCAATTTCCCATGGTCGATTTCCGTCAAGAGAAAACTGCGCACTACGACATCCGGGCTGAAGAGTCGCAACTCATCGAGGCGGTGCTCGGCCTAGCGGACTGGCTGGCAGCTCAAGCGGAGACGACTGGTTCCCAACTTGCCGCCATCGACAAAATGCGGGTGTTCTTGCGCAACCTTCCGGCCCCTCCACCTCCCGAATTCAATGGTGAATTCGGCTTCAGCTTCGATCACGACGACCCGGATATCGGTCATGCCGGTTGTTGGATGGTCAGCGTTTACCGGGGAATGTTGGAGACTTTCTGCGACTATCGGGGTCAGGTTCACTTACTGCCGTGAGAAAATGAATCTGACCCCGGTCTTTCTGTTCTACGGTTACCGGCAGACGGCAGTATTAAACCATGCAAATAGGCTGCCCCATGGGAATGCCTTAGCGAACACAACCAGATGTAGGCCAACAAAAATCCAAGGAACGACACGTTCGATATGAGAAAGCGGCCGATAGAGCCTCGGGTTTCTGCCGCGCTCTACTGCGTCCCATTCTGCGGCATAGGGGCTTATAGGAAGGCGTTCTTCGATCTGTTGCACCACCTCCCACTTGGCAGTGTTGAGGTCTCGATATGACGTGATGATGTTGAACCAAAGCACGCATAGCAAAATGCCTGCAATTGCCATTAACCATAAGTAGTCGGTGCTGTCCTTTGACGTAAGGTAACCGGCGAAAGCAAGGATCGCCGAATTCACGCTCAGGAAGTAAGTATTGGCGCTTGTTCTTCGCTGGCTAATCCTGTCTGCCATTTCTACGTACAGCTTGTACTGATCAAGCAGATGCGAATGCCATTTGTCGTTGGCAGGGTAGACCGTTCCCTCGGATACATCGTGCCATAGCGTGCGTTTGGAAGAGTCAGTCATTAGCGGTTTCCATGCACTAATAGCTTCAAATTATCCCAAGTCCAGTTATACATTTTGTCAGTAGCTGTCGCGTTTGCAGGCTTCTTGCAGACTTTGTCTGCGTAACCCTGCAAAAGAAAGTATGGCTTTTTGAGTTCTTTCGCGATAGCTAGCTCCACCTCGACCCCCTTGGCAGTGTGCGTCGTGGTGCTACAAAGCACGCAAACAACATCCGACCGTTCAATGCGCCCACGCACCTTCTGCTTCCAGTCGCCAGTCAGATGCTCTTTAACTGACGCATCCACGATGTCGAAAGGGGTGTCCTTGTGTTTGGATTGACCCACAAGCAGCATTTTGAGATCAGCATCGTGGTCATAGTCGAAGCTGATGAATAAACGTTTAGCGGTCATATTTTTCTCCCCTGTGTTGTTCGTGTGGTCACTGAAGAAAGTCGGCAGGACGTACCTGTCTAGGGTGAAACGTCCTGCTACTGATGCGAGATTGCATCGCTCGTGACTTGATCGCTTCGCCCTCAACCACAACATGCCTGTCGCTGTTGCTGCGGTCGCTTCGCATGATCACGGCGTCCGCACCCGACTATCGGGGTTAGGTTCACTTGACTGCCGTGAGAAAGTGAACCTGCCCCCGATCTTTTGAAAACCGCGACGATCATTTGCTCAGATCGAGATCGGGCTGATCCAGTGAAGTCTTGTGGTCGTGTACTTTCACAATCACGCGCTGCAGCTTGAGGGCGGTCCCCGACTTCGTCTGTGTCACACGCACATCGCAGGTGAGGGTATCGCCCTTACGGAACGCTTCCCCATTGTTCACGCGACCGATGAAATCTTCATCTTCCATCGCGTAGCCCAGCGTCTCGGAGCCATTCCACATTTTCCACTTGTTGCCGTCTTTAAAACTGAGGCTCTCGATAACAAGCCCCATGCGGCTAGTGCTTTCGGTCAGCGTCTCCTCATCGCCGATGGGGTGGTAGAACAGGGCCTCATCCGTGGTGGCTTGCACGAGCTGTGCGCCATCGGAGGAAATCTCAATGGGTTCTACCCCGATTCTGCGGACACTTTCACCTTGTATCTTCTACACATCTGACGCTTCTGACGAATAGAGAGGTGCAGATATCGGTGTGCGTCGCTACATGTGAATA
>NZ_MWIO01000033.1 GCF_004799035.1 Rhodanobacter lindaniclasticus
GGCACGAGCGGTGGTCCTCGCATTGTCCACCGTGCCGGCGAAATCCACCGCACTGTTCGTCTTGGTCAGGACGGCATTGCTGCCCAGCGTCACCACGTCGTTGTAGGTCTGCGTGCCGCTGGTGGTGATATTGCCGCCAAGCAGCGTGCTGCCGCCGGCATTCGTCGCCAGGCTGGCGGCCGCCACGTTGCCGAAGCTCGTCAGGCCGGTGCTGTTCACGATCAGCGCGCCCAGCGCACCGTTGGTGGGATCGCTACCTACCGCCCCGCCGAACGTCACCGCCCCGCTGCCTGCGTTCACGGTCAGGGCACGAGCGGTGGTCGTCGCATTGTCCACCGTGCCGGCGAAGCTCACCGCGCCATTGGTCGCAGTCAGGACGGTATTGCTGCCCAGCAATATCGCCGCATCGTAGGTTTGCGCTCCGCCGGTGGTTACATCACCGACGAGCGTGAGGGGATCGGCATTGGCCAGACTGAAGCTCGA
Source organism: Rhodanobacter lindaniclasticus (assembly GCF_004799035.1). Lineage (GTDB taxonomy): Bacteria > Pseudomonadota > Gammaproteobacteria > Xanthomonadales > Rhodanobacteraceae > Rhodanobacter > Rhodanobacter lindaniclasticus. The sequence goes on from NZ_MWIO01000033.1 coordinate 484, forward strand.
GGCGGTGAACCCTCCGAGATTGCCGATGTGGTTGCCCTCCCCCAGCGTAGTGGCGCCGACCGAACTGCCGATCAGGGTGTCCACCGTGATGGCGGCCCCGGTCACCTGCGAGATGGACCCTCCGGTATTGAGCGAGAGGGTGGTGGCGTGGGCCGGGGCGATGGCCTCATTGATGCTCAAGTTGCCGCTATTGGCGTCACCGATCACGATCGTGTTGGCGGTGATCAGGTCCAATTCGGCAGCAGTCACGCCCAGTTGGGGCGGCGCCGGATCCGGGGCGTCGGGGCCCAGCGAAATCGGTCTTCCCGCGGTAGCCTGCCGGATGGTCGCAATGCCGGCGGTGCCGGCATTGATGGTTCCAAATATGTCGGCATTGTCCGCAACCAGCGTCACGTCTGCACCGGCAGCAACACCATTGGTGGTATCGACCGCGACGCCTCCGCCGATGTTGATGCGCGCGCCGCTCCCGGAGGCCTCGAGCGTCACCGCACCGCCGGCGGTGCCGATGCCCGTACCCACCACGCCGAGATCGCTCGTGGTGCTGGTGATGGCAACATTGCCGCCGCCGGCGGTACCGCTGACGTTCGCACCGTTGCCTTCGATGATGTTGACTGCGCCGTTGCCGTTCGCACTGAACACTATGCTGCTGACATTGGTGCGGATGGCATCCGACGCCCCGATCGACCCGTTGGTACCGCCCGCGGTGAGAGTCAACGCATCGCCGCTGATCGTGCCCGCGGTGCGCGAGATGCTCCCGGCGGTCGCGGTCAGCGTGGCCGAGCCGGTACCCAGTGCGATGTCGTTGTTGAGGACGATGTTGTTGCCGGCGAGCAGCGACAGGTTCAGCGAGTCGACGGTCGCGATGTCCGAATCGGAGATCGAGTTGTTGATGACGATGTCGTTGGCCGCATCCAACGTGAGGGTGCCGGCTCCGGTACCGTCGTAATCGAGGTCGGCGTCCAGCGTGATGTCGCCCGGTTCGGTGTTGGCGCCGCCGGTCCCCGTGGTGATCGTGACGCTGGCGCCACCGGCCAGCGCTTCGGTGATCAGGTCGACGCCAAGCGACGCCCCGTCGTCCGTCGAAACGAAGGGATCGGCGGCGTTGATGTTCGTGTTGCCGTTGCCGGCGACGATGTCGATGTTGTTGGGATCGACCAGCCAGTTGCCGCCCGCCCCGCCGCCATGGCGCGCCGTGACCTGCGGCGTACCGGTGACCGTGAGCGCCCCATGGCTCGATGTCTCGACGAAACCGCCATTGCCGCCATCGACGCCACCACGCGCGGACACGCTGCCGGCGACGACGGAGTTGTCACGCGAGAACACCGCGATGCTGCCGCCGTCGCCCTTGCCCGTGGCATCGGCGTTGAGCGATGCGCCCGACGCAACGTAGCTGCGCGCGGCCACCGGAAGGCCCTCGCCACCCCGGACGCCACCACCGACACGGATCGCGCCGCCACCCGACCGGCCGGACGCATCCAGGATGCCGCCGGTAACCATCACGTCCTTGTCCGACAGCAATTCGATCCGGCCGCCGTGGTCTCCGGTGGTGGCGATGCTGCCGCTGCTGCCCACGTTGCCACCGCTGCCCACCAGCCGCACCACGCCGCCGTCGGTGCTGATGCCGCTGGCGTCGATCACCCCGGAATTGTTGACCAGGTTGGTGAACAGGTCCTTGGCTGCCGAGGCCTGGAGCACCACGGTGCCGCCTTCGGCCTTGAGGGTGCCGGTGTTGCTGACTGCCGTTTCCCTGGCGTCCAGGCGCTGCTTCAGTTCACCGGTGATCTGGATGTTGATCAGGCCGTTGCCGTCGAAATCGAGCACGGCATGCTCGGCGCCATCGAGGTTGATGCTGCCGTAATTGGCCAGGATCACGCCGTGGTTGGCCACGCTGCCGCCGACCAGCGCGACGGAGCCACCGCTGGCGGCCTGGATCAGGCCGTGGTTGACGATGCCCGCCCCGGCGCCGACGGCGTTGAGGCTGTAGTTGCCTGCAAGGAAATCCTTCGGGGTGAGGTCCAGCGTGCTGGCCATCAGGCCACCGACGTTCATCTGCGCCGTGGCGCCGAAGATGATGCCGTGGGTGTTGATCAGGAACACCTGGCCGTTCGAATTGATCTTGCCGAAGATCTGGCTGGGGTTCTGGTCGAGGATGCGATTGAGTGCCACCGCCGAACGCCCCGGCTGGTTGAACAGCACCGACTCGTTGGCCTTGAGGTTGAACGTTTCCCAGTTCAGCGCCAGTCGCTGCGAGATCTGGTTGATCACCGTCTCGTTGCCGCTCTGGGTGATGCTGCCGGTGCCGCCGACCACCGTGCCGCCGGTGGGGCCGCCGGCAAAGGCGTCAGGGCTGACGGCGATCGAGCCGATCGCAAGCCCGATGCACAGGCTGATCGGCCACGTCCTGCGCAGCGGCAGGCTGCCGGATGGCAAGCGCGCGATCCGATCCACGGAAGCGCCGTTGCGCGATTCACGCCGGGTGCTGATGTGCTTGCTCATGTCGTCGTCATCCCTCAGAACGTGAAGCTGAAGCGGGTATAGATGTGGAAACCCTTGCCGTTGGACGCGTTCTGCGAACTGGTGGTCTTGGCCGCGTCGAAGTGCAGCTCGAATTGCTTGAATCGCGGCAGGCGGAAGATGAAGCCCGCACCGGCGCCGCTCAGCTCGGCGCTGTCCGGCGTGGTCATGCGGTTGGCGCCGGCCGAGTAGCCCTTGGCGTAGTCGTAGAACACCTCGAATTCCAGCAGCTCGCGCCACGGCCGGCCATAGAACGGCGACACCTTGTCGCCGAAGCCGGGGGCGTCGACGTGGTATTCCAGCGCGGTGTAGAAGCCGCGGTCGCGCAGGGCGTCGGCGATCGGATAGGAGCGCACGCTGTCCGGGCCGCCCATCGCGAACTGCTCCAGCGGGATCAGCGCATCGCGAGTGTATTGGCCGATGAACTTGAAGTTCAGGCGCTGCGACTTGGTCAGGAACTGCAGCCGGGTGTAGGAGAGCTTCGCGACGAGGAAGCTGCGGTCATGCTGCGGGCTGATCAGGTCGGGCTCGCGCGAATCATCCCTGATCGACTTGCGCAGGCCCACCTGCATGATATCCACGCCGTGGAAGCGACGGTCTGTGTGCAGCATGCCCCAGGTGGTTTCCGCCACCGTGAACTTCTCGTCGGACAGGTGGAAACCCAGGCTGTCGAGCTGGGAGCGTTCCCTCAGCACGTGCAGGGTGGCCACGTGCTGCAGGTCGTCGCGATTGATGTATTTCCAGTCGAGGCCACCGTAGTAGAGCGAGCTGGGGCCCTTGACGTCGAGCGCGGCGAAGGTGCCGGTGTTGATCTGCAGCTCGTTGCGCGACGCGCCCACCACCACGGACAGCCCCGGCGTACCCACCGGCACCCGGTAGGTCAGCGCACCGTAGATGTTGTCGCTGGGATCGAGCGCGTAATCGACGTTGGCCGTGAAAGTGTCGCCCAGGTGCAACGGGTTCGCCCACTCCATGCCGGCCTGCACGCGGTACTTGCCGGTCAGGTCGGTGCCGTAGTTGTTGGCGCCGAGGGTGAACTGAACCGGCCGCTTCTCGTGGGCGATCATGATCAGGTCGGTGTCGCCGGTCTGCTCGCCGGGCTGGAAGGTCGAGGCCACGGTGACGCCGGGCAGGTCGCGCGCATACAGCAAGGCGGAATCGACGTCGCTCTTCAGCAGCGGCTTGCCGCGCAATTCCTGCGCTGCCGCCGAGATGACGCCCGGCCGATAGCGCTTGGTGCCCTTGACGATGATCTTGCCGATCTGCCCTTCCAGCACCTGGATGCCGACGATCTGATCGGAGCCGATGGTCTGTGCCGGCAGGAACGCGTTGGAGACGATGAAGCCGGCGGTGCGATAACGCTCGGTGATCTTGTCCGCGACGCCCTGCATCTGGGCGAAGCTCAGCTCGGCCGTGCCCGCACCTGCGGCCAGCTCGCGGAACTGCGCGTCGGCCAGTTGCTGGATGCTGGCCGGCGTGATGCCGAGTTGCGCATGGCTGCCGACGCCGCTGACGCGAAAGCCGCGCACCGCGACCGTCTGCACCGCCGCCGCATCGCGATCGCGTACCGGCGGAACGACGCCGCCCGGCGGCGGCGATGGCGTCGTCGGTGCGGGAGTCGAAGTTGATGCGGGTGGAGTCTTGCCTGGCGCAGCCGTCGCCGCTTCCTGGGCGTGAACCACGCCGCCGGTGAATGCCAAGGCCGATGTCAACGCTGCTGCGAGACGGACAATTCGCACGATACACTCCCCCGGCTGCATCATCTTTCCATTGACGGCGCACCTGGACATCGAAGGCGTGCCGGCTGCGAAATCGAAGCCCCCCACGGATGGGGCAATTGCTGCCCCCAGGCTTGGATCGTCCGATCAGGATACACCCTCGTCGCGTCGCGGAACCAGTCACCATGGACTTGCACACGGCGATTTGGCGAGCGATTTTTTCGCCCTCCGTCTCACCCTCGTGACGCGTCGCAGCAGCCGATGCCGGTGAACCGACAGCCCGGCGCAAGCTAGCCGTGCAACAACCCGTAGGCGAGCGCGCCCAATGCGATGACGAGCAGCAGCACGACGACCCCCACCGACTTCCAGCGCGTGGCCGGTCGCATCGCCAGCAGACTGGTCAGCGCATGACTGGCCGAGTCGGCGGAAGCATCGTCACGCGGCGGGGCCGCACTGCGCGGTCGCGGGGTAGTGGTGGCCGCCGGCGGCACCAGGGTATTGCGGGCGGTGACCACCGCGCTGGGGTCGTACAGGCTTTCCAGCAACCGCCGACGCCGCGCGCGATATTCGGCGCGGGTGATCCGGCCGAGCCGATGGGCTTCGTCGAGGACGCGCAGATCCTGGTTGGCGGCGCGCCGGCGTTCCGCGAGATCGATCATTTCACCTCCCTGAGGATGCGGAAGCCGACATCGCGCTGCGGCGAGCCGCCATCGCTGCGCTGGGTACCCACGCTGCAGTCGGACCAGTAGCTGGTGTAGCTGCCGCCGCGCACGGCCACGCTGCCGCCGCTCACGACCCACTCCCAGGCGTTGCCGGTCATGTTGACCAGACCCCACGGATTGCGCGAACGCCCGCGGGCGGAAACCAGCGCGCCGCTGCCGTCGCCGCCACCAGCCGACGGCGGCACGCAGTTGCTGTCCTCGGCCTGTTTGAAGCGGCCGCCGGCGCTGGCGGCATTGAGCCATTCGGCATCGGTCGGCAGGCGATAGCTGAAGCCGCTGATGTCGCTCAGCCATCGCGCATAGGCCTGCGCCTGGCTGAGCGGGATGTTGGTGATCGGCGCATTGCCGAGATCCGGATCGCTGACCGACTTGGCTGCGCACTTGCCGGACGCGCGGCAGAACGCGTTGAACTCGTTGATCGATACCTCCGCCCGCGACATTGCATACGGCCGTCCACCGCTCGCACCAGGCACCACCACCAGGAAGGGGCCGTACGACGTTCCGACGCTGTCGCGGCAGAACTTGCCGGTCCCCGCCATCCCGGCTTTGGCGCATGGATCGGGACCGCTCGGCCCGCTCGGCGCATTGGCGACCTTGCCCGGCTGCGCCGGCGTCGGCGCGCCGGGCCGGGGGACCGGTACGGGCCGACCCGGCAGGGCGCCCTGCTCCGCGGCCGGCGTCGGCACGACGGGCGTGACGGGTGCCGGCGCCGGCGCCGCCGCGGCACTCGGCTTGACCCGGTCGAGTTGCTCCTCCAGCGTCTTGCCGGCCAACTGGCCACGAATGCGCATGTCCGACTCGAGCGTGGCGAGCGCCTTCGGATCGCTGCGCCGCACGCTCGCCAGTTGCTGCTTCAACCGTGCGTAATCGGCCGTGCTGGTCGGCTGCCGGGCCGCGGCCATGATCGCCGCCACCACGTCGTAACGTGCCTTCGCCGCACGCAGCTGGGCATTGCCGCCGAGCACCTGCAAGCCTTGCCCGAGCACTTCGGCAGCCTTCTCGTAGCGACCCTTCTGGAAGGTTTCCTGGCCCAGGCCGAGATAGGCATCGGCCAGCAGCTTCGGGCCCTCGTTCTGCAGGAACGGATTGTCCGGCTGCAACGCCTTGATCCGCGCCAGCGACTGGCTCGCCTTGCCGACGTCGGCGGCCGCCGCGGCGCTGCGCATCGACTCGATGCGCGACTTCACTTCCGCGTCCGCGCTCTCGCGCGCCGCCTTCGCCTGCAGGTCGGCCTGCAGCGCGTCCAGCTTGACGCTCTCGGCGAGCAGGCGTGGTGACTGCGGCACGTATTTCAGGCCGAAATCCACCGCCATGCGCGCCTGCGGCAGGTGCTGCGGATCGGCCTGCGAGGCGGCCACGTTGGCAATCGAGTTGGCCAGTGCACCGACCGCCCGGGTGGTTTCCGGCGAGGTATCGCCCCTGAGGGAGGCCATCGCGCTGGCCACGGCCTGTTGCCAGTCGGGCGTGAGCAAAGGCTTGGCGGCGAGACCGGCCAGTGTGGCGCGGGCAGCGGCAATGGCTTGCGCCTGCTGTTGTAGCTGGCGCGCCTGGGCAGCGTTGCGGGCCGCAGCGACCTCGGCCTGCACGGTGACGTAGCCGCCTTCGGCCGAGTCCATCCGCTGGCCGGCCTGGACGATGCGCTGGGCGTCATCGAGATCGCCGGCGGCGATCCGCTCGCGCGCCAGCTTGATCAGGCTGGCATCGACGCTGCCGCGCAGTTCGGCGTAACCCGGTGCGCTGACACCCATCTGCTCGCGCGCAGTGCCCAACGCACCGCTGACATCCTGCAGCCACACAGCCGTGCCCAGCGGTTTGGCCAGCAGGTCGTCGACACGGCGCTTGGCCAGCGCATTGCGTTGGGCTTCGCTGGCGGCCTTCTGCGCCAGCTGGTTCTGCTGTTCCAGCAGTTTCTGGCGAGTCGAGGACAGGTCGGCGTCGCCGGGAAACAGGTTGACGCCGAAACCCGCGATGGCGATGGCGCCGTCGAGATCGCCAGCGCCCTGGCGTTCGGCGGCCTGGGCAGCCAGCGCCTGCTTGAGGCGCTCGGCCTGCGCCGGCAGGCGGGCGTCGTCGGCCAGCAGCTTGGCGGCGCCCTCGTAAGCGGTGGCGGCGCGGTTGCGCCAGTCGTCGCTGTTGTCGGGATGATCGAGCAGGCCGCTGAGCGAAAGCAGGCTCTGCTCGCGCTGCTGCTGCAGCTGCGCGGCCTGCTGTTGCGCCAGTTGCTGCGCGGCCAGCGCCTTGCCCAGTTCATCCAGTTGCGCGCCGCGCTGCCTGATTCGCGTCGAATCGGGGAACAGGCGGCTGGCCAGCTTGAATTCGGTCGTGGCCTGGTCGACCTGCCCGGCATCCAGCGATTTGCCGATCGCCGCGTCGTACTTGAGCTCCAGCTCGGTGTTCTTCAGCAGCGCGCTGGTCGGGTCGATGGCGCGGATCTTGTCCAGCGTGCCGACCACGTTGTCCGGCTGATTCTCGAAGATCGCCCCGGCGCCGATCTGCTGGCTGAGTTGCGTGTCGAGCGAGTTCAGCAGGTCGTTGCGCTGTTTCTCGATTTCGCCGCGCTTGATGTCCAGCGCGGGCGAATACAGTTTCAGGTCGTCGCGCAGCTTGAACACCTTCTGCGTGCCCGCGTAATCATAGCGGCCCTCGATCGGGTTCCAGTACGCGTCGAGCCGACTGAGCAGGAACTTCTGGATCAGGTCGCCCTGGTCGACCACGATGCGCTTGCGGTCGTCATCGCTGAGTGTGTCCAGCGCCTGCAACGCCTGCGATTCGCTGGCATAGCGATCCGGCCGGGTCAACGTGAAACGCTGGATCACTTCATTGACGTGGTGGTCGTGGCGCCAGGTGATCCAGCCCCACGCGCCGCCGGCGACGATCAGCACCGCCGGCACGCCGTAGATCAGGAACGGCAGCGCACGCTCGCGCAAGCTCACGTCGCGCAGGCCGTCCACCAGCTCGTTGGCGCTCTTCAGACGGTCCTCGGCACGGAACGCCACGCTGGCGCACAGCGTCTTGTACTGCTGCTTGGTCAGGCCCTTCACCGGCGGCGGCTTGCGCCCTTCGCGCATCGCCACTTCGGCGCTGACCTTGCCGTAGGGGTGGGTACCGGTGAGCAGTTCGAACGCCACGCAGCCGAGCGCGTAGACGTCGTCGCTGGGTACCGGGTCCTTGCCCTGGATCATCTCCAGGCTGGCGTACGCCGGGGTCAGCGCGCCCAGCGTGCCGGCGTCGAACACGGTCTGCTCACCCACCGCATCGCCCATGTGCTTGCCGGCACGGGCGATGCCGAAGTCGAACACCTTGGGCACCCCTTCGCGGGTGATCATCACGTTGGCAGGCTTGAAGTCGGAGTGCACCACGCCGGCGGCGTGCGCGCGACTGAGCGCGTGCGCCATGCCTTCGATCAACGGGCGCGCCTGCTCCAGCGGCATGCCGTTGTACGCCTTTTCGCGGATCAGCTGCTTGAGGTCGGAGCCGTCGACGTACTCCATCGTCATGAAGACGATGGTGCGATCCTTGTCGAAATCGTAGACGCGCACGATGTTGTCGTGCGCCAGCTGCTGCGAGCGGCGCGACTCGCGCTGCAGCGAGATCAGCGAATCGGGATGGCGGCGGAACTCGTCGTTCAGCACCTTGACCGCGACGTACGGATCGCGATCGCGCGCCTCCACCTTGCGTTCGTCGCGCGCCTTGTACACCACGCCCATGCCGCCGCGACCGATCTCGCGTTCGAGATAGAAGCGGCCCTTGAGCAGCGAGCCCACTGCGACGAAATCGGTAGCCTCCGCGTCGCCGATGTGCTGCCAGCTGGACTGGCTGCCCATGCTGGAACTGGTGCCGGTCATGCCCTGACGCGTGCCCTGGGTGCCGGTATGGCTGGTGGTCTGTCCCTCGCGCGGCGGCAACGGCGCGCTGGATACCGGTTTGACGATGGTGGCCTCGTCGGTCGGCGGCTGCGGTGGCCGCGACGTCGGCTTGACCACGGTGGCCTCGTCCAGCGGCGGCGGCGCCGGCGGGCGCGAGGGCGGCGCCACGCGGGTGGCCTCATCGTCCGCGGACGGCGATGGCGGTGGTCGACGGGTGGTCGGCTTGACCATGGTGATGTCTTCGTCCGCACTCGCCGGGCCCGGCTGCAGCGTCGCCAGCTTGGCCAGCAAGGCCTTGGCGATCAGCGGATCGATCCGGCCCGCGGCCTGCTCCTGGCCGATCCATTCGACGCCGGCGCGATGCTCGTCGACGGACAACGACGGCAGCCCGCCCAGCGCTTCGAACAGCGCGGGCAGCTTGATTTTTTCGGCCTGGTAGGCACTGACCAGTTCGGCGATGGGATTCATGGATTGGTTGGTGTCTTCATGCTTGCAGGCCGACGACGACGGCCGAAATGTTGTCGCGTCCGGCGCGGCCCAGGGCCAGCTCGAACAGGCTCTCCACCAGATCTTCCGGCTGCGGATGGGCACGACACTGCTCGTGAAGTTCGCTGTCGGACATTTCCTTGTTGATGCCGTCCGAGCACAGCACGAACGAGGTGCCGGGCCGGCTCCCCGCCACGACCCAGTCGACGAACAGCTGCTCTTCGGCGCCCACGGCACGGGTCAACACGCCTGAGCCGGCAGCGGGGGGCGGCGCGGCGCCGAAATGGGTCACGTCGACATCGCCGCCATGCACGTGGTCGCGAGTGATCTGGCTCAGCCGGTCGTCCTCGTAGCAGTACGCCCGGCTGTCGCCGACCCAGCCACACAAGGTGAAATCGGTGTCGCGCACCAGCACCACCACGGTCGACCCGATCAGGTCCACGCCGCGCGCGGCGGCGGTCTGCAGCAGCTCCGCATTGATCCCGACCAGGGCGTCCTCGATCGACTCGATGAAATCGAAGACGCTGCCGGTTCTTGGCAGCGCACCGAGGCGCTCGACGATCATCGTGCTGGCGTAGTCGCCGGCGGCGTGGCCGCCCAGGCCGTCGGCCACCACCCACAGGCCGACTTCGTCGCGCACCAGGATGGCGTCCTCGTTGTGCTTGCGCACCTTGCCGGTCACCGTGCGGCCGGCGGAAACATAGCGGGTGGTCATGCGTGCACCTCGATGACCGCCAGCGGCCAGCTGTCGGGATTCGTGCCCAATCCGGCCGCCGCGGCGATGCGCGTGCGGGCCTCGCTGCATGTACCTGCGGCGAGACTGCGCGCCAGCAGCTCGGGTGGCAGCTGCAACAATGGATGCGATGCCATCAGCAGCAGCCGGTCGCCGGCCTGGAGCGCGCAGCTGACTTCGCCACAGGTCGGTTGCGCCGTCGCACCCAGGCCGGGAGCGGCCAGCGATACGGGGTTGAACAACAGGTCGTCGAGGTCGTCGCCGCTGCTGCTCGTGGTAGCCGCGGGCGGCGCATCGCTGCGCGCGAAGAACGGCTGCAGCCTGCCATGGCGCCAGTGCCAACCCGCGGCCGCGCCGATGCGCAGCAAGGCGGCCTGGCCGTTGGCCACGTGCGCGGCGATCACGGCGCAATCCTCCGGCACCGGATCGACCAGATCCTCGCCGAACTGCCGAAGCTGCGGGTTCAACGCCATGATGCGCGTGCGCAACACCTGCATGCCGCCGATCAGTTCCGCGCCGAGCATGTCACCGGCAATCGCCGCCACCGCCGCCACCGCCTGCTGGCGCGGATCGGCCACGCCGACCTCGGCGGCCACCAGGCTCAGGCCGACATCCGGTCGCTGCAGCACGGCAAGGCCGGCGACCGCCCCGTTCTGCGTGCCCGGCGCCACGGCGACATCCGCGGCGACGGTCACGTCAGCCGGCGGCATGGCCGTGGGTGCGGCGGGCGAGCTGCCGCCCAGGTCGGCGAGCAGGTCGAGATCGTCCGGCAACCAGGAGTCGATGGAGGTCACCGGCGGTGGCAAGTCCATCGCCTTCACCGCGGGCGCGCGCGAAGCCGCCACCCCGAAGCTGCCCAGCGTCCGCCAGGCGGCTGCGCCCTGCCCCGCGTCGAGCAAGCCGGCGTAAGCCTCGGCGCGCGGCAGGCCATCGGTCACCAGCACGCTGGCCGGAACACGTCCCGCGCCATCGGTCCACCACAGGCACCAGCACCCGGGAACACTGCTGAGGCGCGTCCACAGATCAACCAGGGCCGCCGTCGCGCCAGCATGCGCGGGCAACGGCAGGCGCCAGTGGCTGGCTGCCGTCCAATCCACCTCATGCCACGGATCGGGCTGCGGCTGGCCGGCGTCGAGCGGGCCGCCCAAGGCTGCGACATGCGCGTCGAAGTCATCCACGCCGATGCCTGCATCGGCCTGCACCGCGCGGTGCAACTGCTCCGCGCGTTCGAACCATCCCGCGCCATCGCGGATGGAGGCAGCAGCGTCGTTCAGCGGCGCGGCGATCACCATCGGAAAGCAGCGGCCGACACGGTCGGCTCCCGGCCCCATCACGCCGGCCCACGCGGCCTCGCCGCACACGCCCGGCGCGAGCGCGAAATGCCACACCGGGCTGGCGTGGAATGCCTCGTGCCAGGCATCGCCCAAGGCATCGCGGCTGTACGCCACGGCGGTTTCGAAATGCCGGTCCCAGGCATCGACGAAGCTGGCCGGCAGCCGTCGCTGCACGAAGTCACCCGCGCAGGGCAGCTTGCCGAAGAAGCCTGCGGCCGCGGTCGGCACGCGCTCAGCCTCCGCACCGGAAGCTGGACAGGGCATTGCTGAGGAACGGGTTTTTCAGGTTGTTGGCCTGCAGCGTCACCTTCGCCACGTGGCCGCCGAAATTGAAACTGGCCACGAAGCGCAGGTCGGACTGCTTCTGCAGGTTGGCCGCCTGCAGCGCGCGGAAGAACGCCCAGTCGCCGCGATAGTCGAACGTGGTGAGCAGGTTGCCGGCAGTGTCGTAGGCGGAGATGGACACGCGGCCAGGCTGCGGCCCGGGCCATTTCATGCTGACGTTGGTGGCGCCACCGGGCTGATACTCGTACTTCTGTCCGTCGACGTCGATCACCAGCTTGCCGATGCCGGCATCGAGCACCGGGGTGAGCCAGGTGAAATCGACCTCCGGCAGGTTGCCGCTGCGGAAGAACATCTGCTTGATCCGGTCGGCGCCCTGCAATTGCCCCAGCATCCCGGCCGAGCCGCTGATCGCGCCGGGCCCGGTCTTCCACTGCCAGTTGTGGCCGCTGGCGTCGATCAGCTTGCCGGCGGTCTGGTTGTAGAAGCTGTCGAAGCGCCCGCCGTAGCCGAACAGCTCGCCGAAGTTCTGCAGCGGGATGTCGTTGTTGCTCGACGAAGAGAACGGATAGCGACCGCGGGTGAAATCGGCGCAGTCCTTGCCCACCGCCTGCTGGTACTGGTCGTCCAGCGCGCTCTTGGTGCCGCTGGCCACCAGCGCCTGACTCTTGCCGGTGAGTGCGGCAAACCAGTTGGAGGCCGGCGGCGGCAGTTGCGCGGCGGCCTGCTGGGCCAGCAGCAACTGCGGGTTGGGCTGGCCGGCGGCGTTGCTGAAATCGCCCATGGTCAGCAAGGTCTTGCTGAGGTCGTCCAGCGTCTTCAGGGTCTGGTCGATCGGCTGCGCGCCGGGCGCGCCCTCGGTGAGCTTGTCGATCTCGGCGAAATGGTCGCTGATGACCTTGCCCGGCTTCTCGCTGGCCGCGTCGCCACCTGCCGCGCCGGTGGCACCGGCCTGCGCCAATGCCCGCGCCAGCGCAGTCTGCGTGGCGCGTTTCTGCGCCAGCTTCTTGGCTACGTCCTCGGCCTTGTCGGCGGCATCGCCGGGCGGCGCGCGCATCAGGTCGCTGGTGTTGTCACGCACCACCTTGAGCAGCAGCTTCAGCGGCGAGTTGGGACCGGCCAGCTTGGCGGCGATGGCGCTGGCGTCCTGGATGTTGTTGATCGGCTGCAGTTGCAGGTCAGCGAGAACTTCGTCCCACGCCTTGATGTAGTCCTGCTCATAAAGCCCGAGCACCTGTTGCGCGAGCTGAGCCTTCTGCACCGCGTCGATCTTGTTGGCGCCGAAGACCCAGTCATCCGCGGCGAACTGCGCCACCGACTGCTCGATGCCCTTGTCCACCTCATGCTTGAACACCGGTTGGGTGAACAGCGCGGGGATCGGATCAGACAGCGGCTTGCCGCTGCGACGCTGGTACACGTTGCCGAGCAGGCCCAACTCCTTGTCCAGCCGCAGCGGCGGGTAGTTGCCGCTGCCGGCGGTGAGCTTGAGGTTGCCGTAGATCAGGGTGGCCAGGTCGGCGGTACGCAGTGTGCTGCGCGCCTGCTCGACCAGGTTGTCGTCCAGGCTCAGCGGACGCAGGCGCCCCTCGTGCGCGACCAGCGCATCGAAGTGCTTGCTCAGCGCCTTCTGCAGCACCGGATCATTCGGAAACAGGCGCTGCCATTCGACTCCGGCCAGCGCCACGATCTGGTCGTGGTCCAGATGCCTGGGCTCGCCCAGCATCAGGTAACCCTTCAGATAGTAATAAAGCATCTGCGGGTCGCCGGCGTTGGCGGCCAGGCCGGCGCGGAACTGCGAGGCCACGCCAGGCAGCAGGATCGCGTTTAGCTCGCGATAGTACGCATCGCGCACTTCGTCGCCCACCGCATTGCCCTGGTACAGACCGAAGCGCATCGACAGCGGCACGTCGCCCTGGTGCTGGTCGGCCACGTCGACCGCCGCGGACAGCGCCTCCAGCCGCTCCAGCACCAGCGCGAAATACGCCTGCTGGTTCGGCGCCAGCGAGAGATCGCTCTGCCCCGGATACTTGGCCAGCGCCGTGTGCACGTCGGCCAGGTAGTTGCCGTTGCGCCGATAGCTGGTGGCCAGGCCGAACACCAGCAGACCGCAGGCGAGCAGCACGCCGACGTAGCAGGCCGCCTGCAGCAGCACCTTCTGGCGCTCCAGCTTGGGGTCGGTACCGGCGAAACCCGATTCGCGGAACAGCACGTCCTTGAGCAGGCGTTCGACGAAGAAGGTGCGGCTTTGCGCGCCCGGCACATGCAGGCGCGAAGCATCCAGTCCGAAGGTGCGCGCCACCGCACCCATCATGCGGTCGATCGGCGTGCCTTCCTGGGTACCGGAGGTGAAATACGCGCCGCGCAGCAGCAGTGGCGCGTCGTACTGGTGACCGGTGAACACGCCCTCGACGAATTGCCGGGTGATCTCGCGCAAGGCGCCGAGTTGCTGCGGGAACGACAGGATGGCCGCGCGACGCAGGCGATCGCGTTCGCGGTGCAGGCGATCGAGGATGCGCGTGTTGAGCCGCTCCAGCAGCAGGTTGAACTCCGCCAGGAACTGCTTGGCCGCGGTGCCGGCCATGGTCTGGTCGACCGGGAACGACATGCCCCAGACCTGGCTGCGCAGCTCCGGCGTGAGGTCGTCGAAGAACTCGGTGAAGCCGGCGACCAGGTCGCACTTGGTGAACACGAGGTAGGCTGGCACGCCGATGCGCAGGTGCTTGGCCAGTTCGTCCAGCCGCTGCCGCACCGCCATGATGTGCTGCTGCCGCCCCGCTTCGTCGAGGGTGAGCAGGTCGGACAGGCTCATCGCCACGATCACGCCATTGATCGGCCGCCGCTTGCGGTACTTGCGTAGCAGGTTGAGGAACTCCGTCCACGCCGACGCATCCGCGCCGCGGTCGGAATCCTGCGTGGTGTAACGCCCGGCGGTGTCCAGGAAAACCGCCTCGTCGGTGAACCACCAGTCGCAGTTGCGGGTGCCGCCGACGCCGCGGATCGCTTCCTTGCCGAACTTGTTCGACAGCGGGAAGTTGAGCCCGGAATTCTGCAGCAGGGTGCTCTTGCCCGAGCCCGGCGGACCGATCACCACATACCACGGCAGCGCGTACAGATTGGTGCCGCCGCTGCGGTTCTTGCGCAAGGTATCCACCGCTTCCTGGAAGCGCCCCTGCAATTGCGCGCGTTCGTTGGCGGCGCGATCGTCGGTACCACCCGCGGCCGGTGCGCCCTGCTCGCTGAGGTCGCTGGCCATCTGCCGCGCCTTGCCGCGCACGCGCATCTGCCACACCTGCATCCACACGGCCCAGATCACCACGATCACCAGGATCACCAGCAGGCGAACGATCGGACTCTCCAGCGGATGCGCCTCGCCGAAGCCGAGGTAGGGGCCGCCGAACCAGATCAGCAAACCCAGCAGCAGCAGGCCGACGAGGGTGATGAACAGGCGGGATTTGAACAGCGCAAGAAGCTTGCCCACGATGTTCAGTCCTCCGGGCTGTAGAGAATTTCGACGCGACGGTTGCGCGCCCGGTTGGCTGGCAGATCCGGCGGCAGCGCGATCGGCTGCGACGAACCGGCTCCGCTGGATTCGAGTCGCCCGGCGTTGTCGATGCCCTCGCTGAGGATCTGCACCACGGAACGCGCGCGCGCCGCCGACAACGCGTAGTTGTCCTTGAACTTCAGCGAGTGCACGGGTTGATCGTCGGTGTGACCGACCACCACCACCCGGCCCGGCACCTGGTTCAGCGCCGCGGTGATCGCGTGCAGCATCGGGATCTGCCGCGCCGCCACCTCGGTGCCGCCGGAGGCGAACATCGCCGGCGCATCCAGCCGCACCAGCGCCGAGCCGTCGGGCTTCTCCTCCACGGTCAGCGCGCCGGCCTGTTCCTCCGGCGCGAGCAGTTGCTTGAGGCTCTTGCGCTCGACCTTGGGCTGGGTCTGGCGCAACCGCGACTCGTCCGGCGGCACCGCACTGCGCAGGCCGATCTGCGCCACCTGCGCGCTGACCGGCGAGGACAGTTCGTTCAAGCGCGTGTAGAAGTACAGGAACGCGCCCAGCAGGATGCAGGCGCCGGCCGCCACGATCACCCACAGCGGCACGTAGCGCACCAGCGGGTTGCGCCGATCCTCGAGGCCTTTCCAATGCGGCGCCAGTTCATCCGCCGCGGGCGGACGCTGCGCCTTGATGCGCCGGTAGAGCTCCTCCTGGATATCGGCCAGCTTGGCGCGGCCGTCGGCCTCGATCTGGTAACGCCCGCCGAAACCGAGCGTGAGGCAGATGTACATCAGTTCGATCAGGTCGATGTGGCGCGAGAAATCCGCGCACAGGCGGTCCAGGATCAGGAAGAACTTCTCGCCACCGTACGACTCGCCATGAAACGCGACCAGCAGGGTCTTGGCCGCCCAGCCGCTCTGTCCGCCCCACGGCGTGTTCATCACCGCCTCGTCGAGCGTGGTGCACAGCACGTAACGTGCGGCGGTGATGGTCTGTGCCGCGATACCGGCGGCCTGCGCATTGCTCTCGAACTGGCGCACCTGGGCGATGACCTGCTCGCGCAGGCGCGCCGCGTCGGGCTGCGAAGCACTGTTGCGCAACTGCACCGACAACAGCAGCAAGGGGCTGGCCGCCTGCACCAGGGTGTTGAGGCCGGCGCCGAGGAAATCGCCGATCGCCGCCGCGGGCGCCTGGTCCCGACCCGCCACGGGCCGTGCCGCCGCCGGCCTGGCAGCCGGAAGCGGTGCAGGAGCGGGAGCGGGTGCAGGGACGGGGGCGGCAGTTGCTGGGGCACCACGTGGACGGACTATGGTCCGGTCCTGCTGCGGGTCGTCGTCATGGGGGCCGTTGCTGCTCATGCGCTCAACCTCGGATCGCCCAGAGTTGCAGGTCGAGACCGGCGAACTCGCCGCCAAAATGGAATGCGATGCCGCCTGACGTCTTCAGGCTCCGCCACATCGGCGAATTCTTGTCGAACTCGAAATACAGGTAGCCGGAGTTGTACGGAATCTGCCGCGGCGCCACCGGCATCGGTGCCACCGGGATGCCCGGCAGTTGCAGGTTCACCAGGTCGCGGATCTTCTCCACCGGGCCGATCTTCGACTGCGCCGGCAGCTGGCGGCGCAGGTCTTCGGACTTGAGATCGGCCTTGGCTGCCAGCACGAAGGCGGCGGTATCGATCAGGCTCAGGTCCGGCACCACGGCCACCCACACGCCGAACTTGCGTTGCTGCATCGGAATCGGGATCGCGGTCTGCTCCATCACCGCGCTGAGGCTGGTACGCAATGCCGCGATCAACGGCTCGAAGCTCGGGTACAACGCCTCGTGGCGATAGGCCGGAAACGCCGGCGGTCGTTTGCCGGTGCTGGTGAAGGTGGACAGCTCACCGGCCATCTCGGCCAGCACGCGGTAGAGATCCTCGGGATGCAGGACCGGCGCGGCAGTGAGATGTGCGATCAACGGCTGATAACGGTTGACCACCTGCAGCAGCAGGAAGTCGGCGATCTCGGCGGCGCCGCCGCGGTCGGTGACCGCCACGCGGCTGGCCAGCGCCTCGCCGCGCTGGTGCAGCAGGCCCAGCAGTTCGGACAGGAAGGTGCTCAACCGCGGCGCCGCCTGGCAGCTCAGCACGGTCGGCATGAACGCCTCTTCCAGGATCACCCGCCGGTCGGAGCGGCATTCGACGATGCGCGCCACCGGGATCTGCGCCAGACCCTCGAGCGGTTGCGACTGCGGCAACAGCCGGCTGTTGAGCCCGCCCACCTCCAGCACGGTGAGCCCGTCGACGCTGCCGGAGGCATCGCGCACCTCGGTCTCGCGCACGCGGAAACGGAACAGCTTCTCCGCCGGCGCCTCGGGCCGGCCGCTGTCCGGCTGCGCGGGCGAGCGCAAGGGCAGAGTCAGGAAGACGGTCTGGTCGCGCCAGTTGTCGTCGACATCCAGCGCCAGCGGCAACGGGTCGTCGCCGGGCATGGCGAAGGGTGTGCCGTCGGGGAACACGCCGCGCGCACGCTTGATGCCCAACTTGCCGATCGCCAGCAGGTCGGTTTCCAGTTCCAGTTCGGAGAAGCCCCAGGTGTACGGGCGCAGGCTGCCGGCGCGCAGTTCGACGAAGCGCTCCAGATAGCGCTCCTGCTGCTGCAGATGCTGCGGGCGCAGGAACAGCCCTTCACTCCAGACGACCTTGTTGTTTTCCATGCGTCGCGCTGCCCCTGTCAGAAGTTTCCCGATCGCGCTGCCGGGATATGCCACGTTGGCCTGCCTCGGCGGGCCGACGCTTCATGGAAAAACATCCGCATCCGCGGCGCCCCCGGCGCCCGGAAATCCATCGAGAAAGGGCAGCCCTGCCCTTCCTGGAACCCGTCGAGCACGGCGATGCGTTCGCAACCGTGCAAGCGCAGTGTCCGTCAGTGATGCGTTGCCTGTCGCATTCTCCGCGCCGACTTCAGGCGTGACAACTGTTCCTCGTAGGCGCGCGCGAACTCGTCGCCGAACAGCCGCCGGAAGCAATCGTCGGGATCCTTGTTCAAGCCCTCGAAATGCTCGCGGTACCTTTCCCAGTACTTGCCCTTGCCGGCGAACGCCGAGCGCTTGGAGCCGCCGTCGGCTTCCTGCTCGAAACGATCCGGATTGAAATGCACCAGCAAGGATTCGAACGCCGCGCGCACGCCCGCCAGCATCGCCATCTGGTGGCAGCGAATGTCGTCGAAGGCATCCTCGAACGCCGCCGTGCCGGACATGAAGGCGCCGCCGCTGGGCGTCATGATCTTCTGCAGCGCCTCCTCCGGGTTGGGCGCGAACTTCAGCGGATTGTTCTCCGAGCGCTGGATGATGGTGACCGGCAGCCGGAACGTGTTCTTGATCTCGGCGCGCGCGCGCAGCACGTCCATCACGCCATCGACCACGACGCGGAAGATCTCGTCCACATTGCCCGGAAGCAGTTGCGGACCGGTGGTCTCGGCCCGCTCCGCTGCAGCCATCGGCATCGGCGCCGCCGGCACGGCGCGCGGCGGCGCGACGGTCGGCGCCGCCGCGGGCGGGGAGAAGTCCCCCATGGTCAGGTCCCAGTTCTCCGGGAGCTGGTTGGCCTGCCGTTGTTCGTTGGTCATCGGCGGATGGAAATGATCCTGCGTACCGGCCGTGTGGTTCCAGCTGGAACTGGAATTGCCGGTCGTGGCGCCGGACAGCAGGTCGGAATCGGGATCGCCGGGCCCCAGGAAACTCAGCGGATCCAGCGCGCCGGCACCACCAGCACCGACCGCGTCGGGGATCAGCCCGGCATCGGCCGGAATCGTGACCGGCGACGGGCGCGCCGGCAGCGGCGCCGCCGGCGGCGACAGCCCGAAATCCAGCGGATCGATGTCGACATCCACCGCCGCGGGAGCCGCGGGTGCCAGCAGATCCGGCACCGGCGCCGCGGCACCGGCATCGCGCAGGTGCACCTCGACTTCGAACGTGTCGATCAGCAGACGGTCGCCATCGGTCAGCGCAGAGGGTTCTCCCTTGACCAGTGGCGCACCGTTGAGCAGCATGCCGTTGGTGCTGCGATCCTCGATGAAATAGATGCCGTTGAGGTAACGCACCATGGCGTGCACGCGCGACACGCCCGACGCGCCGAGCACCCAGTCGCAGTCCTCGGAGCGGCCGATGCTCCCGCCGACGGCCGCGAACGTCCCGCTGCTGCGGCTGCCGAACTGGGCAGCCTGATGACCGGCAACGGCGAGGATCAGGCTCTGCGACATCGGTATGCTCGGATTCCCTGGTCAAGATGGATCAGCCGGCATCATGCACGATGGATCGCGTCCACGTTCCGACCGGACCGAAGTGCGCGACCCGAGCTGGCTGCCTGACTGTTCGCAAAAAAACTGCGGCCCCCGTGGATCGGTCATTGCCTCGTGCGCGAAACGCGGTATCGAGGCTGCCGACATGGCCAAACTGACGCGCGGAAACCGACCGCGGCCATCGTATCGTCCATCCGTGCAGCGGGCAAGCCGAGTGCGCCCGGCCGGGCACGTCAGGCGCCGGTTGCGCCCTCGCCGTTGAGCAGGTTCATGGCCGGCT
Source organism: Rhodanobacter lindaniclasticus (assembly GCF_004799035.1). Lineage (GTDB taxonomy): Bacteria > Pseudomonadota > Gammaproteobacteria > Xanthomonadales > Rhodanobacteraceae > Rhodanobacter > Rhodanobacter lindaniclasticus. Next base: position 20,195 of record NZ_MWIO01000033.1, read on the forward strand.
TGATGAAGGCGGCGCGACGGGTGGCGAAGGTGTCGACATCCAGCGCCGCCAGCATGTTGATCGCGGCCACCACGGCGCATGCCGTCAGATGATCGGCCGGCGGCACCGGCGTTTCCTGAGAGGCTGGCGCGAGACTGCCGCCGGACCATCCTGCGGCAGCGGCGACCCATGCGCCGGCGGACTTGTAGCCGCCGGCGGTGGCGAATTCAAACGCGGCGCGGCGGTTGCTCTCGTTCGGTTCGCGCACCCACTTCTCGGCCAGCGATGCACCGGCGCGATCCTCCGGATCCAGCGCCTGGTCGCGCGCGCACTGGCACAGCCAGGCCACCGCGTAACGCTTGGGCAACAGGCGCGCCAGCAGTTTCAACGCATCCTGCACCTGGCCTGCATCGGCCAGCGCCTGCACGGCCGCCTGTGCGGTCATCTCCGGCCGCAGCAACGCGCTGGCCGGTTCGGACAACTCCATCTGGATCGACGCCTGCATCACGGATGACATCTGCGTGTTCCCCTAGCCAATCATGATGATGCCGCCGGACAACTGCGCCATGCCGTCGCCCTTGAGCGAGAGCATGGAACCCTTGACCGTGGTCGAACCGCTGCTGGAAAGCTCCGCCGAGGCGCCGCCCTTGGCCGCCACCGTGGCATCGCCGTCGATCTTCACGTTGACGCCCTTGATGTTGACGCTCACACCCTTGATGTCGATGTCGCCGGAGGACTTCATCACGATGCTCGCCGCCCCGGTCACCAGCTGGATCTCGGTGCCGGCGCTGAGCTTGAACTTCTGGCCGATCGTGGTGGTGCCGTTGCCGGTGACGTCGAGCTTGTCGTCCTTGCCTACCGTGGTCGTGCGCTTGCCCTTGACGTCCTCGGTCTGGTCGTTCTTGACGGTCATCTTCTCGTCGTTGTCCACCGCGACGACGCGGTCGTTCTCGACTTCCACATGCATGTCCTTCTGTGCATGCATGAAAAAATCCTCGCTGCCCTTCTTGTCCTCGAAGCGCAGCTCGTTGAAGTCGTCGGCGCCACCGCCCTGGTGGCTGCGGCTCTTGATGCCGCTCTGCGTCTTGTTGTCGGGCAAGGCATACGGCGGCATGTTGTCGGCGTTGTAGACACTGCCAATGACCAGCGGGCGGTCCGGATCGCCCTCCAGGAAACTCACCACCACTTCCTGGCCGACACGCGGAATGTTCACTGCGCCCCAGTTCTTGCCGGCCCACGAGGAGGCCACGCGCACCGGGCAGGAGATGTGGAAGTTCTCCTTGTCCGGCTTGTTCCAGTGGAAGGTGACCTGGATGCGGCCGTACTTGTCCACCGAGATGTCCTCGGCCGTGTCGCTGCCGGACACCACGGCCGTCTGCAGGCCGGCAATGGTCGGCCGCACGGCCGTTTGCATGCTGCGAAACGGCTGGCGACTCTGGATCACCGAAAAATGACAGAAGAACTGGCCGCCGCCCTGCTGACCGGAAACCTCCGCGGCGTTCTCGATGTGCACGGTGGAGCCGACCACGAGGTACTCCTGGTTCAACTCCTTGCGCGGAAACTTGGTCAGCTTGAACAGCGCGCCGGTCAGCACGCCGCAGATATTGGTCGCCCCGGTACAAAGTGACTGCGCGACGTTGCTCGCTTCCAGCCGCACCTGTGCGTAATGCTTGCCGGCATCGGTGCTCAGGTGGTCACCGGGGTAGTCGAACGAATCGAGCTTGGGCACCGGGTGATTGCCGTCGGCATTGCTGATCGAGTCGAGAGCAAGCAGCGACTTCTTCGGGCTCATCGGATCGTAGTCGGTCAGCGAGTACTTGATCGTCTGCACCGAACGCGCGGTGGCGAACTCGGTGATCGCAGCTTCGGTCGACGCCTTGCTGGCATCGCTCTGCGGCTGGTACGGCAGCTCGGCATAGCCATCGGTGGCCGCGTGCGCACCCAGCGCGTCGGCCAGCACCATCGTGTGCACGCCCTCCCGATGCTGGAAGAAGTAGTAGATGCCCTCCTGCTCCATCAGCCGGCTGATGAAGTTGAAATAGCTCTCGCGGTACTGCACGCAATATTCGCGTTTCTCGTAGCTGCCGCTGAGGCTCAGCTTGACGTCGCTGTAGCCGATCTCGGCCAGCACCTCCTTGACGATGTCCGGCACGGACTTCTTCAGGTAGATGCGGCAATCGACCTTGTGCAGCAGCAACCAGGGCTTGGGCACCAGGGTCAGGGCGTATTCCGCCTGGCGCTTGCCGGAAAAACTCTCGAACCCCGTCTGCGAAATCTCCGCCACGATGCCGTTGAAATGCCGGGTGTAGTCGTCGGTGCCGAACGTCACCGTCATGGAACTGCCCAGCAATGGCCGCAGTTCGACCTCGCTGTCGCCGCTGAATACCTTGAGGTGGTACGAGAACAGCTGCCCCAACTGCTCGCTGCCCGAAAAGCTGGCAGGCTGCAGCTTGTCACCGAGATCGGACTTCAGCGTCATTTGGTGCGGCATGTCCGTCCTCCCCCAGCGGTCCCGACGGCATGGGCCGGCAAACCAGTCTGTTTATCATACGTCTGCCCCGTTTGGGGAGTCCATTGGCGACCCCGCATCGGCTGCGCGACGCTTCAGTCGCCCGTCCCGCGTTTTTGCACCAGCACGACCCAACCGCGCACCGGCTTGCCCAGTTCCTTGCGCAGCGAGTCCACGGTGATCGACGGATCGGAGAACCCGGCGTCCTCCAGCACGCGCTCGATGCAGGCGCGGCTGTGCCGATAGCGCCCGCTGGCGGACAGCTCGACGCGATCTTCGTCGCCATCGAGCACCTCCAGCGTGAAAGCGAGCCAGCCACCTTCTCGCAACGCGTTGCCGGCTGCCGACAACACCGGCAGCAGGTCACCGAAGTAGTTCAAGGTGTCGGCGGACAGCACCACGTCCCAGGCAGATGGACGGGTCTGCAGCCAGCCGGCCAGTTCCGCCTCCACCAGTTCGTCGTAGTCACCGCGCTGGCGCGCTTTCTCCAGCATGCCGCCGGACAGATCCACGCCCACCAGGTTTCTCGCATGCGGTCCGATCAGCGGTCCGCACAAGCCGGTGCCGCAACCGGCATCCAGCACATCCAGTGAAGCCTGCGGTATACCAAGTCGATCCACCAGGGCCGCCACGAGAACCTGCGGCGCGCGGTAATGGAGGTTCTTCAGCAGCATCTCGTCGAAGCTCGCGGCAAAACCGTCGAACACTTTTCGGACATAGTCGTCCGCTGCACGCGCGGGCGCCGGCTCGCCGCCGCAGGCGGCAAGCATGTGGCGCGGCACCGGATTGCCGGGATCGCGCGCCATCCAGTCGCGATAGACCTCGACCGCCTCGCTGCTGCGGCCGAGCATGTACAGCGCCACGCCGAGCGCATCACGTGCGCGCACGTTCTGCGGATCGAGGCGGCAGGCGTTGGCGAAGCAGCGTGCAGCCTCTTCCACGTCCTCGATTTCGTTGACGTGCCGACGCCGGAACATGCCCATCAGGTAATGCGCCTGCCCCAACTGCGGTTCCTGCGCCAGGAAGCGGGCATAGACCTCGCCGGCCTCGTCCACGCGGCCCTGCACGTCCAGCACCAGGGCCAGGTTGCTCAGCGCGTCGTGGTGCCCAGGCTGATGGCTGAGCGCGCGCCGATAGCAGGCTTCGGCCTCGGCCAGTTCGCCGCACTCCTTGTGGATGTTGCCCAGGTTGTTGTGCGCGTCGGCGTGCCGCGGAGTGGCGCGCAGCGCCAGCCGAACCAGCCGGATGCCATCTTCGCTGCGCTTGCGCTGGTGGCACAGCACACCGAGGAAATGCAGTGCATCGGGGTGTCCCGACTGTCGTTGCAGGACCTTGCCATAGAGCGCCTCGGCTGCATCCAGCCGGCCATCTCGATGTGCGGCGATGGCCTCGCCCATGAGGGCCTGCACGGTGGCAGCCAGCGCAGCCTGCGACCGACGTCCGGTTCTGGCGGGCGAAGCACGTTTCAAGCGGCCCCCTTGCCATGCGCTGCGGCGTGCGGCACGACCCCGGTTCCCCTCATCTGCCGCGTGCGGCAAAACCGGATCGAACGACCCGCGTCGCGCTAGTTGATGATGACGGTGAAGCAACCCAGCACGATGCTGCCGCCGTGGGCGGTACTGTCGCCCAGCCGCGCCGCCGGCAGGCCTCCGATCAACACCTTGGGCGCGCCCATGACGATGGTATCCGGTGGTCCGACGCAGGTGACCATGTCGCTCATCCGCGCCGCCGGCAAGCCGCCGATCAGCACCTTGGGCGCACCCGGCGACAGGATCGGGCCGCCTACGTGCGGCACCACGCCGGTCACCATCGGGCATACATGCATGTCGGTAAGGCGTGCGGCGGGAGGCATGACGAACTCCGTGGCTCGATGGGCATCGCTCGCCCGGATGGTACGCCAGATCGGTACGCCGAGTCAGCCGCGCTGCCGCGCCCGGACTACGAGGCCGTACCGCCAACCGTCATCGAGTCGATCTTCAATGTCGGCTGGCCCACGCCCACCGGCACGCTCTGCCCATCCTTGCCGCACACGCCCACGCCGTCATCCAGCGCCAGATCGTTGCCGATCATCGAGACGCGATTGAGCACCTCGGGGCCGCTGCCGATCAGCGTGGCGCCCTTCACCGGGCGGGTGATTTTTCCGTCCTCGATCAGGTACGCCTCGGAGGCGGAGAAGGTGAACTTGCCGTTGGTGATGTCGACCTGGCCGCCGCCGAAGTTCGGCGCATACAGGCCTTTCTTCACCGAGCGGATGATCTCGGCCGGATCGTGCCCGCCGGCCAGCATGTAGGTGTTGGTCATGCGCGGCATCGGCAGCGCGGTGAATGATTCGCGGCGGCCGTTGCCGGTCGGCGCCATGCCCATCAGGCGCGCGTTGAGCTTGTCCTGCATGTAGCCCTTCAGGATGCCGTCCTCGATCAGCGTGGTGCACTCGGTCGGCGTGCCTTCGTCGTCGATGCTGAGCGAGCCCCGGCGGCCGGCCAGGGTGCCGTCGTCGACGATGGTGACGCCCTTCGCCGCCACGCGCTGGCCGAGGCGGCCGGCGAAGGCGGAGCTGCCCTTGCGGTTGAAGTCGCCTTCCAGGCCGTGGCCGATCGCTTCGTGCAGCAGCACGCCCGGCCAGCCGGGGCCGAGCACCACGGTCATCTGGCCAGCGGGCGCGTCGACGGAATCGAGGTTGACCAGTGCCTGACGCACGGCCTCGTCGGCGAAACGCAAGGCGCGGCCGTTCTCGAGCAGTTCGCGATAGCCGTAGCGGCCGCCACCGCCAGCGTAGCCCTGCTCGCGGCGGCCGTTGGCCTCGGCGATCACCTGCACGTTGATGCGCACCAGCGGCCGCACGTCGGCGGCCAGGGTGCCGTCGGAGGCGGCGATGAGGATGGTGTCCATCGTCGCGGCCAGGCTGACGATGACCTGCTTGATGCGTGGATCACGCGAGCGCGCGTACGCATCGACCTCGCGCAGCAGCGCGATCTTGTCGGGATTGGGCAGACTCTCGACCGGATCGATCGCCGGATACAGCGCGCGCGCGTCGTGCAGCGCCAGCGGTTTGCCTGCTCCGTTGCCGCCGTGCGCGATCGCGCGGGCGGCTTTCGACGCTTCCAGCAATTGCGGCAAGACGATCTCGTCGGAATAGGCGAAGCCGGTCTTCTCGCCGGACATCGCGCGCACGCCCACGCCCTGCTCGATCGAGTGGCTGCCGTCCTTGACGATGCCCTCCTCCAGCGTCCACGACTCGCTGCGCGAATGCTGGAAGTAGAGATCGGCGGCGTCGATCGACGGCCCCATCAGCTGACCGAACACGCGGTCGAGGTCGCCGGTGGCAATGCCTCCGGGGGACAGCAGCTTGCTTTCGGCGAGGGCGATCAGTGAATCCATGGAGGCTTGCCTGTGGTCGATCCGGTACTGTCCCACATGGGGCTGGCGGAGCCGGCTTTAAAGTCGACGCCCCGCTTCACGGCCCCGAAGACCGGGCGCTGGCGGGCGCCAGCGCTGAGCTGGCCGGCGCCGCGCTGCCGGACGAAGCCGGCGCGGGTTCGAGCAACAGGCTCGGCGGCACCACCACGTCGTGCTTCTCGACCAGGGTCATCTTCGGGTCATCCCAGCTGCCGGTGATCCGGTAGCGCGCGCTGGCTGCCTTGTTCAGGCCCTTGCCGAGCAGCCCCTGCACCGCGAAGCCGGCCGCCGCACCGAGTGGACCGCCGACCACCGCCCCCACCACCGGCAGGCTGTTGCCGACGTGCGGCACCACGATCATCTGCTGGTCGTAGTCGCGGGCACGCAGGCCGGTGCGGCCGGTGACGCTGATGTTGGCCGCCGGCCCCCTGATCACCAGGTTGTCGGTGATGGCGTTGCCGTTGGCCAGGCGGAAATCGCCGCTGATCGAATCGAAACCCAGCCCCTTGCCGAACACGTCACCGAAATCCAGCGTGAGCCGCCGCGGCAGGTCGGCGAGCGAGACCAGACCCAGCAGGCGCCCCATGCCAGGCGAGCTGGCTTCGGGGATGCGGCCATCATTGACCTGCACCTTGAGCGTGCCGTCCATCGTGGCCAGCGACAGCGCCGTAGGGCTGCCGGGCCAGCTGGCATCGAGTTCGTCGCGGGTCCGGCCGCCATCGACCAGCCCGTCGTAGCCGAATGCCGAGAGCATCGCGCCGAGATCCTCGGCGGAGAAACTGATCCGCATGTGCGTGCGGCTGTCGGTCGCGGTGCCCTCCCAGTCGCCGCTGGCGGTGACCTGCACGCGCGGGGACAGCGCGCGCAGTTGCTCGATGTGCATGCCCCTGGGCGTGGGCCAGGTCTCCAGCCGCGCTTCGCCCAATTTGGCATCGCCCAGGCGCAGGTCCCGCACCCACAGGTGGAGCGGCGGCAGGGCCGCGGGATTGATGCCGGTGTTCGCCGGGTCATCGGCGAGTGCGACCGGTGCCGGCTGGGTGGCGGTCACGGTCGCCGCGACGGCGGGTGCACTCGCCGCGCTGGTCGATGCTGCGGTCGCGCCGGGCTGCCGCGGCCAGTGCAGATGCTCCATGCGCGCGGTGACACCGCGCTTGTCCAGCTCGTCGGTCGGTACCTTGATGTTGCCGGCCATGGCCGGGCCGTCCACGTCCACGCTGAGCACGTCGGGCTGCGGCGTGGCGCGCACCGTGAGCGCGCCGAGCGGACGGTCGAAACCCATCGCCTGGTCGGTGCTGACGTCGATGCTTTCCAGTTCCGGGCCGTCGCCGCCGGCACCTGCGACCGTGCGCTGAACCCACCCGGCAACGTCCAGCCGCGCCGCATGGCCGCGGATGCGCAAGCCCCGCGCGGGTAGCGTCTGCGGCATCTGGCTGCCGAACGCCAGGGTGCCGGACAGCGGGCGACCGGCCGCGTCATCGGCCAGGCGCAGGTGGCCGCGCAGCAATTGCCCCAGTTCCAGTTGCAGGTTGCTTCCCGCGGTCGGCAGGCTCATCTGCAGATGCAGCGGCAGGCTGTCCGCAGCGGATTTGTCCAGCGGTGCGGGCAGCGCCAGGGCGGTGCCGCGGAGCGAAGAATCGATGCTGAGCATCTGCGCGAGATCATCGCTGCCCGGTCGATGGGCGAGCGTGAACCCGATGCCGAACGGGCTGCGCCCCTGCGCGAGCTCGCCCAGCCATGTCAGCGATGGATATCCCTGGACCAGTTCGGCGACCTGGTAGTTGCCCTGCAAGCTGGCCCGGAACACGGTGTCCGGGTCGGCGTTGGCGCCGGCGATCGCCAGCTGCAGTCGTGCGGGTTTGCCATGGAACACGGTATCCAGCGGTCCGCCCTGCAGACCGCGCAGATCGAAGCGCAACGGACCGGTGATGTCGCCCAGCGCCAGCTGCCAGTCGGGCGCCGTGAGGTCGGCATCGCGCAACTGCGCGGTGCCATCGAGTTGTGCGCCCGCGACGTCGGTCAAGGGCAGGCTCAGGTGGAAATCGAACGTGCCGCGCCCCCCCAGCCTGAGCTTGGCCAGCGTATCGGAGGCCCGGCTGGCAACCGGACTCCTGCGTGCGAAGTTCAGCAGGCTCGCGCCGCTGCCGTTGCCGCGCACGTTGAGATCGAGCAGGGCCTGGCCGAATTCCGGGATCAACGCCACCGCGCTGTCCACTTTCACGCCCAGCGAATGACCCGCGCTGGCCTGCACCAGCATGCCGCCATTGACGAAGCTGGCCACCGCCTCGACACCTTCGGCCTGTGGCCACTCCTCGCCGTAGTCGAGAGTCAGCCCGTGAATCTCGGCATGCGCTTCGAAGCGGCCCTCGTTGTGATGGAACGGCCAGTCCGCCAGGTCGCCGCGCACCAGCACCTGCGCCTGCCCGACGGTGCCGGCCACCAGCGCGCGATCCAGCCACGCCACGGTCGCCGGCGGCATCACGTTGACCGGCCAGAACAGCTTGGCCGCGGGAACGTCGGCATGCTCGATCGAAGCGTACAGGCCCAGCCAGGGCGCACCGCCGCCCGCGGGCAGCACCGCCTCGCCGCGCGCGCTGCCGGCATAGCCCTCGCCGACGAAGGCCAGGCTGTCGGCGCCGAGGTGCCAGCCGCCATCCTGCGGCCAGAACGCCAGCGTCCCGGACAACTTCGACAACACGAACGGGCGGCGGAACACCTGCGGGAACGTCACCGTGGTGGCCTGCGCGGGAAGCTCCAGCGAGAACGCCTCGGCATCGCCGCGCACAACGCCGCGCAGGTTGCTCAGGCCCGGCGATTTTTCCACCGGATCGATGCCGAGTTTGTCGAACGCCACCGCCAGGCGCTGCAAGCCGCCCGCCCGCGTCCAGTGCAGCGCCAGCTGTTCGAGTTCGCCGTGCGGATGTCCGCTGCCGATCCAGCGCGCCAGGCTCGGCGACAGATCCGGCGTCAGCCCAAGCCACGGCAGCAGCGGCGCCAGTTGCAGCTTGCGTGCTGCGGCGTCCAGGCGGAACTGCGGCGTGCCGGGCTGCTCCAGTTCAACCACCGCGGCGCTGCCGTCATCACCGGCCCAGCGCAACGTGTATCCGGCATCCTCGGCATGGATCCCGGCCAGGCCATGCAGCGAGGCCACGTCGGCCATGCCGCCGCCAGGCCCGCGTACCGACAACGTGTCCAGGTCGACGCGCACCACGCTGTCGCCCAGTTGGCCCTGGTTCCAGTCGAGCCATGCATTGAGGCGGCCGGTGCCGTGCTCGATCCCGTAGCCTTGCAGGTCGATGCCGTCGAGCAAGGGTTTCAGGTGGGCCGCGTCGGCGCTGACCCACAGCCTGCCGGATCGCTCGTCCTGGCGCAGATCGCCCACCGCGCGCACGCTGGCCTCGGCCACGCCTTCGCGCCGCAGACTGCCGCCGAAGCGGATGCGATCACCCTGCAAACTGACCCGCAACTGCCGCGACAACAAGGTGTAGTGCTTGCCCAGCGTGGCATCGGTCACCACCACGCGCAGGTCGTCCAGCCACAGGTCCACCGACAAATGGCGCAGCGACAGCGCCGGCTGCTCCGTGCCGCCGCCGGTGCCCAGCCCGCTGACGCGCCAGCCGCTGCCATCGTGCAGCAGGTCGAGCTGCAGGCCGCGGGCATACACGTTGAACAGATGCCGCGACGGCAGCAGCCAGCCACCGAGGTCCAGTTTCAAGCGGGATTCCGGCAGCTGCAGTGCCGCGCCATTCGTCCCGGCGGCCGGACCGATACGCACGTCCTGCAGCACGAATTCCGGACCGCCCGGCGTCCATCGCCCCACCATCGAGGCGATGCCGACCGGCCGCTGCAAGCGCTGGCTCAGTTGGGCGGCCACCCATTCCGGATGGCGTGCCAGCAGCGGCAGCAGCAATTGCGCCAGCGCCGCCAGCACGGCAAACAGGATCACCAGCACGCCCGCAGCCCAACCCAGGCCGCGCGCGCCACCGTGCAATCGACGACGCCACACCTTGTTCATGCGCTCTTGGCCAGCGTCGACTTACAGCAAGACCACATCGAACTGTTCCTGCGAATAATGCTCTTCCGCCTGGAAGCGTATGCTCTTGGAGATGAACTCCTCCAACTCGGCGACCGCGGCGGATTCCTCTTCCAGGATGCGGCTCACCACGGAAGGGCTGGCCATCACCAGCAATTTCTCGGCGTTGAACTGGCGCACGGCACGGGTGATCTCGCGAAAGATCTCGTAGGTCACCGTCTCGGCCGTCTTCAGCATGCCGCGGCCGTTGCAGGCCGGGCACGGTTCGCACAGCTGGCGGGCCAGACTCTCGGTGGTGCGCTTGCGGGTCATCTCGACCAGGCCCAGCGCGGACATCGGGTACACCGTGGTCTTGGCATGGTCGCGTGCCAGTCCCTTGCCCAGCATGCGCAGCACCTGGCGCTTGTGCTCCTCATCGGTCATGTCGATGAAGTCGATGATGATGATGCCGCCCAGGTTGCGCAGCCGCAGTTGGCGCGCCGCGGCCTGCGCCGCCTCCAGGTTGGTGCGGTAGACGGTTTCCTCGAGATTGCGCGTGCCGAGATAGGCGCCGGTGTTGACGTCGATCGTGGTCATCGCCTCGGTCTGGTCCACGATCAGGTAGCCGCCGGATTTGAGCGGCACGTCCTTCTTCAACGCGCGCTGCATTTCGTCCTCGACGCCGTACAGGTCGAAGATCGGGCGCTCGCCGTCGTAGTGCTCTACGCGGTCGTCCAGCTGCGGCATGAACTTGTGCACGAACCGGGCCACCCGCTCGAAGGTTTCGCGCGAATCGACCCGCACCTTCTCGATGTCCTCGTTGAGCATGTCGCGCAGGCTGCGCAGCGGCAGCGACAACTCTTCGTAGACCCGTTCGCCCACGCGCGCCTTGGCGATGTTCTCCTGCACCACGCGCCACACCTTGCCCAGGTAGGTCACGTCGAACGCGAGCGACTCCGCACCCTGGCCCTCGGCATTGGTGCGCACGATGTAGCCGAGACGGTTGCCTTCGACCGCGTCCGCGCCGATCAGCGTGCCCAGCACTTCGCGCAAGCGCTGGCGCTCGACCTCGTCCTCGATGCGGGCCGAGATGCCCAGCGTGCGCGCATGCGGCAACAGCACCAGGTAACGCGAGGGGATCGACAGGTGCGCCGACAACCTCGCCCCCTTGGTGCTGATCGGGTCCTTCACCACCTGCACCACGATCTCCTGGCCCTCGTGCACCAGTTCGCTGATCGACGGCACGTGGCCGTTGCCGTTGCCGCCGGATTCCTCCTCCTCGACCGACGAGATCGCCGGGCGCACGATGTCCGAGGCATGCAGGAACGCGGCCCGCTCCAGGCCGATCTCGACAAACGCCGCCTGCATGCCCGGCATCACGCGCTGCACGCGGCCCTTGTAGATGTTGCCGACGTAGCCACGCCGCGAGGCCCGTTCGACGTGCACTTCCTGCAACATGCCGTTCTCGACCACGCCGACCCGGGTTTCACGCGGTGTCACGTTGATCAGTATTTCTTCACTCACCGCACACTCCCAGGCACGAGGCATCTTTATAGCCGTTGCCCATGCAGGCTGTCGATGAACGGCGACGGGAAATCGACCCGGCCGCACCGATACTGCAGAATGGGTCCGTTTTCCTCTCGTCCGCCGCGCCCGGAAGCTCGTGTTTCTTCAGGCCCGGAACCCGGCCCCGGCAAACTGGCACCCGGTTCGCGCGCGAAGAATCCACAGCCGGCGGTTCTCTCCACCAGCCCCGAGACCCGCCCACCACCCTGGAGCCTGCCGCATGACCACCCCGATACTGCTGGCCTGGAGCGGTGGCAAGGACTGCCTGCTGGCGCTGCAGCGACTGCTGGCCGATCCGGCCTGGCAGGTGGTCGGGCTGCTGACCACGGTCAACCGCAACTACCAGCGCGTGGCGATGCACGGCGTCCATCGCGAGGTGTTGCTGGCGCAGACGAGCGCGCTCGGCCTGCCGCTGGTCGAGGTGCTGCTGGACTGGCCCGGCAGCAACGAAGCCTACGAGAAAGCCCACGCCAACGCCCTGGTCGAGGCCCGCATGCGCTGGCCCGGCATCCGCCACTGCGCGTTCGGCGACCTGTACCTGGAGGACGTGCGTGACTACCGCGTGCGCCAGCTCGGCCGCGAAAACTGGCGCGCGGTGTTCCCGCTGTGGGGCGAAGACACGACGGCGCTGTCGCGACGTTTCGTGGGCGAGGGCCATCGTGCCGTGCTGTGCTGCGTGGACACCCAGCAACTGGACGGCGACTTCTGCGGCCGCGACTACGATGCAGGTCTGCTCGACGCCCTGCCGGCCGGGGTGGACCCGTGCGGCGAACGCGGCGAGTTCCACACGCTGAGCTACGCCGGCCCGCTGTTCCGCCACCCGCTGCGGCTGCGCCGCGGCGAATCGGTGCTGCGCGACGAGCGTTTCCAGTACACCGATTTCCTGCTCGACAAGCATGCTGGCCCGGCCTGACCTCATCCTGCCGGACCTGCTGGCGCCCGGATTGCGCTTGGTGTTCTGCGGCACCGCCGCCGGCGCTCGCTCGGCCGCGGAAGGCGCCTATTACGCACACCCGGGCAACCTGTTCTGGCCTGCGCTGTTCGAGGCCGGGTTCACCCCGCGGCAGTTTGCACCGGCAGACTTTCCGGAGCTGCTGCAGCTCGGCATCGGACTCACCGACCTGGCCAAGCGCCACAGCGGCAACGACGCCGAGCTGCCCCGCGACGCCTTCGACGCCGCCGCACTGCGCCGCAAGATCCGGCGCTGCCGGCCGCGCCTGCTCGCCTTCACCAGCAAGAACGCCGCCCGCGCGGCGCTTGGCCACCCGGTTGACCATGGCCTGCAGGACGAAACCTTCGGTGATACGCGCTTGTTCGTGCTGCCCTCGCCCTCCGGCCAGGCGCGCGGTCACTGGAACCCGCAGCCGTGGCGGGCGCTGGGCGCGTTGTACCGGGCCGAGGGCGGGTGCTGACGCGCCGGCAGCTTCAGCCGGCCGTCGTGGCCGGTGGCGCCGCTTCGGTCGCCGCATCCAGTACCCCGCAACGCAGCGGCGGCTGCACCGAACCGGCCGGTTGCGCATGGGTATCCGTCGGCAGCTCACGGCTGGCCAGCGCCGCGGCCACCGCGCTGATGTCCGAATCGCTCAGCCGACTGGCCACCTCGGCCATGCAGTCCGGCGCCAGCGTGGCACGGGTGTGCGTGCGCCATGAACCCAGTTGCGCACTGACGTAGTCGTAAGGCAGTCCCACCAGGCCGGGGATCGAGGGTTCCACGCCGGTCAGCTGCCTGCCGTGGCAACTGGCACAGGCGGGGATGCGCCGGGACGGATCGCCCTCTTCCAGCAATTGCGCACCGCGCTGCAGTACTGCGCTGGACACGGCTGGCGCCGGCGAGCGCTCGAACGGTACGCGCTGGGCAGCGAAGTATTCGGCGATTTCGCGTATGTACGTCGGCCCCAGTTCGCGCACGGTGTACTCCATCGGTGCGTACTTGCGCAGCCCGTCCTGGAAGTCCTGCAGTTGCCGCGCCAGGTACGCCGCGGGCTTGCCTGCCAGGCGCGGGAAATAGCCGCTGGCGGCACGCCCTTCACCCTGCACGCCGTGGCACGTGGTGCAGGCGGCGATGCGCTGCTGCAAGGTATCGGGAACCGCGGGATGGTCGGCGGCACGACTGGCGGTACCGAACCACAGGGCGACCGCGAACAGGATGGTCACTTCGAACGACTTGGCACGATGCAGGCTGGCGTTTGTAATCATCCGGCGATTGTACGCTGGCGACCGCAGCGCCCAAACTGCGCCGGCGCTAAGCTGGCCGGGCGACCACACGCCGCATCGTCGAACCCGGGGGTTACCGTGAACCGTCCAGCCGTCTGTTTCGTCGCACTGCTCCTGGCTTCTGCCACCGGCCTTGCGCCGGCGGCCACGCCGCCGCAGGTCGCCTACGCGTCGATCGAGCAACTGCAGCAGCGCATGGATGCCGGCACGCTGGACAGCCGTCAGCTGACCCGGGCGCTGCTCGACCGCATCCAGCGCATCGATCGCTCCGGCCCCGCCCTGCACGCAGTGATCGAGACGAACCCCGAGGCGCTGGAACTGGCCGGGGCACTCGACGCAAAGCGCACCAAGACCCACGGCCCCCTCTACGGCGTCCCGGTACTGCTGAAGGACAACATCGACACCGGCGACCGCATGCTCACCACCGCTGGCTCACTCGCGCTTGTCGATGCGCCGGCCTTGCGCGACGCCGGTCTGGTCGAACGCTTGCGCAAGGCCGGCGCGTTGGTGCTGGGCAAGACCAACCTGAGCGAATGGGCCAACTTCCGTTCCAGCCACGCCAGCAGCGGCTGGAGCGGGCGCGGCGGACAGACGAAGAATCCCTATGTGCTCGATCGCAATCCCTGCGGTTCCAGCGCTGGCTCCGGCGCTGCGGTGGCGGCCGGGTTGGTCACGGTGGCGATCGGCACCGAGACGGACGGCTCGATCATCTGCCCCGCGGCGATGAACGGCATTGTGGGCATCAAGCCTACCCTTGGCCTGGTCAGCCGCAGCGGCATCGTGCCGATCAGCCACAACCAGGACACCGCCGGCCCGATGGCCCGCAGCGTGGCCGATGCCACGGCCCTGCTCAGCGTGATCGCCGGCAGCGACCCGCGCGATCCGGCCACCGCCGACGCAGACAAGCACGCCACCGATTACACGAAGTTCCTCGACTCGAACGGGCTCAAGGGCAAGCGCATCGGCGTGGTGCGCCAGCTCGCCGGCGCCGAACCGAACGCCGACCGCGTGCTGGCGCAGTCGATCGCATTGATGAAGGCGCAGGGCGCGATCATCGTCGACCCGGTCAAGCTGCCGCACCTGGCCGATCTCGGCGAGCCGGAAATCACCGTGTTGCTGTACGACTTCAAGCACGACGTCAACGCTTACCTGGCCAGCCGCCATGGCCTCAAGGTGAAGACGCTGGCCGACCTGATCGCGTTCAACCAGGCGCATGCCACCGAAGAGATGCCGTGGTTCGGCCAGGAGTTGTTCGAGCAGGCCGAGCAGAAGGGGCCGCTCAGCGACAAGGCGTATACGGACGCGCTGACCAAGGCGAAACACTTGTCCGGACCGGAAGGCATCGACGCGGCGCTGCAGGCACAGCACCTGGATGCGCTGCTGGCGCCGTCGTGGGGGCCGGCCTTCGTCACCGATCCGGTGCTGGGCGACCACATCGTCAGCGGCGACCCCACCGTGGGCGGCGCCTCGCAGCCGGCGGCCGTGGCCGGTTATCCGTCGATCACCGTGCCGGCCGGCTTCGCCCACGGACTGCCGGTCGGTATCGTGCTGTTCGGCGCGAAATGGAGCGAGCCGACGCTGATCTCGATCGCCTACGGCTTCGAGCATCACGCCAAGGCGTGGCAAGCGCCGCAGTTTCTGCCTACCGTGGACGATTCGCCAGCGGCGTCCGCGCGCTGAGCATGTAATGCGTCAGCCCGCCCCGCCGGTCGACTTGCGCACGATCAGCATCGCCAGCTCCAGCGACTGCTCGTAATTCAGGCGCGGATCGACCATCGACTTGTAGGCGCGATCCAGGTCGCCCTCCTTGAGATCGCGCGCGCCACCGATGCACTCGGTCACGTCCTCGCCGGTCAGCTCCAGGTGCACGCCGCCCAGCCGCGTGCCGGCGGCGGCATGGATGTCGAAGGCCTGGTCGAGTTCACCGCGGATGTTGTCGAAGCGGCGCGTCTTGTGCCCGTTCGAGGTGCCCTCGGTATTGCCGTGCATGGGGTCAGCCACCCACAGCACGCGCCGACCTTCGCGCTTGACCGCTTCCAGCAGCGGCGGCAGCGCATCGGCGATCTTCGCCTGACCCATCCGGTGGATCAGGGTCAGCCGGCCCGGCTCGGCATGGGGATCGAGCACGTCGATCAGGGGCAGCAGCTGATCGGCGGTCACCGAGGGACCGATCTTGACCGCGACCGGATTGCGGATGCCTCGGAAATACTCCACGTGCGCGCCATCCAGTGCAGCGGTGCGCATGCCGATCCACGGGAAATGCGTGGACAGGTTGAACCAGCCCGGATTGCGCGGCACCTGGCGGGTCAGGGCCTGTTCGTAGTGCAGCAGCAGCGCCTCGTGCGAGGTGAAGAAATCCACCTTGGAGAAGCTGGCGATGGGCCCTGCCAGCGTTTCCATGAAATGCAGCGAGTCGCTGATCCCGGCGACCATCTTCCGGTATTCCGCAGCCAACGGGGAATGCTCGACCCAGGCCAGATCCCAGTACTCCGGATGACGCAGATCGGCGAAACCACCGTCGATCAATGCGCGCACGAAATTCATCGTCAGGGCGGAATGCGCATGCGCCTGGATGAGCCGCTGCGGATCGGGTCGCCGTGCAGTGGCGGTGAACTCCTGACTGTTGACCACGTCACCGCGGAAGCTCGGCAGGCTCACGCCGTCGCGGACCTCGTTGTCCGCCGAACGCGGCTTGGCGTATTGCCCGGCGAAGCGGCCGACGCGCAGCACCGGCTTCTTCAGTCCATGCACCAGCACCAGGCTCATCTGCAGCAGCACCTTCAGCCGGTTGGAAATCACCGGACTGGTGCAGTCGGCAAAGCTTTCCGCGCAATCGCCGCCCTGCAGCAGGAAGCGTTTTCCTTCCTGCGCCTCGGCCACCGCATCCTTGAGCGCGAGCACCTCCCACGAGGTGACCAGCGGCGGCAACTCGGCCAGGTGCGCACCCGCCCTGGCCAGCTCGATCGGATCGTCGTAGATCGGCTGCTGCAGGGCCGGGCGACGCTGCCAGGAGCCCGGCGTCCACGGCGCCGTATCGGCACCGGCCGCATCGGTCACATGGGCGGCCACGGCGCGGACACCGGAATCATGCCGCTTGTTCATGCGCGCGAGGCCTTGCGCCGCACCGCCACCACCGTCAGCGCGGCGAGCAGCACGAACCACAGCAAGGTCCACGCCGGCATCGGCAGGCCGAGAATCGGTTCGACCGTGGCGCATTCGCCGGAACCGGTGAAGACCATCCTCAGCACCTTGGCGAACGGGAACGCGCTGAACATGTAATCCAGCGGCGGCCCGCAGGACGGAATCTGGTCGGCGGGCAGCGACTGGATCCACAGGTGCCGCCCCGCCACCACGATGCCGAACGCCGCACCGAGCCAGACGCCCGCGGCATAGATCCAGCGCACGCCGCCCCGCGGCGCATGCAACGCGCCGAGCAGGAAGAACACGCCCATCACGATGAAGCCGACGCGCTGGAAGATGCACAGCGGGCAAGGCGTCATCTCCCAGACATATTCGGCGTACAGCGCGAAGCCCATCAGGGCGGCGCACACCAGGAAGCCGACAGCGAAGCTGAAACGGTACGACCAGCGCAATGGATTCATAAGGGTTTTGTTGCGTTGCGGGAATATGACATTACCCGTTCGGCGCAGCGCTGTCAGCACGCGATGCTGCAGCAACCGCGAAGACGGACCGGTGCCGGATCAGAAAAAGCAAAACCCGGCACGAGGCCGGGTTTGCGTGACGCTGCGGGCGACTATCAAGTCGTCCGGCCGGCACCTCATTCCGCGTCGACGGACTCGACCTGCGGGCGCCCCACCAGTTCGACATAAGCCATCGGCGCATTGTCGCCGTCGCGGAAGCCGCACTTGAGGATGCGCAGGTAACCGCCGGGACGCTCCTTGTAACGCGGGCCCAGCTCGACGAACAGCTTGCCCACCGCTTCCTTGTCGCGCAGGCGCGAGAAAGCGAGGCGGCGGTTGGCGACGCCGTCGGTCTTGGCCAGCGTGATCAGCGGTTCGGCGACGCGGCGAAGTTCCTTCGCCTTCGGCAGGGTGGTGCGGATCAGCTCATGCTTGAACAGCGACGAGGCCATGTTCTTGAACATCGCCTCGCGGTGGCTGCTGGTGCGGTTGAGCTTGCGTCCGGATTTCTGGTGGCGCATGGCAAATACTCTCTGGTCTGTTGTTATGAAAAGCCGGCACCTGCGTCCGGCTTCCCGCGGTTACCCGCTTGTGTGAGCCCCTTCGGAGCAGGCTCTTGTGAAGAGTGCGGCCGTGGATGGCCGCCTTTGGCGCTCGGTCAAGGCGCGATACGCACCTTGACCGATGTCTTGCTGCTGCGGCGATCAAGGAGATCGCACGAATACAACCATCAACCCAGCTGCATGCCGTGCGACAACCCCGGCGGCGGCCAGTTCTCAAGCTTGGTGCCCAGCGACAGGCTGCGCCCGCCCAGGACATCCTTGATTTCGGTCAGCGACTTCTTGCCGAGGTTCGGCGTCTTCAGCAGCTCGACCTCGGTCTTCTGCACCAGGTCGCCGATGTAGTAGATGCTCTCGGCCTTCAGGCAGTTCGCCGAACGCACGGTCAGCTCCAGATCGTCGATCGGACGCAGCAGCAGCGGCTCGAAACCGCTCTTCTCGGCCTTGTCCGTGGCGCTCTCGCGACGCGAGAAATCACCGAACACCGACAGCTGGTCGTTGATGATCTCCGCCGCCTTGCGCACCGCTTCCTCGGCGTCGATGGTGCCGTTGGTCTCGACGTCCAGCACCAGCTTGTCCAGGTTGGTGCGCTGCTCGACGCGCGCAGCGTCCACTTCGTAGGCCACCCGCAACACGGGAGCGAACGAGGCATCCAGCTGCAGGCGGCCGATCGGGCGCGCTTCGTCGTCCGGATGCTGGCGCGCGCTGGCCGGCTGGTAGCCGACGCCGCGACGCACCTTCAGGCGCATGTTGAGCGCGATGTCCTTGGTCAGGTGGCACAGGACGTGTTCGGGGTTGACGATCTCCACCGTGTGGTCGACCACGATGTCGCCGGCGGTCACCACGCCCTTGCCCTTCTTGGACAAGGTCAGCATCACTTCATCGCCCGAATGCTGACGAATCGCCACGTCCTTGAGGTTGAGCAGGACTTCGATCACGTCCTCCTGCAGGCCTTCCAGGGTGGTGTACTCGTGCAGCACGCCATCGATTTCAACCTCGACGATGGCGCTGCCAGGGATCGAGGAGAGCAGCACGCGGCGCAGCGCGTTGCCCAGGGTATGGCCAAAGCCACGCTCGAGCGGCTCGACCACCACCTTGGCGCGGTTGGCTCCGAGCTGTTCGACGCTGAGGCCACGCGGCCGCAGCACACTAGTTGACGAAACTGCCATGCAGAGCTCCGGTTAATTACTTCGAGTAAAGCTCGATGATCAATGCTTCATTGATGTCGGACGGCAGGTCGCCGCGATCCGGCACCGACTTGAACGTGCCTTCGAACTTCTTGGAATCCACTTCGACCCAGACCGGACGCAGGTCCATGGTGTCGAACACGGTGGCCGCTTCCTGCACGCGCAGCTGGCTGCGCGCCTTCTCGGTCAGCGCGATCGCGTCGCCCGGGCGCACCTGGTAGGAAGGAATGTTCACCTTCTTGCCATTGACCAGCACCGCCTTGTGGGCGACCAGCTGGCGGGCCTGGGCGCGGGTGACCGCGAAGCCCATGCGGAACACGACATTGTCCAGGCGGCTCTCGAGCAGGCGCAGCAGGTTCTCGCCGGTATTGCCCTTGAGCGTGGTCGCCTTGGTGTAGTAGTTGCTGAACTGGCGCTCGAGCACGCCGTAGATGCGCTTGACCTTCTGCTTCTCACGCAGCTGGACGGCGTAGTCGGACATGCGCATGCGCTTGTTCGCGCCATGCTGGCCGGGCTTGTTTTCCAGTTTGCACTTGGAATCCAGCGCGCGCGCCGGGCTCTTCAGGCTGAGATCCGCACCTTCGCGCCGGGCGAGTTTGCAGGTAGCTCCACGATAACGGGCCATGTTTCTTCTCTTTCAGATAGTCCGGCCGCGGCCGGTGCTTGATTCTCGCGATCGAAAACGACCGCCCTCAGACACGCCGCTTCTTGGGGGGACGGCAGCCGTTGTGCGGGATCGGCGTGACGTCGATGATGTTGAGCACCTTGTAGCCCAGCGCATTCAGCGAACGCACCGCCGACTCGCGACCCGGGCCGGGGCCCTTGATGCGCACTTCCACCGTCTTCACGCCGTAGTCGCCAGCGGCGCGGCCAGCCTTCTCGGCGGCGACCTGCGCAGCGAACGGGGTGGACTTGCGCGAACCGCGGAAACCGGCACCGCCGGCAGTCGCCCACGACAGGGCATTGCCCTGGCGATCGGTGATGGTAACGATGGTGTTGTTGAAGGAGGCCTGCACGTGGGCCACGGCATCCGTGACAACGCGCTTGATCTTCTTCTTGGTCTTGACCGGCTTAGCCATGGTTTGAAGGCTCTTCTCGATGAGTGCGGCCACGGATGGCCGCTTTTTTGATCTTCGCGGTCACGGACGACCGCACAAATCCAGAGGCAATCACTTCTTGATTGCGCGACGCGGGCCCTTGCGGGTACGCGCGTTGGTACGGGTGCGCTGCCCGCGCACCGGCAGGCCGCGACGATGACGCAGGCCGCGATAGCAGCCCAGGTCCATCAGCCGCTTGATCGCCATGCCCACCTCGCGGCGCAGATCGCCTTCGACGGTGTACTTGGCGATTTCCAGGCGGATCTTTTCCACTTCGCCTTCGCTCAGCGACTTGATCTGGGTGGTCGGGACCACGCCCGCGTCCACGCAAACCTGCTTGGCGCGGCTGCGGCCGATACCGTAAATGCTCTGCAGACCTACCCAGACGTGCTTCTGGACCGGCAAATTGACACCCGCAATGCGCGCCATGAGTACTCTCTCCGAATGCGTTTCGTGCGCGGTAAACGCGCAATTTTAACCTGAATTACCCGAACAGGAAAGCCCTGCGGCGCCGAGGCACCGCAACTCTCCGACCTTGAGCCTCTTCCCGCTGCCTCAACTGCGGCGGAGATTGGCCTTCTTGAGCAGACTCTCGTACTGGTGACTGACCAGATGCGCCTGGATCTGCGCCGTGAAGTCCATCACCACCACCACCACGATCAGCAGCGACGTGCCGCCGAAATAGAACGGTACGTGCCACGCCTGCTGCATGAACGACGGCACCAGGCAGACCAGCACCAGGTAGATCGCACCAACCGCCGTCAGGCGTGTCATCACCGCGTCGATGTAGCTGCCCGTGGCCTTGCCCGGGCGAATGCCGGGAATCAGGGCGCCCGAGCGCTTCAGATTGTCCGCCGTCTCTTCCGCGTTGAACACAATCGCCGTGTAGAAGAACGCAAAACCGATCACCAGCACGGAAAAAGTGATTTCATACAACGGGTTGCCGGGGCTCAACGACTGCGTCAGATCCTGCAGCCAACGCGACTGATGGCCCGTGCTGAACCAGCTCACCGCGGTGGCCGGGAACATCAGCAAGCTCGACGCGAAGATCGGCGGGATCACGCCCGACATGTTGATCTTCAACGGCAGGCTGGAGCTCTGGTTCTGGTATGCCTTCTGCCCGCCTGAGCGCCGTGCGTAGTTCACCGTGATGCGCCGCTGGGCGCGTTCCACGAACACCACGAAGGCGGTCACGGCCAGCACCAGACCGAACACCACCAGCAGCATGAGCAGCGACAACTCGCCGTTGTTGGCCATGCCCAGCGTGTGCACCACCGCGCCGGGCAAGCCGGCCACGATACCGGCGAAGATCAGCAGCGAGATGCCGTTGCCGATACCGCGCTCGGTCATCTGTTCGCCCAGCCACATCAGGAACATGGTGCCGGCGGTCAGGCCGACCACGGACGAAAATATGAAGCCGAAGCCCGGCGTATACACCACCGGAGCGCCTCCTGCGGCCACCTGACCCTGCAGGGCCACCGCGATGCCGAAGGACTGGAACCCCGCCAGCAACACCGTCGCGTAACGGGTATAAGCCGTCATCTTGCGCTTGCCGGCCTCGCCCTCCTTGCGCAGGGCCTGCAGACTCGGCACCACCGCGCCCATCATCTGGAACACGATCGAGGCCGAGATGTACGGGATCACGCCGAGCGCGAAGACCGAGAACCGCTCCAGCGCTCCGCCCGAGAACATGTTGAACATGTCCATCAGGCCATTGCCGTTGACCAGGTTCGTCATCGCCTCCGGGTTGACGCCCGGGACCGGAATGAACGAGCCGAGACGGAATACCATCAGCGCACCCACCACGAACAGGATGCGCTGACGCAGCTCCGTCAGCTTGCCGAGTTTGCCCAGTGCGTTGCCCTTGGCTACGGCCACCGTCTTACTCCACGCTTCCGCCGGCTGCCTCGATGGCCGCCTTCGCGCCCGCCGTGGCCAGCAGACCGGACAACTTCACCGCGCGACCGATCTCGCCCTTCAGCACCACCTTGACCTTCTTGGCGCGGCTGTCGATCAGGCCAGCCTGATGCAGCGCCACCACGTCGATCACGTCGCCCTTGAGGTTGGCCAGCTGGTACAGGAACACTTCCTGGCTCTGCGCCTTCAGCTTCGAGCGGAAACCGATCTTCGGCAACCGCCGGTTCAGCGGCATCTGGCCGCCTTCGAAACCGAACTTGTGGGTGCCGCCCGCGCGGGCGTGCTGGCCCTTGTGGCCGCGACCGGCCGTCTTGCCCAGGCCCGAACCGATGCCGCGACCCACGCGCAGGCGGGTCTTGCGGGAACCGGCGGTCGGCTTGATGTCATTCAGACGCATGATGATTACTCCTCGACCCGGACCAGGTAGTAGACCGTGTTGATCAGCCCACGCACCTGCGGGCTGTCCTTCAGCTCGCGCACGTCGTTGACCTTGCCCAGACCCAACGCCTTGACGCTGAGGCGATGGCGCGCCTGCACGCCGCGCAGGCCCTTGACCAGGCGCACGCGCACGGTAGCAGCGGATTCGTTCTTCTTAGCCATTGCCCAGCACCTCTTCCAGACTCTTGCCCCGCTTGGCGGCGATCTTCTTGGGCGAGGCAACCGCCTGCAGACCCTTGATGGTGGCGCGCACCAGGTTGATCGGATTGCGCGAACCGACGGCCTTGGCCAGCACGTTCTTGACGCCGACCACTTCCAGCACCGCACGCATGGCGCCGCCGGCGATCACGCCGGTACCTTCGGAAGCCGGCTGCATGTAGACGCGGGCCGCACCGTGGTTCGCCTTGATGGCGTACCAGAGGGTGCCGTTGTTCAGTTCGATGTTGACCATCTGGCGACGGGCACGCTCCATCGCCTTGGAAATGGCCACCGGCACTTCACGCGCCTTGCCATAGCCGAAGCCGACCTTGCCCTCGCCGTCACCGACCACGGTCAGTGCGGTGAAGCTCATCTGGCGGCCGCCCTTGACGGTCTTGGCCACCCGGTTGACGGCAATCAGCTTCTCGAGCAGGCCGTCCGAATTTTCGCGATCGTTAGAAGACATGTTCTATTCCGTGTGCCCGGACCATCCGGGACTTTTGCTTGCGGCTTGGCCGCTTGTAGTTGTTGGTGTTGCCGGGATGCGGCAGACGGGACCCGGGATTCGCGTGGCGGATTCTTTCGACTCCGCAGCCTGAACTCCGTGCCCCGGCTCCTCAGAACTTCAAGCCAGCTTCGCGGGCGGCCTCGGCCAGCGCCTTGATGCGGCCGTGATAGCGGAAACCGGAGCGGTCGAACGCCACCGATTCCACGCCTGCAGCCTTCGCGCGCTCGGCCACGGCCTTGCCCACCGCCGCGGCGGCAGCCAGGTTCTTGGTGCCCTTCAGGCCTTCGGCGACCGACTTCTGCACGGTGGAGGCAGCTGCCACCACGTTCTTGCCGGAGGCATCGAACACCTGCGCATACAGGTGTTGCCCGGTGCGATGCACCGACAGGCGAGCCACGCCCAGCTTGCGGATGTGGCTGCGGGTGGACTTGGCGCGACGCAGGCGATTTTCGTTCTTGTTCATCTCTCAATTCCTCGAAAGCGGATCGGCTTGATGGGCTGTCATCTGCTCTTTGTGAAAAGTCTGGCCATGGATGGCCAGTCTCTACGCGCAGGGACAGCGCACTTACGCCTTCTTGGCTTCCTTCAGGGTGATCTTCTCGCCGGCATAGCGCACGCCCTTGCCCTTGTAGGGTTCGGGTGGGCGGAAGCCGCGAATCTTGGCTGCGACCTGGCCGACGACCTGCTTGTCGGTGCCCTTGATCAGCACTTCGGTCTGGGTCGGCGTCTCGATGCTGATGCCCTCTGGCGCATCGAACACCACCGGATGGGAGAAGCCCAGACTGAGGCTCAGGGCCTTGCCCTGCATGGCGGCGCGATAACCGACGCCAACCAGCTCAAGCTTGCGCTCGTAACCCTGCGAGACGCCGGTGACCATGTTGGCGATCAGCGCACGCGCCGTACCGCCGAACTTGTCGTCCACGCCTTCGCCCAGCGTGATATTCGCCACGCCGCCGTCGATGGCGACCGTGACGCCCGGCAGCTGATGCACGGACAAGGTGCCCTTCGGGCCCTTCACCGAGATGTTGCCTCCAGCGGTCGTCAGCTCGACGCCCTTCGGCAGGGAAATGGGTTGTTTGGCTACACGTGACATTGCAAGACTCCTTATGCCACTTGGCCGATGACTTCGCCGCCCAGGCCCTTGGCGCGGGCCTGCGCATCGGTCAACAGACCAGCGGAAGTCGAGATGATCGAAATGCCCAGGCCGCCGAGGACCTTCGGCAGCTCGTCCTTGCCGCGGTAAACGCGCAGGCCGGAACGGCTGACCCGGGAAATGTTCTCGATGGCGGGCTGGCCGTCGAAATACTTGAGCTTGATCTCGAGCACCGGCTTGCCTTCCTCGACGGAAGTCTTGGCGTCGAGGATGTAGCCCTCGTTCTTGAGAAGGTTGGCGATGGCCACCTTCAGTTTCGACGACGGCATACGCACGACCGGCTTGCCCGTAGCCTGGGCATTGCGGACGCGCGTGAACAGATCGGCGATGGGATCAGTCATGCTCATGAAAACATCCTTCAGAGTGCACCGATATCCGATAAAACCGGAAATCAATCAGATTGTGAGCCGGCAAAGAAGCCAGCCTGCGTTGCGCAGACCGCCGACTATAGCAGCAATTTCGGGTTTTGGCGAACATCGGATGCGTTAGTCGCATCCACCGGCAGCATGCGGCGCCACCGGTCGAATCGGTGCGCCGGAACAGCCGGCGCGCCGATTCTGCAGGTTGTGGATTACCAGCTGGCCTTGCGCAGGCCCGGCACGTCGCCGCGCATGGTGGCTTCGCGCAGCTTGTTGCGCCCCAGGCCGAACTTCGCATACACGGCGCGCGGGCGACCGGTCAGGGCGCAACGCGTACGCACGCGCACCGGGCTGGCATCGCGCGGAAGCTTCTGCAGGCTCGCCTGCGCTTCCATCTTCTCGTCGTACGAAGCCGCCGGGTTGAGCACGATCGCTTTCAGCTCGGCGCGCTTGCCGGCGTACTTCTGGATCAGCTTGGCCCGCTTGACGTCGCGGTTCACCATTGATTTCTTGGCCATAATTTATCGCTGCTCTTTCAAAGAGTCCGGCCACGAATGGCCAGGTTCATCAAGGATGATCGCTCAGTTCCGGAACGGGAAGCTGAAGGCCGTCAACAGGGCCTTCGCCTCGTTGTCGGTCTGCGCCGTCGTGGTGATGGAGATATCCATGCCGCGCAACGCATCGACCTGGTCGAAATCGATCTCCGGGAAGATGATCTGTTCCTTGATGCCGAAGTTGTAGTTGCCACGACCGTCGAACGCCTTGGCCGAGACACCGCGGAAGTCGCGCACGCGCGGCAGCGAGATGTTGATCAGGCGATCAAGGAACTCCCACATCTGCGCACGGCGCAGAGTGACCTTGCAGCCGATCGGCCAGCCATCGCGGATCTTGAACGAAGCCACCGAAACCCGGGCCTTCGTGGTGATCGGCTTCTGGCCGGCGATCTTGGCCATGTCGGCCACGGCGTTCTCGAGCACTTTCTTGTTGCCCGCCGCTTCGCCCACGCCCATGTTCAGCGTGATCTTGGTGATGCGGGGAACCTGCATCACGTTCTGGTAGCCGAACTGCTCGGTGAGCTTGCCGATTACCTGGTCTTTGTAGAATTTTTCAAGGCGCGTCATGATCGTGTTCCTTACGCGTCCACGACCTCGCCATTCGAACGGAACACGCGGACCTTGCGCCCATCAGCGAGCGTTTTGGAACCGACGCGTTCACCCTTGTTCGTGGCGGGGTTGAACAGCTGCACATTGGAGAGATGGATCGAGGCTTCACGCTCGACGATGCCGCCAGCCTGGTTGGCCTGCGGGTTCGGCTTGGTGTGACGCTTGACCAGATTCACGTTGGAGACGAATACGCGATCGCCTGCAACACGCAGCACGTCGCCGCGCTGACCCTTGTTCTTGCCGGTGATCACCAGGACCTGATCACCCTTGCGGATACGGTTCATTGTCTTGACTCCGCTTCAGAGCACTTCGGGCGCGAGCGAGACGATCTTCATGAACTTCTCGTTGCGCAACTCGCGGGTAACCGGCCCGAAGATACGGGTACCGATCGGCTCGAGCTTGTTGTTGAGGAGGACCGCTGCATTGCCGTCGAAACGGATCAGCGAGCCGTCGGGACGGCGCACGCCCTTGGCGGTACGGACCACCACGGCGTTGTACACCTCGCCCTTCTTCACCTTGCCGCGGGGAATGGCATCCTTCACGGTGACCTTGATCACGTCACCGATCGAGGCGTACCGGCGCTTGGAGCCGCCGAGCACCTTGATGCATATCACTTCCTTGGCACCGCTGTTGTCCGCTGCGGAAAGCGTGCTTTGCATCTGGATCATGGCTGCACCCTCCTCAGACGTTGGCGCGCGTGATGATTTCAACCACGCGGTGATGTTTGGTCTTGGACAACGGACGGCACTCGGCAATGCGCACGAGATCACCCTCGTTTGCACCGAGGTCATCCTGCGCATGCAGCTTGGTCGACCGACGGATGGTCTTGCCCAGCAGCCAATGCTGCTCCTGGCGCTCGACCAGGACGGTGACCGTCTTGTCCATCTTGTTGCTGGTGACGCGACCCTCGAGGGTGCGTGCCTTCTTCTGGTTCTCGCTCATCTCGGCCGTCCCTTACTTCTTGCTGCCGAGCACGAATTTCGTGCGGGCGATGTCACGCCGAACGCGGCGAAGCTGGTGCGGCTGGGTGAGCTGGCCGGAACCCTTCTGCATGCGCAGGTTGAACTGCTCCTTGCGCAGGTCCAGCAGATGCTGGTTCAGCTCGTCGGCCGACTGGTTGTTGATATCTTTGCTGGCCATCACATCACCGCCCGTGTCACAAACTGGGTCTGCACCGAGAGCTTGGCGGCAGCCAGGCGGAACGCCTCGCGTGCCGTCGTCTCGTCGACGCCCTCGATTTCATACAGCATGCGGCCAGGCTGGATCGGAGCGACCCAGAACTCGACGCCGCCCTTGCCCGCGCCCATGCGCACTTCGATCGGCTTCTTGGTGATCGGCTTGTCCGGGAACACGCGGATCCACAGCTTGCCGCCGCGCTTGACGAAGCGGGTGATGCAACGACGGGCCGCCTCGATCTGGCGCGCGGTGAGCGCGCCATGCGTGGTCGCCTTCAGGCCGTACTCGCCGAAACTGACGAGGTTGGAGCACTGGGCCAGACCGTCGTTGCGGCCTTTGAACTGCTTGCGGTATTTGGTTCGCTTGGGTTGCAACATGGCAACTCTCCCTTACTTCGCAGACCGCTCGCGACGGCCTTCACCGGCCTCGCGACGCGAATCATTACGACGGCCTTCGCCACCTTCACGGCGCGACGGCGACGGTTCGTCCTTCGACTCCTGGCTGGCGGCGGCCAGATCGAAGATCTCGCCCTTGTACACCCAGACCTTGATGCCGATGATGCCGTAGGTGGTGCTCGCCTCGGCGAAACCGTAGTCGATATCGGCGCGCAGCGTATGCAGCGGCACGCGACCTTCGCGACTCCACTCGGAGCGGGCGATCTCGGCGCCGTTCAGGCGACCGGAGACGTTGATCTTGATGCCCAGCGCGCCCAGGCGCATCGCATTGCCGACCGAGCGCTTCATCGCGCGGCGGAACATGATGCGGCGTTCCAGCTGCTGCGCGATCGACTCGGCCACCAACTGCGCGTCCAGCTCCGGCTTGCGCACCTCGTTGACGTTGATGTGCGTCGGGACGCCCATCATGTCGCTGACTTCCTTGCGCAGCTTCTCGATGTCCTCGCCCTTCTTGCCGATCACCACGCCCGGACGGGCGGTGTGGATCGTCACGCGCGCGGTCTTGGCCGGGCGCTCGATCTGGATCTTCGAGATGCCGGCGGCGGCCAGCTTCTTCTTCAGCATGTCGCGGACCTTGATGTCGGCCACGAGATACTTGGCGTAATCGCCCTTGTTGGCGAACCACTTCGCGTTCCAGTCCTTGGCAATGCCGAGGCGGATACCGGTGGGATGAACTTTATGACCCATCGTCTATATCCTCAGTCAGTTGCCGACAACCACAGTGATGTGGCTGGTACGTTTCAGGATGCGCGAACCGCGGCCCTTGGCACGGGCATACATGCGCTTCATCGCCGGACCTTCGTCGACGAAGATGCTTGACACCTTCAACTCGTCGACGTCGGCGCCGAGATTGTTCTCGGCATTGGCGACGGCCGACAGCAGCACCTTGCGAACCAGGTGCGCAGCCTTCTTGTTGGTGTAGGTGAGCACGTCGCTGGCCCGGCCCACGGGAAGCCCGCGGACGAGGTCGGCCACCAGGCGTGCCTTTTGCGCCGAAATGCGGGCGCCGCGCAGGATCGCTTTGGCTTCAGTGCTCATCACTTGCCCTTCTTGTCGCCGACATGGCCTTTGAACGTGCGTGTCACCGCGAACTCGCCGAGCTTGTGCCCGACCATGTTCTCGTTGATCAGGACGGGCACGTGCTGACGGCCGTTGTGGATGGCGATGGTCAAGCCGACCATTTCCGGCAGGATCATCGAGCGGCGCGACCAGGTCTTGATCGGGCGCTTGTTGTTGGCGGAAACCGCAGCTTCCACCTTCTTCGCGAGGTGAAGGTCGACGAAGGGACCTTTCTTCAAAGAACGAGGCATGTCGGCTTCCTGTTACTTGGTACGACGACGCACGATGAACTGCTGCGTGCGCTTGTTGTTGCGGGTCTTGTAGCCCTTGGCCGGCGTGCCCCACGGGCTGACCGGATGACGACCGCCAGAGGTCTTGCCTTCACCACCGCCGTGCGGATGGTCAACCGGGTTCATCACCACGCCGCGAACGGTCGGGCGAATGCCTACCCAGCGCTTGGCACCGGCCTTGCCCAGCTTCTTCAGGCTGTGCTCGCCGTTGCCGACTTCGCCGATGGTGGCGCGGCAATCGACGGAGACGCGGCGCATCTCGCCGGAGCGAAGGCGCAACGTGGCGTAACCGGACTCGCGGGCGACCAGCTGCACCGAGGCGCCGGCGCTGCGGGCGATCTGCGCGCCCTTGCCGGGGCGCAGCTCCACGCAGTGGATCGTGCTGCCCATCGGGATGTTGCGCAGCTGCAGGCAGTTGCCGGCCTTGATCGGTGCCTCGCGGCCCGACACCAGGCGGTCGTCCACCTGCACGCCCTTCGGCGCGATGATGTAACGACGCTCGCCGTCGGCGTAGCACAGCAGCGCGATGTGCGCGGTGCGGTTGGGATCGTACTCGATGCGCTCGACGCGGGCGGCGATGCCTTCCTTGTCGCGCTTGAAATCGATGATGCGGTAATGCTGCTTGTGACCGCCGCCACGATGACGGGTGGTGATCCGGCCATGGTGATTGCGGCCACCGGTGCGGGACTGCGCCTCGGTCAACGGCGCATAGGGCGCGCCCTTGTACAGGCCTTCCGTGCGGACGCTGACGGCGTCGCGACGGCCCGGCGAGGTCGGCTTGTGGTTGATTAGTGCCATTTCACAGAACTCCTGGCTCAGGCCTTGGCGGATACGTCGATGGCTTGGCCATCGGCAAGACGCACGTAGGCCTTGCGCTTGCCCTGGCGATTGCCAGCGCGGAAACGGAAGGACTTGACCTTGCCCTTGACGTTGACGAGGTTCACCTGCTCGACCTTGACGTCGAACAGCTTCTCCACCGCATCACGGACATCGGCCTTGGTCGCCGCGGGGGCGACCAGGAACACATACTGGTTGTGCTCGGCGAGGCGCGCCGACTTCTCGGAGATATGCGGCGCACGCAGCGTGTCGAGAATGCGTTCGTTGCTCATGCCAGCCACTCCTCGATCTTCTTCACCGCGTCGACCGTGACCACCACGTGGTCGGAGCCGACGAGACTGACGGGGTTCAGGCCCATCACATCCAGCACGTGGATGTAGGGAATGTTGCGCGCGGCCAGGAACACGGACTCGGAGGCGTCCTCGGACACCAGCAACACGCGACCGGACACCCCAAGCTCGGCGAGCTTGGCAACCATCGCCTTGGTCTTGGGTGCTTCGATGCCGAAGCTCTCAACCACCTTCAGGCGACCCTGGCGGACCAGCTCGGAAAAGATCGAGCGGATCGCCACACGGTAGGCCTTGCGGTTGACCTTCTGCTCGTAGCTGCGCGGCTTGGCGGCGAACGTGACACCACCACCGACGAAGATCGGGGCGCGGTAGTCACCGTGGCGGGCACCGCCGCCCTTCTGCTTCTTGAACTTCTTGGTGGTGCCGGACATCTCGCCGCGCGACAGCTGCGCCTTGGTACCGGCGCGGCCGGCGGCCTGGTAGGCAACCACGACCTGGTGAACCAGGGCCTTCTTGTACTCGCCGCCGAACACGTCGTCCGACACGCTGAGCGGCTTGGCACCAATGACATTGAGTTCCATGGTGTCTCTCCTCAGCTCTTGGTCGTCGGGCGGATGATGACGTCGCCACCGGTGGCGCCCGGTACCGCACCCTTCACCGCGATGAGGTGACGCTCGGCGTCGACCTTGACCACTTCCAGGCCCTGCTGGGTACGATTCACGTTACCCATCTGGCCGGCCATCTTCTTGCCGGGGAACACGCGACCCGGCGTCTGGCGCTGACCGATCGAGCCCGGCGCGCGGTGCGACAGCGAGTTGCCGTGGGTGGCGTCACCCATCTTGAAGTTCCAGCGCTTGATCGTGCCCTGGAAGCCCTTGCCCTTCGACACGCCGGCGACATCGACGATCTGGCCGACGGAGAACACGTCGTCCGCCTTGATCTCGGCGCCCACTTCGTACTTGCCGAGATCCTCGGCAGCCACGCGGAATTCCCACAAACCACGGCCCGGCTCGACCTTGGCCTTCGCGTAATGACCCTTCAGCGGCTGCGTCAGCAGGTTCGCGCGCTTGCTGCCCGCGGAAACCTGGACGGCACTGTAGCCATCGTTGTCGTCCGTCTTCACCTGGGTCACGCGGTTCGGCGTCGCTTCAATCAGCGTCACCGGAATCGAGCGGCCGTCTTCAGTGAAGAGTCGGCTCATGCCGCATTTGCGGCCAACCAATCCGATACTCATCTTCGTATCCTGTCTGTCGCTCAACCGAGCTTGATCTGAACATCGACGCCAGCGGCGAGATCAAGCTTCATGAGCGCGTCCACGGTCTTGTCGTTCGGGTCGACGATGTCGAGTACACGCTTGTGCGTACGGGTCTCGTACTGGTCGCGTGCATCCTTGTCGACGTGCGGCGACGTCAGAATGGTGTAACGCTCGATCTTGGTCGGGAGCGGGATCGGGCCGAGTACCGTGGCACCCGTGCGCTTAGCCGTCTCGACGATTTCGCTGGCGGAGCGGTCGATCAGTCGATGATCGTATGCCTTCAGCCGAATGCGAATCTTCTGGTTCGCCATAACCGTGTCCTGTTGTCGAAAGAACGTTCTGTGATGCCGGAGTGGCTTCTCACCACGCCGCACTGCCCTTTTGCCACTTGTCCGGGGCCTTCAACGATCCGGCAGCCCCTTTGAAAAACACCAGGCGAGCATCGATCCGCTCGCCTGGCACAATCCGAATCTCGCGCAAAACGACGTGCCAACAGGGCTAACCCCGCGATCACGTCGACTTGCGAAGGCCGATCCACGGCCAGCGAACTCGAAGCACGTCCTGCGCCTCATTTCGCGGTTGGTCGTCCAGAAATACATCTGTCCGACAAGTGAGCTGCGAAGTATACCGGCAAATCCGGGATTAGTGAAGGGGTACGTAACAACATCGCCCTTGACTTGTTCCGGCTCAACGGCGGGAGTTATCCCGGCAGCGTGCGGCTCCGTTCGCCCGGTGACCTTTACTTCAGCCATCCTCCCTGATGGCAAAGATCAAACCGGCATCCATGCCGGACTTCTCACAAGAGCTATTACTTGATGACCTTGGCCAC
>NZ_MWIO01000034.1 GCF_004799035.1 Rhodanobacter lindaniclasticus
T
The DNA here is from genome assembly GCF_004799035.1 of Rhodanobacter lindaniclasticus. Lineage (GTDB taxonomy): Bacteria > Pseudomonadota > Gammaproteobacteria > Xanthomonadales > Rhodanobacteraceae > Rhodanobacter > Rhodanobacter lindaniclasticus. The sequence continues at coordinate 2 of NZ_MWIO01000034.1, forward strand.
TGACATAATATACAGACTGCCCGGATTACGCGCAGCGATCACGACGGCGGTCAGCATTTCGTGATGGACGTCTAGACGGCTAAACGTGTACATCATGGCTACGGCTGCGGCGGCTTGCGCGAGTCGAAGCCAAGCCTTGCGATCTTCCGGGTTTCGTGCGCGTTCTGCTTCGATCAGCGGCAACCATTTGTTTGTCGGCTCGCCGATTGCCTTGCACATTTTTTCTATCGTGGCGGCGCTCGGTTTTGCTCGGTCGTGTCGCCAGTTGTTGACCGCCGACGGTTGCACGCGAAGTGCTCGCGCCGTGTCGCTGTCGTTCTTCGCATTGCACGCCTTCGCGAATTTGTCAAGTAGTGCGATTGATGCGGTCATGTTTACAAGCCTCTTGACAAGTGACTTACAAGGGTACTGTAATGCCTGCGACTTCCAAGGGGCTTGGAAGATGCAGGGGTTGTCTAAATGTACCTTCTCGCCGCAATTCCCTTCGCTCTAGCCGCGTTCTGGCTCGTGGTGCTGGTCCTTCGGCTCCGCGCCCTCCGTGCGCGTCTGCGGGCCAATTTGGCCGGTTGCGCCGGCTATCCGATTTCCCCAGGTTCCCGCCGCCCTGCCTTGTGTCCTGGCACATCGCATCTGGCGCTGCCGAGTGTTCCCCTGCGCTCTGTAGCACGGGGCAGGGCGGCGGAACGCTTCGGGGGTGCTTCGTGAGGCGCGTTCTTGTGGAGTGGGGTGCTGTCGCATGAGTTTCTGTCTCGACGGCCTCTGTTACGCGCTGGCCTCTGGCTGGCTCGCCTGGGCGATTTTCTTTCTCGGTTTCTTTGTGGGTGCCGGCGCTTGGTCGCTGCGTGCTCGGTTTTCTCGTGCTCGTGCTGGGGGTGTCCAGTGAGTCGTTGCCCGAATTGTGGTGGGTCTGCGTTTGAAGGTCTCGATAGTGATTATCACTATTGCGAGCACTGTGATTATTTGTTCGAGCCGTCTGATTCTGACGACGACGGCGAAGCCTTCTGCGACAACTGCGGCGACTATCGTCCTGTCGACGATGACGGTTGCTGCATGCGCTGCGGTGAGGAAACCGGCTCGTGAACGCTTTCTGGGCCTGCCTCGTCCTCTGGGTTTTCTTCACCGGCCTTGCGCAGATTCCCCGGCAGGTTCGCTCTGTGTTCCGCCTGTTTCGTCGGGGTGAGCGATGACCGCGCGTGCTGTGACTGACGTCATGGTCGATGCGGCGACGGTCTACGCCGAAGGCCAGCTTTCCGGCCTTCGCATGGCGGCGCAGATTATCGGCCGGCATGACGATTCGGACATACCTCCCGAGCTGACTCGCAAGGTGCGCGAGCTGCGCTGCACGGTCTATCACAACCAGTGGATGGCCGAACATGCGTCCCCTGTTCCGATGCCTGACCTCCCGCCGCGCGCCGAGCTGATTGCGCGCATCGCTGCCTTTCTCGACCTGTTTCCAGGGGATTCCCATGAACGTTGACGCCTGCGGTCCTGTCACGCCTGCCGAAGTGCTCGCCGTTGTCCAGGAGCTGGAAGGCCTCTCGGCTCGCGCTGCCGAGCACGGCCAGCAGATGTTCCATTTCGTTCTCTCGATGGGTGCAGAGTCCCTTGCGGACAACCTGCAGGTTGCTGGCGATCTGGAGCACGACGAATGACCTTCGCCGTTCCCGACGAGTACATTGCTGAGCGAATGCGCATTGCGTCTGTCGCCGCTGAATGGCGTCGTTTGACGCCTGCGCAAAAGCGCGACCGTGTTGCTTTCCGTATGGGCCAGGAAGTCGCCGCGGGTCGCATCAAGAGCGGCAGCCTCCGCGCGAGCGAAGCGAGCGCGGAGCCTGCCGCTCTGGGGCTTGTCTCTTATGCAACAAAGGATCGGGACGAGACTTCGGGGCAGGAAAAGCGGCCGCTTCGCGAGCGGTTCAAGATTGATCGCGACGCGGGCCGCTGCAAGCGTATGCGGGTGAGCGTTTCCAACGGCGCGCGCGTTCTGCATTGGCAGGCGCACTGCGAACGTTCGGCCCAGCGCTGGAATTTGAAGTTCCTGACGCTGACGTATCGCAAGGCTGACGGCTGGCGTCCTGGTCACTTGGGCGCGTTTCGCAAGGCCTTCAACCATTGGTGCGTGTCGCACAAGGTTCGCGCCCGCTTTGTGTGGGTCGCGGAGCTGCAAGAGCGCGGTGCTGTGCATTATCACATGGTCGTTTGGCTCCCTAAGGGCAAGTTTCTGCCTGCGCCCGACAAGGGCCAGCGTCACGCTTGGTGGCCGCATGGCAGCACCAACATCCAAACGGCACAAAACCCCATCGGCTACCTCATGAAGTACGCCAGCAAGGCCACGGCGGCGTCCGCTGCGTCGTATCCGGCCGGCTGTCGCATGTTCGGCGTCGGTGGCCTGGACAAGTCCGGGCGGGAAGAAGTGCGGTACTGGCGCGCGCCCATGTGGGTTCGCGATGCCATGCCGGGAACGGCCGACATTCGCAAGACCGTCGGCGGATATGTCGATGCGCATACGGGGGAGTTTTTGCGCTCTCCGTGGCGTGTCTGTGTGGGGCCAGACGGCCAAGTGTGGGCTTTCAAAGTCGATCAATCGGAGACAGTGCAATGAAAATCGAAGTGCTCAACGAAACCCCGGAGAAGTTCGAATCCACCTGGGAAGGCGTGACCCGGCAGCGCGTCCGGCAGTGGTGCGTCGTGACGATCAAGGGGCGTCCGTCGTCGTTTCAGGTCACGGTCGATCCGGGCAAGGAATATCCGCCCGGTGAATACGAGCTGGCGCCGGAGTCCTTCTCCTTCAATAACGGCCGGTTGTCCGTGACCCGCGTCGTGCTCTCGCCGCTCGCGGTCGCTTCGATCAAGCCCCAGCCGGTGGCTTCCGCCAAGTAATACAAGACGTTTGGACGTCTAAACGTCCAGACAACAAGGATTCGCTGTCGTGGCTCAATGCGTGATTCTCAATGCAGACGGAACGCTCTCCCCGACCGGGCAGGCGGTTTCCGAGTGCACGGGTTACGTCTTGGTCTCCGGCAGTGAATACGGGCTTATTCAGGCGGTCAACACGGCGTTTTCTGCGCCGTCGCCTGCGCAAGCTCAAGGCTGGTTCATCGGGGCATGGGGGGCGGTGATGGTGTTTTACATCGCCTCGCGTTGCGTCGGGGCCGTTATCTCGATGTTCAAATGAGGAAAATGCAATGCGCAACATGAAGCGTGTGGGTGCCGCCGTGCTGGCGGGTTCGATGGTGGTGGCGGGTTCGGCGATGGCGCAGACCACGGGCACGGACTACTCGTCCATCCTGTCCGGCCTCGACACCTCGACCGCGATCACTGCCATCGTCGGTGCCGGTGTGATCGTGGCCGGCGTCGGCTTCGCGAAGTGGGCCACCAAGAAGGTCGCCCGGTTCTTCGGCTGATCGTCCAAGCGGGGCAGGGTCGAACCTGCTCCGCTTTCTTTCCGCGGGTGTTGCTGTGTCCGAAGCTTTCCAGACTGGCTCTTTGTGTGACCCGGGTTCGCCCGGTGCGGTCTGTGGCAGTACGACGATTGCAAGTGACGCGGGCGTCGGGGTTCTGTCGGGACTGAATGCCGGTCCGGTGATTTCGGCATGTGTGGCGGCGGCGGTCTTGCTCGCGGTGGTCATCTTCGCGGCTTGGGCCGTGCGGCGTGTTTCGGTGTTCTTCGATGTGGGCTTGCTGGGGTCGTTCCTGGTTGATTTGGATGACGAGCGCCGGGAGCGTGTGGAACGTTTCAAGGCTGCGTCGTTGTCTGCCGGTCGCGGTCGTTCCCTGGTCGATGACGATGACCGCGAGGACGACGACGAGGACGACGACGAGGACGACGGTATGGGCGCGAACAAACGCGGTGTTCAAGGGGGGTTGACGTGATCATGAATCTTTTCTGCGGCTTTCTTGGGGCGCTGTGCGCCTGGGCGTGCTGCACGGGTTTGGATCAGCGCAAATGATGCGCTGGATCGTGTTTGTCTTGTTCGTGGGCGTGGCGCTGTGGGTTTCGCCGGCACGGGCGAGTTCAAACGCTTCCTATGATCTGGCGTTGAGTCGGTGCGAGTCGCAGATGTCGTCGTATGAGGCGGAGTCGCACCCTTCCTGTGCGGTGGGGCCGGTGACGACGGTGTTGAATCCTTCGTGCCCGGCGCAGGAAGTGTGTCTGCTCGTGGATTATGGGCGCGGCAATTACAAGGCTCTGGGGTGGTCTTTTGAGGGCGATCCGCCTCCCACGTGCAATGCGAATGAGGTTGTGCCTACGGGCACGCCGTATCTTTATTCGCAGGCGTCGGGAGCGACCTGTCGCGCGTCGGATCGCTGCGAAATGGCGTTCAATGTCGGCGGGCCGAATAATGGCGGCTATTCGCTGACCGGGGCAGTTTGCAGCGCGAGCGGTGCGGATTTTACGGGTGGTGATATTCCCGATCCGGCTGATCCGCCGCCTCCCGGTAAGCCGCCGCCGGAAACTTCGAATCCTGACGGTTCGACCACGTTCTGTGATCAGATTTCCGGTACGTGTGTGACGGCTGCGCCCGGTGCTGGCGGTCCGCCTCCGTCCTCCGGTGACACGGGCGATCATGCCGCCAACGGCAGCACGGATTCCAGTTCCACGACCACCAATGGCGCTACGTCCAGCACCACGACAACGAATACCAGCAGCACCACCACTAGCACCACTAACACCACCACGACGGGCGGTGGCACCTCTGGCGGCTCGGGTGACAGCACCTCTGTCGGCACGACGACGGGCACAACCACTGGCACGCAAACCAGCACCACGGACACTCCTGCGTCCTCGTCCTCCACGTCCAGCAAGTGCACGACGGGGGTCTGCGACGTGGGCCAAGCCGATGGCATCGTCGGCGGCATGTATCAGCCTTCCGGCGAGACTCCCGCCACGGTCTACGCGCAATTTCGCGCGTCCGTTTCGGCCTCTCCGCTCGTTTCCTCTGTCTCCGGTTTTTTCGATACTGCCGGCATTTCCGGCACTTGCCCTACGTGGCATATTCCCGGAAACGTCTATTGGGGTCTTGACGGATTCTCCTTCGATTTCTTCTGCTCCGCTGGCATGCTTCAGCTGCTTGCGCTGGCCGGCATGCTCGTTCTCGCTGTGGGGGCGTTCAGTGCGTTTCGTATCGCCATCTATTAAGGCCGCTTTCCTCGTCTTTTTCCTGTTCGCTGCGGGCGTCGGCGCGCTGTCTTATAGCTCGCCCGTGCGTTCCGCGGGTTCCCTCCCTGCCGGCTGCTCGCTTGTCTCCGGCGTTATCGTCTGTTCCGACGGCACCGGCGCCAATGGTGACCCTGTTCCCCCTGGGTGTTCCGTGGTCGCTGGCGTCACCGTCTGTGGCGACGGCTCGACCGGTTCCGATGGTTCGGTCTGTGTTACCGATGCCTCAGGTAACAAGTCTTGCCTGACCGGGGGCGGCAGTTGGGGTCCGGGGCAAGGCTCCGGTCCTACCATGGGCCAGGGTCTTGGCAAAGTGCTAGGCACGCCTCCCCAAGTCACGGGTACGGGTTGGCTTTCGCGCCTGACGGGCTGGGTGAGCTATGCGCTCAATTCCTTGTTCGCGGCGTTTGCGGCGTTTCTCAAGGATCTGGTGACGTACATCCTTGCCGCTGTCCTCGGCATCGTCGCCTTGGCGATTTCATCCATTCCCGTTCCCGACTGGATCGCTAATAACTCGATGGGTTCGCTGCTTGGTCAAACCGGGTCTATCGTCGGTTTCTTCATGGTTCAGCTTAAGATTCCCGCTGCTCTCTCGTTAATTGGCGCGGGTTATGCCTTTCGTCTGGTTCGCAAGTTCGCGACTCTATTTCAGTGGTGATTTATGCTCGTTTTTAATGAGGGATTGCCGCGTTCGGGCAAGTCTTATGACGTCGTGAAAAGCCATATTTTGCCGGCGCTCTCTGCGGGTCGGCGCGTTTATGCTCGACTGAACGGAATCGAGGAACCTGAGAAGCGGCGCATAATCGCTGATTATTTGAAAATCGAGTTGTCTGCGCTGGATGCGTTGTTGTTTCCCGTTCCTACCGCCCAGGTCAAGGAAACATTTTGCGCTGTTCAAAATGATCAAGGCGAATGGGTTATTCCGCCTCATTTGTGCGACTCGCTTTGTGTCATTGATGAGTGCCATACGTTTTACGTTGCCAGCCGTGAGCCCATTTCACCGGCGATTGAAGAATTTTTTGCGCTGCTTGGTCAGAGTGGCGGCGATGCGGTATTAATGACCCAGTGGTATCGCCGCCTACATTCCTCTGTTCGTGGTCGCATCGAGCGCAAAAACGTTTTTCAGAAGCTGACTGCTGTCGGCCTGGAAGGGAAGTATTCGGTTAAGCGTTATCACGCCACTGCGCCGGATCGTTTTGAAAAAGTCGCTACTGATACCTTCGCTTACGATCCCGCGATTTTTCCGATGTATCGCGGTTATTCCCCGGCAAGCGAAAATCGCACTGTGTACAAGGGCGGCGGTCAAACTGTCTGGCGCAAGCTCGGTCGCTATGCCCTCGTCATCCTTCCGCTGGTCGCGCTCGCGGTGTGGCAGCTCGCCCATTTCTTCGGCTCGGACTCCGGGCTGGCGCGTGAGTCCTCGCACGCTTCCGTACCGGCGTCGCCTCGTCCGGTCTCGCTGTCGCCGTCGATGCCTCCTGCCGCTGCGCCTGTCGCTGCTGCTGCGCCCCGGCATGCCAAGATGGACGACGGGCAAGCGTATGTTTTCGATCTGGCTGGCAAGGGCAGGGCGCGTCTTGCCGGCGTCGTCTCGATGCCTGGGGCGCCTGCCTTGGGCCTTGTGGAGTGGGTTCAAGGCGATACCGTGGTGGAGCGCCTCTCTCTGGCTCAGATTCGTGAGCTTGGCGTCTCCGTCGACGTGCATGGCTACGGCGTCCGGCTTTCTGTCGGCAAGGATTCCCAGGTCGTCACCTCCTGGCCGCGGGAGGTTCCTCCCGCGTCCTCTGACGGGTCCGGTCAGTCCGCGCCGGCTCCTGACCGCCGCACGCCTCCGTCCTCCCCGTCGACTCCGACGGATTGGGGCGACCGGCCTACCGCGCGCGCTTACGTCCCGCCCGAGCTTGTCCCGCACCCCGCGCTATATGGTGGATAGCCAAGATTCTGCGTTCTTCATTTTTGAAGTCCGTAGATCTCCCGGGTTCACTATTCCCCGCCGCGTTGTTCCAACCCCGCCGACGGCGGGCCGGTTCTTCCAGCCTCCGGCCGGTGGGGGTCGCTGCGACTGGAAGGAGCGAACTAAGGCCGGCCGCACTGGTCATTCAGCGCCTGGACTCCATCCCGGCCGCACTTCCGCCGTCCGTCATTCCTTCGGCAACATACTTCCCCCGACAAACCCGCTTTTGCTTCTATGATGGTTCCGGGTTTCAGGGGATGTCGTCATGCGATCAGCGTTGTATTACGCCATTGCGGCGTTCTTGGTCTTGGCCTCGGTGCCGATGTACCGCTACATTCTTTCGCGTACGTCCACGGTTCGGCATCCTGCACCGGCTCCGGTGATTCCGGCTCCGGTCGTCTCCGTGGTGCCGTTGCTTCCGGGTGAGGTCTGCCGCGCTGGTTTCGTGTACATCGTGCGCGGCAACGTCCAAATGCCTGCGGTGGACGTGGCGGGCCGGTCTGTGCGTTGTACCGATGTTGGCGCAGTTCGGCCGCGCTGAATCAGCGCACCATATATAGCCGGGGGGTGTTCGATCGTCGCGCCTGGTCTTTTGCAGCCGGCTCGGCCACCCATTCCGCGAATCGTTTCGCGTTGTCCGGTGTCAGCTTCGGTCCATTCCTGCCGGTGAACGGCGGGATCAGGAATTGCCGGCGCATCTTCCAACCTGACCATTCCCCGGTGAAGTCGTATCGGCTGTCCTGGCGGTCTGCCAGCATTTGCGCGATTTCTCGGACGGAAATCACAAGGCCGGCAGGGCTTTTCAGCTCTTGCCGGCCTTCGTTGAATGTCCAGTGTGTTACCGGCTGGTTGCGTGCCATGCGCGCTGTTCCTTGCGTGGGCTTCGCTGCCAAGCGACAACCATGCCAGCCACGATCACGCTTCCCGCAACAATTGACATAATATACA
>NZ_MWIO01000035.1 GCF_004799035.1 Rhodanobacter lindaniclasticus
CCGCCGCCGCCGCCCCCGCCGATGCGGTCGCCATTGCCCGCGTTGCCGCCGTTGCCGCCGGTGATGATCAGGCCTGCGCCGACGACGAGGTTCGTATCCGCGGTGTACACCCCATCGCCGCCGCCACCGCCGCCGCCGCTCATGAACGAGGTGCCGGGGTCGGTCTGGCCGTCCATGCCGTTGCCGCCGGTGACCGACGTGGTGCCGATGGTCGTGGCGCCCACGCTGCCGCCGGCGCCGCCGGCGCTGATGGCCGAGCCGCCGTGGCCGCCGGCGCCGCCATTGCCGTTGCTGCTGGGGTCGCCTGCCAAGCCGCTGCCACCGCCGCCACCCGTGCCGTTGCCGTTGCCGCCGCTGCCGCCGTAGGCGCCGCCCCCCGAACCGCCGATACCACCCTGGCTGCCGCCCACGGTGGCCCATGCCGGCAACGGGGCGAGGCTGGCCGACAGCGCCACGGCGCAAGCCACGGCGAGCAGGCGGCGCGGCCTGCGCGAGGCTGTCGCGGCGGTGTCGCCCTGGCGCGGCTGTGTCGCCAGTTCCGAAGCCACCTGCATCACGCGCAGGGCACGGTTCCAGACCAGTCGATAGGTACGGTTCATGATGGGATTCCTTGGGACAGAAGAGTGATGCGACGGCGGCGCGAGGGCGCCATCGGAAAAGTCGAGTCGCGGGCGGGCTGCGCTACGTGCGGGCGCAGGCTCTGACCGGGGCGGTCATGGGCCAGGGCGGCCAGCCGAGGGCGGCCAGGGCGTCGGATTCGAGCGCGAACGGACCGCGGCGCGCACCGGCGCTCATGCTGCGATCACCGGCAAGCTTGTCCATCGCGCAAGATCCCCCTTGGTCACACTTGCGCCGCGGCCTCGTGCCGTCGAGCGCACCGCGGATTATGGCGGTTCATTGCAGCGGGCGTTTGATCGGGATTGCTGTCGCCGTGTGCCGGCATCAGAGCAGCTTGATCATCACCGTGACGGATTGCTCGCCGTCCGCGCGGAGCCATGGCGGTGATTCGTAGCGTTCCAGCGCCGGGGTCATGTCGAAGCGCTGGCCGTGCTTCTGCAGCCACACCGGACTGATCGCGAAATAGGTCGAAAAGATGCCGGCATAGGGGCCATCGTGGCGCAGGCAGGCGTAACGGCCGGCCGGCACGGTAAAGCGCTCCAGCGGCGCCGGCAGCGGATCGGGCAGGCCGGGGTCGGCGACCATGCAGAAGTAGCGGATCAGGCCGTTCGGGGTGATCTCCGGGTTGTCACGGATCAGCGCATGGGCGGCTAGGCCGTCGGGTTCGACGCCGAGGCTGCGCAGCAGGTCGGCGAAGCGCAGCCAGCAACGCTCGGCCTGGTCGTAACTGCCGTGGAAGCGGGCGCCGACGAGGGGCAGCGCCGGCCGCGTTTCCACCCGCACGTGCCGCGCCCGCTCCAGGTCGTCCGGCGTCATGTTCACCACCGCCTGGCGCGCCAGCTCGCGGTAGCGGGTGGGCGGCAAGCCGAACTGGCGGCGGAAGGCGTGGTTGAACGCCGCCAGGCTGCCGTAACCCACCGCCGTGGCGATCTCCTGTACCGCGCGCGGCGAGGCCAGCAGCAGGATCGCCGCGGTGTCCAGGCGGACGCGCCGCACGTAACCGTTCACCGTCTCGCCCATCACTTCGGCGAACAGGCGGTGGAAGTGGAACGGGCTGAGCTGGGCCTGCGTCGCCAGCGCAGCCAGGGTGGGTTCGGCGGGAAAGCCGGCCTCGATGGCGCGGATCGCCGCCAGCACGCGCGCGTCCTCGATCAGCGCGGGTGGCAGGTGCCGGCGCAGGTGGCGCAGGTGGGGGCCGGCCGGCGGCTTATCGAAGCGCAGCGGATTGGAGCGGTCTTGTTCCTGCGGGGGGATGACGGTGGTCTCCATGATGGATGGGCCTTCGCCCGACGGGCCGCGAGGCAGCGCCGCATGCGGGATGGTGATGGATGGTGGGCGCCGACGGTACGAACTCGCGCACGTTACGGACAGCGGACAGCGGCGCAGAGCTAGTCGGGTGTGCCGTGGACGGCCGTCGGTGGACTGCGCGAGATGACGTGGGCCAGTGTGTCCACGTTGTCGACCAGGCGGTCGCTGATCCGCGCCAGCAATTCGGCGGCCGCGGGGTCGCCGCCTTCCCGCGTGGCGCCGGCCAGCTGACGTTGCAGCGCGCGCAGGTCCGGCAGCGGGCCGGTCTGGCGCTGTTCGCGCAGGGCGGTGGCGATCGCGCGCAGATTGTCGGCGGCCTGTTCGACGAAGCGCGCGACGCCGGCCGGCTCGGCCAGCGTGGCGAGATCGCCGAGGGCGGCCTCCAGCGTCATCGCTGTGCGCGCCAGGCGGTTGCCGTTGGCAAACAGCGCGCGGGCCAGCGCCAGCAGCTCGGGCGGCGTGGCCGGTTCGGTGCGCATGCGGTCGATCGAGGCCTGCGCATTGGTGCGCGCGGTGCGCGCCGCGCTGCGCGTGTCGTCGTGCCGCGCGGTCTGCCCGGGCTGCGCCAGTGCCTGCAGGTAGCTGGCATAGGCGTCCAGCATCACGGCCAGCGCGGCGCGGGCGCGGCCACGCTCCCAGGTCGGCCAGGCCACGTAGGCGAGCAGCGCCATGCCGCAGCCGAGCGCGGTGTTGAGCACGCGGTCGCTCACCGCCAGACCGGGGTTCACGCCGTCGAACGAGAGCAGGATCACCACCGTGCCGGTCAGCGCCGCCACCGCGATGCCGTAATGCGCGCCGGCGAGATAGCGGAACGCCACGCACAGCACCGCCATCAGCGCCAGGTGCGCCCACGGCTCGTCCGGCGTGACGTGCAGCAGCACCGTGGTCAGCACCAGCCCGAGCACGGTGCCGAGCACGCGCAGCAGGCCGAAGTTGAAGGTGGCGGCAAAATCCGCACGCAGCACGATCGCCGCCGTCATCGGCAACCAGTAGCCGTGCGGAAGTTGCAGCCAGCGCGACAGCGCCAAGGTTGCGGTGAGGCACACGGCCATGCGCACGGCATGGCGGAACGCCACCGAACGCGGCGTGAGGGTGGCGCGCAGGGTGGCGCGGATCGACGTGCTGCGCAGGGTTGGCGGCAGGAGGGTTTCCGCCGCGCTGGCGCGCAACTCGCCCCGGCTGCCGGCCCAGTCGGCGTTGCGCACCGCCGCGGCAAGCTGGCCGACCAGGGCATCCCGATGTGGTGCCGACCCGTCGCCCTCGCCGTGCCCCGCACGCAGTGCCCGCAGCAGGGTGTCGGCACGCGCGGGCGAATCGCCGTGTTCCAGCGCGTCGGCGATCGCCGCGAGCACCTCGGCCGCCGCGTCGCGGAAGCCGGCCTGCAGGACAGGACCGGCATGCAGCTCGGCGAGGGCGGTGAGTTCCAGCCGGATGCGTTCGGCCAGCTCCAGCAGCACGCCGAAAGCCTCCATCGCACGGCCGTGCGCGCGGTGGCGGCCCAGCAGGGTCTGTTGCAACGTGGTCATCGCCTCGCTCAGCGCCGGCACGTCGGAAGCGTCGTGGCGGGTTTCGCGGGCCAGCGTGGCCAACCCGCGATATACCTCGACCAGCGCATGGCGCTCGGGCCAGTAGCGTTGCAGCGGCCACGCCGCCAGCGAGAACGAGGCCAGCAGCAGGCCGCCGGCGAAGATCAGCGCCGCGCCGCCCAGCGCGCCCGGCAGCGGCTGGGGAGAGGCGGCGGTGATCACCAGCAGGATCATGCTGGTCATGCCGGCGCGCGCCGTATCCGGGCCGAACACCACCAGCAGCCCGCCGCAGAAGCCAAGTGCCGCCGTGACCGCCAGCAGCGGCAGCAGGTGGCCGCCGAGCAGGAAACCGGCCAGCGAGGCCAGGCCCGCGGCCAGCGCGTTGAGCAGCAACTGCCGCAGACGCTGGCGATACGGGCCGGGCTGGTCGGAGAACATGGCGTTGAGCGCGCCGCTGGCCACGGCCAGGCCGATCGTCAGGTGGCCCGTCGCCATGCCCACGGCCAGGGGCAGCACCACGGCGGCGGTGTTGCGCACGACCACCCGCCACGGCACGTTCGGTCGCTTGACCCGGGTCAGGCTCTCGATGGCGTGCGCGCGCAGGGAGTAGCTGGTGGAGGACATGCCGCTTGGATACCTCGCGCCGACTTGTGCGACGGTAGGAGCGCACCCGGTGCGCGATGCTGTTGTGACGTGGCGAGAAGCTCGCGCACAGGGTGCGCCCCTGCAGGCCTCGACCTGCTCAGGCGCGGCCGGCGAACTCGCCGGTGAGCGTGTTCACCCACACCTTCTCGTCGACGCTGATGTACTCCGGCACCTGCACTTCGATGCCGGTGTTCAGCCTGGCCGGCTTGTTGCGCTTGGTGGCGCTGGAGCCTTTCATTTCCGGGGCGGTGTCGACCACGGTCAGCACCACGCTGGTGGGCACCTGCAGGCCGACCGGGGCGTCATCGATCAGCTGCACGTAATAGCCTTCCAGATCCTCCACGATGTAGCCGGCGTTGTCGCCGACCAGTTCGGGCGAAAGCAGGTACTGGGTGTAATCCTCCGCGTCCATGAACACGAACGCCTCGCCGTCCATGTAGGAGAAATTCGCCGCGCGGCGGACCAGGTCCATTTCCTTCAGGTCATCGTCCGCACGCAGGCTGAGGTCGTACTTGCGTGCCCCGGGGATCGAGTACATGGTGAAGCGGAAGGTGACGTTGCCGCCACGCGCGGTGGGTGCGCTGCGCTCGATGTCGCGCACCTGGTAGACGGTGCCGTCGTGTTCGACCACGTTGCCTTTCTTGATGTCGGAAGCTTTCATGATTTGAGATGATGTTTATTTGAAATTACGGTTGTGGTGTTAACCATTCTCGGATGGACTGTCTATTTTCCTTGCATCGACAAGTCGTTTTACAAGATGATCGGCCATCAGGATATCGTCATATTCATCACCCATTTCCTCGCCCATCGATTCGCGAAGATCCTTCTGATAGTGCTCCATGGCAACGATGATGTATGTCAACTCTCTGGCGGTGAAGGTTATCGAGATCATGTGGTTCTCCAGTGTCATGGCGTTCCGTAAAATTCGTGCCCGAGAGGTTGGAATTTGATGAGTGCGACGAGCTCAAGGAACGCCCGCACGGTCATGGATCTGCTTACGGTCAGGGTGCAATGCCCCGGGGGGACTCCGTCATATTTCAAGATCAATCCTGACGGGATGGGTTGGCCCAGTTCGATCGACCACCAGTGGATCTTGACTTGATGGCTTTTGTCGACCATTTTTCGCAGCGAATCGTCGAGGGCCACCATGCCGTCAGGTATCATCTTTTTCAAATACAGCGAAATCCCTTGGTCGGGTGACACGTTGTGTTTCTCCGAAAGGTTGCTCTCGATTCTCCCGGATTGATCATGGATGCCGATATCGATAAATCGAAGAAAATCAACGCCCGCCTTTGATGCGGCACCTTTTCGGAAGACTGCATTTTCAAGTTCGACATCGACAGCCCACAAAATTGTCCCGGGTGCGGGAAAATCATCTTCGTGTTGCATGATCGCTCCTTGTCGGTCTGCCGGTCGTTCGTGACTGGCGGAATTCCTTGCGGTTCGCCAGCATGGTTGGCTACTTCGCCGTCAACCGCACCGCCCCATCCAGGCGGATCGTCTCACCGTTGATGTAGCGGTTGGTGAGGATGAAGGCCACGGTGGCGGCAAACTCGTCCGGCTTGCCCAGCCGTGACGGGAACGGAATGGAGGCGGACAGCGACTGCTGCACGGCCTCGGGCATGCCGTCGACCATCGGCGTCCAGAAAATGCCCGGGGCGATGGTGGCCACGCGGATGCCGAAACGGGCCAGTTCGCGCGCCATCGGCAGGGTCATGCCGACCACGCCGCCCTTCGACGCCGAATATGCCGCCTGGCCGATCTGGCCTTCGTAGGCGGCGACGCTGGCGGTATTGATGATCACGCCGCGCTCGCCGTCCTCGCCCGCCTCGTTGGTCTGCATCAGCGCGGCGCCGGCCTTGGCCACGTTGAAGCTGCCGACCAGGTTCACCATCACGGTGCCGGAAAAGTTGGCCAGCGGCATCGGGCCTTCCTTGCCCAGCACGCGACCCGCACCGAGGATGCCGGCGCAGTTGATCACCACGTTGAGGCCGCCCATCGCGTGGTGCGCGGCGGCCACGTTGGTGGCCACGCCTTCCTCGGAGGTGACGTCGGTGCGGAAGAAGCGCGCGGCGTCGCCCAGTTCCTTCGCGGCGGCGTGGCCCTTCTCCTCGTTGACGTCGAACAGCGCGACCTTGCCGCCGTGGGCGACGAAATGCTGCGCCACCGCGTGACCGAGGCCGGAGGCCCCGCCGGTGATGATTGCCTTGACCTGATCGAGCTGCATGGACGTCCCCGGCCGCTGTGGAAAAGCCGCCATGGTAGCCGACCGGAAGCTGCGGCTGCAGGCTGAACGCAAAGCCTGCCACGGCAGCTGGTTCACGCACCGTTGGGGTGCGCCCGGCCATGTTGGCGCCGGACCGCCCGACGAGGATCTGCCCCGGACGGATCGTTCTTCCATCCAACGCAGGGGTGCAACGCATGAACATGAAGAAGCTGCTGAGTCTGTCTGTCGCGTGTGGCCTGGGGCTGATGCTGGCCAGCGGCACCGCGCTGGCCCAGAACCACGGCCGCGGCCATGATCATGGCCATGACCGTGACCGGCATGGACATTACGATCATCGCGACGACCATCGCGGTCCGCACCACCGGCCTGGCCACCCCCATTACTCCAACTGGCGCGACCGCGGTCGCCATGAGGGCTGGTACAAGCGCGGCGGCTACCTGCCGGTGGAATACCGCACCCGCTACGTGGTGACCGACTGGCATCGCGACCATCTGCGCCCGCCACCCCGCGGCTACCACTGGGTACGCAGCGACAACGGTGACTTCCTGCTGGTGGCGATCGCCACCGGGGCGATCATCGACCTGCTGCTCAACCAGTAAGCCGGTTCCGGCGTGAAGGCGTGCCCGCACCCGCGGGCACGTTTTTTTATGTCGGATGCCGACCCGGCCCGGGGGTGCGCAGGGCGGGCACCGCCCGCCGCCGTCTCTCACAGACGCCGAGAAGCCAGAGCCGGCGGGCAGTGCCCGCCCTACGTATTCCGGCTTTCCAGCAACTCCTGCAACGGTGCCGGTGGCAGTTGCGGGAACGGCGTGACGGTTGCGGGCGGGTTCGCCGCCGCCTGCAATTCCTTCTGCCACACGCCCACATCCCACCACTGCCCCAGCTTGTACCCGCACTGGCGCCACACGCCCGCGGGCGTGAAACCCATCGCCTCGTGCATCGCCACGCTGGCCGTGCCGGGCAGGGTGATCACGCCGACCGCCTGGGCCAAACCCTGCAGGCGCATCACGTCCAGCAGCACGCCGTAGAGGCGGCGCGCGATGCCGCGGCGCTGCGCGCTGGCGCGCACGTAGATCGAGGTTTCGGCGATCCAGTCGTAGGCGGCGCGTTCGCGGAAGCGGCCGGCGTAGGCGTAGGCGAGGACCTCGCCGGCTTCTTCCCACACCAGCCACGGGTAGTGCCTGAGGCGCGAACGGATGCGTTCGCGCATGGCGTCCACGCCGGGCAGTGCGGTTTCGAACGTGGCCGCGCCGTCGCTCACCGACGGCGCGTAGATCGCGTGGATGGCAGCGGCATCCGCGTCGCGGGCGGTACGGATGGTGGCCACGGTCACAGCTCGCGGATGAAGAAACGGTCGCAGCTGAAATGCCCGGTGCCGCCCATCGGCGAGCACAGCGCGGTGAAGCCGCTGCGCTTGTACAGCGCCTGCGCCGCGTCCATGCCGGTCAGCGTTTCCAGGTAGCAGCGGCGGAAGCCGTGCGCACGCGCCGCGTCCAGGCAACGTTGCATCATCGCCGTGCCCGCGCCGATGCCTCGTGCTTCGGGCAGGAAGTACATCTTGCGCAGCTCGCACACGTCCGCCTCGCCGCCTTGCAGCGGCGCCACGCCGCCGCCGCCGAGCACGGTGCCGCCGCGCTCGACCACGAAATAGCTGCAGCGCGGCTGCGCGTAGGCCGCGCACATCGCGTCCACCTCGGCATCGTGGATGGCAAAGCCGGGGCCGCCGGCGCCGAACGCGGGCATCACCGCGCGGATGATCGCGGCGACCGCGGCGTCGTCGCGCGGCTCGATGGGGCGGATGAGGTAGTCCTGGGTCATGGCAACGGCGTGGCATCTGCGGTGTAGTCTCGGCATTCTCGCACCGGAGCCGCCCATGTTGATCTACGACGCGATCAGTCCCGCGCCGCGCTGCCTGCGCATGTTCGTGCTGGAGAAGGGCCTGCGCCTGCCGGCCGTGACGGTGGACGTGACGCGGGGCGAGAACCGCGAGGCGGCCTGGCTGGCGGTAGTGAACCCCGCCGGGCAGACGCCGGCGCTGCGCCTCGACGACGGCACGGTGCTGGCCGAGGCGGTGGCGATTGCCGAGTACCTGGAAGATCTGTACCCCGCGCCGGCGCTGATCGGCACGACGCCGGAAGAGCGCGCGCAGACCCGGCAGTGGTGGCGGCGGGTGGAACTCAACGTCACCGAGTTCATCCACAACGCCTTCCACTACGCCGAGGGCCTGCCGCGCTTCACGCCGCGCATTCCGGTGGCGCCGGAGGCGGCCGCGGGCCTGAAACGCATCGCGCAGGATCGCCTGGCCTGGCTCGATGGCCTCTTCGGCGCCGGGCCGTGGCTGTGCGGCGAGCGCTTCACGGCGGCGGACATCTGGCTTTACGTGTGGCTGGATTTCGGCCTGGGGGTGAACCAGCCGTTCGATCGCCAGCTGCCGAAGATCGGGCCGTGGTTCGAGCGCATGGCGGCGCAGCCGAGCGCATCCGTCAGCTGCGAGCTGCTGGCTGCCGCATGAGCGCCGAACGCAGCCTGCCGGTGCGCAACTCCATGGTGTCGGTGGTCGCGTTGCGCGGTGCGGGCGCAG
Source organism: Rhodanobacter lindaniclasticus (assembly GCF_004799035.1). GTDB lineage: Bacteria > Pseudomonadota > Gammaproteobacteria > Xanthomonadales > Rhodanobacteraceae > Rhodanobacter > Rhodanobacter lindaniclasticus. Next base: position 8,906 of record NZ_MWIO01000035.1, read on the forward strand.
CCACGCGGATGCTGCTGGCGCGGCGCGCCGGCGCCTACCTCGACGGTGCGTGGAGTTACCTCGCCGGTCACGTCGAGGCGGGCGAGGCGGGCTGGCAGGCCGCGCTGCGCGAACTGCGCGAGGAAACCGCGCTGGAGCCGGAAAGCTTCTGGGCCACCAGCTTCTGCGAGCAGGTCTATCTCGCTGCGACGGACGCCATCGAGATCGTGCCCGCCTTCGTGGCGCGCGTGGCCGAGGGAGCGCAGGTGCGCCTCAACGGCGAGCACTCGGCGTTCCGCTGGGTCACGCTGGAGGACGCCGCCGCGCTGCTGCCGTTCGGCAGCCAGCGCGAGCTGCTGGCGCACGTGCGGCGCGAGTTCGTGGAGCGCGAGCCTTCGCCGTTCCTGCGCCTGGCGCTCGACTGAGCGCCGCGCTTGCGGCTACGGACGGCGGTAGACGCTGCCGTCCTTCATCACGAACACCGGATGGGCGAGGTCGCCGATGTGCGTGCTCGGATCGCCTGTGAAGGCGGCGAGGTCGGCGCGCAGGCCCGGCGCGATGCGGCCGAACACGCCCCGCTGGCGCAGGATCTTCGCCGCCACGTCGGTGGCCGCGTGCAGCGCCTGCGCCGGTGTCATGCCGGCGGCCACCATCGCCGCCGGCTCGCGCCAGTTCTCGCCGTGCGCGAACACGCCGACGTCGCTGCCGTTGCCGATGGTCACGCCCAGCTTCAGCGCGGTGCGGAACGCGCGCGCGGCTTCCTGCATGCGCGCGGTGGGCGGGTCGCGGCCGGGCACGTAATGGTGGAAATACTGCTCGGTGGCCTCGACCGCGGTGAGCGTGGGCTCGTAGGCGATGCCCTTCTGCTTCAGCAGCTTGAACGTCGCCGCGCTGGCGCCGTAGCCGTGCTCGATGCTGTCCGCGCCGGCCTGCGCCGCCATGCGCACGCCTTCGTCGCTGGCCGCGTGCACGGCGACCGGCCGCCCGAGCTGATGCGCGGTGTCGACCAGCGCCTTCAGCTCGGCGGGGGTGAAGGTGGGCGCGGTGGCGCCGCCGGGGCCGACGCGGTAGTCGCCGTAGAGCTTGATCCAGTCCGCGCCACGCGCGGCCTGCTCGCGCACCGCGGCCATCGCCTGGTCGACGCCGCTGACTTCCTGCGCGCCGCCGGGCAGTTCGAGGTCCGGCCGGAAGCCGCGGGGGCCGGGGCCGTAGCTGGCGGTGGCGACGATCGCGCGGGTGGCGACGAACAGCCGCGGGCCGGGGATCAGGCCCTCCTCGATCGCCCGCTGCACCGACACGTCGGCATAACCGGCGCCTTCGGTGCCGAGATCGCGCAGCGTGGTGAAACCGGCAAGCAGGGTGTCGCGCGCGTGCTTCGCGGCCAGCAGGGTGCGGTAATCCTGGGGCTCGATGAGCACCTGGTTATTCCACAGCGTCTCGTTGTACGGGTGCAGGAAGAGGTGCGAGTGCAGGTCGATCAGGCCCGGGGTGAGCGTGGCGCCGGGCAATTCGATGCGTTGCGCGTCGGCGGGCGCCTGGATGTCCGATCGAGGGCCCATCGCTGCAATCGCGCCGTCATGCACCAGCACCGCCCAGCCCGTATGCGCGGCGTCGCCATCGGCCGTCCACACGCGCTCAGGCAGCAGCAGCCAGTCGCCTTTGGGCGTGGTTGCGGCGGCCGCCAGCGAGCACAATAGAAGCAGCAGAAGCGTCGTCATCCATTGGATCATCGGGCTTGCACGCATCGTTGGCTCCCTTCGTCGATCAGGCTTTCGATGGCAATGAGTCACGCGGACTGCGAGCGGCAAGCTCAGCCGGAGGCGTGGGCGGCGAACACCCAGTCCTTGATTTGCTCGTAGGCGGCCATGCCCAGTTCCCGTTCGCTTTCCGGGTAAAGCGTTTGCAGTCGCGTCTGCGTGGCATCCAGAAACGCCGGCAAGCCGAAGGGGCGAGTGCCCAGATGGGTCTGCCAGGCCTCCAGCCATGCCGTCAGCAAGGCGAGCCGGCCCGCCTCATCCGCCAGGGCCCCGGCGGTCAGGCCGAGGTCGGGCAAGGGCGAGGTGGACACGTCGAGGTCGACGGTGACGGGGGCGGCTTCCGTGGGCATGGGTTCCGGTGCTGCGGCCGGCAACGGGATGCGTGACAGATCCAGTTCGCCCTTGAAGGCGGACTGGCTCAGGGCGGCGTAGAGGGTTTCGAGGTCGGTGAGGGTTTGCTGGTAGCGGGATTTGAGGGCTTCGATTTTCTCGGCAGCATCGGCGAACTGGTTTTGAAGCTCGACAGGTGGCTTGGGGACTTCGAGGCCTCGAAGGATTTCGAGGTTGATGTTTTTCTGTGCCGCAGCCGGTGCGTTCTTCTCAAGGATGGCCTGGAAAAACCAAAAAAGGCCAAGGACATACAGGGTGTTGGACTGCGCCTTGTCGGCGGTGAACCCGACCACGCTGTCCGGGAAGCATGCGTCGAACGTCAGGATGCCGGTTTGCGCAATGTTGGCCGCGATGGTGATGCAAAGCGTTCCAGCGGGCCACGGCTTGCTCTGGGCAAAGCCGATGTCGGAATACGTTTGCGTGTATGCCGTGATGTAGGTGCCTGCGTTCGACACCTCGCCTGTCTGGATGAGCGGGTGTCTGCCGCCCAAAAGTTGAGGGTCATTTCGTGGGCGGTGCTTTGATATGCCACGGTTGATGGAGCCGAATTGTTCGAGTGGTGCCTTGTCCCAGCCTTTCTCATTCCGCACCGGGTCGCCGAACATCTCCAGAAACACGCCCTTGAGCATCGCGTCGAGTTGCGCAAGCTGTTGCTTGCGTCGGGCGATCAGACCTTCCACCTTGCTCAGCAAGTGAGCGATGCGGATTTGGTCGTTGTAGGTGACAGCCGGAAGCGGGATGCTCTCGAGCGCATTCCTATTGATGTGGGGGATCGTTGCTCCTGTTGACGTCTGGCGAAGATATTCGAACTTCGACTTCAGATATGCCCCAATAAACGGTGTGAATAGTTGAGCGCCATGTCTGACTCGAAGACGCGCAATCGTGCTGCCGATGTAGCCGCTCTTGCTAAAGCCAATCGTTCCAGCGTTGGCTCCATCCCACGCGATCAGAATATCTTCAGGTACTGCTTCCACGCCGACTGGGTCGTCGGTGTAGCGGATCGAATCATCGTTTCGAAGATCATCAATTCCGATCAGACGCACTGCTTTGCTCGATGGCGAGGCCGATACCTCGTGTTTTTTGCCCTTGGTGATCGAAATGGCTGAGCCGAGTGTTGAGGGTGTGGAACCTGTCATCCCACCATCCTCTTCAGCTTCAGCAATTCCCCCACGATGCCGCCTTGCAGCTTGGCGAGTTCCTCCGCATCCAGCTTGCCCACCTCGTCGTGGATCAGCCGATCCAGAATCACGCCGGGCGTTTCGTACTCGATTTCCTCGAACAGCTCCTGCTTGTAGCGCGACAGCGACAGGTCGAAGCCTTCGGCCTCGATGTCCTTGTACGGCACCATGAAGCAACGCGCGGCGCGGTCGTTGTCCTTGCTGGCATCGCGTGCATGGAAGCGAGCAACGATGTCCTGCAGGTCGCCGCAGCCATCGAGCTTGCTGCGCTTGTCGTCCAGCGAATAGCCGTCGGCCTGCATCTCGTAGAACCACACGTGCTCGGTGGCCGGTTTGCTCACTTTGTCGTCGCGGCCCCAGACCTTGGTGAACAGCAGAATGGCTGTGGAGACGCCGGCATAGGGTTTGAACACGCCGCTGGGCAGGGTGATGACGGCTTTCAGGTCGCAGCGTTCCACCAGCAACTGGCGCAGCTCCTTGAACGCCCCGGCGGAGCCGAACAACACGCCTTGCGGCACGATCACGCAGGCGCTGCCGCCTTTCTTCAGCAGGCGATAGATGTTCTCGACGAACAGGAGTTCGGTCTTGGTGGTCTTTAAGTGCAGCGCCTCGTTGATGTCGCCCTTGTCGATGCTGCCGGTGAACGGCGGGTTGGCCAGCACCAGGTCGTAGGCGGCTGCTTCGTTGTAGCTTTTGCTCAGGGTGTCGGTGTAGTCGATGTTGGGCTCGTCGATGCCGTGCATCATCAGGTTCATCAAGCCCAGCCGCACCATGGTGGCGTCGATGTCGTAGCCGTACAGGCTTTGCTGCAGGATGGTTTGCGCCTGCTCGGTGAGGGTGGCTGCGACCGAGGTGCGGATGAAGCCGTCTTCGTCGGGCGTCAAGCCCTTGGTGCCGGCGCGCAGCGCCAGCTGGGTGACGATGTACTGGTAGGCGCCCAGCAGAAAGCCGCCGGTGCCGCAGGCGGGGTCTGCAATCTTGTGGCCCAGTTGCGGCTGCACCAGTTCGGCCATCAATTTGATGATGTGGCGCGGGGTGCGGAACTGGCCGTTCTTGCCGGCGGTGGCGATTTCGGCCAGCAGCATTTCGTAGACGTCGCCCTGGATGTCCTGGAAGGCCTGGCCGTTGTCCTGCGAGTCCTTCTCCATCACCGCGAAGATCTCGTCGATGGTCTTCACCGCTTCCACCAGCAGCGAGGGCTTGGGGATGATGAACACCGCGTTCTTCATGTGGTGGGTGAAGCGGCTCTCCGCGCCGTTCAGGTCTTTCAGGAACGGGAACACGCGGGTCTGCACGTGGGCCAGCATGTCCTCGGCCTGCATGTGCTCCCATTCGCTCCAGCGCAGGGTGCGGCGGTCGATGGCGTATTGCTTGGGCTTGTCGTGGCTGCGGTATTCGGGCGGTATCCACTGGCCTTCGAAACGCGACGCGTAGGGTTTGCCCAGCCATTCGGCGTCGGCGGCGCGCTTTGCGTCCAGTTCGTCCATGCGCTTCATGAACAACAGATAGGTGATCTGCTCGATGGCGGTGAGCGGGTTGGAAATGCCGCCGGCCCAGAACTTGTTCCAGAGCTGTTTGATGGCGTTCTTGAGTTCGGTGTTGTTTTGCAGCATGGCGTGGTTCTTTCAGTCGTGGTGCTTGGGGTTGGGCAACTTGCCGCTGGACTTGACCAGTTTCTTTTCCTCGGTCTTGACGCGGCGCTCCAGCTTCTTGATGTCTTCCTCGGGCGGCAGGCGCTCGGGCTGGATGCCGCGCTGGCCGAGCATGGCGCGCACGCTCTGGTTGTTCTGCACATGCTCGCGGCTGATGGCCGGTTCGCCGCGCAGGTTGTCCTGGCCGACGTTGTGGTTGGTCATTTCGGTGGCGAGGTTCTTGGCGGCGATGGTGAGCGTGGGCAGGAAGTCGGCCAGCGGACGGGTCTGGGTGATGCCGTAGCGGTCTTTCATGGCCTGCGTGGTGTGGCCGCCGAACAGGGCGGCATCGCCCTTGGAGCGGATGCGGCCAAAGCCGGCGTCGTCCACGCCGCGTTCATAGATGTTTTGCGACAGGGACTTTTCGGATTCGCGCAGGCGCTCGCGGGCATCCAGCCGGGCCTGCAGGCGCATGCGCTCCTCGATCAGCTCCTGCTTGCGCGTCTGCATGGCGAAGTAGCTTTGTGCGAAGGCGATGGGCTCCTTGCGCGGGTCGCCGTTCTGGGCAATCAGATAGCAGGCGTAGCGGGTGAGCATGAAATCGTCGACCGGGCGGTCTGCACCGCTCCCGATCCTGACCATTTTCGTGACGCCACGAAAATGGTCTAACTCGTCGTAACCGGTTGTTCTGCATGATTCCACGGCACGGGCAATGGCCGTCTGGAAGTTCTCCCAGCGGGTGTAGCCCAGCGGCTCCATCAGCTCGCGGGCGAACCAGAACTCCACACATTCCTCGGGCGTGCGCTGGCTCAGGGTGTCGAAGTGTTGCTTGAGTGCCTGAATGACGGTGGGTTCCATGTGGGTGTTCTCCTTGGGATGAGCGTCAGGCGGCAAGCTGCGTGGTCAGGCGCAGGATGTCGTGGATTTCCGCGGGGTTAAACACGCCGCGGATGCCTTGCGGGTGGATGACGGTGAAAGGAGCGGCGATCAGGTCCTGCTTCTCCACCTTTTCGCGTTCGATGATCACGTTGCGCAGCAGGGCGAGGAACTCCAGCTGGCGGCTGTTCAGCGTGCTGTGGGCGCGGATGAACTGGTCGAAAGCCGCGCCGACTTCCTCCGGAAAGCTCTTGAGCGGTTCCAGCCCAAGGATGTGGCGGATGAACTGGATGAAACGCGCCTTGTGGTTGCGATAGACCTGACGCAGCAGGTCCTCGGTGATGTGCGGGTGCTCTTGGTACAGGTAAGCGGCCAGCTCGGCGGCTTCGGCCTCGCTGACTGGCTTGCCGTGCTTGAGCTTTTGCAGCACAGGGTGGGTGGCAGTGAGTTCGGCGATCAGCGTTTCGACCATTTCGCGGTAGCGGGCGATGCCCACCGATTCGTGCTGCGGGCCGAATTCCACCCATTCCTTGCGATGCAGGGCATCTTGCAGGTTAAGGTGCACCGGGTTGGCGGGTTCGCCGCCGCCATTGCGGAACTTCATCAGCGGCGCGAGCTTTTCGATCAGCTCGTCGAACTGGTCTTCGCCGGCATGGGCCCAGTAGTCGGGGCGCTGTGCGCTGCGGATCAAAGCTTCCTGCTGTTTGACGAAGGGCACGGCGAGCGGCAGCTCGGCGATCTGCTCGACGATGGCGTCGCGGATGGCGACGGCTTGCAGTTTGTGCTCCTTGTCGTCGAAGAGTTTGTTCAGCGCGTATTCGACCAGGTCGCGCTCGAAGCGCATGGCCTTGAAATCCGCATCGGACACGGTGCGAAACAGCGGTTTGATTTCATGACGCAGGAAGTCGAGCCGGGGCGTGTCCAGCGTGATCCAGAAGTTCTCCTCGTCCAGCCGGGCCAATGCGGCGGCGGCTTCCTTGATGACGACCGACGCGGCGGGCAGGGCGGCGATCTGCCGGCGCAGTTTGGCGACCTCTCGCGCGGCAGTATCGGCGTGGCCGCAGGCGTTAGCCTGTTCTATCTTGTCGATGCGCAGGCCCGCCAGTTTCACCGGCAATGGCAACTGTGGCGTGGGTTCCTTGCCCTTGGGCTTGAGCTTGAAGTATTCGAAGTTGTCCCAGCAATCGAGGATCAGGAAGTGATCCTTTTCCACGCACCACGGTTTGATCTTGGCCGGTTCCAGCAGGCGCGTGCCGCGGCCGATCATCTGCCAGAACTTGGTGTAGGAGTACACCGGCTTGGCGAACACCAGGTTGACGATTTCACGCACGTCGATGCCGGTGTCGAGCATGTCCACGCTGATGGCGATGCGCGGCATGTCGTGGTTGGAAAACTGGTCGAGCAGGCCACCCTTGCCGTAGACGCGTGAATCGTCGGATACCAGTACCTTGGCCAGCTCGCCGTGGTGATGCGGGTAAAGCTTGTCGAAGGTTTCCTCGATACGGCGGGCGTGTGCCTTGGTGGTGCAGAAGAAGATGGTCTTGCCGGGCAGCACGCCGTTGACGTCCTTGATGGATTCCTCCATGAATTCGCGCACGATCAGCGCGTTGGTGCCGGCGTTGATGACCTGCTTTTCCAACTGGGTGCCGTCGAAGTTGATTTCCTCGACTTCCTTGCCTTCGAGGATCAGTTTCTTCTGGTCTTCCAGCGAGATGGTGCGCTTGGAGATGCCTTCCATCTGGAAGCGGGTCTGGATTTTCATGACCCGGAACGTGCTGAGGTAGGGTGGAGCGTGATTGATGGCTTCTTCGAAAGTGTAGGCGAAGCTGGGCAGGCCGTCTTCGCAGTCAAATAGCGCGAAGGTGTTGTGGTCGACCAGGCCGGTTGGCGTGGCGGTGAGGCCCAGGGTAAGTGTCTTGAAGTAGTCCAACACTTCGCCGTAGGTGTTGTAGATGGAGCGGTGACTCTCGTCGACCACGATGAAATCGAAGAAGTGCGGTGACAGCGACTGCGTTTCGTCGCGGACGAGGTTGAGCATGGTGGGGTAGGTGGCCACGTAGATGCGTCGATCCGTGGCGATCAGCTTCTCGCCCACGTTGGGCCAGCGCGGCTCGTCGGGAAGGTGTTCTTTGAAGGCAGTCAGTGCTTGCTCGCGCAGGGCGATCCGATCGACCAGGAACAACACCTTCTCGGCGTGACCAGCGCGCATCAGGGCGTCGATCAGGGCAATGCAGGTGCGGGTTTTGCCGGTGCCGGTGGCCATCACCAGAAGGAAGGCGCGCTTGCTGGTTTCGATGCCTTCGAGCACCGCACGGATGGCGCGGATCTGGTAGTCGCGGCCGGCGATCGAGGTGTTGATGAACTCGCTGGTCAGCGGCTTGCGGTTGCGGCGGATGTAGGCGAGGCGTTCCAGGTCGTCGCGTGTGGGATAGCCGACGATCTTGCGCGGCGGCGCGTGGCCGAGATCCCAGAACCAGAGGTCGCGGCCATTAGTGTAGAAGCAGAACGGCAGCTCGCCGCCACGATGGCGCTGGATGTTCTCGCAGTATTGCTTGGCCTGCTCGCGCCCCAGCGCGCCGTCGCGACTGGCTTTCTTGGCTTCGATCACGGCCAGCGGCCTGCCATCCTTGCCCAGCAACACGTAGTCGCTGAATTGGTGGCCTTCGTACGGTGTGCGTGGCTCGGCCACACCCTCGGGAAGGTTCACCAGAATGTCGAACTCTTCGACAACCTGAGTGGGGTCCTTGACGTTCCAGCCGGACAGGGCCAGTTGCTGGTCGATCAGCTCCGTGCGCGTCTGGGCTTCCGTTGTCGTCATGCGTTGCCGGCCTCGATGGCTGCGTGGGCTGGTCGGGAGGCGTCCCCTGTTTGGCGAACTGGGGCCAAGCGGTCACCAGCATGTGCCATGCGTCTTTGGCCTCTTAGTATGGGCCTGTAGGTCGCCCTTGGCACGTTTGTCCGGACATCGCTTGCCTGCTGCGATGTCCATGGAAATCTCGGTATACCGCCAGGCTGCGAAGTGGTCGGTTCTGCGCCGCAGTTGTTATTCAGCCGGCGGCCGTGCGCGCGCGGGTGACCCGGCTGGCGGTGTCCTTGTGCAGCTGCGCGGCGAGCCAGGCGCCGGTGGCGATCAGCAGGTCGAGGTCGATGCCGGTCTCGATGCCCATGCCGTGCAGCATGTAGACCACGTCCTCGCTGGCCACGTTGCCGGTGGCGCCCTTCGCGTAGGGGCAGCCGCCGGTGCCGGAGACGGCGCTGTCGACCACGCGCACGCCTTCCTCCAGGCAGGCCAGGATGTTCGCCAGCGCCTGACCGTAGGTGTCGTGGAAGTGCACCGCCAGCGCGGCCATCGGCACCTCCTGCGCCACCGCGTGCAGCATCGCGCGCGCCTTGGCCGGGGTGCCTGTGCCGATGGTGTCGCCCAGCGAGATCTCGCCGCAACCCAGCTCGTGCATGCGCCGCGCCACGCGCACCACGTCGGCCACCGGCACCTCGCCCTGGTACGGGCAGCCGAGCACGGTGGAGACATAGCCGCGCACCTGCACGCCGTCAGCCCGGGCCTGTTCCATCACCGGGACGAAGCGCTCGATCGACTCGTCGATCGAGGCGTTGATGTTCCGGCGGTTGAACGCCTCCGAGGCGGCGGTGAACACGGCGATGTGCGTGGCACCCACTTCGCGCGCGCGCTGGTAACCGGTGAGGTTCGGCACCAGCACCGGGTAGCTCACCCCCGGCAGCTTGCGGATGCCGGCGTACACCTCGGCGGCGTCGGCCAGCTGCGGCACCCACGCCGGGCTGACGAAGCTGGTCGCCTCGATGGTCTGCAAGCCGGTCGATGAGAGCCGGTCGATCAGCGCGATCTTCACCGCAGCCGGCAGCAGGGTCTTCTCGTTCTGCAGGCCGTCGCGGGCGCCGACTTCGACGATGCGGACGTGGTTGGAGGTGTTCATGACAAGAAGCTCCAAAGGACATCATTTCCCTTCTCCCCTTGGGAGAAGGTGCCCGAAGGGCGGATGAGGGTGCGGGGTCGAAGTGAACTCCCTGGCCTGCCCGAACCCTCACCCCAACCCCTCTCCCAAGGGGAGAGGGGCTCTAAAAAGCTCACTCGGCGAAGCGCACCAGTACGGCATCCGCCTCGACGAATTCGCCCTGCATGGCGTTGATGCTTTCGATGGTGCCGTCGCGCGGCGCCTTCAAAGCCAGTTCCATCTTCATCGCTTCCATCACCAGCAATTCCCGGCCCTGTTCGACCGTGTCGCCGGCCCTGGCTTTCACCAGCACGATGCGGCCCGGCATGGGCGCGATGATCTGGTTGCCGCCGGCGGCGTCGGTCGCTTCCCACGCGAAGGCGGCGGCGCGGCTGAAGCTGTAGCGCTGGCCGTGGGCGTCGTGCAGCAGCACGTGGGCGGCGTCGACGTGCAACGGTACGCGTTGCGATTCGCCGTCGAAGCGGGCGCTGAGGTTGTCGTGCGACAGGCACGCGCCATGCGCCTCGCAGCTGGTTTCGCCGTAGCGCAATTGATAGTTGCCAGCGTGCCCGCGCGCCTCGATCTCGAAACGCTGTTCGCGCCAGCCCAGCGCCACGATGCGCTTGCCGGGGTGGCCGATGCGCCAGGCATCGGCGCGGGCCCACGGCGAATGCGGATCGGTCGCGGCGCCGGCCACGTTCGCTTCGTCGTGCAGCAGGGCGGCGGTGGCGGCGGCGAACAGCACGTCCTCGCCCGGCACCGCGTCGCCGACCAGGAACTCTTCGAGGTGGCGATCCAGATAACTGGTGTCGATGCGGCCTTCGACCACGGCCGGATGGCGCACCAACCGTTCGAGGAAACCGATGTTCGATTTCGGACCGATGATCTCGCATGCCGCGAGTGCCTCGCGCATGCGCTGCAGCGCCTTCGGGCGATCCTCGTCCCACACGATCAGCTTGGCGATCATCGGGTCGTAGAAGATCGTCACCGTGTCGCCCTCGACCACGCCGCCGTCGAGGCGCACGTGGGTCGATGGGGCGGGCAGGTGCAGGGTCTGCAGCTTGCCGGAGCCAGGCAGGAAGTTCTGGTCGGGGTCTTCGGCGTACAGGCGTACTTCGATCGCGTGGCCGCGCGAAATCACGTCCTTCTGCGCCAGCGGCAGCGGTTCGCCATCCGCGATGCGCAGCTGCCACTCCACCAGATCCACGCCATGAGTCAGCTCGGTGACCGGGTGTTCGACCTGCAGCCGCGTGTTCATTTCCATGAAGTGGAAATCGCCCGCGGGGCCGACGATGAACTCGACCGTGCCGGCGCCCACGTAGTTCACCGCGCGGGCGGCCGCCACGGCGGCGGCGCCCATGTCGGCGCGCTTTTCGGGGGTGAGGAAGGGCGAGGGGGTTTCCTCCAGCACCTTCTGGTAGCGGCGTTGCGCGGAACATTCGCGCTCGCCCAGGTGGATGATGTTGCCGTGGCGGTCGCCGAAGATCTGGAACTCGATGTGGCGCGGGTGCTCGACGTAGCGCTCCAGCAGCATCGAGGCGTCGCCGAAGGCGGCTTGCGCCACGCGTTGCGCGGTGGCCAGCGCCTCGGGGAATTCGGCTTCCGAGCGCACGATCTGCATGCCCTTGCCGCCGCCGCCGGCCGAGGGCTTGATGATCAGCGGGTAACCGATGGCATGTGCCTGTTCGGCGAGGTGGGCGTTGTCCTGCTTGTCGCCGCTGTAGCCGGGCACCAGCGGCACGGCATGTTTGGCCATCAGCTGCTTGGCGGCGGCTTTCGAACCCATCGCCTCGATGCTTTCGGGATCGGGGCCGATGAAGACGATGCCAGCCTGCTGGCAGGCACGCGAGAAGGCGGTGTTTTCGGAAAGAAAGCCGTAGCCGGGATGGATCGCCTGGGCGCCGCTCTTTTTCGCGGCGTCGAGGATGGCGTCGATGCGCAGGTAGGAATCGGCCGGCAGCGGGCCGCCGATCGGCCACGCCTCATCGGCCAGCCGCACGTGCTGGGCGTCCTGGTCCGCCTCCGAATACACCGCGATGGTGTGGATGCCGAGGCGCCGGCAGGTGCGGATCACGCGGCAGGCGATCTCGCCGCGGTTGGCGATCAGTACGCGTTCGAACATGCGGGGTTCCCGGAGCCGTTGGATGTCGATGCAAAGCCGTCGAAGCTAACAGATTGTGTCGTCGCAGCCGATGCGCGGCGCAGCATGGCAGTGCTCACGTGGCCTGGCCGAACCACGCCGGCGCGCGCTTGTCGAGAAACGCGCCCAGGCCATGCTGGCCTTCGGGCGAGACGCGCAGACGGGCGATCAGTTCGGCGTTTTCGGTGTCGATGCGCTCGGCCGTGGCCGGATCGGCGCCGTCGATGCGCAGCGCCAGTTGCTTGGCTTCGCGCTGGGCCAGCGGACCGGCCTTGGCGAGCAAGTGCAACTGGCGCTCGATCGCCGCGTCCAGTTCACCGCCCGCCACCACGGCGTGCAACAACCCGACGCGCCGCGCCTCGTCGGCGTCGAACACCTCGCCGGTGACGAACAGCCGGCGCGCCTCGCGCAGGCCGATCGCGGCGACCACGTACGGCGAGATCACCGCCGGCACCAGGCCCAGCTTCACTTCCGACAGCGCGAACTTGGCGCCGTCCACGCCGATCGCGATGTCGCAGCAGGCGACCAGGCCCACGCCGCCGCCGTAGGCCGCGCCGTTGACGCGGGCGATGGTGGGCTTGGACAGGAACTGCAGCGTGCGCATCAGCCGCGCCAGGCGCAGCGAATCCTCGCGGTTCTCCTGTTCGCTGGCGGCGGCCATGCCGCGCATCCAGTGCAGATCCGCGCCGGCCGAGAAGGTGCTGCCGTTGCCGCTGAGCACCACGCAGCGCACGGCCGGATCGGCATCGGCCTGGGCCAGCGCGTCGGTGAGTGCGGCGATCAGGCCGTCGTCGAACGCGTTGTGCACCTGCGGCCGGTTCAGGGTGAGCCAGGCCACGGCGCCGCGGCGCTCGTTGAGGATGGAGTCGGTCATCGGTCGTCCCGGCAAATAACCCGATGATAAACGCAGCGCGCCACCACTACCGGCGTGGTGCGGCCGCCGGGGCAAAGGAATACAATGCGAACCATTCTTGTTTGGATTCCGCCCGTGCGTCTGTCCGAATTGCCCAAGGGTGCCCTTGCCGTGGTCGAGCGCGTGCTCGATGCGCATGCGGCCGATCCGATCGCCCAGCGCCTGCGCGACCTCGGCTTCGTCGATGGCGAGCCGGTGCGCGTGGTGGCGGTCGGTCCGATGGGTGGCGATCCGGTGCTGATCCAGATCGGCTTCACCCGTTTTGCGTTGCGCCGCGCCGAGGCGGCGCGGGTCAGCGTGCGCGCCGAGGTTGCCGCGTGAGCGCATCGAGTCTGCGGATAGCCCTGGTCGGCAATCCCAACTGCGGCAAGACCGCATTGTTCAACCTGCTTACCGGCGGACGCCAGAAAGTGGCCAATTACGCCGGCGTCACGGTGGAACGCAAGGAAGGGCGGTTCATGGCACCGTCGGGCCGGTTGCTGCAGATCCTCGACCTGCCGGGCACCTACAGCCTGGAGGCGAACAGCCCGGATGAGCAGATCACCCGCGACATCTGCGCCGGCACCTTTCCGGGCGAGGCAGTACCGGATCTGATCGTCTGCGTGGCCGACGCCACCAACCTGCGCCTGCACCTGCGCTTCGTGCTGGAAGTGAAGCGCCTCGGCCGCCCGGTGGTGCTGGCGCTGAACATGATGGACACGGCGCGCTCGCGCGGCATCGTCATCGACGTGCCGGAGCTCTCGCGCCGGCTGGGCCTGCCGGTGGTGGAAACCGTGGCGGTGAAGCGCGGTGGTGCGCAGGCGCTGATCGAGCGGGTCGACGGTGAAGTTCCCGCGGCTGCGCCGCGGCAGCCGGACGACGCGGCCGACCGCGCCGACCTGCATGCGCAGGTGCGCGAACTGCTGACGGCCACGGTGACGATGCCCCGCGTCACCGCCGAGATCGACGATGCGCTGGACCGCTGGACGCTGCACCCGGTGTTCGGGCTGGCGATCCTGGCGGTGGTGATGTTCCTGGTGTTCCAGGCGGTGTACTCGCTGGGCAAGCCGATGACCGACGCGATCGGCGACGGCTTCGGCTGGCTGGGCGCTCATGTCGCCGCGTGGATGCCGGCCGGGCCGCTGCAGAGCCTGGTCAACGACGGCCTGTTCGGCGGCCTCGGCACGGTGCTGGGCTTCCTGCCGGAAATCCTGGTGCTGTTTTTCTTCATCATCGTGCTGGAGGAATCGGGCTACCTGCCGCGCGCGGCGTTCCTGCTGGATCGGCTGATGCTGTCGGTGGGTCTGACCGGCCGCTCGTTCATTCCGCTGTTGTCGAGCTTCGCCTGCGCGATCCCCGGCATCATGGGCACGCGCAGCATCACCGATCCGCGCGACCGGCTCACCACCATCCTGATCGCGCCGCTGATGACCTGCTCGGCGCGGCTGCCGGTGTATGCGCTGCTGATCGGCGCATTCATCCCGATCCATTACGTGTTCGGCGTGTTCAACCTGCAAGGCCTGGTGCTGTTCGCGCTGTATCTGGCCGGCATCCTCGGCGCGATGCTGGTGGGCTGGGTGATGAAGCACATCCGCCGCGACAAGAGCGAGCATGCGCTGATGATGGAATTGCCGTCGTATCGCCTGCCCAAGCTGCGCGACGTGGCGATCGGCCTGTACGAGCGCGGCATGATCTTCCTCAGGCGGCTGACCGGCGTGATCCTCGGCCTGACCGTGCTGATGTGGTTCCTCTCCACCTTCCCGGGTGCGCCGGAGGGCGCGACCCGGCCGGCGATCGAGTACAGCTTCGCCGGCTATATCGGGCGGGCGCTGCAGTACGTGTTCGCGCCGATCGGCTTCAACTGGCAGATCAGCCTGGCGCTGATCCCGGCGTTTGCCGCGCGCGAGACCGCGGTGGCGGCGCTGGCCACGGTCTACCTGGTGGGCGGCGAATCCGGCGGGCTCGGCCAGGCGCTGGCCGGGCAGATCCCGTTGGCCAGCGCGCTGTCGCTGTTGGTGTGGTTCGCCTACGCGCCGCAGTGCATGTCCACGCTGGCGATCATCAAGCGCGAGACCGACTCCTGGCGCAACGTGGCGATCTCGTTCGGCTACATGTTCGTGATGGCCTATACCGCGTCGTTCATCGTCTACCAGGTGACGAGGGCGCTGACGTGAGCACTAGCCTGCTGCTGCAGTACGTGGTGATCGCCCTGGCCGTGCTGGCCAGCGTGTGGATCGTGCTGCGCAAGCTGGCCCGGAAAACGACCAACCGCTGGCTGGCCGCTGCGTCCATCCATTTCAACCAGCCGAATCGTGGCGCCCTGGCGCGGGCCTTCGGCCGGCGCCTGCAACCGACCGAAGCCACCGGCGATTGCAGCGACGGCTGCAGCACCTGCGGCGCCTGCGGCCCGAAGCCGCCGTCGGCGGCGCAATTGGGCGAGCCGATGCCGCTCGAATTCCGCCCGCGGCGGTGAGGGCCAGCTTCAGCTCCTCCCCCTGCAAGCAGGGGAGGGAGCAGAAGCGGCGCACGAAAAAAGCCGGCTTGCGCCGGCTTTTTCATGCAACCCGAGTCGCGCCCCCGGCTTACGCCAGTTCGCGGATCTTCGCGTTGAGGCGGCTCTTGTGGCGGGCGGCCTTGTTCTTGTGGATCAGGCCGCGGGCGGCGTAGCGATCCATCACCGGCTGGGCGACGGTGAATGCGGCAATGGCACCGGCCTTGTCCTTGGCCTCGATGGCCTTGACGACCTTCTTCAGGGCGGTGCGGACCATGGAACGTGCGCTGATGTTGCGCAGGCGGCGCTGTTCGGACTGGCGCGCGCGCTTCTTCGCGGACTTGATGTTGGCCAAGGTAGAACTCCGGGATGCAGTGTGTTGGGTGGAAAAAGACGCCAATTATGCGGTCGATTCGTCGACGCGTCAATCACTTGGGCGGCTGCTTCCGCGGCCGGCGTGGCGCGCGGCGGCAGGGCTGCCGGCATTTTGCCATAACCGGGCCGTGATCCCGCCGGCGCGGGCTGTCAAACTGTGCGCCCCCGTGCGATCCCCACCGAAGGTAGAACCGCTGCTCATGAAGTCTCCCAGCATGCTCCGCGGGCTGCTCTCGTTCAGCAGCATGACCATGATTTCGCGGGTGCTCGGCCTGGTGCGCGACATGTCGATCAACGCCGCGTTCGGCGCCAACGGCGCCACCGACGCGTTCTGGGTGGCGTTCCGCATTCCCAACTTCATGCGCCGGCTGTTTGCCGAGGGCTCGTTCTCTACCGCGTTCGTGCCGGTCTTTACCGAAGTGAAGGAAAAGGGCACGCACGCGCAGTTGAAGGAGCTGATGGCGCGCGTGTCGGGCACGCTGGGCGGTGTGCTGCTGCTGATCACCGCGCTGGGCATCATCTTCGCGCCGCAGGTGACGGTGCTGTTCTCGCCGGGCGCGATCGACGAGCCGCGCAAGTTCGAGCTGACCGTCGAGCTGCTGCGGCTGACCTTCCCGTTCCTGCTGTTCGTCTCGCTGACGGCGTTGTCCGGTGGCGCGCTGAACAGCTTCCACCGTTTCGCGCTGCCGGCGCTGACGCCGGTGATCCTCAACCTGTGCATGATCGCCGGCGCGCTGTGGCTGTCGAAGAAGCTGCAGACGCCGATCCTGGCGATGGGCTGGGCGATCCTGGCCGCCGGCATCCTGCAGCTGCTGTTCCAATTGCCGGCGCTGCGGCAGCTCGACCTGCTGACCCTGCCACGCTGGGGCTGGAGCCATCCGGAGGTGCGGAAAATCATGCGGTTGATGGTGCCGACCCTGTTCGGCTCTTCGGTGGCACAGATCAACCTGCTGTTCGACACGGTGATCGCCTCGCTGCTGGTGGTCGGCTCGCAGAGCTGGCTGTCGCAGGCAGACCGCTTCCTGGAGCTGCCGCTGGGCGTGTTCGGCGTGGCGCTGGGCACGGTGATCCTGCCGTCGCTGTCGCGCCACCACGTCACCACCGACACGACCGGTTTCTCGCGCGCGCTGGATTGGGGACTGCGAATCACCCTGCTGATCGCGGTGCCGGCGATGTTCGCGCTGATGCTGCTGGCCGGGCCGCTGGTGGCCACGTTGTTCCAGCATGGCCGCTGGACCGCGCATGACACGCACATGGCGACGCTGTCGATCACCGCATTGAGTTTCGGCTTGCCGGCGTTCGCGCTGGTGAAGGTGCTGCTGCCGGCGTTCTATGCTCGCCAGGACACGCGCACGCCGGTGCGTGCGGCGGTGGCCTCGCTGCTGACCAACATGCTGCTGAACGTGGTGTTCCTGGCGCTGCTGTTCGAACTGTGGGCTCCGGCCGGGTTGAAGCAGCTGTCGTGGCTGGATGGCATCGCCCGCGTGCCCGGCCTGCACATGGCGCTGGGCATGGCCAGCGCAGTGGCCGCCTACGTCAACTTGTGGCTGCTGTGGCACTGGCTGAAAAGGGCCGGCGTGTACCGGCGCCAGCCGGGCTGGTCGCGCCACTTGCTGCGGCTGGCCGCGGCCTGCGCGGTGATGGTGGCCGTGCTGTTGGCCGGCCGCTGGCTGTGGCCAGACTGGACCCATGGCGTGTCGGTGCTGACCCGGCTGTGGCATCTGGCCGGGCTGGTGCTGGCCGGTGGCGCCAGCTACGTGGCGATGCTGTTTGCCGGCGGCTTCCGTCTGCGCGACCTGCGGGCGGCGTGAGGCTGCGACGTCGGCCGTTCTATATACTCGCGCGATGATGAGACTCTCCAGGGATGTCGCCGGCCCTTGCCTGGCGCCCGGCGGCAGCGTGGTCGCGGTGGGCGCGTTCGACGGCCTGCATCGCGGCCACCAGGCGCTGTTGGCGCAGGTGTTCGCGCGCGCTGACGAGCTGGGCTGCAGCCCGCTGGTGGTGAGCTTCGAGCCCTTGCCGCGTGCGTTTTTCTCGCCGCAACCGGTGCCGCGGATATCCAGCGTGCGCGACAAGCTGTGCGGCTTCGCCGCGGCCGGCATGCAGCAGACCCTGCTGCTGCGCTTCAACCGCGCGCTCACCGCGATGTCGGCCGAGGATTTCGTGCGCCGCGTGCTGGTCGAGCGACTGGCCGCGCACGAGGTGTGGGTGGGTGCGGATTTCCGCTTCGGCCACAAGCGCGCCGGCGACGTGGCGTTGCTGCAGCAGATGGGTCCCGCATGCGGCTTTCGCGCCTGCACGATGCCGGAGGTGCAGTGGCACGATGCGCGCGTATCCGCCAGCCGGGTGCGCCAGTTGCTTGCCGCCGGCGAGTTCGCCGCCGCCGAGCCGCTGCTCGGTCGCCCCTTCGTGATCGACGGCAAGGTGCAGCGCGGCAACCAGCTCGGCCGCACCCTGGGTTATCCCACCGCCAACATCCATCTGCGCGATCGGGTCAGCCCGGTGCAGGGGATCTTCGCGGTGCGCGTGGGCCTGGGCGAGAGCGAATGCAGCTGGCCCGGCGTGGCCAGCCTGGGCGTGCGCCCCACCGTGAACCAGGTCAGCCAGCCGCTGCTTGAAGTGCACCTGTTCGACTTCGAGGGCGATCTTTATGGCCAGCGGATGGCGGTGGAATTCGTCGGCAAGCTGCGCGACGAGCAGAAGTTCGACGGGCTGGAGCCGCTCAAGGCGCAGATGGCGCTCGACGCCCGCCGGGCGCGCGAGCTGCTGGGCATGAATCCGCGGCTGGTCGGAGCGTGACGCATCCCCCGGTATTTCCCGTGCGCCCGCGCATCCATTAACTTAGAAGCCTTTGCCCGCCATGGGCGGGCCGCAATATCTTCAACGGCACCCACGCGATGACCCACGATTACAAGAGCACCATCAACCTGCCGCATACGGAATTTCCGATGCGCGGCGATCTGCCGAAACGCGAGCCGGGCTGGCTGGCGCAGTGGGAGCAGGTGGGCCGCTATGCGCAGATCCAGCGGAAGACCGCCCAGCGCGACCGCACGTTCGTGCTGCACGACGGTCCACCGTACGCGAACGGTGCGATCCACATCGGGCATGCGGTCAACAAGATCCTCAAGGACATGGTGGTCAAGTCCAAGTTGCTGGCCGGCTACCGGGCGCCGTACGTGCCGGGCTGGGATTGCCACGGCCTGCCGATCGAGATCGCGGTGGAGAAGAAGTTCGGCAAGCCGGGCGACAAGCTCGATGCCGCCGCGTTCCGGCAGAAGTGCCGCGAGTATGCGGCCGAGCAGGTCGACACGCAGCGTGCCGGCTTCAAGCGGCTGGGTGTGCTCGGCGACTGGGAGCACCCGTATCGCACCATGGATTTCAAGTACGAGGCCGACATGCTGCGCGCGCTGGCGCGCATCGTCGCCAACGGCCACGTGCTGCGCGGCGCCAAGCCGGTGTACTGGTGCTTCGATTGCGCCTCCGCGCTGGCCGAGGCGGAGATCGAGTACGGCGACAAGGTCTCGCCGGCGGTCGACGTGGCCTACGACGCGGTCGATGCGAACGCCCTGGCGGCGAAGTTCGGCGTCGACGCCGGCGACGCCGTCGTCGCCATCCCGATCTGGACCACCACGCCGTGGACGCTGCCGGAAAGCCAGGCGGTGTCGCTGGGCGCGGATCTCGAATATGCGTTGATCGAAGGGCCGGCGCGCGATGGCCGCCGCGTGCTGCTGGTGGTTGCCAGTGCGCTGGTCGAGCAGGTGGCCGCCCGCTATTCCCTTCTCCCCTTGGGAGAAGGTGCCCGAAGGGCGGATGAGGGTACGGGCGGAGCGGAACATCCCGGCGCAGCCGAACCCTCACCCCCAGCCCCTCTCCCAGTGGGAGAGGGGAGCAAAAGCGTGCTCGGCCATGCCGAGGGCAAGGCGCTGGAAGGCATCAAGCTGCGCCACCCGTTCTACCCGCGCGAAGTGCCGGTGATCCTCGGCGACCACGTCAGTGCCGAGGACGGTACCGGTGCCGTGCACACCTCGCCCGACCACGGCGTGGAGGATTTCGTGGTGGCGCGCGAGTACGGCATCGGCCTGCTCAACTATGTCGGTTCGCGCGGCGCGTATCACGCCGACACGCCGGCCGCCGACGGCGTCGAGCTGGCCAACATGCACGTCTGGAAGGCCAACGACGCCATCGTCGACGTGCTGCGCCAGCGCGGCGTGCTGCTGGCCTTCGCCAGGATCGAGCACAGCTACCCGAACTGCTGGCGGCACAAGACGCCGGTGATCTACCGCACCACGCCGCAGTGGTTCATCTCGATGGAACAGGCGGACCTGCGCAAGACTGCGCTGGCCTCGATCAAGGACGTGCGCTGGGTGCCGGGCTGGGGCGAGGAACGCATCGCCGGCATGGTGGCCGGCCGCCCGGACTGGTGCATTTCGCGCCAGCGCACCTGGGGTGTGCCGATCGCGCTGTTCGTGCACAAGGTCACGCAGGAGCCGCACCCCGATTCCGTCGCGCTGCTCGAACAGGTAGCGAAGATCGTGGAGCAGGGTGGCATCGACGCGTGGTTCGCGCTCGATCCCGCCACGCTGCTGGGCGACCAGGCGGGCGACTACGAGAAGGTCACCGACGTGCTCGACGTCTGGTTCGATTCCGGCGTCACCCACTTCGCGGTGATCGGCCAGCGGCCCGAGCTGCAGCGCGGCGACGCGAAGCAATACAAGGTGATGTACCTGGAAGGCTCCGACCAGCATCGCGGCTGGTTCCAGTCGTCCTTGCTCACTTCCTCGGCGATCCACGGCCGCGCGCCGTACGACGAGGTGCTCACCCACGGTTTCACGGTGGACGCCAACGGCCGCAAGATGTCCAAGTCGCTGGGCAACGTTGTGGCGCCGCAGAAGGTGATGGACACGCTGGGCGCCGACGTGCTGCGCCTGTGGGTGGCCTCGGCCGACTATCGCAATGAGATGTCGGTTTCCGACGAGATCCTCAAGCGCGTTTCCGACAGCTACCGGCGCATCCGCAACACCGCGCGCTTCCTGCTCGGCAACCTCGACGGCTTCGATCCGGCGCAGCATCTGCTGCAGGTGGGAGACAGCCTGCTGCTCGACCAGTGGGCGGTGCAGCAGGCGTTCGACGTGCAGCAGGCAGTGGTGGCCGCCTACGAGCGCTACGACTTTCCCGAAGTGGTGGCGCGCATCCAGAACTTCTGCACCAACGAACTGGGCGCGTTGTACCTGGACATCACCAAGGACCGCCTCTACACCATGCCGACCGACAGCCGCGGCCGGCGCAGTGCGCAGAGCGCGATGTATCGCATCGCCGAGGCACTGGTGCGCTGGCTGGCGCCGATCCTGGGCTTCACCGCCGAGGAAATCTGGCAGCAGTTGCCCGGCGAGCGCGGCGAGAGCGTGCTGTTCGAGACCTGGTACGACGGCCTGACGGCCACCCAGGGGACGCCCGAGCAGCGCCGCTGGTGGAGCGACCTGCTGGCGATCCGCGATGGCGCCTCGCGCGTGCTCGAAGGCATGCGCAAGGCCGAGCAGATCGGCGCGGCGCTGGAGGCGAAGCTGGTCGTGGATGCTGACGCGGAACTTGCCGCGCGCTACGCCGCGGTGGCCGACGAGCTGCGCTTCTTCTTCATCACCTCGGACTTCGCGCTGGCGCCCTTGGCACCACGGACGGACGAGGCGATGAAGGTGGAACTGGACGGTGCCGAGGCGCGGGTTTCCGCCAGCGTCAGCGACGCGGCCAAATGCGTGCGCTGCTGGCACCGCCGCGAGGACGTCGGCAGCCATGCCGAGCATCCGGAACTGTGCGGCCGCTGCGTCGGCAATGTCGAAGGGCCGGGCGAGGATCGCCGCTGGTTCTGACCTGAAAATAGGCCGTTCGCCCTGAGCGTAGGCCCGCAGGGCCGAAGTCGAAGGGCGTGCCGCATGGAGTGCCCTTCGACTCCGCTGCGCTACGCTCAGGGCGAACGTTGTTGGAAACACTGCCCGGACTGGTTCATGCAAGCGAAACCCAACGCACTCCCCTGGCTGTGGCTTTCCGTCGTCGTCATCGCGCTCGATCAGCTCAGCAAGTGGTGGGCGGTCCACGCCCTGCAACCCATGGGCGTGCCGCACGAAGTCATCCCCGGCTTCCTGAACTGGACGCTGGCGTTCAATACCGGCGCCGCCTTCAGCTTCCTCGCCGATGGGGCGGGCTGGCAGCGCTGGTTCTTCGTGCTGTTGGCGGTCGCGATCAGCGCGGTGCTGGTGGCCTGGCTGGCGCGCACGCCGCGGCGCGACTGGCGCACCGCCTTGCCGCTGGCCTTCATCGTCGGCGGTGCGATCGGCAATCTGGTCGACCGCCTGCACGCGTCGCAAGTCACCGACTTCATCCACGTGTACTTTCGCCAGTGGAACTACCCGGTGTTCAACCTGGCCGACTGCGCCATCACGGTGGGTGCGGTGATGCTGGTCGTGTTCGGCCTGTTCGCCGGCAAGCCCGCGGACGGCGTGCGATAATCTCAGCTTGTATGTAGGAGCGCACCCTGTGCGCGATGCCTTTCGGGACATGATGAAAAGCATCGCGCACAGGGTGCGCTCCTACGGGTTGCTCATCATCTGTCGGTACGTCCATGGACATCCTGCTCGCCAATCCCCGCGGCTTCTGCGCCGGCGTGGACCGCGCCATCGCCATCGTCGAGCGTGCGCTGGAATCCTACGGCGCCCCGATCTACGTGCGCCACGAAGTGGTGCACAACCGCTACGTGGTGGACAAGCTGCGCGCCGACGGTGCGGTGTTCGTGGAAGAACTGCACGAGGTGCCCGACGGCGCCACCGTGATCTTCAGCGCGCACGGCGTGTCGCAGGCGGTGCGCGAGGAGGCCGCGCAGCGGCAGCTGAAGGTGTTCGACGCCACCTGCCCGCTGGTGACCAAGGTGCACATGGAGGTGGCGCGGCTGGGCCGGATCGGCCGCAGCGTGGTGCTGATCGGCCACGCCGGGCATCCGGAAGTGGAAGGCACGATGGGTCAGTGGAATCCGGCCAACCGCGGGCAGATCCTGCTGGTCGAGTCGCTGGAGGACGTCGCCACGCTGGCGCCGAAGTTCCCGCAGGCGCTGTCCTACGTCACCCAGACCACGCTGTCGGTGGACGACACCAAGGCGATCATCGAGGCCCTGCGCGCGAAATTCCCCAGCATCGAGGGGCCGCGCAAGGACGACATCTGCTACGCCACGCAGAACCGACAGGACGCGGTGCGCCGGCTCGCCGATGCGGTGGACCTGATGCTGGTGGTCGGCTCGGTCAACAGTTCCAACTCCAACCGCCTGCGCGAGCTGGCCGCGAAACAGGGCGTGCCTTCATACCTGATCGACGGCGCCGAGCACATCGAGCGCCAGTGGCTCGACGGCGTGCAGCGCATCGGCCTGACCGCCGGTGCCTCCGCGCCGGAGAAACTGGTGCGCGACGTGATCGCTCGCCTGCAGTCGTGGGGCGCGGGCGCCGTGCGCGAGCTGGACGGCGAGCCGGAAAGCATCACCTTCGCCCTGCCCAAGGAGCTGCGCGTGGTCGGTACCAGCGGCTCGGCCAACTTCTGACATCGCCGGTCCCACGCGGTTGCGCGGGGAGGGCGGTCACCGTAAAATCCACGGCTCTTTGCCGGAATAGCTCAGTTGGTAGAGCGGCGCATTCGTAATGCGTAGGTCGTAGGTTCGATTCCTATTTCCGGCACCAGATGCAATGCATGCAAACGGCTCGATCTGCGGATCGGGCCGTTTGTCTTTGTGGCGTCCCGCTTTTGCGGGATTGACGGGTCAGTCGCCAACCAGCGACCACGCCACCGTGCTTCCAGCGCGCATCGGCACACAGGTGGCGTCGCCGAGTGCGAGCTCGGCGGGTGCCGTCCAGGGGCGGCGTTCCAGCAGCAGGCGGTCGCTGTTGCGCGGCAGACGGTAGAAGTCCGCTCCGTGGAAGCTGGCGAAGGCTTCCAGGCGGTCGAGTTTGCCGGCCTGGTCGAAGGCCTCGGCGTACAGCTCGATCGCGGCGTGGGCGCTGTACACGCCGGCGCAGCCGCAGGCGGATTCCTTGGCGTGGCGCGGGTGCGGGGCGCTGTCGGTGCCGAGGAAGAAGCGCGGATCGCCGCTGGTCGCCGCCTTCACCAGGGCGGCGCGGTGGGTTTCGCGTTTCAGGATCGGCAGGCAGTAGTGGTGCGGGTTCAGGCCGCCGGCGAACAGCGCGTTGCGATTGAGCAGCAGGTGGTGTGCGGTGATCGTGGCCGCCAGGTTGGCCGGAGCGGCGGCGACGTACTCGGCTGCGTCCCGCGTGGTGATGTGTTCCAGCACCATGCGCAGGGCAGGGAAGCGCGCGCGCAGCGGCATCAGGTGGCGCTCGATGAACACGCGCTCGCGGTCGAAGATGTCGATCGCCGGGTCGGTCACTTCACCGTGCAGCAGCAGCGGCAGGTCGTGGCGCTGCATCGCCTCCAACACATCCGACACACGCTCCAGATCGCGCACGCCATCCTGCGAATTGGTGGTGGCACCGGCAGGGTAGTACTTCACCGCGAACACGCTGCCGCTGGCCTTGGCCCGCTCGATCTCCTGCGCCAGCGTGGCCTCGGTGAGGTACAGCGTCATCAGTGGCTGGAAGTCGGTGCCCGACGGCAGGCTGGCGAGGATGCGGCGACGGTAGTCCTCCGCCTGTGCCACCGTGGTCACCGGCGGTTTCAAGTTGGGCATCACGATGGCGCGGCCGAACCGGCGCGCGGTATGGCCGACCACCGAGGCCAGCGTGGCGCCATCGCGCAGATGCACGTGCCAGTCGTCGGGGCGGCAGATGTCGAGGCGGTCAACGGTCATCGTCGGGGCTTCCTTTGGCAGCGCGCAGCCGGAGCAGCGGGACGGGTGTGGCGAAGGGGCATGCGGTTGGTCCGGATGGATGGTGCTGGCGGCGGGAGGCCGCGAGTCGGGCACCCCATTATCTCCGGTGTAGGCGCCCAACGCCCCTTTTTTCGCGGGGGGAAGCTCCCGGGAATCCTGTCGCCGGCGTGATCGGGATCACCCTTTCCCATGGGCCACGCACCGCTCATCGGCCAATTCCTACCGCCGGTCGGCTGGGGGCTGGCCGTGCGTCGCGGGGTGGGTACATTGCACGCAGGGGTATCAGGGAGAATTCCATGCAAGTCCTGTCGCGTCAGCGAGGCATCTCGTTGATCGAGGTGATGATGGCCGTGCTGATCTTCAGCATCGGCCTGATTGGCCTGGCCAGCCTGATGGTGATGGCCACGCGCTCCAACCACGCCGCTTACGTGCGCACCCAGGCGGTGTTCCTCGCCAACAGCATGGCCGCGCGGATGAGTGCCAACCCGATCGGCGTGTGGAACGGCAACTACAACAGCACCGCGTATCCGGTGTCGTCCAGCTCGATCGGCTGCGGGTCCGGCGCAGCCTGCGACGCGGCGGAGCTGGCCACCCATGACCAGCGCCTGTGGAGCAGCCAGTTGAAGACCTTCCTGCCGAATCCGACGGCCAGCATCGCCTGCGGCGGCGTGGGCACCGCCGGCTACGACCCCACCTCGCAGCTGGCCATGCGGCCGCCCTATGGCGGCAACTGTACGATGACGATCAACTGGAACGAGCAGGGCGCCGGCGACAAGGACCATCGGGACAGCGAAGCACAATCCTTCACGTGGGACTTCCAGCCATGAGCGCGTTCCGCATGCTGTCGCGCGCTGCGCGCGGCTTCACCCTGATCGAACTGATGGTGGCCATGGTGCTGGGCCTGCTGGTAGCCGCCGGCATCGTCACCGTGTTCGCTTCCACCTCCAGCAGCAATAAGGCACAGAACCAGCTGGCTCAATTGCAGGAGGCCGGCCGTTTCGCGGTGACGCGCATGGGCACCGACCTGCGCATGGCCAACGGGCAGTACTGCACCAACACCGGGGGCGTGGCCAAGGTCGCCTCGGGCGGCAGCGCGCTCGATCACATCCGTACGCCCAAGGTCTATGCCAAGAAGCTGATCGGTGCCGCCGGCGCGGTCAGCGGCGCGTTCGGCGACGTCACCACGGCGTGGGGCAGCGGCTCGTATCCGGCTGCGCCCACGGCGCCGTATTCGATGCCCTCGTTCCTGTTCATGCGCGGCTATGACTGCACGCTCACCGCCTGCCAACCGGTCGATCCGCACACCACCGTCGGCACCATCCCGGCGATGGGCACGGCGATCGACAACCGGGTCAAGGGCGCGGACGTGCTCACCGTGCGTTACGTCGACCCCGCTGCCGGCTGGGCCATCGTCCCCCCAGGTGTCACCGGCAGCACCTTGGCCACCAGCAGCAGCGCGGCCACCATCACCTCGATCACCCTGGCCCCGCGGACCGGCGAACCGCCGGTGAGCAATGCCGCCAATGGCGACCTGTTCATGCTGGCCGACTGCTCCAACGCGCAGATCTTTCCGGCCACCGCCAGCAGCGTTGGCGTGATCACCCCGGTGGCCAACACCACCGACGGTTTCGGTACCGGCGCAGCCAACCTTCCGACCGCGCAGGAGCCGGAGTCGGCGCCCAAGGTGTTCGACGTCAACCGCGATTTCCAGACCGTCACCTATTACCTCAAGCTGGTCAGCGTCAACAACGACGGCAAGGCGCCATTGACCGGCGCGCTGATGCGGCGGGTCAACGGCGGCACGGCTGGTCGCGGCGGCTCGGAGGATGAACTGGTGCGCGGCGTCGAGCGGCTGGACTTCCGCTACGGGGTGCAGGATGCCAATGGCAAGATCAGCTTCCTCAGCGCCAAGGATGTCGATGCGGCCACCAGTTGCCCGCCGAGCGAGCTGAACGCGCTCACCAGCACCGGCTGCCTGTGGCGCGGCATCGTCAGCATCGAGGTCAGTCTGCTGATGGACGGCCAGACGCCGCTGTACACGCTGACCGGCAACCAGCTGAACTACCGCTACAGCGCCGATGCCAACACCGGCCTGCTGCCGCCATCCGGCCATGCCGTCAAGCCCAGCGACCAGGGCTTCCCCGACCAGTTGCTGCGGCGCGAGTTCAGCGTGCTGGTGCCCGTGCGCAACTACAACCCGTGATGAAGGCGGCGGCCCTCACCGGTACCGCCGTGCGAGTGTTTTCCTGGAGCCGAACCATGGCGATACCGAACAAGCCACTGTCGATGCGAACCGCCCCGCGCGCCCAGCGCGGCGCGGTACTGGTGGTGGCGCTGATCTTCCTGATCCTGCTGACCATCCTGGCGATCAGCGCCTCCGGCCGTTCGCTGCTGCAGGAGCGCATGGCTGGCGGCCTGCACAATGCGCAGCAGGCGGAGATGAGCGCGATGACCGCGCTGCGCGGCGCCGAGTGGAAGCTGTGGACCAGCACCACCAACGTCACCGCCCACCTCAACTGCGGCACCGGCATCTTCACCGACTGCTACGTGTACGACCCGGCCAACCCGATCGCCAACGTGGTCGACTTCCGCACCAAGCAGGGCTGGGTCACCGCAGGCTCCACCGAGTACAAGGGCTACAGCGGCTCGGGCTACACCAGCGGCGACGGCAAGCTGGCGCAGAACCCGCGCTACATCATCGAGGACCTCGGCGTGGAGCTGCCGCCGGGGGTCAGCGGCGGACTGCATGAGTCGGGCACCACCGGCAGCACCGGCACCGGCACCGCCAGCGCCAGCCGCCACATCTATCGCATCACCGCGCGCGCCACGGGCGGCAGCGCCAACACCGTGCGCGTGATGGAAAGCACCTTCGCGGCCAAGAGCAATTGAGCCAGAGCAACTGAGTCGGAGTATCCAAGCCATGTCCAGTCGTCGGTTTCTTCCCGGGTGCATGTCGTCGGCGCTGATGGGCGCCGTGCTCACCGCCCTGGGTGGTCTTTCCGCACCGGCCCAGGTGCCCGCGACGCTGTCGGTGATGGCGCTGGTCGCCGCCGGCAGCAGCTTCGTTTCCGCCCCCGCTTCCGCGGCCACGGCAGCGACCAGCGGCATCGTGGAGCTCAGCCCCACGCCGCCCAACGTGACCCAGGCGGTGCCGCCGAACATCGTGGTGACGTTCGATGATTCGGGATCGATGGCCAGCAATTACATGGGCGACAACCGGCCGTTCGATGGCGGCAGTTGGAGCGGACCGTGGCGCTGCGCCGGCGTGATTGATCCGCGCATCACGTCCAGCGGCGACGTCCGTTCCAAGGCCATGAACGGTGTGTACTACAACCCGAACGTCGTGTATTCGCCGCCGGTGAAGGCAGACGGGTCGTTGTTCCCGAACGCGGACAAGACATTGGCTGCGGTGTGGCTGGACGGCGTTGGCGTCAACCGACCGTATTCGCCGGTGACGGCCGACACTTACTCCAGCTATCGCAACAATCCCAACGGCACGACCGATCCCACCGGCTTGACAGATCTCACCGGTGTCCTTACCTACAAGACCACTGTCACCTACTACGCCATGTTCGGAACTACCTGCGCGGCGAACGCGGACACGGGTAGCTGCCAGACGAACACCTCTGACACTTCCAGTGGCGGCACCCACCGTTTCTGGACGGACAACGTCGCCAACACCAGCGGCAGCGGTATCGCCACCGTGTATTCGGGCACCAATCTGAAGACTCGGGACAGCAGCGGTTCCGGATACACCCGGAGGGACGGCGACAAGACCAGCGCCACCGCGAATTACGTTACCTGGAAAGTCTCGACCACCGACACCTCCACGGTCGCCAGCGACAACCGCTGGAAATGCGGCTATGGCAGCTCGCCGATGGACGGCAGCAGCGCTGACTCCGATGGCAACACCTATCCGAACGGCGGTCCGTACTACTACCGCTACAAGTTCACGGCGCCCACCATCACGGTCGATACTTTCGGCAACCCGGACAGCGCCGGCCGCACCAATCTCTACACCAGCGCCAACTGGGAGGCTGTGGCCGTCCCCAACACGACCGTCACCATCAATGGCCAGTCGGTCAACCAGTGGCAGAATTTCGCCAATTGGTATGCGTACTACCGTACGCGCAACCTGATGACCAAGACCGCGTTGTCGCGCGTGTTCGGCTCGCTCGGTGCAACCACGGTAACCGGCGGCTTCGGCAACAGCATTCGTGCCGCGTGGCAGAACATCAACGATGGCACGTTCAAGCTGCCCAGCAGCGCGATCATCACCAGCCTGATCGATGCGTCCGGATGCGATGCGAGTTCGACGACAACCTCCAGTCCTTCGGCCATCCAGCAATCCGGCGCGATCAAGACTCCGCCCGATTGTTACCGCAGCGCATTCTTCAACTGGATGTTCCAGACCGACGCCAGTGGCGGCACACCAAACCGCGCCTCGACTATCCGTGCGGGCAAGTTCTTCCAACGCGGCAATGGCAATACAGGCGGCACCGGCAACCTGCAGGACCCGTACTGGGATCCACCCAAGACGAGCGGTGCCGATGGACTGGAGCTGGTATGCCGGCAGAACTACCACATGCTGGTGACTGACGGTTACTGGAACGAGAGCGATCCAACTCTGCCCACCCCGTTCCAGACGTCGCAGTCGGCCGTCTCGGGCAATTTGCCTGACGGCACCCCCTATGCTGCCAATACCGCCGAGTCCCGCGTGTATTGGGACGTGCAGGGCAACGTCTACACCTCATCACTGGCCAATATTGCGTTCAACTATTGGGCGACCAATCTGCGCCCCGACCTGTACAAGCCATCCCAGGGCAAGATCGTGCCGCCGTACATGCCCGACACCACGACGGGCGTGGTCACCGGCGCCACCTCGCCGGCCCTGGAGAAGTATTTCAACCCGAAGAACGATCCCGCCAACTGGCCGCACCTGGTGCAGTACATGGTGACCCTGGGCGTGCCCGGCAACCTGACCCATTCGACCGACGCCGACTGCACGGATGCCAACAACGATCTATGCCGTCTGCGGCGCGGGCAGACCAACTCCAGCGGAAGTACGGGTTGGCCGCGGCCAATCAACAACGATCCGGCAGCGATCGACGACACCTGGCACGCCGCCATCAACAGTCGCGGTGACTACTTCAATGCAGCCAACCCGCAGAACCTGGTCGACCAGCTGACCAACATCCTGACCAACATCAGCGCGCGCAACGTGCCGGCGACCACCAGCGCACTGAATACCAGCGTGCTGGTGCAGGGCGCGATCGGCTTCACCTCAGGCTACAGTTCGGGCGACTGGACGGGTGTATTCCAGGCCATTACGGCAAATGTCGACGGCACCGTGGCGGGCCTGCAGTGGGATGCGGGCGTGATCCTCACTGACGCGACGAAGACCCCGCCGGCCAACCGGCAGATCCTCAGCGCCAAGGAGAAGGCGGACGGTTCGTTCGACGGCGGCGCCGCTTTCCGCACCTTTACCGGTCTGGACAACCTGACCGCCAGCACGGGCAGCAGCTACCTGAGCGCACAGACCTTGCTCAGCGGCCTGCCGGCCAGCACCGGCAGCACGGATACGGGGCAGGCACGACTGGACTACCTGCGCGGTTCGCGCGCGCTGGAGGGTAGCGTCTACCGCACGCGCAGCAGCCTGCTCGGGGCCATCATCAACTCGCAGGCCCTGTACGTGGGGGCGCCGTCGAGCGGCTATCACAGCGGCTGGCCGTCGGGCTCGCCCGAAGCGCTGGCGATGCAGAATGACGGCAGCACCTGCGTGCAGTCGGCGCCGACCCTGACGACCTGCCACAGCTACGAAGCGTTCGCCAAGATCTACCAGGACCGCACGCCCGCTGTGTACGTGGGCGCCAACGACGGCATGCTGCATGCGTTCAACGCCAAGATGGTGCTGGACTCGTCGACGCCGCCGGTGGCGGTGCCTGATGCCGACGCGGGCAAGGAGATATTCGCCTACGTGCCCCGCACGGTGTATCCGAACCTGGGCAACCTCACGGCCAGGACCAACTTCAAGTTTGCCCCGACCGTCGATGCCACCCCGGTGACGCGCGATGTGTACTTCGCCAACGACACCAGCACGCCGGCCGTGACCACGAAGGGCTGGCACACGCTGCTGGTGGGCGGCCTGCGCCTGGGCGGCCGTGGCGTCTATGCGCTGGACATCACCAACCCCGGCGATGTCACCGAGGCCAATGCCAGCCAGAAAGTGCTGTGGGAGTTCAACGCCGACACCCCGGCGGTGAGCGGCGTGGGCGACCCGGCCGACCTGGGTTTCACCTTCGGCCAGCCCAACATCGGCCGTCTGGCCAATGGCAAGTGGGTGGTGCTGGTGCCGGGCGGCTATTTCCCCGACTGCAGCAAGTCCGATCGCCCGCCGAACTGCGTGACCCTGGCGGCTGCGTCCAAGGGCTACAGCGCGCTGTTCGTGCTGGATGCGCAGACCGGCACGCTGTTGCGCGAGCTGAAGACGCTGACCACGATCAGCGGCGTCACCAGCGGCGGCCTGTCGTCCGTGGTGCTCGGGGACTACAACAACGACCAGATCGATGACGTGGCGTTTGCCGGCGACCTCAACGGCAACCTGTGGCGCTTCGACCTGACCGATCCCAATCCGGCCAACTGGCAGGCGCACGTGACGCTGGCATTCAAGCCGGCCACTCAGGGTGCGCAACCGATCACGGTGATGCCGCGGCTGTTCCCCGACCCGGCCACCAACCGCTTCATCGTGGTGTTCGGCACCGGCAAGTACCTCGGTGCAGACGACAATACCAGCACCAGCGCGGTGACTCAGTCGATCTACGGCATTCGCGACAAGCTCGACACCAGCGGCAACCCGATCACCGCGGTCAAGGCCGACCTGCAGCAGCAGACGCTGTACGAGGCGCAGTCTGCCAATGGGCTCAACACGTTGCGCGGCTTGACCGACAACTCGCTGACCCTGGCGCAGAATGGTTGGTACATCGACCTGAATCTGTCCTCTTCCCCGGGTGAGCGCATGGTGGTGACCGCCGGTGCGTTGTTCAACACCAACCGTGCCATCATCACCACGCTGATCCCGGGCAGCCAGGATCCCTGCAGCGCCACGATCGGCGGTGCGCTGATGGTGCTCAACGCGGCCACCGGCGGTTCGGGCGGCGGCCTGTCCGGCCCGGCCGGCCCGACCTCGGGTTGGGCCAGTGGGGTGAGTACCGTGGGCGGCCTGGTCAACAATCCGCCCACCGGCGGCTCGGTGCCGGTGGCGTCGGTGATCGGCGGCGGCAAACTGCTGATCCCGGGCCTGGAGCTGCAGGGCGGCGGCAATCTCAATATCGATGACGCGATCTGGCGTCGGCGCGCGTGGCGGGAGTTGAACAATGACCTGTGACGGCAAGCAGAAGGAATGGGCGATGGGGCACATGCGCGGCTTCACCCTGCTCGAACTGATGATCGTGGTGGTGATCATCGCGGTGCTCGCCGCCATCGCGATTCCGACCTATGGCCGCTACGCGTTCCGCGCGCATCGGGCGGACGGACAGGAGTTGTTGTTGCGCGTCGCTACGGCGCAGGAGCGCTACTACGCCACCGCCAATGCCTACGGCGGCCTCACCGACATCGGCTTCACCAATCCGGCGCCTTCCGAGAAGGGCTTCTACTCGGTGACCGTGGTGGCCAGCTCCTCGTCGCAGGCCTTCGTGGCCACCGCCACGCCGGTGGGCGGACAGGCCAACGACTTGTGCGGTCCGTTGACCATCGACAACGCGGGCAACAAGACACCAGGCCCGGCCTCGGCCTCCTCCAACAGCAACGGAAGCTGCTGGTGAGCGCCGTGACGGCCACGCCCAACCGCGAACGCGGCTTCAGCCTGCTGGAGCTGATGATCACCATCACGGTGATGGCTATCCTGCTGGCGATTGCCGTGCCCAGCTTCCGCGACGTGATCCACCGCAACCAGGTCAGCTCGGCCAGCAACGCCATGCTGGCCAGCCTGAACTACGCACGCAGCGAGGCGATCACGCGCGGCCAGCTGGTGTCGATGTGCCCCGGCGAGGCGACTGCCGGCTGCACCTCCGGCGGCACGGCGTACGACCAGGGCTGGCTCGTCTATACCTATCCCGCGGGCGCCGCGTCGGCGAACAAGGCCTACGCCGCAGGCACCTCGATCCTGCTGCGCAGCGTCGACCCGCAGACCAACGTCTCGATCCAGGCCAAGAGCGGCACCATCGTCACCTTTGGCCAGCAAGGCCAGCTCAAGCCGAGCACGCCGCTGGTATTCGCCGCCTGCTATCGCAGCGGCAGCAGCGGTACCGGCACCATCACCGCCAAGGTGCCCGGTGCCCAGCTCGACGTGAACGGTTCGGGCAGCGTCACCACGAAATCGCTGACGAGCGGGAGCTGCACGCCGAGCTGAGCCGGTCCAGGCATTGAACATGGCGCCGTCGCGGATTCCGCGGCGGCGCTTTTTTTATACGGGTGTCGTCGAAGTCCTGAGGGCAAGGTTCACCGCGTCGTCATGCCTGCAACTATCCCGACCGTCATCCCGGCGAAGGCCGGGATCGCACCTGGTTCGGTGGCCTGGATGCGCAGGGCGGTGCGATTCCTGCCTTCGCAGGAATGACGGCAAGGGCTGGGCCGGCTGCGTGGCGGTGCGTTGCGCTCAGGTGGCAGGGGCTGCGGGACTGCTTTGGTCGTGGACG
Organism: Rhodanobacter lindaniclasticus; assembly: GCF_004799035.1. GTDB lineage: Bacteria > Pseudomonadota > Gammaproteobacteria > Xanthomonadales > Rhodanobacteraceae > Rhodanobacter > Rhodanobacter lindaniclasticus. The sequence goes on from NZ_MWIO01000035.1 coordinate 42,133, forward strand.
TCCTCCGCCAGTCGCTCGGCCAGGCCGGAATGGCGGCGGGTGCGGCGTGCCGCCGCGTCGGCGAGGATCGCCTCGCTGCCGAGCAGGCTGAACCAGCGGCGCGCGCGGGTGATGCCGGTGTAGAGCAGCTCGCGGGTCAGCACCGGGCTGGTTTCGGCTGGCAGGACCAGCGCCGTATGATCGAACTCCGAGCCCTGCGATTTGTGCACGGTCATCGCGTAGGTGGTGGCGACCTCGCCCAGCCGTGAGGGTGCCACGTGGCGTACGCGGGTGCCGGAGCCGCCGCCGCCGCTGGCCAGGAAGACCACGGTCAGGCGCAGCTGACCGTGGTCGTCGGGCGTGCGCAGGCAGATGCCGACGTCGCCGTTGGCCAGGCCCAGGGCGTAGTCGTTGCGGGTCACCATGACCGGGCGGCCCTCGTACCAGCCGCTGCTGGCTTCGATCAGGCCCTGCGCCTGCAGTGCGGCGGCGATCAACTGATTGAGCCCTTCCACGCCATGCGGCCCGCGGCGCAGCGCGCACAGCAGCTGGAAGCGATTGAATGCCTGCAGCACGTTGCGCGCCCACTCGTCGTGCGCGGCGGGGCCGGCGTCGGCGTCGGGGCGCCATTGCCGCAGCTGTTCGAGATAGTGGCGGTAGCCGCGGCTCGCGGCCGTGCCGTCGCCGGTGAAGCGCGCGCCGCCGCCGTCGATCGCCAGCTCGGCCACTTCCGTGCTGCTGGCGGCGGGAACCCAGGCCAGATCGGCGCACGGCGTCCCCAGCAGGTTCGTGATGCGCGTGATGTCGCCGGCGTTGACCGCCTGCGCCAGTTGGCCGATGCCGCTGGTTTCGGCGAAGCGATGGCTGTAACGCAGCATCGCGACGTGCTGATCCAGTGGTCGCGCGTCCGCCCGCACGAAGGGCCGGATGTCGTCGCCGGTGATGCTGCGCAGCCACTCGGCGGTGGCGTCGCTGTAATGGCCGACCTCCGCGCGCTGGCACAAGTCGCCCAGCGCCGCACCCGCTTCCACCGACGAAAGCTGGTCCTTGTCGCCGAGCAGGATCAGCCGCGCACTGGCCGGCAGCGCGGCAAGCACGGCGGACATCATTTCCAGGTCGATCATGGAGGCTTCGTCGATCACCAGCACATCCAGGTGCAGCGGGTGGTCCTGGTCATGGCGGAACCTGCGCGTGTCCGGCCGGGCGCCGAGCAGGCGATGCAAGGTTTCGACCTGGGCGGGGATGGCGTCGCGCGTGGCATCGTCGACATCGAGCCGGGCCAGTTGCTCGGCGATGGAGGCATTCAACCGTGCGGCCGCCTTGCCGGTGGGCGCGGCCAGGCGGATGCGCAACGGATGCGGCTGGTCGCGCAGGTGCAGGGTCTGCAGCAGGCCGAGCAGGCGCACCACGGTGGTGGTCTTGCCGGTGCCGGGACCGCCGGTGATCACGGTGAAGCTGCCCCGCGCCGCCAGGGCGCAGGCGATCTTCGGCCAGTCGGGCAGGCCGGTCGCTGTCGCGGGAAACAGGCGCGCCAGCTCCGCGGCAAGCGCATCGGGCACCGGCTGGATCGGCTGCAGTCGCTGACGGATCGCGGCGGCCACCTGGCGCTCGTGGTTCCAGTAGCGGCGCAGGTAAAGGCGCGGACCGTCGAGCACCAGCGGCGCGTCCAGCGGCAAGCCGTCGCGATCGGCGACCAGGCGCGAGGCCAGCAACGCGTGACCGTCGCCCAGCGCGGCCTGCGCCTGGCGCCAGTGTGCGGGCCAGTCCTGTTCGTCGGCCAGTGCTTCCAGCGCGGTGAGGTCGAGGCACAGATGGCCGTCGGCGAGCTGCCGGCTGAGCACGGCGGCGAGCCACGGCAGCGTTGCCGGGCCGTGCGGATCGCGTTCGGCGATGAAGCGCGCCAGCGCCACGTCCAGCGGGCGCAGGCGATGCTGTTGCTGGTCGCGTTGCAGCAGCCCCAAGGTGCGCTCATGCGGCATCGCGCGATTCCCCTTCGGCGAACAGGCGATCCATGGCGTCGATCAGGGCGAACGGCAGCCGTTCGCGATGCACGCCGTGGCCGTGCCCGTCCACGCCACGCAGGTAGAGGTACAGCACGCCGCCGATGTGCCGTTCGTAGTCATAGCCGGGCAGGCGCGCGTGCAGCTGGCGATGCAGCGCCAGGGTGTAGATCGCGTACTGCAGGTCGTAGCGGCTGTGGCGCACCGAGGCGTCCATCGCTTCGGCGCTGTACGCGCGCGCGTCGCCGCCGAGCCAGTTGGATTTGTAGTCGACCACGTACCAGCGGCCGCCGTGCTCGACGATCAGGTCGATGAAGCCCTTGAGCATGCCGTTGAGCTGGTCGGCGAGCAGAGCGGGGCGCGGGCGTGCCGCCAGCGTCTGCGCGCTGACCAGCCGGTCCAGCGCCAGCGTGTGGACGTGGCGGGCTTCGAACCAGAACTCCATCTCGGCGCGATGACCGTCGGCGTCGGCCAGGCTCACCCGCTGGCCATCGGGCAGCGCCAGCGGCGTGCGCAGGAAGTCCGGCAGCCACTGCGACAGGGTGTCCGCGAATTCGTCCCAGCCGCGCCGCTGGCAACGGCGTGCAATCAAGGCCTGCAGCACCTGCGGTGAATCGGCGGTGGCGGCGAAACCCGCCTCCGCGCACCATTCCAGCAACTCGTGCAGGAACGTGCCCGGTTCGGCGCCGCGCGGGAACGCATGGATGCCGACCGCGGCGCCGGCCGCGGGCGGGTCGACCGCTTCGCCCGCCAGGCCTTCGGCCAGCACATCCTGCCGCGCCGTTTCCGGGGCGGCCGGTCGCGAGTTGTCTTCGTGGCCTATGCGCAAGGCGCTGTAGCTGGCGATCCACCACGGTTCGACCGGCGTGCCGTGGTAGCGGCGCGCGGGCTGCACGGGCACTTCGCCGCGGGTGGGCTGGTAGCGGTGGGTGGCCGGTTCGGCGTCGAGGGTGACGAGATGGACCTCGGCTTGCTCATCGGCAAGCGCTTCCAGTTGCGCGGCCAGCTCGCCCTCGGCAATCGGCTCATCGCCATTGAGCACGTAGCCGAAGGCGGACTTGTGCAGTCCGGATGCCTTCTTCTGGCCATCCCTGGGGTTGGCCACGCCCAGCCAGCAGGCGTGGATGGCGCGGGTTACCGCCACGTAGAACAGGCGCAGGTCTTCCTGCAGCCGTTCGCGATCGGCGCGTCCACGGTCGGTCTCGGAGACGACCAGGTCTAGCGTGGCGCTGCCGTCTTGCTGGTGCAGCACGAAGCGGTCGCTGGCCTTCGTTTCGCGCGCGAAGCAGATGAAGGGCAGCAGCACCAGCGGATATTCCAGCCCCTTGGATTTGTGGATGGTGATCACCTGGATCAGCGCCGCCTCGCTTTCCAGCCGCACGATCTTCTCGTCGGCCGGCTCCGCGCCCGCCTCGCCGGCCTGGGTGATCTGGTGGGCCAGGTGGCGCAACAGCGCGTGTTCGCCATCGAGCGTGGCAGCAGCCTGCTGCAGCAACTCGGCCAGGTGCAGCAGGTTGGTCAACGCGCGCTCGCCGTCGTCGCGGCGCAGCAGTTGCGCGGGCAACTCGAAGCGATGCAGCAGCTCGTGCAGCATCGCCAGCACGCCATGTTTCAACCACAGCTCGTGCAACTGGCGGAAGCGTTCACTCATCGCCTCCCAGCAGGTTTCGTCGCGGTTGAGCAGATCCAGCGCGGCGTAGTCCTGATCCAGCGTGGCAGTGGCCAGGGCCGCGCGCATCGCGCGATCGGAGCCCGGCTCGGCACAGGCGCGCAGCCACAGCAGCAGGTCGGCCGCTTCAGCCGAGGCGAACACCGATTCGCGATCGGACAGGTAGACGCTGGCCAGTCCGCGCGCGCGCAGAGCCTGGCGCACGCAGGCCGCTTCCGTGCCGTTGCGCACCAGGATGGCGACGTCGCCCGGCACCAGCGGGCGCAACGGATGTTCGCCATCATCGAACCCGCAACGGCCGCGCTGCGCCGCGTCGAGCAGATGCACCAGCCACGCCGCCGCGTGATCGGCCAGCCCGGTCTGGCCGGCGCCCTTGCCGATCGGTTCGAGGCTGGCTGCGCGCGCCAGTTGCAGCGCCGCCACCGGCTTGCCGTCCAGCAGCAGGGTTTCCTTGCGGCCATGGGCGCGCACGGGGAAAAAGGGCAGCGCGTCGGCACCCTTGCCGAAGGCGAACGCGCCGCGCGGGTGCTGCTCGGCATGTTCGAACAGGTGATTGACCGCGCGCACCAGAGCCGCGGTGGAGCGGTAGTTGGTGCCCAGTGTCCAGGTGGGCGACTGGGCACGGCGGCGCGCGCGCAGATAGGTGTGGATGTCGGCTCCGCGGAAGCCGTAGATCGCCTGCTTCGGGTCGCCGATCAGCAGCAGGCCGGTGTCGGCTCGCCCGGCATGCGTGCGCTGGAAAATGCGCCACTGCAGCGGATCGGTGTCCTGGAACTCGTCGATCAGCGCGACCGGGTATTGCGTGGCGATGGTGCTGGCCAGCCGCTCGCCGCTGATGCCGTGCAAGGCCTGGTCGAGGCGCGTGAGCATGTCGTCGTAACCCATCTGCGCCAGCCGCTGTTTGGCTGCCTGCAGGCGCGCGGCGATCCACGGTACGGCGTGGGCGAGAACCAGCGGCTGCGGCGAGCCGGTGGCATCGATCGCCGCGAGCAGGCGATCCATCGCCTCGAAGCACGGATGCGTCGGCGTGCTGCCGTTCTTGTTGGTCGATGCCGAAAGCCTGGTCTGGGCAGCGCGCTCGATCACGTCGCGCGGGGGGCGGATGGCGCCGTCGATCCAGGCTTGCAGGACGGCGAGGTCGCTGTCGAGCTTGGCGGCGGTGTATGTCCTGCCGTTCAGCGCCTTGGCCTGCAGCGCTTCGCGCAGCATCGTTGCCGGTGCGCCCGCGTGCTCGCTCCAGTCTTGCCGCGCGGCGCGCTCCGCGTCCGCCAGCGAGGCGTAGTGTCCGCTCAGCATGCTGGCGAGGTCGTCGATTTGCGGCAGCGGCTCGCCGCCGACGCGCAGTTGCTCCAGCGGTTGCCGCAGCAAGGGCGCAACCGCGGCCTGCAGCTGCGCCGGGTTGGCCCACAACGCGCTGATCCGCGCGCTGTGTTCGCGTTCGAGCACGAAGCAATGCTGGCGCCAGTAGTCGCGCACCGCCTCGGCCAGCAACGCGCTTTCGTCGCTGTTCACCTCCTGCACCAGCGGATGGCCGCTGTCGAACGCGTGCTGGCCCAGCATGCGCTGGCACCAGCCGTGGATGGTGAACACCGCTGCCTCGTCCATCCATTGCGCGGCAAGTTCCAGTTGCCGTGCAGCCAGCGCGCGGGCGTCGCCGGCGGGGTAGTGCGCCATCAGGCGGGTCAGGTAATCGTCCGGCGTGCGCTGGCCGCGGAACACTTCGGCAGCCTCGGCCAGGCGCGCGCGGATGCGCTCGCGCAACTCGGCAGTGGCAGCCTTGGTGAAGGTCAGCACGAGGATCTGCGGCGGCAGCAGTGCCGGGCCGGCGCGGCCGTGGCCCAGCACCAGGCGCAGGTACAGCGCCGCGATGGTCCAGGTCTTGCCGGTGCCGGCGCTGGCTTCGATCAGTTGCACGCCCTGCAAGGGCACGTCGAGCGGCTGCAAGGCGGCGAGCGCGGTCATGCGGCGCCCTCCGTCGGCAATAGCGACATGCCCAGCGGCCGATACAACTGCAGCAGTTCTTCGAAGCCTGCCGCGTGCATCGCCGCGAACGTCGGCCAGGCGCGGGCAAGGCAGGGATCGCGGTCGCGTTCGCCGGGGACATGGGCGAATGCATTGCCCTCGTAACACGCGGCGGCGACGATGGCCGGCTCGCGCTTGCTGCCTTCCGACTTCAGCCAGGCGAAGGCGGTACGCCGGGCCAGCGGCAGCGGCGCGCGCATGCCTCGGCACAGCGCGTCGAGCAACTGGTCGAGCCAGGCGCAGGCTTGTTCGCGTGGCAGTTCGGCGAACGCTGGCTGCGCGTCGATCGCGACCAGTTGGGTCTGGGTCGGCACGCCGCAGGCATTGGCCAGCAGGTGGGCGGCCCACGCGTGAGTGAGCTTGTCCATGCGCAGCACGTCGTCCTTGTCCAGCAGCTCGCCGTGGACCAGTTCCAGCCGGCGCTGCTGGCCCTGTGCATCGCGGCGCAGATCGGTGAGCCAGTCCTCCAGCAGCAGGTCGCCGCGGCGGTAGCGCAATTCGTGCTTTGCCTCCAGCGGTTGCCAGCGCGTGCATGCCGCCTCCCAGCGTTCGGCCAGGGAACGGGCCTGGATGGCGATGGCTTGCGCCAGTTCGGCGCCGAAGCCGCCCGGCGGCAACACGCCCTCATCGGCGAGCCGACGCACTGCCGAGGCCACGGACTGCTCCGTGTTGCTCTCCAGCGCGGCGGCAAACACGCGGCGGGTAGCGTCGTGGCGCTGCAGCGGGTCGAGGTCGAACGGTTCGTCGTCGAGCGCTTCGTCGTTGCTCTCGGTGAAGTGCACCTTCAGGCGCTGATTGAAGAAGAACGCGACCGGCCGGGCCAGGAAGCGCTGCAACTGGCCCAGGCTCAGCGCGGCGTCCGGCAACCACGGCTCCAGTGCGGCCGGTGCGGCCACGGCGGACGGTGCCTGATGAACCTGTTGCCATTGCCTGGCGTAGGTGAACACGCGCGGGTCGTGGCCAGCCTCGAAGTAGCTTCGGCTGAACGGTTGCAGCGGGTAGCTGGTGGTCAGCGCGTCGAGCAGGTGCTGGCCGGCTTGCGGTGCGTCGGCGGCTTCGTCGACGTGATGCCAGCCGGCGGCAAGGTAGTCGCGCAACTGGCCGACGAGCACCGACGGCGGCAGCACGCTGTTGTCGCGCACGCTGTGGCCGACCCAGCTGAGGTGGAATGCATCGCGCGCGGACAGCAGCGCCTCCAGGAACAGGTAGCGGTCGTCTTCGCGGCGCGAGCGGTCGCCCGGTCGCGCGTGGCCGGGCTGCGCCATCAGGTCGAAATCCTGCGGCGTCTGCCGGCGCGGGTAGTCGCCGTCGTTCATGCCCAGCAGGCACACCACCCGGAAGGGAATCGCGCGCATCGGCATCAAGGTGCCGAAGCTCACCGCGCCGCCGAGGAAACGCTGCGACAGGCGGTTCTCATCGATCGCGGCGAGCCAGTGTTCGCGTACCACGGCAAGCGGAATCGGGCGCTCGAAGGTGGCCTCGGCGCAGGCTTCCAGCCAGGTGTCCAGTGCGTCGTGCAGGCGGTTGAGGCGCCAGGCATCCTCGGCGTCGTCGTGGTCGAAGAAGTTGCCCAGCAGTGCGTGCAGACGTTCGGCCCACTGGCCCGGCGTGGCGGCGGTGCCGAGCTGTTTCCACGCTGCCTCCAGTTGATCGAGCAGGTTGGCCAGCGGCCCGATCTGTGCGGCGTCGAGCCCGCCGATCTCGGCGTAGGGCGCGATGCCGTCCAGGCTCTCGCCATCGCCCACGGCGTAGCCCAGCAGCATGCGGCGCAGGCCGAAGCGCCAGCTGTTCTGTTCCAGCGCGGGCAGCCCGAGGCTGAGTTTCTGCGCGCCGTCCAGGCCCCAGCGGACGCCGGTGCCCTCGATCCAGCGGCGCAGCGTGGGCAGGCCGTCGTCGTCGAGCCCGAAGCGCCGGCGCAGTGCCGGCACGTCGAGCAGGTCGAGTACGTCGCTGACCGCGAAGCGCGACTCGGGCAGCGCCAGCAGATGTGCCAGCGCCACGATCAGCGGCGCGCTGCGGCGGGCGGACTGGTCGGCCACGCTCCACGGCAGATGGCGCGGGTCGCCGGCCGGCAGCCGGCCGAACACTGCCTCGATGTGCGGCGCGTAGGTCTGGATGTCCGGCACCATCACGATCACGTCGCGCGGCGCCAGCGGCCTGCCAACGCGCTCGGCCTGCTCGAACAGGTCGAGCAAGCGGTCGTGCAGGATTTCCACCTCGCGCTGCGGGCTGTGCGCCACGTGCATGCGCAGCGTGGCGTCGCCGGGATGCCACGTTCGGCGCGCGGCCGGATCGGGCGGCAACGGCTGCAGGTCGAGCACCGCCTGCTGTACCTGCTGCAGCAGGCCGTCGCCGGGCACATCCTGGAACAGGTCGATGCTGCGCCCGATCGCGCTGAAGCGGTCGCGGTAGCGCGCGGGGTCGTCGAAGCTGTCGAGCAGGCGGATGTAGTCGCGTCCCTGTTTGCCCCAGGCCGCCAACAGCGGGTTGGCGTGCAGGTGCAGGTCTTCGTAGCGCGGTGCCGCCGCCAGGCCGGGCTTGGCGTGCTGGCGACGGTGCGCGGCGCGCAGCAGTTCGCGGTCCTCGATGATGTCGGCCCAGTAGTGCCGGCACGGATTGGCCACCACCAGCAACACCTGGCTGAAGCGCGCCAGCGCGGTGAGTGCTTCCAGCGTCTGCTGCGGCAGCGAGGAGATGCCGAACACGACGATCCGCCGTGGCAACGCCGCGGGTCGTTCGGACAGTTCGTGGATGCCTGCCAGGAAGGCCCGGTGCACCTCGGCGCGGTGTTTCGCGCGCGCGTCGGCGCCGACGTCGTCCAGCAGCAGTCGCCACAGTCGCGGCTGCCAGCGCTGGTTGGCGTCGACCGGCGTGCGGCGCCCGCGCAACTCGTCGCGCAGCACGTCGTCGCCGCGTTCCCAGTCGTCCAGCCAGTCCGCGCGATAGACCTGGTACTGGTCGAACAGGTCGGCGACCTGGGCCGCGAGCTGGTACTGGCGCAGGCCGTCGGCTTCGGCGCGCCCGGCCAGCAGGTAATCGCGCAACGGGCCGAAGTCGGGGTCGTCCACGTGCTGCGGAATCAGCCGCAGCAGCCGCCAGGTCAGCCGCGACTTGTCGAATGGCGAGGTGGTGGCCACCGCTTCGCGGCCCAGCACCGCACGATAGGCGGTCCACAGGAAACGCCCGGGCAACTGCACGTCGATCGCCGCGCTGATGCCCAGCCCGCCATCCGCCGGTGCGCGGGCCAGCGCCAACTTCAGCCACTGCGCGATGCCGTTGCTCTGCACCAGCATCAGCTCGTCTTCCAGCGGCCGCAGCGGCGTGCGCGCCAGCCAGGCGGCGAGCAAATCGCGCAGGTCTTCCAGGCGGTTGCCGTGCAGCACCATCAGGCCCGCTTCGATCGAACCCCCGGCAGGGATCGTGGCGGTGCTCACCGGGGGCGGGGCTCGTGTGCGCTCATGCGGCAATTGTCTCCAAGTGGAGCGGCATTGTCGCCCGTCCGGATCTCGCCGCCTGCGACGGGTGGGCGGTGTCGATCCAGGGCGCGCTGGTTCGTCGGTGAAGTGAAGCCGGCACATGCTGATCCGGCCCCATGGGAGACACGACGATGCGATGCATGGTGATGGTCAAGGCCACGGCCGAATCGGAAGCCGGCGTGATGCCCAGCCAGGAGCTGCTGGCCGCGATGGGCAAGTTCAACGAGGAGCTGGTCAAGGCTGGCGTGATGCTGGCCGGCGAAGGGCTGACGCCCAGCGCGCGTGGCGCGCGGGTGACGTTCTCCGGCAAGCAGCGCCATGTGATCGACGGGCCGTTCGCCGAAACGAAGGAGCTGGTCGCCGGCTTCTGGCTGTGGCAGGTGAAGTCGCTCGACGAGGCGATCGCCTGGGTGCGGCGTTGCCCCAATCCGATGGAGGGCGAGTCGGTGATCGAGATCCGCCCGGTGTTCGAGGCGGAGGATTTCGGCGAGGCGTTCACTCCCGAGCTGCGCGAACAGGAAGCACGCCTGCGCGCGCACCTCGACCGCGAGTAGCGCGAGCTGCGCCACCCCAACCAATGGCGCTTGCGCCCGCCGCACGCCGGTGCTGTGATCGGCGGTCATGAGCATGACCGACACCCATCGCGCCATCGACGCCGTCTGGCGCATCGAATCGGCCCGCCTGATCGCCGGCCTCGCGCGCATGCTGCGCGATGTCGGGCTGGCCGAGGAGCTGGCGCAGGATGCGCTGGTGACCGCACTGGAGCAGTGGCCGCAGACCGGCGTGCCGGACAACCCCGGCGCCTGGCTGATGACCACCGCCAAGCATCGCGCCATCGATCGCCTGCGCCGGCACAAGCTGGTCGAGCGCAAGCACGAGCAACTCGTGCACGAATGGGACCGCCAGCACGAATCCGCCGAGGCCGTCGCCGAACGCACGCTGGACGATCCGTTCGGCGACGACCTGCTGCGGCTGATCTTCACCGCCTGCCACCCGCTGCTGTCGATGGAAGCGCGCGTGGCGCTGACCCTGCGCCTGCTCGGCGGGCTGGGCACGGACGAGATCGCGCGCGCGTTCCTGGTGCCGGAGGCAACGATTGCCCAGCGCATCGTGAGGGCCAAGCGCAGCCTGGCGAAATCGGACGTGGCCTACGAAGTGCCGCGCGGCGACGAGCTGGCTGAGCGGCTGGCCGCCGTGCTCGGGGTGATCTACCTGATCTTCAACGAGGGCTATGCGGCCACCGCTGGCGACGACTGGATGCGCCCGGGCCTGTGCGAGGACGCGCTGCGCCTGGGCCGCGTGCTGGCCGGGTTGATGCCGCGCGAACCGGAGGTGCATGGGCTGGTGGCGCTGATGGAGATCCAGGCCTCGCGCGCGCGTTCGCGCACCGATGCGCACGGCGAGCCTGTCCTGCTGCTCGACCAGGATCGCGCGCTGTGGGATCGCCTGCTGATCGGGCGCGGCCTGGCCGCGCTGGAACAGGCGCGCCGGCTGGGCGGCGAATTGGGTCCGTACGCCCTGCAGGCGGCGGTGGCGGCCTGCCATGCGCGCGCCGCCACCGCGGCGGAGACCGACTGGTCGCGGATCGCCGCGCTGTACGCCGTGCTGGCCCGGGTCACGCCTTCGCCGGTGGTGGAGCTCAATCGCGCGGTGGCGGTGGGCATGGCGGACGGGGCAGCGGAAGGCCTGGCCCTGGTCGATGCGCTGGGCGACGAGCCGAGCCTGCGCCATTACCACCTGCTGCCAGCCGTGCGCGGTGACCTGCTGGCGCGGCTGGGGCGGGGCGAGGAGGCGAGCCGGGAGTTCGAGCGCGCCGCCAGCTTGACCCGCAACCGCCGCGAACAGGCGATGATGCGCGAGCGGGCGCGCGCCTGCCTCTAGGATGGGCTGGATGGACCAGGGCCTCCCGGGGGGACTCTGCGGCGCTGGCTGGCTCGTTATGACCCAAACGGCATGGGATTTCTCCGGCGGCTGGATCGTGGATGGGCGCCGGACGGGCCGTGGGGCCTGCAGGACAGGGGTTTTCCGCGCCATGGGCCGGCTGGCGTGGAATTTGCTTCAACTGCCTCCGTAAACCTGTCTTTGGCAGGTTTGCGGGTCGGGGCGACGCGTGCGTCGCCAGGTCGCCGTCCGCTTTTCGGCCATGGGCCGGGCAGGCGAATGTCGAGGCAGGGCATTTCGGAAAGGATCGGGCATGGGAGTGGAGGGGCAGGATCGGCAGCATGGCGGACTTCGCGAACGCTTCTACCAGAGCGTGGCGGAGACGCTTACCTTGCTGCACCCCGCTGCCGACTACGATCGTCGTCGCGCGCTGCGCGAAGTGGCCACCACCCTGGTCAGCACGATGGATTTGCCGCTGGTCTGGATCGGTCGCCGCGAACTGGGCCAGTCCACGCTCGACCTCATCGCCGCCGGCCCCGCCGCGGAGTACGCCAGCGTGTGGCCGGTCAGCGACGATCCGCGCGAACCGGGCGGCCGCGGTCCGGTCGGCGCGGCGCTGCGCGAGGGTCGCCCGCAACTGGCCTCGATCGACGCCCCCGAGGATGCGGACTGGCATGGCGCGGCCCACACCTACGGGCTGGACTCGATCATCGTGGCCGCCTCCGGCACGGCCGACGGCGGCCAGCTCGGACTGGCCGCGTACTCGCGCCGGGGCGGCCCCCCGCTCACCGACGAATTGCTCGACTGGGCGCAGCGTCTCGCCGACGAACTGGCCCGTTTCTGGGACGACCAGGCCCAGTTAGAGCGCAGCCTGCGCCTGAGTCGCTTCCGCGACGCCCACCGCACGATCCAGCGCGCATTGCTGGCGCACCCGGAGCCTGCGGCGATCTACATGACGCTGGCCAATGCGCTGGTCAAAGACGCCGCCGCCAGCGCAGTGATGGTCTACGTTCCCGAGGGCGGCGTGTTGCGCCGCGCGGTTGGCGCCGGCCCGCTGGTCGAGCTGCTGGCGGCGCTGCCCGAGCCCCCGAAACATGCCGACGAACCGCCCATGCCGGTGGCCACCCAGGCCTGGATGGACGGCGAGCCGGTGGTGCGGCTGCAGCCTTCGGCGTGGCCCGACGTGTCACCGGTATGGCGTGGCGAGTCACTGGGGGAGGTGGCCGCGATCGGTTGCTGGCCGATCTTCCTGGCCCTGCCCGGCGACACCGAGATCGAACACCACGCCAACGCGGTGCTGTTGCTGGCGGCGACCGAAATCGACGCCTTCGACGCCGACCTGCGGCGCCTGCTGGACGAGATCTCCGACACCGTCGGCCTGGCGCTGCGCCAGTACGCCCAGCGCCAGGCGCTGGTGCGCGAACAGGAGCGGCAGACCTATCTCGCCCTGCACGACGCGCTGACCGACCTGCCCAACCGGCGCGCGCTCGATTACCACCTCGAACGCGCGTTGGCGCGGGCGGTCCGGCACCATCACCTGGTGGCGGTGGGCATGCTCGACCTGGACGATCTCAAACCGATCAACGACCGCTACGGCCACGCCGTCGGCGATCGCGTGCTGGTCGAAGTGGCACGCCGGCTGCACGACGCACTGCGCTCGGAGGATTCGGTGGCGCGCGTGGGCGGCGACGAGTTCGTGCTGGTGCTGGAGGACCTGGCCAGCGAGGACGACCTGGTCCTGCTGCTGGAGCGGCTGTGGCAGTCGCTGCAGCAGCCCATCCCGGTGGGCGGGCAGAGCATCGACATCACCGTCAGCCTGGGCGTGGCGCTGTACCCGACTCACGCGCAGGACAGTGGCGAACAACTGCTGCGGCTGGCCGATCAGGCGATGTACCACGTCAAGGCGCACAAGCAGCAACGCTCTGCCTGGTGGGCGCTGGCACGGACCGAAGGCGATGGCCGGGAGACGTCCGGTGAGGACGTCGGCCTGACCGAGCCGTACGGCCCGCAGGCGGCGGCAGTGATGCGTCCTTGCGCCGACGCCTGGCAGGTGCAGTTGCCGGTGGTGGCGCAGCGCTTCCACGCCGCGCTTGCCGCCCACGCCGGCATCGCCGGCTTGCTGGCGGACTTTCCCCCGGCGGCGCTGGAGGCATTCCGGGAACGTCTGGCCCGTCATCTGCAAACCCTGTGCTACCCCGAGCTGGACGAGGCCGGCCAGCGCGCGGGCGCGATCCGCGCCGGTGTTTGCCAGGCCGCGTGCGGGCTGGAGGAAGCGTGGCTGGCCGAGGCGATCGAGCAGTTGCGGCTGATCCTGGGCGCCGCCCTGGGACGCGGCCCGCGCTCGCAGCGCAATGCGCTGGCGATCGTGCTGCAACGCCTTGCCAGGGACCAGCAGTGGCAACTGGAAAGCATGCGCGACCTGCAGCGCCGGCGCGAGGCGGTCCTGGCCAGGATCCACGCGGCAGCCTGGTCGGCCCACGACATCCTGGACCTGCTGGAAGACACCGTGCAGGTGCTGGCGGCGCACGAGGAACTGGTCGTCTGCGCGGCCGGCCGCCCGGATGCCTCCGGCGAGATGGTCAGCGAACTGGTGGCCGGCGCGGTGCCGGCCGAGTACCTGCGCATCACCAACCAGGGCGTGGCGCCGCCGCTGCGGGTCGGCCCGGCCGCGATGCAGCGGGAGGAGCCGCTGCGGCGTGCCTGGCAAAGCGGCCGTGTCGAGCGCAGCGCACACTACGGCACCGATCCGGCGATGGCGTCGTGGCGCGACACCGCCGAGCGCCACGGCATCGTGTCGCAGGTCGCCGTGCCGCTGTGCCTGGCGCCGGGGCAGCCGGTGGCGCTGCTGGCCTTGTACAGCGGCTATGCCGGCGGCTTGCGCGGCGAACATCAGCGCGCGTTCGTCGAGCGGATCCGGCAGGCGCTGGAACTGGCCCTGCTGCGCATGGCGCCGCGCCGCCAGCTGGCCGCCCTGCTGCCGGCCTTTGTGCGCGAGCGCTGGCGCGGCATGCTGGCCGGGGGCGCCCTGCGCATGCATTACCAGCCGATGGTGAGGCTGGCCGACAACCAGATCGCCGGCTTCGAGGCCCTGGCGCGGCTGCGTGACGACAGCGGCGGCCTGCAGCTGCCGGCGAGCTTCATGCCGGCGCTGGGCGCGGCGGGGCTGATGCGGCTGTTCCGCGACGGCATCATCCAGGCGGTGGCGCGGCGGCAGTCGCTGGCGCGCAGCGGGCTGGTGCTGGGCATGTCGGTCAACGTGCCGGTGGCCGCCCTGCGCGATGCCCGCTACGCGCGCACGGTGGAGACGATTCTGCAGGCCAGCGGCTGTCCGCCCGGCTCGCTGCGCTTCGAGGCTTTCGAGAACGCCAGCGGCATCGGCTGCTGGGCGCTGCTGGCGGAAACCGGCGTGCAGTCGCTGAAGTCGATCGACCCCCAGGCGCTGGACGACGACCGCACGCTCAGCCGCAACCTGGTGGCGCGGCTGAGCCAGTCGCCGTTCGACCGCGTCAAGATCGACCATGCGCTCATCGCCCAGGCCCGGCACGATCCGCTGGGCACCTTGCGCGTGCTGCGCCAGCTGATCCGGGTCAGCCATGACCTGGGCCTGGAAGTGGTCATCGAGGGCCTGGAGTCGGCCGGCATGCTCGAGGCTGCCTCGATTCTGGGCGCGGACTTCGGCCAGGGCTACGCGCTGGCCCATCCGATGCCGCCGGAGGAGCTCCCCGACTGGCTGGGCATCGCCCGGACTTCCCGGGCGGGTGCGCCGCCGCGTTGCGCGTTGGGCGCGCTGGCCAGCGCCTTGCGCTGGGAGGAGCGCTTCGCGGGGCTGTTCGATGTCCCCGACGCACGCCAGCGCCACGTGCGCGCCGGCAGCGGCGTGGCGGAATGGCTGCGCGTGGCGGAGGGTGTGCCGGCGGCACTGCACGCAGCCCATCGCGAGATGCTCGAGGGCGCTGCGCTCGGACCGTTCGATCCCGGCCACGCCCGCCGCCGCGACCGGCTGTTCGCCCTGCTGGTCGAGCGCGCCCTGGTCGAGGAGCAGCGCCAGGGCCACGACCAGCCCCGTCCGGGGCGCTGAATGCGGGTGTTTCGAGGGTGGCGCACGGCTGCTGCGCCGACCCGATTTCCGGTAGGCTGACCCACGTTCCACCGGGGTAGCAGAGGGCCGCCGTGCCGCCGGTTCGCGGCGCTGGTGGCGATCAGCGGGAAGCACCGAGAAAGTCCGCGACGACCAGGGAGCCGCCGAGGAAATCCATGCCGAACCGAGCCGCCGTGCCAGGCGAACTGCGCGAACGCTTCTACCGGAGCGTGGCGGAAACCTTGAGCCTGCTGCACGCCGCCCCCGACCACGACCGTCGGAGGGCGCTGCTCGAAGTCAGTCGCATCCTTGCCGCCACGATGGAGCTGCCGCTGGTGTGGGTCGGCCGCCGCGAAAGCAGCACGCATGCCGTGGAGGTGGTGGCGGCGGCCGGGCCGGCGCAGGCATACGCGGCCACCCTGCAATTGAGCGACGCCGCGGACGAGCCCGGCGGCCGCGGCCCGGTCGGCATCGTGCTGCGCGAGGAGCGCGCCCGGGTCACGCCGGTGGCCTCCGGCGAATTCGCGTTCTGGCGCGAGGCCGCGCGGAAGCACGGCTTCGGCGCCTGCATCGTGGCCGCGTCGCGTACCCGCGATGGCGGCCAGCTGGTGCTGGCCTCGTACTCGCGCGAGGGCGGTCCCGCGCTGGGCGAGGAACTGCTCGACTGGGCTCAGCGCCTGGTCGACGAGCTGAGCCGGTTCTGGGACCACCAGGTGCTGCTGGAGCGCAGCATCCGCATGAGCCGCTACCGCGACGCGCAACGCACGATCCAGCGCGCCCTGCTCGAACAGCCCGACCCGGAGGCGATCTATCCCACCCTGGCGCGCGCGCTCGCCGACATCGCCGGCGCCGCGGCGGTGGACGTGTTCGCCGCCGAGGAGGGCCAGGACCTGCTCCGCCGCGTGGCCCTGGTCGGGCCGATCGCCGAGGTGATGCAGACCCTGCCGATGCCGCCGCGGCAGCAGCAGGGGCCGGTCGTCTACGCGCCGACGCTGGCCTTCATGCAGGGTGCGCCGGTGATCCGGCGCAAGCCGGCCGCGGGTGCGGCGCCGGACAGTCCATGGCGTCCCGAGTTGAGCGACCACGCCGGCGCGGTGGGCTGCTGGCCGCTGTTTGCCGCGGCGGTCGATGGCGCCGATCCGGTGGCGCGCACGCCGGTCGGGGTGTTCGTGGTGGTGACTGCCGAGGCCGACGCCTTCGACGAGGAGATGTGCCGCCTGCTGGACGAGATCGCCGACGCCGCCGGCCTGGCCCTGCGCCAGCACGCGCAGCGCCACGCCCTGCGCCAGGAACAGGAGCGGCAGGCCTACCTGGCCTCGCACGACGACCTCACCAACCTGCCCAATCGCCGCGCGCTGGATCGCCACCTGGATGCCGTGCTGGCCAGCGCGCGCCGGCAGGAGCGGCGCGTCGCGGTGGGCCTGCTCGACCTGGACGACCTCAAGCCGATCAACGACCGCTACGGCCATGCCGTCGGCGACCGCATCCTGGCCGAGGTCGCCGAGCGCTTGCGCCGGCTGTTGCGCGGTGACGACTACGTGGCCCGCTTCGGCGGCGACGAATTCGTGCTGGTGTTCGACGACCTGGAACACGAGAGCGACCTGGACGAGCTGCTGGAGCGGGTCGGCGCCTCCCTGCTGCAGCCGGTGACCATCGACGGCAAGGTGCTGCCGATCGGCGCCAGCCTCGGCATCGCCATGTATTCGCGGGACGGCCACGCCAGCGGCGAACACCTGCTGCGCCTGGCCGACCAGGCGATGTACCAGGTGAAGGCGCGCAAGCGCGGCCGCACGCGCTGGTGGGCGATGGCACGGCCCGATGGCGCACTTGCCGCGGAAGATCCGGCGGGGCACGTCACGCCATACGGCGAGGGAGCCACCGCCTTGCTGCTGGCGTGCCGCGACGGCTGGCAGCCGCGCCTGCCGGCGGTGGTGGAGAGTTTCTGCGCGGCCCTGCTCGAACACGAGGGCATCGGTGCGTTGCTGCGCGCGCTGCCCGATGGCGAATACCAGGTGCTCAAGTCGCACATGCTGGCGCACCTGCAGGAGCTGACCCGGGCGAACCTGGACTTCGCCGAGCACCGCCGGCGCGCCACGCGCTCGGGCCTGTTCCACGCCGCCTGCGGGCTGGAGGAGGTCTGGCTGCTGGAGGCAATCGAGCAATTGCGCGGCGACCTGGTGACGGTGCTGGGCGCGCCCGACCGCCGCGCGCTGGACGTGGTGCTGCAGCGGCTGGGCACCGAGCGGCAATGGCAACTGGAAAGCATGCGGGCGCTGCAGCGCCAGCGCATGGCCTTGCTGGGCAGGCTCAATGCGCTGGCGTGGTCGGCCGAAGGCTACCTGGGGCTGATCCAGGGCGTGGTCGACATCCTCGCCTCGCACAAGGAGTTTGCCGCCTGCGCGGTGGGGCGCCCGGACGACTCCGGACGACTGACCTACGAGGCGGTGGCCGGCAACGCGTTCGCGGCCTACCTGCGTGCGCTGGTGGCCGGCGAGGCCTCGCCGATCCGCGTCGACGAGGACCACGCGGAAGGAGGCGGGCCGAGCGGTCGTGCCTGGCGCACGGTGAGCATCCAGCGCTGCGTGCATTTCGGCAGCGACCCGGCGATGGCCGGGTGGCGCGACATCGCCCTGCGACTCGGGGTGATTTCCAGCGTGGCGATCCCTTTGTGCCCGTCGCGCGACAGGCCGGTGGTGCTGCTGTCGCTGTACAGCCCGTATGCCGGCGGCCTGCAGAGCGAAGACCAACGCGCGTTCGTCGAGCAGGTCAAGTCGGTGCTGGACCTGGCGCTGGCGCGGCTGTCGCCGCCCCGGCAGGGCGCCGAGCTGCTGCCGTTCTTCGTGCGCGAGCGCTGGCGCGCGCGGATCGCCACCGACGCCCTGCAGATGCACTACCAGCCGCTGATCCGGCTGGCCGACGGCGAGGTCACCGAGTTCGAGGCGCTGGCCCGCCTGCATGACGTCGACGGTGAACTGCTGCCGCCGGGTCGCTTCCTGCCCGCGCTGGATGCCGATGACCTGATCGTGCTGTTCCGGCAGGGCCTGGCGCTGGCCACGGCCTGTCGCGAATCGCTGTGCGGCGCGGGCCACCCGCTGGACATATCGGTGAACGTGCCGGCCGTGGCATTGGAAGACCCCCGCTACGGCGCGGCCGCCGCCGCGGTCCTCGCCGACAGCGGTTGCCCGCCTGCGGCACTGCTGCTGGAGATCCTGGAATCGCCGCTGGCCAGCGAACACCCCGGCTCGCTGGACGAGCCGGGCATGCAATCGCTCAAGGCGCTGGGCGTGCGTCTGGTCGAGGACGACCTCGGTGCCGGCTACAGCTCGCTGATCCGGCTGCGCCAATGGCCGTTCGACCGCATCAAGATCGACCAGGCGATCGTGCTGCAGGCCCGGCGCGACCCGTTGAACACGCTGCGTTTCATCCGTCAGCTGATCCGCATCGGCAACGACCTGCGGCTGGAGGTCGTGGTGGAAGGACTGGAGACGCCCGACCTGATCGAGGCGGCCTCGCTGCTGGGCGCCGATTTTGGCCAGGGCTACGCACTGGCCCGGCCGATGCCGGCCGAGGCGTTGCAAGGCTGGCTGCGCGCGCATCGCCCCGCTCCGCGGGCGCAGGTTCCGCGCACCAGCCTCGGCGCGCTCGCCAGCGAGCTGCTGTGGGAAGAACAATTCGTCGCGCTGCCGGCCGAGCCCGCGTTCTGGGCCGCCCACAGCGGACGCAGCTGTGGCCCGGGCGAATACTTCCCCCTGGCCCAGCTCGACGACAGTCTGGGCGCCAGCCACCACGCCATGCACGAAGCCGCGCTGAAAGGCCCGCAAGACCCGCACTACCGCCGCATGCGCGAGACGTTCCTGGCTGCACTGGTCGCCCACGTGCTCGAATCGTCGAGCTGATTTTCCCGGGGCGGGCGAGATCCGTATCGCCTGCCCGGACCAGACATCGATCCCCCGGCGCCGGTCATCTCTCCGTCGGCACCGCCGCAGCGTTCGCGCGATGGTTGACCGACCCGGCATGTATCCCTAAAATTGCGCGTTCTCGGCGGGCGATTAGCTCAGCGGTAGAGCACTGCCTTCACACGGCAGGTGTCGCAAGTTCGATCCTTGCATCGCCCACCAATGAATTCAACGACTTAGGCCACTCTCCGGGGTGGCCTTTTTCGTTGTACGGACG
>NZ_MWIO01000036.1 GCF_004799035.1 Rhodanobacter lindaniclasticus
CCTGTCTCGTGGGCTCGGTGGCGGAGTGCGCGGGGACAGGCTGCGGCTTGGGCAGGAAGACCATGTGCACCATGCCGTCGTTGCCGCTGCTGCCGGTCATCTCGCTGGTCTGCGTGTTGTAGGTGAGCGTATCGCCATGGGCCTCGCCGCGACCCTGCTGGTGCACCGAGGCCTGGCCCTTGAGCGTGGCGATGCCCTTGATGTTGTCGTAGTCGAGCGTGTGCGCGTCGCCGGACATCAGGTTGCCGGCGTCGTCCAGTTGCTGGATATGGGCGTTGCCGGTGACCACGATGCGGCTCAACTGCTGGTTGCCGTCGACGTGGATCTTGGCCAGGTCGCCGGTGATCTTCAGCGTGCCCTGACTCAGTTCGACGTTGCCGTTGAGCGTGGTGACACTGTTGGGTGCGTTGAAGCCGCTGAACGAATCGGCATGCACCACCCGCATCGGCTGGCTGCGGTCATCCTTCCTTGCCAGGGCGGGCTGCAGCAGCAGCGCTCCCAGCACGAGCAGGGCGAGCCGGAGCATTCCGTGACTGCGGAAAGAGGATGCCGTGGACGTCATGGAGGAGTTCCAGGTGGTTGTCAGAGAGATTGGCGCGCATGCCGACCCCGTTCATTCTACTGTCGCCTTGCGTCAGCTGGGCGGGTTGGGCTGTTTCCAGGCGGTTTTCCCGCGGCCAGGCGGTGACTTCCGAGGTCAGCACGCCGGCCTCGGGACGGCTTGTGCCCTGCGCGTCGGTGAAAGCGTCCCGATGCAGTTCGACCGGCCCCTGCAGCTTGAGCAGCGTGCCCGGCTTGTTGACCCAGCCGTAGCGCGACTTGCCCCGCCACGGCGGCACGTCGGCCTGCTCGGCCGGGATCTGGAACGTGGGCGAGTCGAGGTACAGCGACTCGTCGCCTTCGCGCCGGTCCACCCGCGGTGCCTGCAGGTACACGCTGGGTTTGCCGTCCACGCCGAACTCGGTGACGCGGGCATCGTTCAAGGTGTAGCTCGAGCGCGGCGGGCCGACGAAGTCGCGTGCGCGCGGCGCCGGGCCCAGCCACCACAGCAGCAGCTGGCTGGCGCCCGCGGCGAGGCCGACCAGCACGATCGCGACCGGCAGGCGCCGGTCGCGCAGCCACTGGCGCAAGTTCACCGCCAATGCTCCCGCTCGGCGTCGCCGTGGCCTTGGGCGTGGAGGATGAGGTCGCATACCTCGCGCGCGGCGCCTTCGCCGCCGCGCGCGCGCGTCTGCCAATGGGCCGCCTCGACGATCCACGGATGCGCGTTGGCCACCGCCACGGCCAGGCCCGCCATGCGCATCGGCGCCAGATCCGGCAAGTCATCGCCGACGTAGGCCACCTGTGCGGGTTGCAACTGCAACGCGTCGAGCAGTTCGGCCAGGCAGGCGCGCTTGTCGCCCTGACCCTGGTAGACGTGGGCGATGTCCAGCTCCTCGGCGCGCAACGCCACCGGGTGGCTGATCCGCGCGGTGATCAGCGCGACTTGCACGCCGCAGGCCTGCAGGCGTTTCAGGCCCAGCCCGTCGTGCACGTGGAACACCTTGGTCTCGCGACCGTCCTCGCCGTACCACAGGCGGCCGTCGGTGAGCGTGCCGTCGACGTCGAACACGGCCAGGCGGACCTGCGCGGCGCGGGCAAGGATGTCGTCGGGGAGGTTGGCCAGGTAGTTGGGCACGGCGGGATTCTGGAGAGCCAAGATCAAGAGCGGCGTGTTTGATTTTTCTGATGCGGCAAGCCGCATCAGACCACGCGCGCACGAAGCAGATCGTGAATGTTCAGCGCGCCGACGACGTGCTGTTCGTCATCGACCACCAGCAGGGCGTGGATCTGGTGCTTCTCCATCAGCTGCGCCGCCTCGGCGGCCAGGCGTTCGGCGCCGATCGTCTTGGGCCCGCGGGTCATCAGGTCGGCGACGCGGGCGCCGCGCAGGTCGACCTCCTCGTCGTCGAGCGCGCGGCGCAGGTCGCCGTCGGTGAACACCCCCAGCAGGCGCTGGTCGGCATCCACCACGGCGGTCATGCCCAGTTGCTTGCGGGTCATTTCCATCAGCGCCTTGGTGAGCGAGGCATCGGGCGGCACGCGCGGCACGTCGTCGCCGGTGTGCATCACGTCGCTGATGTGCAGCAGCAGGCGCCGGCCCAGCGCGCCGGCCGGGTGCGAGCGGGCGAAGTCGTCCGCGGTGAAGCCGCGCGCCTCCAGCAGCGCGATCGCCAGCGCGTCGCCAAGCACCAGCGCCACCGTGGTGCTGGTGGTCGGCGCCAGCCCGAGCGGGCAGGCTTCGCTGGAGATGCTGCCGTCCAGGTGCACGTCGGCCTCGCGCGCGAGCGACGACGTGGCGCGCCCGGTGACCGCGATCAGCGGGATGCCCTGGCGCTTGATCACCGGCAGGATGAACAGCAGTTCATCGGTCTCGCCCGAGTAGGAGATTGCCAGCACCACGTCCTGCGGCAGGATCATGCCCAGGTCGCCGTGGCTGGCCTCGCCCGGGTGCACGAAGAACGCCGGCGTGCCGGTGGAGGCCAGGGTCGCGGCGATCTTGCGCGCCACGTGGCCGGACTTGCCCATGCCGCTGACCACCACGCGGCCCGCGCAGCCCAGGATCAGGCGGCAGGCCGCCACGAAGTCGTCGCCGATGCGCGGCTCCAGCGCCGCGAGCGCGGCAGCCTCGGTGGCGATCACGGTGCGCGCGCTGCGGGTGATGGCGTCGGGGTTTGGTGCGTTCGGCGCGGGTGGGGCGATGCGTGCGTTCATGGGGACTCGGATGGGAGAAGGGCGCCGGTGTCGTTTCTGTGCCAGAAGAATTCCATTACCATGGCATATTCGCATTTTAACGTCTTTGCCAGCCCATGGTGCCGCCACGCGGCCTGACATGGTGCCGCCGGCACGACTCCGTATGGAACACTCATGGACCCCAGCCGCATACAGGCGATGATTGAAGCAGGCCTGCCCGGCGCCCGGGCCCAGGTCGAAGGCGTCGACGGCGTGCATTTCGAGGCCACCGTGGTCGCCAGCCAGTTTGCCGGCAAATTGCCGCTGGCGCGGCACCGGCTGGTCTACGCCACCCTGGGCGAGCTGATGGGCGGCGCGATCCACGCGCTGGCGCTGCGAACCCTCACGCCCGAGGAGGCCGACGCGGGGGATTCGTGACCCGGGCCTTCCGAAAGCCGCATCCCGCCATCATCTGCACTTGACGCTGTTCCTCCACCCCGTATTCCCGAATCCGAACATCCCATGGCCAAAATCCTCATCAACGGCGGCGTGCCACTTCATGGCGAGGTCGGCATTTCCGGCGCCAAGAACGCCGTGCTGCCGATCCTCGCCGCCTGCCTGCTGGCCGACGAGCCGGTCAGCATCGGCAACGTGCCGCACCTGCATGACGTCACCACTTTCATCGAACTGCTCGGCCAGATGGGCGTGCAGCTGGTGCTGGACGACCGCATGAAGATGCACGTCGACCCGCGCACCACCAGCACCTGCGTGGCGCCGTACGACCTGGTGCGCACCATGCGCGCCTCGATCCTGGTGCTCGGTCCGCTGGTGGCGCGCTTCGGTCAGGCCGAGGTTTCGCTGCCCGGCGGCTGCGCGATCGGTTCGCGCCCGGTCGATCAGCACATCCGCGGCCTGCAGGCGCTGGGCGCCGACATCACGGTGGAGAACGGCTACATCAAGGCGAAGGCGTCGCGGTTGAAGGGTGCGCGCGTCAGCATGGACATGGTCACCGTCACCGGCACCGAGAACATCATGATGGCCGCCACCCTGGCGCAGGGCACCACCATCATCGACAACGCCGCGCAGGAGCCCGAGGTGGTGGACCTGGCGCACTGTCTGATGGCGATGGGCGCGCAGATCGAGGGTGCCGGTACGTCGACCATGGTGATCCACGGCGTCGAGCGCCTGCACGGCGCCGAGTACAGCGTGCTGCCCGATCGCATCGAGACCGGCACCTTCCTGGTCGGCGCGGCGATGACCGGCGGCAAGGTACGTGCGCGGCACGCCCGCGCCAACACGCTGGACGCGGTGCTGGCCAAGCTGGAGGAATCGGGCGCGCAGATATCCATCGGCGAGGACTGGATCGAGCTGGACATGGGCGGGCGTCGGCCGAAGGCGGTCAACATCAGCACCGCGCCGTACCCGGCGTTCCCGACCGACATGCAGGCGCAGTTCACCGCGCTCAACTGCGTGGCCGAAGGCACCGGCGTGGTCACCGAGACGGTGTTCGAGAACCGCTTCATGCACGCGCACGAACTGCAGCGGCTCGGCGCCGACATCCGCCTGGAAGGCAACACCGCGATCGTGCAGGGCGTGAATCACATGAGCGGCGCGCCGATCATGGCCACCGACCTGCGCGCCTCGGCCTGTCTGGTGCTGGCCGGCCTGGTCGCCAGCGGCGAAACTGTGGTCGACCGCGTCTACCACATCGATCGCGGCTACGAGAACATCGAGGAAAAACTCGGCGTGCTCGGCGCGCGGATCCGGCGCTTGCCGAGCTGATCCCGGCCGTTGGCCGAAGGGTGCAGGGCGGGCACCGCCCGCCGCTCTTGGTGATACATCGAAAACCGGCGGGCAGTGCCCGCCCTACGCTGTGGCGGTCATTGCGGGGTGTAGCTCACCAGCTCCATCGTGAGCTCGCCGCCGTCGTGCTGCGACAGCTTCACCGGCAAGGGATAGCGGGCGGGTGCGTACCACGCGCTGAAGCCGCGATCGGCGTCGGTGCGGTCGACACGCTTGGCCTGGAAGCTGCCGGCGGGAACCTGGATGGCCTCCGTGCCGGCCACCTTGAACCGCTGGGTCTCCACCTTCTGGCGCACCGCCACTGCCAGCGCCACCTGCTGCTGGCCATCCCGCAGGGCCACGCCGAGCGCCAAAGGCAAGGTATTGCGCTCGACGATCCCCGGTCGGGCCGGGTAGGTCTCGCTGCCCTTGTTGCCTTCGACGTGCACCTGGTGGGTGTTCCAGTCCACGCGCAGGTGGCGCTGCTTGTCCTTGATTCCCGTCTGCAGCTTGTAGTCGTAGCTGATCGCCTCGGGCAGCTCGCCCTTCCAGCGGAAGCGCGAGGTCTCGTCCACGCTGGCGCCGAGCAGCGCGGCGAGGCCGCCGGTGCCCTTGACCGCCTTGCGGTAGGTCCACTGGCCGTTGCCGTCGTCGTGCAGGCTGATTGTGGCGGTGCCCATCGGGCTGCCGCCGCGCGACACCTTGTAGGTGGCGGTGAAGGCGCTCGGCGTGGTGGCCGCGGTGGCGGTGCCGAGCCAGAGGGAAAGGGCCAGCAGGGTGGCGAGCAGGGGGCGCATGGTCATGCCCGGAGTCTGCCCGCACCGGCCTGAATGGCGCATCACTCCAGGCCGCGGTCGCCCAGCAGCAGCGGGGCCGACAGCGGCTGCCCGGCGTAGTGGGCCCCGTCGTCGCGCCATTGCAGGCGACCGCTGGCGAGCAGGCCGAGCACGGCCGGCAGCAGGCGGTGTTCCAGCGGCAACAGGCGTTCGGCCAGGCGCTGTTCGTCGTCGCCGGCCTCGATCGTCAGCCGTGCCTGGGCGATCACCGGGCCGCCATCGAGCTCGGCGGTGACGAAGTGCACGCTGACGCCGTGTTCGGCGTCGCCGGCTTCCAGCGCGCGGCGATGGGTGTGCAGGCCGCGGTACTTCGGCAGCAGCGAAGGATGGATATTGATCACGCGGCCGACCCACGGGCGCAGGGCCTCGGCGTCGATCACGCGCATGAAACCGGCCAGCACCAGCAGCTCGGCACCGCTGGCGGCGACGCGATCGAGCAGGTCCAGGTCGTAAGCGCGGCGGTCGGGATAAGCCTTCGGCGACAGCGCCAGGGTAGGGATGCCGGCCGCTTCGGCCAGGCGCAGCGCGCCGGCGTCGGCCTTGTCGCTGGCCACGAGGGCGAATTCCACCGGCAGGGTGCCGGCGTCGCGTGCGGCGATCAGTGCGGCGAGATTGCTGCCGCGGCCGGAGGCGAGGACGGCGATGCGGGGAGGAACGGCCATGGATACGTCTGCCTGAACCCGTTCTCCCCGTGCGCAGGCGCATCGCGCCGGCGTCGAGGGGCCCTTCGACTTCGACCCTTCGGGTCTATGCTCGGGGCGAACGGGGATGGATGAAGTTCAACCGATGTGGACGCGCTCGTCGCCCCGCGCCTTCACTACCTCGCCGATCACCGAGCTGGCCAGCCCGTGCTGCGCCAGCAGGGCGGACGCGTCGGCCATGGCGTCGGGCGGCAGGATCACGGTGAAGCCGATGCCGCAGTTGAACGTGCGCCACATTTCCTCGCGCGCCACCTGACCTTCGCGCCTCAGCCAGTCGAACACCGGCGGCAGCACGATGGCGGCGGCGTCCAGCGCGAGACCGAGGCCGTCGGGCACCACGCGGATGATGTTTTCCTTCAGCCCGCCGCCGGTGATGTGGGCGAGGCCGTGGACCGGGATGCGGGAAGAGCCGGCGCCGAGCAACTCCAGCATCGGCTTGACGTAGATGGTGGTCGGCGCCATCAGCGCGTCGGCCAGCTTCACGCCGTCCAGGTCCAGCTCGAGCGGGTTGCCGGCGCGGTCGAGGATCTTGCGGATCAACGAATAGCCGTTGGAGTGCGGACCGCTGGAGGCGACGCCCAGCACCACGTCGCCGGCGACGATCGACGCGCCGCTCAGCATGCGTGACTTTTCCACCGCACCGACGGTGAAGCCGGCCAGGTCGTATTCGCCGGGCGGGTACATGTCGGGCATTTCGGCGGTTTCGCCGCCGATCAGCGCGCAGCCGGCCAGTTCGCAGCCCCTGGCGATGCCGCCGACCACGGCCACCGTGGTCTCCACGTCCAGCTTGCCGGTGGCGAAGTAGTCGAGGAAGAACAGCGGCTCGGCGCCCTGTACCAGCACGTCGTTGACGCACATGCCGACCAGGTCGATGCCGATCGTGTCGTGCCGGCCCAGCTGCTGGGCAAGCTTGAGCTTGGTGCCGACGCCGTCGGTGCCGGAGACCAGCACCGGTTCCTGGTAGCGGCCGGAGAGATCGAACAGGCCGCCGAAGCCGCCCAGCCCGCCCATCACTTCGGGACGGAAGGTGCGCTTGACCAGCGGCTTGATGCGTTCGACCACGGCATTGCCGGCGTCGATATCGACCCCGGCGGCGCGGTAGGTGAGGGCGTCGGACATGGCGGAAACCGGCGTGGAAGAAACGCGCAAGTTTAGCAGGATGCGCAACGGCCACGCGCCGCCTCCGGTTGCTGGACATGGCGGGGACCGCCACGGCAACAACGCAAATGCCTGGCAGGATGCGCAACCGAAACCCGCCGCGCCCGGCTGCCGCCGTGCCGCACGGATGGACGCTGCGGGCGGGATTGGGCAGACTTCACCGGTGTTTTCTTCAGGATGATCGCCGTGCCCATGCGCCTGCACCGTCTGTGGATCGTGTTCCTGCTGCTGGGGTTGGCGGCGCTGCCGCGCCTGCATGCGCAGGCCGGCGGCTCGCCGTATTCGGTCACCGTGCCGGTGACCGACACCAGCGACGAGCAGCGCGACCAGGCGTTCTCCACCGCGCTGGCGCAGGTGATGGCGCGGGTGGCCGGCGGCCAGGACCTGCGCAGCAACCCCGGCTATGCCGAGGCGCTGGGCAGCGCCAGTTCGCTGGTGCAGAAGTTCCAGTACCAGCGCGCCGCCACCGGCCTGGTGCTGGACGTGGATTTCGCGCCGGCCTCGGTGCGCCGGTTGATCGGCAAGCTCGGCGTAGCCAGCGCGGGCATCAAGCCGCCGGTGCTGCTGCTGGTGCAGCAGGCCAACGGCGGCGCCGTCGATCCGGCGCAACTGGCCAACCTGGCCACCGCCGCCGCGGCGCGCGGCACCACGGTGGTATTCCCCCAACCCGGCAGCGAACCCGATCCGGCGCTGGTCGCGGCGGCCGACCCGGCCACGCTGGCGCGCATCAACCGGCAGTACCACACCGGCCTGGTCCTGCTCGGCAAGCTGCATGACGGCACGGCGGACTGGACGCTGATTTCCGGCGGCCAGGCGCAGCGCTGGAGCAACCAGGGTACGGATGAGGATGCGGTGCTGGCCGATGCCGGCAACGGCCTGGTCGACCGGCTGGGCAAGCAGCTCAACGTGATCGGCTCGGCGACCAGCGAAGGCAAGCTGTGGATCAGCGGCGTGGATTCGGCCGATGAGTACGCCAGCCTGCTCGCCACGCTCGACAACGATCCCTCGGTACGCCAGGTGACCACGATCGGCGCACTGAACGACGGCGTCCTGCTGGACGTCAGTGCATCGGTACCGATCACGGCGCTGGCCACCAGCCTCGCCGCGGGCGGGCGCCTGTTGCTGCAGGGCGAGCCGCACGAAGGCGCGGACGCCAACCTGCGCTGGCTGCGGTGAACGGCGTGGAGCGAGTGAATCAGGACAAGGAGATCTCGCGGCGCTGGCAGCTGTTCGCGCTTGTCGCCGTCATCGTCTACCTGCTCTGGCTGCTGGCGCCGGTGCTGATGCCGTTCGCGATCGCCGCGATGCTGGCCTACCTGGGCGATCCGCTGGCCGACCGGCTGGAGCGGCTGGGGCTGAAACGGATGTGGGCGGCCACGATCGTCTTCGTGGTGATCCTGGTGGTGGTCGTCGGCGTGCTGCTGCTGCTGATCCCGCTGGTTGCGCGACAAGTAGAGAACCTCATCAGCAACCTGCCGCGCTACGGCGACTGGGCGCAGCACGTGGCATGGCCCTGGCTGCAAGCGCAGTTGCACCTCGATCCGCACATGTTTGACAGCGATCGCCTGGTGACGGCGATCAAGGAACACATCGGCTCGATCGGCGGCGTCGCCACCGCGGTGATCGGCAAGGTGTCGCGCTCGGGCGTCGGCATCGCCATGTGGCTGACCAACCTGGTGCTGATCCCGGTGGTGGCGTTCTACCTGCTGCGCGACTGGGATCGGCTGGTGGCCACCATCGACGGCATGCTGCCGCGCTCGGTGCAGCCGACCATCGCCCATCTGGCGCGCGAGTCGGATGCCATCCTCGGCGCCTTCGTGCGCGGCCAGCTGCTGGTGATGCTGGCGCTGGGCGTGTTTTACGGCACCGGCCTGGGGCTGGTGGGGTTGTCGGTGGGCCTGCTGATCGGCATGGTCGCCGGCCTGCTCAGTTTCGTGCCGTATCTCGGTTTCATCATCGGCTTCGTCGCCGCGATCATCGCCGCGCTGGTGCAGTTCGGCGACTGGGCCCACGTGCTGATGGTGTGCGCCGTGTTCGCGCTGGGCCAGTTGCTGGAAGGCTATGTGCTGGTGCCGAAGCTGGTCGGCGACAAGATCGGCCTGCATCCGGTGGCGGTGATCTTCGCGGTGCTGGCCGGCGGCTACCTGTTCGGTTTTCTCGGCGTGCTGCTGGCCTTGCCGGCCGCGTCGGTGATCGTGGTGTTGCTGCGCTACCTGGTCGAACGCTACCGGATGAGCGAGCTGTACAACGACGAGGGCCCTGCCGATCCGGTAATTGCCGAGGTGGAGGTGGCCACGCGTGCCGATGGCGCCGCCGCCGCCGAGGCGCAGGTAACGCCTGCGGCAGGGGACCGGCCGGTCGAATGAACCCGCAACTGCCGCTCGCCCTGCGCTGGCCGCGACGCCAGCGCTTCGAGCATTTCCACGCCGGCGCCAATGCCGCGGTCCTGGCCGCGCTGCGCAGCTTCGCCGTCGAAGCCGGTGCGCCGTGGATCTACCTGCATGGCGTGTCCGGCAGCGGCCGCAGCCATCTCCTGCTGGCGACCTGTCAGGCCGCCACCGCGGCCGGCCGGCGCGTGCAGTACCTGCCGCTGGCCACGATGGGCGATCCCGCGGCCGCCTTGCGCGGCGTCGCCGGCAGTGAGCTGCTGGCGCTGGACGATCTCGGCACCATCGCCGGCAACCGCGACGCGGAGCACGCGCTGTTCGACCTCTACAACCGCGCGAAAACCGAAGGCCATGCGCTGCTGTTCGCCGCCGATGCCACGCCTGCGCAACTGGGCATCGAGCTGCCCGACCTGCGTTCGCGCCTCGGCGCCTGCACCCAGTTCGCGCTGAAGCCGCTGGACGACGACGAACGTCGCGCGGTGCTGAAAGCGCAGGCGTCAGCACGCGGCATCGAGCTGGACGACAGCGTGCTCGACTGGCTGTTCGCCCGCTATGCGCGCGACCTCGGCGCCTTGCTCGACCTGCTCGACAAGCTGGACGCCGCCTCGCTGGCTGCGCAGCGGCGCGTCACCATCCCGTTCCTGCGCGAGTTCCTGCGCGAGGGCGGCGCTGCCGCGTCCTGACCGGCGTCAGGGTTTGCCGACCTCGGCATCCAGCCGCGCCATCACCGCGTCGGACACGCGGGCGCAGCGCCGGCCCATGAAGGCGAATGCCTCGCCGACGGTGGTGGCGAGCTTGTCGTGCAGCGCAGCGCGCAGCTGGCGGCGGGCGCGGTGCAGGCGGGTTTTCACCGTCTCCGGCTTGATGCCGAGCTGGCTGGCGGTTTCCTCCACGCTGCATTCCTCGACATCGCGCAGCATGTAGACCACGCGAAAGGCGGGCGGCAGTTCGTCGATGGCGTGTTCGAGCAGATGACGGATCTGCGCGCGGGCGGCGGAGGCGGCGGGATCCTCGCTGCCGAAGGCCGAGGGGAAGCGGATGATCTGATGGGTGTCGTCGGGTGCGGCGTCCACTTGTTCCAGTCCCACCATGGTGTGGCGCTTGCGCAGGCGGCCACGGGCCTCGTTGAGCACGATCGTGGTCAGCCAGGTCGACAGGGTCGCCTCGCCGCGGAACGAATCCAGCTTGTGATAGGCACGCATATACGATTCCTGCAGCACGTCTTCCGCTTCCGAGTCGTCGCCGATCACGGCACGCGCAACGCGGAACAGGCGCTGGTTGTAGCGCTGCATGATGTGTCGGAACGCCGGGCGTTCGCCGTCGAGGACGCGCGCCACCAGCGCGTGGTCGTCCAGCGAGGCGTAATCGACGAGTGCAGTACGGGCTTGGTTGGGCATGGTGTCCTCCTTCTACACCCGATCGGATGCGTTTGCATGTCGGAAGGTTCCCGTGCGCTGGCCCCCGGGCCGGGCCCCGGGAACCGCTGCGCCGCTGCTGCATCTGATGGGCACGGGCGGCCGCTGCGTGCCGCCCATCCATGCAAGGAACCATCCATCATGAACAAGCCGCTGTTTGCCCTCGTCCTCGGTCTGGCCCTGGCCGCCGGTCCCGCCATGCACGCCGAGGCGGCCGCACCGGCACCCGATGACGCGCAGATCGCGCACATCGCCTATACCGCCGGTGCGATCGACGTTACCGCGGCCAAGCAGGCGCTGCAGAAGTCGCACAACCCCGTGGTGCGCGCCTTCGCCGAGGAAATGGCCCGCGACCACGCGGCGGTGAACGAGCAGGCGCTGGCGCTGGTGAAGAAGCTGGGCGTGACGCCCGAGGACAACGCGACCAGCCAGTCGCTGGCCAGCGCCGCCGCGGCCGAGCAGACCAAGCTCGCCGCATTGAATGGCGAGGCCTACGACAAGGCCTATGCCGCCAACGAAGTCGCCTTCCACCGGACTGTCAACGGCGCGTTGAGCGGCACGCTGATCCCCGCGGCGCAGAACGCGGAGCTGAAGTCGCTGCTGGAAACCGGGCTGAAGCTGTTCCAGTCGCACCAGATGCATGCCGAGCATCTGGCGCAGAGCCTGAAGTAGGGAGTGCGACATGCTTCGCATGATGCTTTGGCTCGGCATCGCACTGGCGGTGGTCGGCGGCTTCGCGCCGGCCACCGCCGCCGGCGCGGCGGCCGCTCCGCGCGTGCACGTGGTGGTGATCGACAAGATGGCCTTCGGCCCGATGCCTGCCGACGTTCGCGCCGGCGACATCATCGAATGGGCCAATCACGGCATCCTCGAACACAGCGCCACCGCCCGTGACGGCAGTTTCGACGTCGACCTCAAGCCGGGCGCCACCGTGCGCATGACGGCGAAAGCCGGCAGCTTCGCCGTCTTCTGCAAGTTCCACCCGACGATGCAGGCGAACCTGCTGGTGAAGTGAGGCGTCGGCGCTGCGCCGGGCCGGGCGGTTCGCTCAGGCCTTGAGCAGCGCCGGTGTCGCCTGTTGCCCGATGGCGTCGACCATCGCCTTGGCCACGTTGAGGTTGCCGGCGATGAGGTTGCCGCTTTCCGGAATGCCGTCGCGGCCGGCGAAATCGCAGTAGCGACCGCCGGCCTCGTGCACCAGCAAGACGCCGGCGGCCATGTCCCAGGGCTTCAGGCCGATCTCGAAATAGCCGTCGTAGCGACCGGCGGCGACGTAGGCCAGGTCCAGCGCGGCGGAGCCGGAGCGGCGGATGTCCTCGGCCTGGCCGAGGATGGCGCGGGTCATGTCCAGTTGCGGGCCCAGATGCTCGCGCTGGCGGAACGGAAAGCCGGTGGCGATCATCGCGCCGCCCAGGTTCTCGCGCTTGCCCACGCGCATGCGGCGGTCGTTGAGATAGGCGCCGTCACCCTTGCTGGCGGTGTACAGCTCGTCGCGCAGCGGGTCGAAGATCACCGCGTGGATCGGCACGCCCTTTTCCAGCAGCGCGATCGACACGCAGAAATGCGGGATGCCGCGCAGGTAGTTGTGGGTGCCGTCCAGCGGGTCGATCACCCAGGTCAGCGGGCCCTTGCCGGTCGCGCCGCTTTCCTCGGCGAGGACGGCGTGGTCGGGGTAGGCGCGGCGCAGTTCCTTGACGATTTCCGCCTCGGCCAGCTTGTCGACCTCGGAGACGAAGTCCATCTGCTGCTTCTCGACCACGTGCAGGCCGTCGATGCGGTTCATGTAGCGCAGGATCACATTGCCTGCGGAACGCGCGGCGCGCGCCGCGATCGTGACGTGTGGTCTGGCCATGGGTATCGACTTTGGAAGAGAGCGGGGTTTGCGGCCGCCGATTCTAGCAGGCCGCCCGCCGCTGCGGGCGGAAAGCGGCCGGTCACGACGCTTGTCCGTTATCCTTGCGTGTTCCGCCCGCCACGCCGATCCACGCATGCCCGATACCGCCGACCTCGCTGCCCGCCTCCGTTTCGTGCTGGCGCGCACCTCGCATCCGGGCAACATCGGCAGCGCGGCGCGGGCGATCCGCACGATGGGTTTCACGCGGATGGAGCTGGTCAACCCGGCGCATTTCCCCGACCGCGAGGCGAACGCGCTGGCGGCCGGTGCCGACGACGTGCTCGAGCATGCCGGCGTGCACGGCGAGCTGGTCGACGCGCTGACCGGCTGCAGTTTCGCGCTGGGCCTGTCGGCGCGCCGGCGCGGCATCACCCTGCCGGAACTCGGGCCGCGCGAGGCGGCGCGACAGGCGCTGGCTGCCGCGGAACGCGGCGAGCAGGTGGCGCTGCTGTTCGGCAACGAGCGCAGCGGGCTGGCCAACGAGGAACTGGCGCACTGCCACGCGATGGTGCGGATTCCCAGCGTGGACGATTTCAGCTCGCTCAACCTGTCGCAGGCGGTGCAGGTGATGGCATACGAATTGCGCATGGCGGCCCTGGGCGACGAAGTGCCCGCACCACCGCCGGAGCACGACGAGCCGCTCGCCGACGCCGCCCTGATGGAACAGTTCTACCGCCATCTGGCGCAGACGCTGGACGACATCGAGTTCCACAAGGGCCGCGAACCGACCACGATCATGCTGCGCCTGCGCAAGCTGTTCCAGCGCGCCCAGCCGGACCAGCGCGAGTTGCGTGTGCTGCACGGCATTCTGGCCGACGCGCAACGCATGGCCACCCTGGCGAAACACAAGTAGCCCGCTTTGCTACTGCTCGTCGTCGGCGGGTTCCATCGACGGGGCCGGGGTGACCAGCAGCTTGTCGATGCGGGCGCCGTCCAGGTCGACTACCTCGAAGCGGATGCCGCGCCAGGCGAATACTTCGCCGACCAGCGGCACGTGACCCAGCGCGGTCATCACCATGCCCGCGACGGTGCGGAAATCGTGGTCGTCCTCGCCCGGCAGTTCGCTGGTGTGCAACAGTTCGCGCAGGTCGTCGGTCGACAGGCTGCCGTCGATCAGCCAGCTGCCGTCAGCGCGCCGCATGATCGGGCCCTCCTCGTTGCCGCTGCCGTGACCGATCTGGCTGGCGCCGACCACCGCCGCCAGCAGGTCGTTGACGGTGACCACGCCCTCGATGTCGCCGTATTCGTCGACCACCAGGGCCAGCGGCGTTTCCGCGTCGCGGAATTCCTCCAGCAGGTCCAGCGCGCGCGCCGTGGCCGGCACGAACAGCGGCTTGGCCAAGTGGCCGAACAGCTCCGGCGTGCCTTCGGCGAAACCGTGCAGCAGGCGCTTGACCTCGACCACGCCGACCACCTCGCTCTCGTCGCCGCGGTACACCGGGTAGCACGAATACGGAGTCGCGCGCAGCACCTCGATGTTTTCCTCGCGGGACGCGGCGATGTCCAGCCACGCGATGCGCATGCGCGGCGTCATCACGCTGTCCACCGTGCGGTCGCCCAGGCGCAGCACGCGGTTGACCATGTTGTGCTCGTCCTCGTCGATCACGCCGGCCTCGACGCTCTCGGCGACCAGCAGGCGGATCTCCTCCTCGGTCACCACGCCGCGGCCGTGCGTGTCGACGCGCAGCAGGCGCAGCAGCAGGCCGCTGGATGCGTTGAGCAGCCACACGAACGGCGAGGTGATCCGCGCCAGCACCAGCATCGGGATGGCGGCCCAGGACGCCACCTTCTCCGGCGCGGCGAGCGCCAGCCGCTTGGGCACCAGTTCGCCGATCACGATCTGGATGTACGAGATCAGCGCGAAACCGAGCACGATGCCGGCGCCGCGCGCGTACGGCAGCAGCCAGGCCATGTGCTCGCCGCTTAGCGCGGCGGCGATGTGGGCGCCCAGTGCATCGCCGGCGACCGCGCCGGTGACCAGCATCACCAGGGTGATGCCGACCTGCACGGTGGAGAGGAATCGCTCAGGTGCCTCCGCGTGGCGCAGCGCGGCCGCGGCCCGGCGGCTGGTGCGGGCCATCTGCTTGAGGCGGCTGGGCCGCGACGCGACCAGGGCCATCTCCGACAACGCGAAGAAGCCATTGCACAGCGCAAGCACGAAGACGAGCGCGATTTCGGTCAGCATCGCGGCGATGGTGTCGGAGGGTGCATGGGCACAGTGTAAGGGCAGCGGGGCTCCGCTTCACGTGGATATTGATGCATGGCAGCACGGGCATCCTGTAACATTTCCGTCATTCCGCTCCTTCAGGCATGGCCAGCATGTTTTCACTGCAGACGATTTTCGGCAAAGGCGACAAGTTCTACGGCTTGCTTGAACAGAGCGCCAGCGCCGCCAGCGAAAGCGCTCAGGCCCTGCACGACCTGCTGACCAAGCCGGATCAGGGCTCGGTGATGGCGCGCTTCGCGGCGACCCGTGCACGCGAGAAGGAGCTGGCCGCGCAGATCAGCGAAGGACTGGTGAACACCTTCGTCACCGCGCTGGATCGCGAGGACATCGAGGCGCTGAACTCCTCGCTGTACAAGATCCCCAAGACCATCGAGAAGTTCGCCGAGCGTTACGAGATCGTCTCCGCCCGCCTGGGCGGCGTGGATTTCGCGCAGCGCGCGCAGGTGCTGCTGCATTCCAGCGAGGTGGTGGCCGAGATGGTCGGCGAGCTGCGCAACGGCCTGCGCATCGACCGCGTGAAGAAGCTGCAGGATCGCCTGCAGGCACTGGAGTCGGAGGGCGACCGCATGTTGCTGGCGCCGTACCGCACCCTGTATGTCGAAGGCAGCGACGCCATGCGCGCGATGCTGGCCAAGGACCTGTTCGAGCTGATCGAGAAGGCCATCGACAAGTGCCGCGACGTGGGCAACATCGTCTACTCGATCGTGTTGAAGAACTCCTGAGGGCCCGCTCGTGACCCTGCGCCTTCCGCCTCGTTCGGCCGCCGGCCGCCGCCTTGCCGCGGGAGTCCGCGCATGAGCGTCGTCATCGCGGTGGTGGTGATCGCGCTGGCGTTCACCTACATCAACGGCTTCCACGACACCGCCAACTCCATCGCCACGGTGGTGGCCACCAAGGTGCTCAGCCCCGGCCAGGCCGTATTGATGGCCGCCGGCACCAACCTGGTCGGTGCGTTCCTCGGTACCGCCGTGGCGGCCACGATCGCCTCGGGCCTGATCAATGCCGGCGTGCTCGAGGTGAGTTCCCAGCTGCTGATCTGCGCGCTGCTGGCGGCGATCGCGTGGAACCTGATCACCTGGTGGCTGGGCCTGCCGTCGAGTTCCAGCCATGCGCTGATCGGCGCCCTGGTCGGCGCCGCGCTGGCCGCGTCGGGCAACGACTTCGACGCGGTGATCTGGGCCCATGGCAGCTGGCTCAAGGGCAGCGGCGTCATTCCCAAGGTAATCATCCCGATGGTGCTGTCGCCGGTGGGCGGGTTCATCATCGGCTTCATCGTGATGGGCGCGCTGTACGGGCTGTTGTCGTGGTTTGCCAGCCGTCATGGCTGGTCGCGCCGGCTTGGCCGCACGCCGTTCGTCAACGCGTTTTTCGGCAAGGCGCAGATCCTCTCGGCCGGCGCCATGGGCGTGGCGCACGGCATGAACGATGCGCAGAAGAGCATGGGCATCATCGCGCTGGCGCTGGCTGGCGCCACCGCGGCGCATCAATTCGACCATCTGCCGTGGATACTCGGCTTCCTGCGCATCGACGAGAACCCGGCCGGCGGCTTCGTGATCCCGGTGTGGGTGAAGGTGGTCTCGGCGCTGACCATGGCGGCGGGCACCGCCGGCGGCGGCTGGCGCATCATCAAGACGCTGGGCCACAAGATGGTCAAGCTGCATCCGATCAACGGCTTCGCCGCCGAAACCAGCGGCGCGCTGGTGATCCTCAGCGCGTCGGTGTTCGGCATCCCGGTGTCGACCACCCACATCGTGTCGTCCTCGATCATGGGCGTGGGCGCGGCCAAGCGCTTCAGCGCGATCCGCTGGTCGGTGGTGGAGCGGATGGTGTGGGCGTGGATCCTGACCCTGCCGATCACCGCGCTGCTGGCCTACGGCTTCGTGATGGCGTATCGCGCGGCGTTCTGAGCCGCCGCTACAAGGCATCCTCGTCGCTGGCGATGACCTGCTCCAGGCGGTCGCCCAGCTTGCCCAGCACGCGGATCACCCGGTCCAGCTCCGCGGCGTCGAGAAATTCGTACAGGCGGTTCTCGCACAGGTGCAGGTAGGGCGAACCGTCCAGGTCGGCCACCGCCAGGAAACCGGTGCGCTGTTCCCAGTTGAAGCGCAGGCAGCGCTGCGGGTCGGTGCCGGCAAGCGGACCGATCGGGGTGGATACGCGCAGGTAGCGGCGGCCCGATTCGCCCTCCAGCTCGGCGAGATAGATGCCCTGATGGCGCCCGCGGCCGAGCGCCAGATCGAAGCTGATCAGGTACGGGTCGTTGTGGTGCAGCTGGTGCGCGCCGGCAAGGTGGGAGCGCACGGCTTCGAAGTGGCGCATGGTGCCATTCCCGTGGGACAGAGCCCGAGGTTACTCTGTCGGGCACCGCCTGCCGAGTCGGCGGGTTGAACCGGAGTACCCATGCAAGACCGCAACGCCCGCATCTATGCCGCCATCGCCGCGATTCCGCCCGGCCGCGTGGCCAGTTACGGCGCGATCGCGGCCCGCGCGGGGCTGCCGGGGCGGGCGCGGCTGGTCGGGCGGCTGCTGGGCGAGGTGCCCGACGGCATGGAGTTGCCGTGGTTCCGTGTGCTGCGGGCCAGCGGTCATGTCGCGATGCCGCCGGGCAGCCGCGGCTTCCGCGAACAGTGCCGCCGGCTGCGTGCCGAGGGCGTGGAGGTGGTCAACGGCCGCGTGCCGCTGTCGCGCTTCGGCCTGGACGGCAACCTCGACCACGCGCTGTGGGGCTGGCCCGACGCGTGAGTTGCTCCGCTACTCTGCGTCGCCGCGGCGACGTCCGGTCGGCTTGAACGGCTGGTCGAACTGGCGGATGAAGTCGCGCACCTGCGGGTAGACCGTTTCGCGCCAGCGGCGGCCGCTGAAGATGCCGTAGTGGCCGGCACCTTCGATCACCCGGTGCGCGCGGCGCTTCGCCGGGATGCTGCTGCACAGGTCGTGCGCCGCCTCGGTCTGGCCCAGGCCGGAGATGTCGTCCAGCTCGCCCTCGATGGTCAGCAGCGCGCTGTGCCGGATCGCGACGGGCTCCACGCGTTCGCCGGCGACGTCCCATAGCCCGCGCGGCAGCAGCGCCTGCTGGAACACCTTCTCGATCGTGTCGAGGTAGAACCGCGCCGGCATGTCCAGCACGGCGTTGTACTCGTCGTAGAACTTGCGGTGCGCCTCGGCGTCTTCCTGGTCGCCGCGCAGCAGGTCCTGGTAGAAGTCCCAGTGCGAGCTCATGTGCCGGCCGGGGTTCATCGTGATGAAGCCGGCGTGCTGCAGGAAGCCCGGATATACCTCGCGCCCGTGCCCCGGATATTTCGGCGGCACGGTATGGATCACGTTGCCCTTGAACCACGCCAGCGGACGGGTGGTGGCCAGGTTGTCGACGCTGGTGGGGCTGCGCCGCGGGTCGATCGGGCCGCCCATCATGGTCAGGCTGCGCGGGGTGGCTTCGCCGCGTGCGGCCATCAGCGACACCGCCGCCAGCACCGGCACGGTGGGCTGGCACACGGAAATGACATGCAGCGATTCGGCGCCGATGTGGCGGATGAAATCCTCCACGTAGGCGACGTAGTCGTCCAGGCTGAAGGTGCCGTCGGCGGCCGGCACCATGCGCGCGTCGATCCAGTCGGTGATGTACACCTTGTGGTCGCGCAGCAGGGTGCGCACGGTGTCGCGCAGCAAGGTGGCGTGATGGCCGGACAGCGGCGCCACCACCAGCACCACCGGGTCCTTCTTCATCTTCTCGATGGTGGCCGGATCGTCGCTGAAGCGCTTGAAGCGCTTGAGCTGGCAGAACGGCTTGGCCAGCGCCACCCGCTCGATCACCGCGATTTCCTGCCCGTGCGCCTCGGCGACATGGATGCCGAATGCGGGCTTCTCGTAATTCTTGCCCAGCCGGTAGACCAGCTCGTTGGCGGCGGACAGCCGCTGCACGCCGGGCCAGGCGGCGAACGGGTTGCCGCGGGCGTTGAGCATGCGGGCGTTGGCCTCGGCGAAGTAGCTCAGCGGGCCGAGCAGCGAGCGCTGCCATTCATGGATTTGATAGAGCATCGGGGTGGGGGTGGCCGTGGTCGTAATCCCCTGCATCTTAGCGGGAATGACCTAATCGTGTTGCAATGCCGCAGAAACTTGGGTCTCAACCTGCGCGGCGGCAGCGCAGCAGGACTTCGTCCACGCCGTCGGTGTCGCCCAGTCCCTCGCGCCAGCGCAGCGGCTGCTGGAAATGCAGGCCCAGCGGCATGAACACGCGGTTGTACCACCACATCGCGCGTTCGCGCTGGTGGTCGAGGAACCACTCGGCCAGTGCCAGCAATCGCGGCGAACTCGGCTGCATGCCGTAGACCGCGCTGTGTTCCAGCACGAAGCCGTGTTCGGCCAGCAGGGCGAGGATCTGCGCCGGTTCGTAGCGGCGGCAGTGGCCCACGCAGTCGTCGAACGCGGTCCATGCCTGCGGGTGCAGCGGCACCGACAGCAGCACGCGCGCGCCGGGCGCCGCCACGCGGGCCAGTTCCGCCAGCGCGCCGTGATCGTCGGCGACGTGTTCGAGGATGTCCAGCGCGCAGACCAGGTCGAAACTGGCATCGCGCCATGGCAGCGCACCGATCATGCCGTGCACCGCGGTGGCGCCGCTGGCCCGCAGTCGTTGCACCGCGGCATGGCTGAGGTCGACGAAGCAGGTGCCGCGCAGCGGCAGCCGCGGGCGTAGTCCGGGCGCCACTTCGAGCCGGCGCGGCGCTTCATGCGCCAGCGCCTGCAGCAGCGGCCAGGTATTGAAGCGCGAGGGTTCGACCAGGTTCGCCCCGGCCCACAGCGGCTCGTAGAAGCCGCGGTTGCGACGGATCAACTCGTCGTTGTTGCAAGGCTCGGCGGCGGGCAGGGAGGGCATCGGCCGATTGAACCGCGTCCGCGCTGTGCAATACGTGAAGCTCAGCGGATCTGGCGCAACTCGGTGCCCGCGACGAGGTCGTGCAGCGCGCGCCGGCGCGGGTCGAACAGGGCCACGGCAAACCATGCAGCCCATGCTGCCAGCAGCAGCCACAGCGTGGTACGCAAGCCCAGCGTGGGCGCCAGCATCAGCAACAGCATCGGCGCGGCCGCCACCAGCAAGCGCAGCACCGCCTGCTGCAAGGTCGGCGCGGCGCCGGCGCGATCGGTCACGCGGATGTGCCACGGCCGCATGCCCACGGTCTGGCCACCGCGCAGCCACGAGCCGACGAAGTATGCCGACACCACCAGCCCCTGCAGCGGCCGATACCACGCCGGCACCTGCGCGTGATCGGCGCCCTGCACCAGTTGCCCGCCGGTGGCCAGCTGGCTGAGCAGGCCCACCACCATCACGATCGCCACCACGATCAGCAAGTCGTAGACCAGCGCGAGCAGGCGTCGCCACAGCGGGCAGGGCGGGGCGGTGGGCGCGTCGGAACGGTCGGGCATCGGCATCGGATCGCTTGCGTGGAGCGCGCGCGATGGTCAGCATCGTGCGCATGGACAAGGAAGAAAACCCCGCCAGTATCGCCGAAGCCGATCGCCGCGGCATCGCGCTGTTCATCGAACGGGTGTGGTCGGAGGACGGCCTGGCCGAGCGCACGCTCGAAGCATACCGGCGCGATCTGGAAGCGCTGGCGCGCTGGCTGGCGTCGCGTGGACGCAGCCTGCACACGGCCACGCGCGAGGACATCTCCGCCTACCACGGCACCCAGGCGGCGGCCGTCCGCTCGATCGCGCGGCGGCAGTCGGCGTTTCGCCGCTACTACGCCTGCGTGGCCCGCGACGAGCCGGATTTCGTCGACCCCACCTTGCTGATCGAGCGACCGAAAATGCCGCGCAGCCTGCCCAAGGCGCTGGCCGAACGCGAGATCGAGGGCCTGCTCGGTGCGCCCGACACCGGCACCGTGCTGGGCCTGCGCGACCGCGCCATGCTGGAGCTGATGTACGCCTCCGGCCTGCGCGTGTCCGAGCTGGTGGAACTGCCGCTGGCGGCGCTGAACACCCGCCAGGGCGTGCTGCGGATCACCGGCAAGGGCGGCAAGGACCGACTGGTGCCGGTGGGCGAGGAGGCGCTGGCGCGCATCGGCGAATATCTCGCCAGCGCCCGGCCGGCGCTGGCCCGCGGCCGGCAGCCCGCGGCGCTGTTCCTGAGCAACCGCGGCGAAGGCATGAGCCGGCAGATGTTCTGGACCCTGGTCAAGCGCTACGCGCAGCAGGTCGGCATCCACGCCAGGCGCATCTCGCCGCACGTGCTGCGCCACTCCTTCGCCACCCACCTGCTCAACCACGGCGCCGACCTGCGCGCGCTGCAGATGCTGCTCGGCCACAGCTCGCTCAGCACCACCCAGATCTACACGCTGGTGGCGAAGGAAGGGCTGAAACGGCTGCACGCGCAGCATCATCCGCGCGGGTGAGCGGGAATGTGGGCGCGGTGGTTCGAAGCTTCACCGTAGGAGCCCGCTCGCGGGCGATGCTTTCGCTTCGGCCGAATCCTCAAAAGCATCGCCCGCGAGCGGGCTCCTGCGATGGCGGGGTTGGATTCGGGTGGACGTGGCCCTGTGCGGCGGGCACGACTCTCGCCGGAATGGCGGCTTTCGACATTGTCGATTTGCCGGGATGCCGTTCGTCGTTGGGTGGAAGCCCCCTGTTCGCGAGGAATCATCAACCATGAAGCTCTACTGGTCCGACGTGTTGAAGCCGCGCTCCGCGTGCGCGGTCGCCAAATACCTGGAATCCCCCGTTGAATACGTCTATCTCGACCTCGGCCGCGGCGAGCACCGCCGCCCCGACTACCTAGCGCTCAATCCCAACGGCAAGGTGCCCACCCTGGTCGACGGCGCGCTGGCGCTGTGGGAGACGGACGCGATCATGTGCCACCTCGCCGCGCGCTGCGACTCGGAGTTGTGGCCGCAGGACGCACGCCAGATCGAGGTGATCCGCTGGTTCAGCTGGAACCACCAGCACTTCACCCAGCCCGGCGGCGCGCTCTACTTCGAGCACATCATCAGGCCGCGCTTTGGCCTGGGCGAAGCCGACGCCGCCGAAGTGGAGCGGGCTTCGCACGAATGGCGCCGCGCCGCAGCGGTGCTGGACGGCCATCTGCAACATCGCCGTTACGTGGTCGGCGACTCGCTCACGCTGGCCGATTTCGCGCTCGCGGTGGCGCTTCCGCACGCGACCCGCGCGCACATTCCACTGGCCGAATTCCCCGCCGTCCAGCGCTGGCACGAGCGCATGAACGAGCTCGAGGCCTGGCGCGAACCCTTCCCCGAGATCGCCGTGGCCGCCTGATTCGCGCTGATTGTCGATCTGCGCCCGCGCCGTTCGTCATCCCTGCAGAGCACCCCGCCGGAGAATACCGATGCAACTCGTGAGCTACCTGTTTTTCAAGGACAACGCCGCCGAAGCCTTCGACTTCTACGCCCGCTGCCTGGGCGGCCAGATCGCGATGAAGGTGACCATGGGCGACATGTCCGGCGATGCGGCGCCGCCCGCCACCCGCCACCTCATCGCCCACGTG
The DNA here is from genome assembly GCF_004799035.1 of Rhodanobacter lindaniclasticus. Taxonomy (GTDB): domain Bacteria; phylum Pseudomonadota; class Gammaproteobacteria; order Xanthomonadales; family Rhodanobacteraceae; genus Rhodanobacter; species Rhodanobacter lindaniclasticus. The sequence continues at coordinate 22,605 of NZ_MWIO01000036.1, forward strand.
CGCCTGCAGGTGGGCGATGCCGTGCTGATGGGCTCGGACTGGTGCAATCCCGACAGCGGCCCGTATCCGGGCATCCACGGCAACGCCGTGTCGCTCAGCGTGGACCAGCCGCAGGAAGCCGAGCGCCTGTTCGCCGCCTTGTCCGACGGCGCGCAGGTGAGCATGCCGATGGCCGAAACGCAGTGGGCACTGCGCTTCGGCATGCTCACCGACCGCTACGGCGCGATGTGGATGGTCAACTGCAACCGGCCGGCCTGAGCGCAAGGTCTACGGCCTACGACAGGCAGCTGCGTCTGCGCCTCGACGCAAGCGATGCATGCATCGAGGCCATGGAGGGAGGACGCGCGGTGCGCGCGGCTACCGGCGATCAGTCGCGCCTGGCTGCCGACGAGGCCAGAACAGCAGGCCCGTGGCCACGATCACATTGAGAAGAGCGATGCCCGCCAGAATGGAGGTGCCCTTGTCGGCGGCGCCGGTCGGGTACGTCGCCTGCAGCAGGGAAGCGGCGCCGGGGCGAAGGCCGAAGGCATCCTGAGCAACGTTGGTGGCGACATGAAAGCCCAAGGCAAGTGGCAGGCTTCGCCAACGCGCAAAGATGGCCCCGAATACCAGGCCCGCCGTCAAGACTGCGGCGAGGACACTCAGCCACGGGATCCCCGCCTGAAGGTGCAGGAGTGCGAATGCGCCCGACGTCGCCACCACGGTTGCGGGTGCGCCCCAGCAAGCCGTCAGGCGAACGAAAAGATATCCCCGGTAGACCAGTTCCTCACCCACGTTATTGAAGAAGTGGAAGAGTGAGGCGAGAACAAGGGCGCTCACATCAAAGGTCGGGTTGGGCCTCCAGGACGCACTCGTTGCCACGGTGACCATGACCATCCACAAGCCGGCGAGGATGGCACCGGCCATGAGACCGTGGACGAAACGAGCGGTCTTTCGCTGGCCGGCGCCGAGGCCAAGCGTGGACCACGGCAATCCATCGCTCCGCAGTGCGCGGCTTGTGAGCCACGAGGTGGTCGTGGCGAGGACGATGACGGGGAAGAGCCCGGCCGTGGGGCCGCGAAGACTCGTCGGAGGGAAGTTGAGGAGAAACAGGTAGAGCAAGACGCAACCCACTGCGCCCAGCACGAAGAGGAGGGGATGTTTCCAGGATGTGGTCATCCAGGGCTCCAGGTGCGAGTGAAGGCTTGACGCTTGAATCAAGCCGGGCCGCGACGCGGATTCGGATGGGCGCCTGCATCAGAACGATGGCGGATGCCGGTGTACGCGGCTGCTGTCAACGTCTGGAGCGCCATGGAATCCACTGTTTGCCCTGGCCTGAGCTTTACGTGGCGCATGAACTTGCCGGTGCCTTCCAGCAAGTGTTCCGGATCTTCCAGCTCCGGGCCGAGGAAGAAGCCGACGTTGACATGGTGGGTGAATGCATTGACGTAGCCGAACGCCGCGTCACCGACGCACGCGGTGGGATGCCCATCGTGCAACAGCTCCCGAACATCATCACCGCAGTTGCGCATTACCTCGAACCATTGTCGTGCAATGGAGCCAAGAGGCCCGGAATGTTCCTGCATCCAGGTATCGACGGCCGGGTCGCGTCTGACGGCACTCGGAAATCGCATCAGTCGAGTCATGGCTATCCTCCTGGCGCAAATGGAGCGTGGCCTGTCAAGGAAGATCTCAGCAGGCTGTCATCATATTGGGAGAAGGGGTGGCCTGTGAAACTGCTCGGAACCGATTTAATTGGCCACGTTCCCTTCAATTGCCGAGTCAGCGTGCGCGCCGGTAGTGCACGGCGACCGCCCCGTTGCGAAGCGGCGTGGCCGAGACCAGCTCCAGTCGTCGCGTGCCGGGCAGCCCTTCCTGGTACAGGGTCGGGCCATGACCGGCGATCCTGGGATGGACGAGGAACTTGTACTCGTCGATCAGCTCCAGCCGATCCAGTTCGGTCGCAAGCTTGCCGCTGCCGAGGAGCACGCCGCCCGGTGTCGCGTCCTTGAGCTTCTGCATGCCCGTGCGCAGGTCGCCGGCGACATGGTGGCTGTTGGCCCAGGGGAAATCCCTTCGCGTCGAGGACACCACGTACTTCGGCTTGGCCTCCAGCTTGACCGCCCACTCGCGCATCGCCGGCGCTGCTTCCACCTCGCCGCGGGCGACCGCCGGCCAGCAGCTCTCCATCATCTCGTAGGTGACGCGGCCCCACAGCATCGCGCCGCTCTCGTCCATGAGCCGGGTGAAGAACGCGTGCGTCTCGTCGTCGGCGATGCCTTCCTGATGGTCGACACAGCCGTCCAGGGTGACGTTGATGCTGAAGGTCATGAGGCCCATGATGTCGTCCGTATGGGAGAGCAGAACAGAGTCGGATTCTGAGGCCTGCCCGATTTAATCAGCCGCGTCTCCTTTATCTACGGGATGCCAGAACGAGATGTCCGGCGGCCCCGCAAGCAAGGCTTCCGCGGACCGGATGAAGGACTGGATGTGGGGTTGCTGCATGTGCGGCCCCAGGAACGCTGCCCGGCCGGGCCATCGTTCGATGAGCGTGATCCGCGCCGGGTCGGCAGCGTCCTGCAACATGGTGATGCCGGCGCAATCCGGCTCGACCGATTGCACCGTGGCGATCAGCGCGGAAATCGCCCGCGTGGCCGCAGCCGCCTGGTCGGGTAGGGCGCGATAGTGCACGAGCACCACGATGGGGCGGCTTTGTGCCGGCTCCTCGGCGCGACTCGTGGTATCGCGATCACGTTCGTAGTGCTTCATCCAGTCGAACGCAGGCAACCAGGATTCCCGGCGGATGGTCCACAGCTCGTAGGTGGGTTTGAACTGGTTCGGCGCATCGAGGGAACCCAGGTTCACCTCGATCTCGTTCCCGCTGAGCGAGAACACCGACGAGCCGCAACGCGGACAAAAGTGCCTCCCCGCATACTCACCCGTTTCGCTTTCCACCGTCACGGCCTGCCGCGGGAACACCGCCGACACGTGGAACAAGGCGCCGTGGTGCTTGCGGCAGTCGAGGCAATGGCACACGCCGACCCGATCAGGCTGCCCTGTCGCGACGATGCGGACACTGCCGCACAGACACCCACCGGCGACCTCGTTCATGCGATCTCTCCTCGGGCGAAATTCGGGACAGGATAGAACGGCACTTGTTTGAGGGCCGTTCGTCCCCGGATCGAGTCCGGGGCGGCCCCTGGGGAAGGTCTGAGCAAGCCGTCATCCCAGCGAAAGCTGAGATCCAGCGCCTCGGCAACCATTTGAAGGCACTGGATTCCAGCTTTCGCTGGAATGACGAGCAAAGACTTGATCAGAGCATCTCTGGGCGTAGGTCGAAGTCGAAGTCTGGTGTAAATGGAACCTAGCCAATTAAATGTAGGGCGGTTTCAAGGTCCACG
>NZ_MWIO01000037.1 GCF_004799035.1 Rhodanobacter lindaniclasticus
AAAAAGCCGCCCTCACCCGGATCGTAATACCGCGCCTGCATGTAGACGAACCCCGACTCCGGATCGTTCACATGCCCGGTGTACCCCGGCCCATTCGGCACCGGATTCATGCTCGCCACGGCCGTGCCGTACGGCGCGTAGTCGTATGTGGCCAAGATGGTTCCGTTGGCATCTGCCTTGGCCAGCACCGTGCCCTGCGCGTCGGTGTAGTAGTAGTGATGCGTGCCGGCATGGGCCAGGCTGGCCCATAGCGACAGGATCAACCACAGTGCCGCGATCTTCATGGTCGAAGTGCCTAGGCCACTTCAGTTACGAGCGACGATCGGTTTCACCGTGGCGCAGTACGGCGAGCACCCGCTTATGTTGCATGCCGCAGCGAATAGTCCATGGCTGCTGTTGAAGTTTATGGCTTTACTGCCAGCAGTTCGCTCCGCGCACTACGCAATTTTCCCGCTTCCTCCGACACTTTATCCCTACAACTCCAATCCGAGCCGACTCACCAAAACCAAGTTCTGCTGGGTCGTTATTTTCTCGCTGTCGCTCCAGTGCTGTATTTTGATTGCAGTCAGTACACCAATTTTGTTGACTTCGTACTGGTAGGTGAGCGCGGGCCCGCTGCCATCTGTACGGCTCACACAACCCGTTGTGGCAAGCCTAGGACAAACGGCCGAAGCATGGAACCCACCATTTGCAAGTCGCTCTAGGTCTATTTTTATTCCAGCATCGTACGTAACCGAACTAAGCCGCTCTTTTGGAATGACAAATTTTAGGTAAGCAATGGACTTGCACCTGAAGCGCTTCGAAGAGCAGTCTATGACACGCCCTGCAAACTGCGGCATATCGAGATTGTTATCTCGAATCGCATCGAGAGGCGTCCCAAGCCTGTACAGATCAGACTTGATACTAATAAAGTAGGACCCTCTTATATCAACATAACGAATCGGATCACTAATGCTCTTGATAGAATAGACCACACTCGAAGACATCATAAGTGTAGCGAGGATAACCGCAGTGGAATTCATCGCTCCTCCAAAAGTTCGCTGGCAGCATCGTTGTAGGCTTTTTGATGCGCAGCCGGGTCCGTACCCAGTATTGGCAATGCGTTGCCAAAGCCGCGCAACTCTTCTACGCTCCAATGAATTCCCTCATGCAAAAATTCCACTGATCTGGTTCGATCTGCATTACCATATCGCGTATTATGGGCAGGATTTATTCCCGATTTGTTTATATATGTATAATATCGATTGGGCGAATACATAGCTCCGAAGCTATGCCCGTTGGGATCAACAACCATCGATCTTCCAGCAAGGTTCTGCGCCACCTTGGCACCCGATATTTTGAATGTAAACGTACTTCCGCCGCTCCTGACCGAAATCGATACGGTTTTCCCCGAGGAAGCTGCTGCGTTCACACCGTTCGTAAGCGACCTCTCTACTCCGGCGTATGCCTTATGATCGGCCGCATTCGCCGGCCTAACCCCAACAATCCCCCTTACTTTAGTGACAATGTAGTCGATTTGGCACGAATAAGTGCCTCCCGATCCGCTGCGTTTGCAGGTTGTTCCCGTTGGATCAAAATTTGTGTACGGACTGTTGTTAGCATAAACATAGCGATTTTGCCCAAACACATTCCCTGGAGTGAGGCCCATCGGATCGACACTCAAGAATCGCCCCGCCGCCGGGTCGTAATACCTCGCCTGCATATAGACGAATCCCGACTCCGGATCATTCACATGCCCTGTATACCCCGGTCCGTTCGGCGCCGGACTCATGTTCATCACCGCTGTGCCGTACGGCGCGTAGTCGTATGTGGCCACGATGGCTCCGTTGGCATCGGCCTTGGCCAGCACCGTGCCCTGCACGTCGGTGTAGTAGTAGTGATGCGTGCCGGCATGGGTCAGGCCGGCCCATAGCGACAGGATCAACCACAGTGCCGCGATCTTCATGGTCGACATGCCGGGGCCTCCTCAATTCTGAACCACGGTCGGCGTCACCGTAGCGCTGTAGGGCGAGCATCCGCTCGCATTGCAGGCCTGCACGGAAACGGCATATCCCACGCCAGCGACAATGAATGGGGGAACTGACGTCGCGCTGCTGGATTTCGTGGAGCAGGTCCCGCCGTTCTGGCAGTACTGCAAGGTGTAGCTCGTGGCTCCGGCCGATGCGTTCCACGTGGCGCTCATTTGGTAGGCATAACGGCGGGCCTGGGGCGAGACGGTTCCCGCCGCCTGGCTCAATGCACCTGACAGATCATAGACATCAACGGTGGCACTGAGGCCCGTGGGTACAGCCGGAACCAGCACGACCGTCGTGGTTGCGGTACTGCTCCACGGCCCGCAGCCACCCGGATTGCAGGCCTGCACGCGATAGTCATAGTTGCCGTTGCCCTTGCCGCTGATCGCCCTGCTGGTCGCGCTTCCCGTCTGGATCGAGACCCAACTGCCGCCGTTGACTTGCTCCTGCAGGGTGTAGCTGGTTGCCGCCGTCACCGTTCCCCAGCTCACCGTGTAGCTGCCGGAGGAACTGCTGGCCGGGACATTGAGGGTGGGCGTGGTCGCCGGCGGGATCGTGACGGTCACTGCGCTGCTGGTCCTGTACGCACTGCAGCCACTCGCGTTGCACGCCTGCACCCGGTAGGTGTAACTGCCGCTCGTCGTCACCGCACGCGTACTGCTGGTGGCTGCGCCTGCATACACGCCACCCCAGCTGCCCGCGCCGAGGCGCTGCTGCAACGTGTAACTGGTCGCCGTGGCGCTGGCTGCCCAGCTCACCGCAATGCTGCCGCTACTGGTGGCAGGCACTGTGATGCTCGCCGGTACCGCAGGGGGCAGTAGCACCGTGGTGGCACCGGTACCGCTCCACGGGCCACAACCGCCGACGTTGCACGCCTGTACCCGGTAGCCATAGCTGCCGTTGCCTTTGCCACTGATCGTCTTGCTGGTGGCGCTGCCCGTCTGGATCGTGCTCCAGGCGCCGCCGTTGACCTGTTCCTGCAAGGTGTAGCTGGTGGCCGTACCTACCGCGCCCCAACTGACCGTGTAACCACCATTGGAACTGTTGGCGGGAGTGCTGACGGTCGGCGCAGTAGCCGGTGGATGCGTCACGATCAGGATGGCGTTGCCGGGCGTCCAGGCGCTGCAGCCATACGTATTGCAGGCCTGCACATGGAAGCTGTAGCTGCCGTTGGCCAAGCCGGACACGGTCGTACCGGTGCCGCTACCGTTGTAGATGCCGGCCCAACTGGTACCGCCGTTGCTGCTCTGTTCGACCACGTAGCGGGTCGCGAGGCTGGATACACCCCAGCCCAGCGTGGCGCTGCCATTGCTGCTGCTGGCCGGCACGGTCAGACCGGTCGGTGCCGCCGGTATCACCCCGTAGGTCGTGTCCACGGTCACCGCGTCGGAAACCGCCCAACCGCGAGTTCCGTAAACGTTCCTGGCCGAGACCTGGTAGGTATAGCTGCCGCTGGCGATACCCGGACGAGAGATCGCCGTTGCCGCCGTGTTGCTGGCGATCGTGGCCCAGCTACCACCATCCAGGCGTTCTTGCACATCGTAGCCACTGGCACCGGCCGAGGCGGTCCAGCTCACCGTATAAGTGCCGTTGATCGTGCCTCCGGGAACACTCACTGCCGGCATGGCAGGGCGCACGCCCACGGTGGCCGAGGTAATCCAGGCGCCGCAGGTGGTGCCCACGCAGCCTTCCGCGCGATAGGTGTAGCCGCCACCGGCCTTGCCGCTCAGCGTCTTGCTTGCCGCGCCGCCACTATAGACCGTGGCCCATGCACCACCATTGGCGCTTTCCTGCAGAAGGTAGCCCGTCGCCCCCGGCACCGCTCCCCAGCTTACCGTGTAGTTGCCATCGTTGGGATTGGCGTCGAAGCCGATCGTGGCCGGCGTCCCAAGCACCACCTCCTCGTTGTCACCGACCAGTTTGCCGCCAAGATAGATAAAACTGGTGCTCAGCGCGCTGGCTGGCGCCCACTGAAACATCAGCTGGCCAGCCTGGTTGTAGAAGTAGTACGTCGTGGCTCCGCCAACCGTTTTCGACACGCGCCGCCCGGCAGCATCGTAGGCATAACTGCCGCCCCCGACGATTTGAGTCAACTGATTCTTCTGGTCGAACACCAGCGCCGTGGCGTTCTTGCCGATGACGTTGCCGCGGTTGTCGTAGCGATAGCTGGCAAGCGTACTGGCACCATCGGTGATACTGGCCAGCTTGTTGGTGACGTCGTAGTGATACGTGGAAGTCTGGCTACCGGTCTTCAGTGTACGCAGGTTGTTGAGTGCGTCGTAGGTATAGACCTGGTTGCCCCACAGAGCCGTCGCATTGGCGCTGGTCAGCCGGTTCAGTCCGTCGTAGCCGAACGATTTGTTGCGTGGACCTCCCGCCAGGTCGGCCACCGAGGTGATGTTGCCGTTGGCGTCGTAGTCCAGATCTTCACTCAATCGCACCATGCTGCCCGCGCCATAGCTGAAGTTGCGAAGCAGTTGGCGCGCGTTCTGTTCGGCCACGTACCCCGTGCCATTGGCGAAGGCAAACTGGGCAATCTGCCCATCCGGGAAATAGCCGACACCGGTTGCATAACCGCCAGCCTGGGTCGGGCGACCCAGCGCGTCGGGGGCATAGCTGACGCTTTCACCGTCCGGGTAGTGGATCAGGCTGAGGTTGCCGTAGGCATCGTGGACGTAGCCAATGACCCAGGCGTCTTGACCGACCAATTGCAACGTCTCGCGGGTGAGCGCGCCGCGATAGTTGTACTTGCCGCTCCAGGAGCTGATACCCGACACCCCGCTGGTGAGTCGGCCCACCGGGTCGTAGTCGTAACTGGTGCTTTGCGTGCCCGTACCCACCGGCGGCAGGATCGTCTTCAGCCGGTTCATCGCGTCATAGCTGCGCGTGGTCACGTTCGTCGACTGCGCAAGCTCCGGATGGCAGTTGCCATCATTGCCCAGCGTGGCCCCGGTGACGCTCCACGCCAGATTGTTGGCGCCGTCATACCCCATGACCTCGCTGCCGCTTTCCGGCTCGTCAATACGGCAGAGACGGTGGTAGCCGTCGTACACCAACGTCTTGGTGAGACTGTTGGTCTCGGTGCCGTATGGACCCCATTGCCTGATTGACAGAGGGTTCCCGTATGGATCACGCGAGATGGCTTGGGCAATACCCTCCGGGGCCTGCACGAGGATCGGTACGTCGTAGCTGGGCGAGTCGAATACCTGATAGCTGGTGGTGGTGACATTCGTCTTGGGGTCGGTAACCCGCTGGCGAGCGCCAGACAGGGGAGCATAGGCCGTAGTCAGCACGCCCAACTCGGAATCCTGCCTGGTCTGGTAGATCCTCCCCAACGCGTCATAGTCGGTCGCCACGCCCTTGATGCCCGCAGTGATCGGTGTTTGGGTGAAGGTGAGCGCCGTGGCGCTCGGGTAAGCACGGAAGACTTTCAGACCCTTGGCATCATAGGTCGTCAAGGTGCTCGCCTGCACCGCACTGCCAATGGCGCTGTCGCTCAGCACCGGACGCAGCATGGCGTCGTAGTACGTCACCGCGTTGGCGCTGCCGGTAGTTGTGGTGCGCCGCCAATGGTTGGCGGGCAATCCCCGCTCCGCGCCCGTGACGAAACTGTAGGTGAAGGTGGTCGGCAGCCAGGCCACTTCATCGCCGGACGGATACGTGATCCCGGTGATCCGCCCTACACTGTCGTAGTCATAACTGGTGGTGTGCCCGGCCTGGTCGGTGATCGACGCGATCTGGCCGAAGTCGTCCACCGACAACGCCTGCGATTTGCCGTCCGGGTAGCCGATCGCCTGCGGGATGCCGCGCTTGTAGTTGCCCAGGGTAGTGGTGTGGTTGTTGCCGTCGGTGAAGCTGGCCAGTTGGCCAGCGCCGTTGAACGTATAGTTCATCAGCGTCTGGCCAAAGTGAGCCCGCGACAGCAAGGTGTCGTTGCTCGTCTTGTACGTATTGCTCGACTCCACCTCGCCCGTGCTTACATTGGTCACCGTCAACGGCAACCCGAGAACCCAGAGGTTGGTGTCGTTCCGGTAAGCGATGGCCTCTTCGATCGCCGCCTGCCCGCTGACCGAACTGAAGCGCTTGGTTCGAGTCACCTGGGCGTACTGGTCAAAGGCTTCCGCCTGCCAGGTGTAGGCATCGCCGTCCTGGGCGATGACACGAAGATTCATCGGCGAATACTTGGTCAGCTGGGCGACATTCACGTTGGTGAGAAAACTGGTGCCCGCCACTGTGGGAAGTGGCGCCGTCGTCGGGGCCGCGTAGCCATAGTCTTCACTGCGCAGGAGCACCGAGGAACCCGCCGCACCCGCATAGAACTCGGTGCGAAGCAATCGACTCTCGGTGATATCGAGCCGATTGCTGAAAATGCGGCGAACCGTGCTGCCATCCGGAGCCACCACGTCCGTCCAGATGGTGGTGGGACAGTTGCCCGTGCAGGTGTACCAACTGTCATTGGGTGACGAGTACTGGTAAAGCCACGTGCTGGCAGGTATGCCCGCTCCCGAGAACACCACCCGGGTCGTCGTCAAGCTGTACCACTCTTTCGGAAAAGTCGAGTAGCTCCCGCTGGTACTCGGTCCCCTGGTGTCCATGCCACGACAGATCTCGCCCACGTAAGAGCGGCCATGTTTCCGCCCCTCCAATGTGAACTGGCCCACCAGCCCGGACGGATGCGTGATGGTGCCCGTGACAGGCCCGAGATCCGTCGGCACGGCCAACGTTTCGCAACTGCTATATGAACTGCTGTTTCGCAACATGGCGCTCTGCAATGCAGCCATGTCGTAATGCCAATGGCTGCTGTCGGGCAATTTCACATCGACAAGCGAGGAGCCGTCCGTGTTGTATGTGTAGAGCCATGTTCTTGGCATACCAGAGGCTGGCTGCAGAGTTACTGCTTGAACACGGGACGTGCCAGCCACGTATGCCACGCTCAAGGCACGGCCATCGCTTGCCGTGATTCCCGTAAGAAGGCCGTTGCTGTCGTAGCTGTAGTTGAGCGTGTTGCCAAAGCGGTCCTGAACCTTGGTGACCAGGAGCACACCCAAGCCCCTCACGATGGAGTCTTTGACCGTAGCCGCATGCGCGCTGGATGATCCGGACAGGAGACTGATGAGCCCATCAACGGAAGCATCGGCAAATCGCTGAAAGGACGACTGTGGAGGCGACAGTCCCGCATCGCCAGCCGACAGTTGTCGCGACATGCCATCCGCAGGTCGGTACACGAGATAATCGAACCAATACAAGGTTCCATCCGGCGCATGGCCAAGAAAGCCCTCTCCGGGCTGTCCGTTCGCGGTCGTCGGGAGGCAACTGAAGCGCCAGTGCTCCTTGGTCACGGCCGGATAGGTGCTTTTGGTGGCCGAGTCGGCATTGGCCAACACGTCCTGGCCACCTTCTCCGGGCATGAGCAGGTGGTAACCCTTCCACCAATCGTAGGGATCCCAGAACTCCAGGTCGGGATCGCCCAAGTGGCGCACGACACTCGGCGGAGCGGTGAAATTGGTGCAGCGCGCGTTGACGTCGGCGCTTGGATTGCCGCTCGTATCCCCCGTGTTGTCGGTCTGCCAGCCATTGATTCGCTGAAGATTTCCCGCGGCACTCACGTTCCACATGGCTACCCCGGTGGGATTGTCCGCAGTCGGCTGTCTCCCCGCCGTCAGGGTTTCCAAGTGCGGCACTTCGAGTTCCCATCCGCCGAACACGGGTTCAGCCGCACCATGAATCGGCGAGTTTCCGTAAACCTCGAATCGCCTGATCAACTGCAATGCAGGACCATTGCCAGACAAGCTGATGTCGGTTTGGGTGAACGACAATGAGCCGTCATAGAGGCTGACGTTTTCGCCGAACGGATGCTCGCCCAAGGGCTGCATGTCCTGGTTGACCCGGATCAGCTTCCTGTATTCGTCTTCGGGACTGGCCGCATGGACGAGCGATGCGAATGAGCTGAGCAGCACGACCCACAGGCAGATTCCTTGCCGCGTGATACGCATCGTATTTTCCCCTGTGCCCGGCTCGACGCTCGGGCGTGTCGCGGAGGCTCTTCCTGGAAGAATCGGGTTGTCAATAGGAATTTTTCCGGACGCTCCAGTCCGGGCAGGTTTTGTGCGCGACCGGCGCAAGAACCGGATAGCGGGCCGCGCCCGGCGCTGCCAGAGTTTGCGTCCCCCTCACCGGAGTTGCCCATGCTCACCCTGTACGATTATCTGCCCTCGCAGAACGCCTGGAAGGTGCGCCAGTTGCTGCATCATCTCGGACGGGCGTACCGCACGGTGGAGGTCAGCATCTTCGAGGGCGAGGGGCGCAGCGAAAGCTACCTGCGCGTCAGCCCGACCGGCACGGTGCCGGCGATCGAGCTGGACGACGGCCGCACGCTGGCGGAATCGAACGCGATCCTGATGTACCTGGCTGACGGCACGCCGTACGTGCCGGGTGATGCGTTCGGCCGCGCCAAGGTGCAGCAGTGGCTGCATTTCGAGCAGGAGCGGGTGGAGTCGGTGCTCGGCGCGCTGCGCCACTGGACGCTGACCGGCAAGCTGGTGCGCCGTCCGCCCGCGCTGGTCGAAGCCAAGCGCCAGGCCGCGGCGCGCACACTGGAGATCCTGGAGCGCGAGCTGTCGGGCCGCAACTTCATCGCTGGCGAGCGTTACAGCATCGCCGACATCGCGCTCTTCGCCTACGGAAGTCGCGCGGCCGAGGCGGACTTCGCGCTGGACGGATATTCCGCGATCCGCGCCTGGATCGCGCGGGTGGAGGCGCAGCCGGGCTTTCTCGCCACCATGCATCCCTACGCGAGCGACCCGCATTCGGTGCGCGAGCTGCCCTGAGCTTCTGTCACAGGCGGTACCCGTCGGCGCGGTGGCATACTCGGGGTTTCCCGGCCCGAGAGACCTCCCGCCCATGCGCCTGTTTTCGCTTCTTGCCTTCGGTACGCTGCTGTTGCCCGTGGCCGCCCAGGCCAACGATCCGAACTCCTACGCCCAGCCCGACCAGGTACGCGTGACGCATCTGGACCTGGACCTGAAGATCGACTTCCCGCACAAGCAGCTCGCCGGCCAGGCCACGCTGAAGCTGGATTGGCGCAACCCGCAGGCACAGTCGCTGGTGCTGGACACGCGCGACCTGAAGATCGCCAAGGTCGAGGCGCTGGCGACCAACGGCAAGGCCACGCCGCTGAAATACGCGCTGGCGCCGCGCGACAAGGAGCTGGGCAGCAAGCTCACCATCACCGCGCCGAAGCATCCGGCACAGGTGCGCATCGTCTACAGCACGGCGCCCACCGCTTCGGGCCTGCAGTGGCTGACCCCGGCGCAGACCAGGGACAAGCGCGCGCCGTTCATGTTCTCGCAGTCCGAATCCATCCACGCGCGCTCGTGGGTGCCGCTGCAGGATTCGCCGGCCATCCGCTTTACCTACGACGCGCACGTCAGCGCGCCGAAGAACATCCGCGTGGTGATGAGCGCGCTCAACGACGCGCAGCATCCGCTGGACGGCGATTTCCGCTTCGATCAGCCGCATCCGATCCCGTCCTACCTGCTGGCGATTGCCGCCGGCGACATCGCGGTGAAGGAAACCGGCCCGCGTTCGGCCGTGTATGCCGAACCCTCGGTGGTGGCCAAGGCCGCGCACGAGTTCGAGGACACCGAGAAACTGATCGAGGCCACCGAAGAGCTGTACGGCCCGTACGCCTGGGGCCGCTACGACATCCTGGTGCTGCCGCCGTCGTTCCCGTTCGGCGGCATGGAAAACCCGAACATGACGTTCGCCACGCCGACCGTGCTGGTCGGCGACAAGAGCCTGGTCTCGCTGGTCTCGCACGAGCTGGCGCACTCGTGGTCGGGCAACCTGGTGACCAGCGCGGCGTGGCGCGACATCTGGCTCAACGAAGGCTTCACCACCTACGTGCAGGGCCGCATCACCGAGGCGGTCTACGGCAAGAGCCAGGCCGACGAGGAGGCGCTGCTGTCGGCGCGCGCGCTGCAGAAGAGCATCGGCGACATGGCCGAGAACGCGCAGAAGCTGGCGCCGGACCCGCGCGGCGTGGGTGCCGACGACGCGCTGTCCGACGTGGCCTACGACAAGGGCTCGTGGTTCCTGCGCACGCTGGAGCAGCGCTTCGGCCGCGCGGATTTCGACGCTTATCTCAAGGGCTACTTCGCCCACTTCGCCTGGCACAGCATCACCACCGAGCAGATGCTCGACTACATGAAGCCGAACCTGATCGAGAAGTACCCCGGCAAGATGAGCTGGGCCGAGGTGCGCGAATGGATTTACGGCAGCGGCATCCCCAAGGATGCGCCGCTGCCCGAGTCGCCGCGCTTCGACGCGATCGACAAGGAGCGCGGCGAGTTCCTCGCCGGCACGCTGGCGGCCGACAAGCTCGACGCCAAGGGCTGGAACACGCAGGAGTGGATGTACTTCCTCGACCGCCTGCCCGATGCGCCGGCGCTGGACAAGATGCAGCAGCTGGATGCTGCCTGGCACCTCACCGGCACGCCGAACGCGGAGATCGGCATGCGCTGGTACAGCCACGCGATCGCCGCCGGCGACAAGGCGGTGTGGGACGCCGCCGCCGAGCACATGACCCGGATCGGCCGCATCTACCTCACCACGCCGCTGTACAAGGCGTTCGTGAAAACGCCGGAAGGACTGGCTTTCGCCGAGCAGGTCTACGCCAAGGCCAAAGCCGGCTACCACCCGCTGACCCAGCAGGTGGTGGAAGGCATTCTCGCCAAGGCCAGGCAGCCGAAGCAGGCGAAGTAACCGAAGCTCCTCCCCTTGCGCGGCAGGGGGAGGTTGGGAGGGGGTAGCTCTTGATCTTCAAGATCAAAAGCACCCCACCCCGGCCCTCCCCTGCAGAGCAGGGGAGGGAGTGAAACCCGCGGACCTCACCAAGAAACCTCATGCCGCCATCAACCACCACCCCACTCTGGAAACGCATGCTGCTGCGGCGGCTGAAGTTCCTCGCCTGGCTGGTGGCGCTGTTGGCCATCCTGCTCGGCGGCAGCTACCTGTTCGCGCCGCAATGGCTGATGCGCGCCGGGCACCTGCGCGAGGCGATGGCGGCCAAGCTGGAAACGCACAGCGTGCAAGTCGGCGACACCCGCTGGTCGTACTACGAAGGCGGCGAAGGCCCGACCATCGTGCTGCTGCACGGTTTCGCCGGCGACAAGGAGGTCTGGCTGCCGGTGGCCGCGTTGCTGACTGCGCACTTCCACCTGGTCATCCCCGACCTACCCGGCTGGGGCGAATCCTCGCGCGTGGCGCAGGGCAACTACGACGTCGACGCCCAGGCTGCGCGGCTGGACGCGTTCGTGCAGGCACTGCGCCTGCCGCGCTTCATGCTGGCCGGCCATGGCACCGGCGCGACGATCGCCGCCGCATATGCCGCCGACCAGCCGCAACGCGTGGCGGGCGTGGCCCTGCTCGACGCGTACGGCCTGAAGGCCGACGAGAGCGACTTTGCGCGCCTGGCAAGCGCGGGCAAGAACCCTTACCTGTTCGATGACCGCGCCGGTTACGCGCGACTGACCGCGCTGGAGTTTGCGCAGCCGCCCGGCCTGCCCGGCCGCTTCGTCGACGTGCTGGTCGAGCGCAACCGGCGCGACCACGACTTCATCCAGCGCACGTTCCAGGCCGTGCACGCGCAGCCGCTGGCGTTGCAGCAGCGGCTGGGCCGGCTGACCATGCCGGTGCTGGGCGTGTGGTGCCACGACGACAGGATCACCGACATCTCGGCGCTGGACAGCCTGCGCAACGGGTTGACCGCGGCCAGTGCGATCAGCACCAGCACCATCAGCGGGTGCAATCACATGCCGATGCTGGAGAAGCCGGACACCACTGCACAGATACTCACCGGTTTCGCGCTCTCCCACTGACGCAGGCGGCGCGAACCAAGCCGCTCAGGCTGCGCTCAGCCGTGACCGACAAAAGTAACGTGGTTTGTTGTTGCCAACGTGGGAGAATGGGGATATGGGCCTGCAAACCGGCAGCGCGCCAGGGAAGAACGTGCAGCGATGATGCGAAACCTCATGCATTCAGGCGTGGACGCGATTGCGCGGATGTCCACCACGCGGACCAACTACTGGACCGAGCTGGTGCTGGACACGGCGCTGGGCGCATGGCTGCTGGCCGTCGGCTGGCGCCATCTCGACGGCGGCCCCTGGCTGGCCGCGGGCGCGATCGCGCTGGGCCTGTTCGCCTTCAGCTTCATCGAGTACTTCTTCCACCGCTGGATGTTCCACACCCGCATCCCGCTGTTCGAGCAGGGCCACCGCATGCACCACGAGCGCCCGCTCGGCTACGACTCGCTGCCGTTCTTCCTGCCGGCGATGGTGCTGATTGCGCTCACCGCGGTGCTGGTCGTGCTGATGCCGTTCGGCTTCGCGCTGCTGCTGGCCGGCTCGATCACGCTCGGTTACATCGTCTACGGCCTGGTCCACTTCATCATCCACCACGTGCGCTTCAAGCAGCCGCTGCTGCGCCGCTGGGCCGGCGCCCACCACGTGCACCACTACCATCCGGACACCAACTTCGGCGTCACCACGCCGCTGTGGGACATCCTGCTGCGCACCCGCTACGTGCGCCAGCCGCGCAAGGCAGTCTGACCGGCGCGGCACCGCGCCCCTACCGAGAGGCCAGGTTCCATGCCCATGAACGAGTACCTGCTGATCTCGCGCGGACAATGGGACGAAGGCGCCGACAAGGACGCCGTGCAGGACACCATCGACCGCTTCTACGCCTGGTACGAAGAAGGCCTGGCGCAGGGGCGACTCAAGCCGGGCAGCCGCCTGGCGAACCGCGGCAAGCTGATCTCCCGGACTGCCATCACCGACGGGCCCTTCAGCGAATCCAAGGAGCTGATCGGCGGCTACTGGTTCATCGTGGCCGACACGCTGGAGGAGGCCGCCGCGATCGCCGCGGAAAACCCCTGCCTCGCCTTCGGCCTGACGCTGGAAGTGCGCGCGCTGGATCCGGCGCGCTCCAGCGTGGCGATGGTCACCAGCGAGACACCGCAAAGCTGGAAGAAAGCCGACGCCTGAGCCGGCGCCGCGCCGCTCAATCGGCCACGTCGGCGACCAGCCGGTCGAGTTCGGCCTTGAGGATGGCGCCGTGCTGGCGCAGCCAGTCGCGTTGTTCGCGCCAGTCGGGATAGAGCGTTTCCACCAGCGCCCAGAAGCGCGGCGAGTGGTTGCGCACGCGCAGGTGGCACAGCTCGTGGACCAGCACGTAGCGCAACGCCGCCGCCGGTGCCAGCGCCAGCGCGAGGTCGAGATTGATGCGGTCGCGCGTGTCCAGGCTGCCCCACAGGCTCTTCATCGGACGGATGCGCAGCGAGGTCGGCGCCAGGCCCAGTTGCGGCACGTGGACGGCCATCCAGCGCGACACGTCGCGACGGATCAGCAACTCCAGATGAGAGGCGAGCAGGCCGCGGGCGATCGGCAAGGCGCGGCTGTGCGGGCGCGGCACCACCAGGGTCAGGCCGCGCGCATGCGCCTCGATCTTCGGATAGGCGCCCTCGGACCAGTCCAGTTCCGCCAGTTCGCCGCGCAGCGGAAAGTGGCAGGCATGGCCGATGCGCAGCGGCGGCAGCGGCTTGACGATCAGGTTCAGCTCATCGAGCTTCTGCTCCAGCCAGTGTGCGTGGCTGCGCAGGAACGCGCTGACCTGGGCCGGATGCGTGCCGCGCGGGTACGACACCCGCGCGCCCTTGGGCGTGACGGTGAGGCGCAAGCGCCGCGCACGCGGATGGGCAGCCTTCAACACCCGGATGGTGTTGCCGCCTTCCATCGCCAGTTCCAGCCAGTCGCCTTCGAGATGCTGCGTCATGTCCTGCCGTCCATCCGGTACGCCATGCGCGGTCGGCGTGGCGAGTCCGGACAGACAGTATGCCGGCAAGCCGGCGCTCCGGCGCAAGGGCCGGGCGTCATGCCGGTGGGCCGCCCCGGCCGGGGCCAAATCTCAGCCGTCAGTGGGACGCGGCAGACCGAACCACTCCTCCAGTTTCGCCAGCAACCGCGCCAGTTCCAGCGTCAGCAGGGCGAAGCTGGCGTCCATTTCGGCGTGGGCGTCCTGCTGGCTGTCGCCCAGCTCGTCCATCACCACGTCGAGGAACTTCAGCTTGCGGATGACCAGGTCCTCGCCCAGCACGAAGCTGATGCGGTCGTCGAAGGTCAGCCCCAGCAGGAACACCTGCTTGCCGTTGCGCAGATGCTCCTTGACCTCCTCGGCGTCCAGGTCCTGCCGGCGGCAGCGCGCGATGGCGCCGGTGGCGGTGGCCGGATCGCGCAGTTCGCATTCGTCGCCCAGCGCCAGCCCGGCCGGCAGGTTGCCGGTGGCCAGCCAGTCGGTCATCAGCACGCGCGGGCCCTCTTCCGGCGCCAGCGGCACCGCCGGGAAGCTGCCCAGCGCCTCGCGCACCTGGCTCAGCGCGGTCTCGGCCGACTTGCGGCTGGAGGTGTCCAGCACCAGCCAGCCATGCTTCTTGTCGACGTAGGCGGACATGCGCGACTGCCGCACGAACGCGCGCGGCAGCAGCTCGTTGAGCAGGTCCTCCTTGATCCGCTTGCGCTCGCGGCCGCCGACCTTGCGGCCTTCCTCCTCGGCGATCTTCTGCACCTTGCGCTGCAGCTCGTCATTGATGACGGCGGCGGGCAGCAGCTTGTCCTCGCCGCCGACGGTGAACAGGGTGGACTGCTTCACCGCATGGGTGAGCGGCTCGCCCTCGCCGCGGCCGACCGGCGGCACGAAGCCCTTGGTGAACATCTCCAGCGGACCGCAGGGGCGCAGCCGATGCTCGGCCAAGGCCTCATCGAGGCGGTCGAGATCGGTGGCGACGGCGGGGGAAAAACGGAACAGGGTGAGGTTGCGGAAGAACATTCGGTATCCGGGTCAGTGTTGCGGGAAACAGGTAGTTTCGCCGTCGTTCCGACGAAAGCCGGGACGATGGTCATGGGTATCAGCGGCAGACGGCAGCCACCGCCGCCGCCACCGTGTCGAGGTTGGCGTGGTTCAACGCGGCCACGCAAATGCGCCCGCTGTCGAGTGCGTAGATCGCGTGCTCGTCGCGCAGGCGATGTACCTGCGCCTTGCTCAGGCCGGAGTAGGAGAACATGCCGGCCTGCTTGTTGATGAAGCCGAAATCCGGCGCGCCGAGCGCGGCCAGCTTCTCGACGAAGCCGGCGCGCATGGCGTGGATGCGCGAACGCATGCCGCCCAGCTCCTGCTCCCAGCGCGCGCGCAGCTCGGCGCTGCCGAGCACGCCGGCGACCAGCGCGGCGCCGTGGGTGGACGGGCTGGAATAGATCGTGCGGATCACCTGCTTGATCTTCGACTGCAGCCGCTCGGCCTCGCCGCGATCGGCGCCGACCATCGACAGCGCGCCCACGCGCTCGCCGTACAGCGAGAACGACTTGGAGTACGAGTTGGCGACCACGAACGCCTCGATGCCGGACTCCGCCAGCACGCGCACCGCGGTGGCGTCCTGCGCGGTGCCGCGGTCGAAGCCCTGGTAGGCCATGTCGACGAACGGCAGCAGTTTGCGCTCGCGCAGCAACTCGACCAGCTGCGCCCACTGCGCGGCGTCCAGGTCCACGCCGGTGGGGTTGTGACAGCACGCGTGCAGCAGCACCACGGTGCCCGGCTCCATCCGGCCCAGGTCTTCCAGCATGCCGGCGAAATCCGGGCCATGACTGGCCGCGTCGTAATAGCGATATTCCAGCAGTTCGAAGCCGGCGGTGCGGAACACCACGTGGTGGTTGCCCCAGCTCGGGCTGCTGATCGCGACCTTCGCCTTCGCGCCGGCCACCTGCTTGAGCAGATCGGCCGCCACGCGCAACGCGGCGCTGCCGCCGATGGTCTGCGCGGTGGCCACGCGGCCGGCGGCCAGCAGCGGCGACTGCTCACCGAACACCAGTTGCTGGGTCAGCCGGTTGTACGCCGCCAGCCCGTCGATCGGCAGGTAGCCGCGCGGCTTCGCCGCGGCGGCAAGCGCCAGTTCCACCTCGTGCACGGTGGGCAGCAGCGGAATGCGCCCCTGTTCGTCCACGTAGATGCCCACGCCGAGATTGATCTTGTGCGGTCGCGCGTCCGCCAGATAGGTTTCGGTGAGGCCCAGGATCGGATCGCCGGGGGCCATTTCAACGGGGGCAAAGAAGGACACGATCGGTACTCGATGGGTGGGGAAGGCACGCGCCGGGGCCGTCGATGGACGGTTTTCTCCGGCATGCGGTGCGACGCACGGAAAAACGGTGCGAAACGCCGTTGACTATAGCAAGAGCCGGCTGGCCACCGCAGTGGCGGACGGGAGCAGCCGCGACCGACTGCAGTGCGCAGGGGTCGTCGCGCGCGCCATGGCGATCACTGCTGGCGCGACGCCACCAGCGCGCTAAACTGAGCAGTACGTCACACGTTTGGCCATTGCCATGCCGATCCAGGATCACGCCGAAATCGTCCACCTGCTTGCCGAGCTCAAGCTGGAGCATCGCGATCTCGACGCGGCGATCGAAGAACTGGCCCACGCGATCGGCCGTGACGAATTGCAGCTGACCCGGCTGAAGAAGCGCAAGCTGCTGCTGAAGGACCACATCGCACGGCTGGAAAGCAAGCTGATCCCCGACCTCGACGCCTGAACCCATGACCCTGTTCGCCCCGATTGACCTGCACGACGAGTACGTCGCGCTGGAACCGCTGACGCCGGAACATGCGCCCGCGCTGGAAACCGCCGCCGCCGACGGCGAGCTGTGGAACCTCGCCGTCACCAGCGTGCCGCCGCCGGGCCAGGCCCGCAGCTATGTCGAGAAGGCGCTGCAAGGCCAGGCTGAGGGCCACATGCTGCCGTTCGCCGTGCGCGAGGCGCGCAGCGGCGACATCGTCGGCAGCACGCGCTATTACGAGATCGACGCCGCCGTGCCGCGCCTGGCCATCGGCTACACCTGGTACGCCAAGCGCTGGCAGAAGAGTCACCTCAACACCGCCTGCAAGCGCTTGCTGCTGGAGCACGCGTTCGAGACCCTGGGCTGCGCGGCGGTGGCCTTCCACACCGACGTGCTGAACGAGGATTCGCAGCGCGCGATCGAGCGCCTCGGCGCGCAACGCGAAGGCGTGCTGCGCGCGCACCGGCGCCGCACCGACGGCAGCCTGCGCGACACGGTCTGCTTCAGCATCCTCGCCGAGGAATGGGGCAACGTCGCCAACTGGCTGGACATGCGCCTGAGCCGCCTGACCGCGAACCTGTAGGGCGGGCACCGCCCGCCGGCTTTTCCAACGCGACCGGTCCAGCAGGGGCGGCGGGTCGTGCCCGCCCTACAACAGGCGATTGACCAGACGGGCGAGTTGCGTGCGATTCAGGCGGCGCAGCAGCCGACGCACTTCGGGCGGGTACCGGCGCGGGCTTTCCAGCGCGCGGTAATCGGCCAGCTGCACGGCATGCCGACGCAGTGCCGCCCATTCCGCCTGGTGCTGCGCGTGCAACCGTTTCGTCGGGTCACGCAGCAGCAGGCCATTTTCCAGGTCCAGCGACCAGGCACGCGGGTTGAGGTTGTGGCCGGTCAGCACGGCCACGTCGTCATCCATGAACAGTCCTTTCAGGTGGTAGCTGTTGTCGCCATCGCGCCACAGGTGCAGCCGCAGCTGGCCGGCCTCGATCTGCGCGCGATGCGTGCGCGCGAAGCGGCGCAGGTTGTGCTCGTACAGGTAGGGCAGCAGGCCGATGGTGCGGAACGGCTGCTCCGGCGGGATGTAGAAATCGTTGGCGGTCTTGTCGCCGACCATGATGTCGATGCGGCAGCCGCGCCGCAGCAGCTGGCCGAGCACGGCGCGCACCGGGCGCGGCAGGTTGAAGTACGGGGTGAGCAGGATCACCCGTTGCCGCGCGCCGCGCAGCAGTGCCAGCAGCACCGCATCGAGCTGGTTGTCGCGACCGAAACCCAGCAACGGGGTCACCGCCACCTCGCCGGGCCCGGGCTCCGTCGCCGACACCTCGTAGCGCGCGTGCTGCAGTTGCTCGCGCAGCAGGCGAATCTGCGGCTGCAGGTTCCGCGTGCGCGGCACCCCGGGCAAGTCCAGTCGGCGCACCGCGGCGCTGTCGGCCAGCTCGCGCTGCACGAAGGCGGCCATCGAATCGGCCAGCGGCGCATGGCGCAGCAGGTGATAGCGGTCGAGCCGGTAGCGTCGGTGCCGCGCCAGGTAGACGTCGTTGAGGCTGGCACCGCTGTAGAGCACCGCGTCGTCGATCACGAAACCCTTCAGGTGCAGCACGCCGAACAGCTCGCGGTTCTGCACCGGCACGCCGTAGATCTCGACGCCCGGGCCGAGGCGCTCGGCGTACTCGCGGTACATGCCGGCGTTGCCTTCGCTCTTCTGCTTGCCGATCAGGCCGCGTTGCGCCCGATGCCAGTCGACGAACACCGAAACCTGCAGCTCCGGCCGGCGCGCCTTCGCCGCGTACAAGGCGTCGAGCACCTCGCGCCCGCCGTCGTCGTCCTGCAGGTACAGGGTCACGATCACGATGCGCCGGGTCGCCGCGGCGATCAGCTCCAGCAGGGTTCGCCGGAACGCGGCGGCATCCGCCAGCGTGGCGATCGACGCGGCCGGCACGGCGAACGCGGGCAGCTCGTCCAGCGCCACGCGGGTGGCGCGTCGAAACGGCAAGATGCGTCGCGCCAGGCGACGCGGCGCGCCGATCAGACGGTTCATCGGCGGCCCGACTCGTGCAGGCAGGCGTAGGCGCGTTCCATCACGCGCCTGTGGTCCACCACGCTCAATGGCCCTTGATCGGGAAGGTCTGCACCTCGCCCTGGGCCGAGCGCGCCGCGGCCGGCTGGCCGGCCGGCTTGAGCGTCGTGCTGCCGCACTGGTACGCGCCCCACGGCTGCGAGCCGTCGGCCGGTTCGGCCAGCGGCTTGATGGTGTCGGCGTTCATCTTGGCCGCCTCGTTGCGGGCGAGCACTTCCAGTTCGTCGCGCACCTTGATGTCGTTGCGGTCGACCGGGCCGACGCGGTTCATCACCGAGACGGTGACCTTGCCCAGTTCGCGGCAACTGGAAACGTCGCCGGACCAGGCGGTGCGCACGTTCTTGCCGGCCGGATCCAGGGTGATGCCCCAGCTGCAGGCGCCGAGCAACAGGACGGGGACGAGCAACAACAGGGTCTTGCGCATGGGTGACTCCGCGGCAGGTCTTGAGGACATGAAAGAGGTCGGACCAGGTTGATCCGGCCGCCATCGTAACGCGCCGGCGCGCCGGCGTCCCTCGGTCCATCCGCCGGTTGCCGCGCCGGTTCAGCCGGCGCGGCAGCGCGACTCACTTCGTCGACTTGGCCGCCACCGGCTTGCCGTCGGCGTCGAGCACCTCGACCGAGCCGAGCTTCAGCGCGCGGATCGGCGACTCGATCCTGGCCAGGTCACCGACGATCACCCAGGTCAGCTGATCCGGGTGGATGATCTCCTTCGCCGCGGCCTCCACCGACGCATCGCTCTGCGCTTCGATGCGCGACTTCAGGGTCTGCACGTAGTCGTCCGGGCGGTTGTACAGGGCGATGCCCTGCATGGCGCCCATCACCGCCTGGGTGGTCTGGTACTGGCCCGGCATGCTGCGCACGTCGCCGACCTTGATCTTGCTGATCTCCTGCGCGGTCAGCGGCTTGTCGCCGATCACCCCGCGCGCTTCCTTCAGCATCTCGCTGACCGACGCCGCGGTCTTGTCGGTCTGCACCGGCGCGTAGAGCATGAACGGGCGCTGCCCCACCGCGTTCTGCAGGAAGCTGAAGGCACCATAGGCCCAGTGCTTGTCCTCGCGCAGGTTCATGTTGAGGCGCGAGGTGAAGCTGCCGCCGAAGGCGCCGTTCATGGTCTGGATCTGCAGGTTGTTGGGCGCCTCGGTCGACGGCGCCAGGCTGCCGGCGAGGATCAGGCTCTGCTGCGCCCCGGGGCGATTGACCAGGAATACGCGCACGTCTTTCGGCGGCGCGACCTTGCCGATGTTCTTGGCCGGCACCTTGCTCGCCGGCGCCTTCCAGTTGCCGAACACCGCGTTCAACTGCGGGATGATCTTCGCCATCGTGGTGTCGCCGGCCACCAGGATCTTCATGTTGTCCGGGCGGATGTAGTCGGTCATGAACCGGCGCATGTCGGCGTCGGTCAGCGACTTGATCGAATCTTCGGTGCCCGAGCCGGTGAACGGGATCGCGTAGGCGTGACCCTTGCCGTACAGCAGCGGCGGCAGGGTGCGCAGCGCGATGCCGGTGGGTTGGCTCTTCTCCTGGGCGATGCCGGCCAGCCACTGGCCGCGCAGGCGGCTGACGTCGGCGTCGCGGAACGCCGGGTTGCGCACGATGTCGGCAAACAGGTCGAGCGAAGGCTTGAGCTGGTCGTCCAGCGCGTTCAGCGAGGCATTGCAGTAGTCCAGCCCGCAACCGCTGGCGATGATCGCGCCCAGGCGCTGCTTGCGCTTGGCGATCTCGACCGAATCGAGGTCCCTGGTGCCCTCATCGAGCATCGACATGGTGAAGCTGGAGGTGCCCAGCTTGCGGCCCTGGTCGGCGGCGTAACCGGCGTCGAACAGCAACTGCATCTGCACCGCCGGCACGCCGTGGCGTTCGGCCAGGACCACCTCGACGCCATTGTCGAGCTTGCCGTGCTGCAGGGTCGGGAAGGCGAGGTCGGGGAAGCTGGCCACTTCGGGCACGCCCTTGCTGCGATCGACGTCGCTGGCCACGGTCTTGTAATCGCCCTTGGGCGTGAGCACCGGCGCCGGCGCGCCGGACGCGGCGGCGCGGCCGGCCACGGTGGCCATGTCGGTGTCCTCGACCTTGCCCGGCACCACGGTCAGGGTGTAGTCGCCCCGGGCGATCCACTTGGCGGCCACCGCCTTGACGCTGGCCGGCGTGGCCGCCATCAGGGTGCTGAAGTCTTTCAGGTACTGCCCCGGATCGCCGTGGTACAGCTGGCCCTGGGCGAGGATCGAGGCCTGCGTGTTGACGCGCTCCAGTCCGCGCACGAAGGAGGCGCGGGTTTCGGTCTTGACCCGCGCCAGCTCGTCGGCGGTGGGGCCGTCCTTGAGGAACTTCCGCCATTCGTCGGCGATCGCGGCCTCGACCCTGGCCGGGTCCGCGCCCTTCTTCACATCGACCTGCAGCTGGAACAGGCTGGCCAGTGAATGCTGCTCGACGTAGACGGAGACGCTGTCGGCCAGCTTGTCCTGGTAGACCAGGCGCTGGTACAGCCGCGAGGTCTTGCTGCCGCCGAGTACGGCGGCGGCCAGCTCCAGCAGGTTCTCGTCATGGCTGCCGCGCGGCGGCACGTTCCATTCGCGGTAGATGCGCGTCTGCGCCACGTTGTCGGTCATCGTGCCGCGGGTGGACTTGT
This sequence comes from Rhodanobacter lindaniclasticus, assembly GCF_004799035.1. Taxonomy (GTDB): domain Bacteria; phylum Pseudomonadota; class Gammaproteobacteria; order Xanthomonadales; family Rhodanobacteraceae; genus Rhodanobacter; species Rhodanobacter lindaniclasticus. The sequence continues at coordinate 21,376 of NZ_MWIO01000037.1, forward strand.
CGCGCGCGGCGATCCACGGCTGCGGCCGGGGCAGCTGCGGACCGGCGGCGATGTCGCCGAAGTACTTCAGCATCTTTTCCTTGGCCACCGCCGGCGTGATGTCGCCGGCCAGCACCACCACCGTGTTGGCCGCGCCGTAGTAGTCGCGGAACCACTGCTTGACGTCGCCCAGCGAGGCGGCGTTCAAATCCGCCATCGAGCCGATGGTGTCGTGGTGGTAGGGATGGTTGGCCGGGAACGCCTCGGCCTGGATCAGTTCGCTGGCGCGGCCGTAGGGCTGGTTTTCGCCCTGGCGCTTTTCGTTCTGCACCACGCCGCGCTGCTCGTCGAGCTGCGGCTGGCCGATCGCGCCCAGCAGGTGGCCCATGCGGTCGGATTCCATCCACAGCGCCATGTCCAGCGCGGTGGTCGGCACGGTCTCGAAATAGTTGGTGCGGTCGAGCCAGGTGGTGCCGTTCTGGTCGGTGGCACCGGCCAGCTCGAACGGCTTGAAGAACTCGTCCTGGTGATTCTCCGAACCCTGGAACATCAGGTGCTCGAACAGGTGCGCGAAGCCGGTCTTGCCCTTGGGCTCGTAGGAGGAGCCGACGTGATACCACACGCTCACCGCCACCACCGGCGCCTTGTGGTCTTCATGCACCAGCACGGTCAGGCCGTTGGGCAACACGAAGCGGGAATAGGCCAGGTCGGGGATCTGCTGCGTCGCTGCAGCGGTGGCCTCGGCCGCGTGCACCGCGGGCACGGCCAGCAGCGTCGGCGCGGCGACTCCGAACGTGAGCAGGCCGGATACGAGCAGGGCAAGCGGCGTTTTTTTCACGGTGAACCTCCTGTTTTGCGCGAATGGTCGAAGCAGGCTAACCGGCGCCTCCGGGCACCGCAAATGACAGGTGGCACAGCCGGCATGCACGAGACGACGCGGCGGCCGGCTGTCCGGCGGCAACCGGACAAGTGTCCGCGGACAACCTTCCGAACGCCGAAGGCGGCACTCAAATCTTGAAAAATCAACATGTTGCCAGCATATAAGGACGTGGCACGAGGATTGCCTCAATAGGGCAGCAAGGCCCTACTCACGCATTGGAGATGTAATCGTGAAATTCGAGACTTTCATGCTGCACGGACTGTTCATTGCCAGCTTGCTGGTGTGCAGCCTCATTCTTGCCGCCATGGTGACCACCTCGACAACCATGCCGGTGCAACTGGCCCACGAGAACGGCATCGGTGCGCAACTGCTCGCGACACCGAGCAGCTGCGCGCTGCCGCCGGACGGCGTGATCTGCCCGCGCGTGGCCGGCTGAGCATGACGCGGGCGATAATGCACGGATGCTCCACGTCATCCTGCATCGCCCCGAGATTCCTCCCAACACCGGCAACGTGATTCGCCTTTGCGCGAACACCGGCGCCACGCTGCACCTGGTGCGCCCGCTGGGTTTCGAGCTGGATGATGCCCGCCTGCGCCGCGCCGGACTGGACTACCACGAATACGCCCGCGTCGCGGTGCACGACGACCTGCCGGCCTGCCTCGCCGCGCTCGACGCGCCGCGCGTGTTCGCCTTCACCACCCGCGGCAGCGTGGCCCACGTCGACGTCCACTACGCCGACGGAGATGCGCTGCTGTTCGGCTGCGAAACCGCCGGCCTGCCAGGCGAGGTGCTGGAGTCCATTCCGACGGCGCAGCGCCTGCGCCTGCCGATGTGTCCGGACAGCCGCAGCCTGAACCTGTCGAACACCGTCGCCGTGGCCGTCTATGAAGCCTGGCGCCAACTCGGTTTTGCCGGCGCCGCCCGAACCCCGTAGATCGCGGCCCGCACGGCTACAATTGGCGGATGAACGCCGCCACCCCCAATGCCTGGATGCCGCAGCCGCTGCGCAAGCTCGCCGGGCGCGCGCTGGAAACCGCGCTCAACCATACGCTCTCGCTCGATCCCGACACGCAACAGCGGCTGGCCGTGCTGGAGGGACACAGCGTGCAGTTGCATCTGCGCGGGCCGGAGCTGGCGCTGGCCATCACGGTCGACGATGCGCGACTGAAAGTCGGCCCGCCGCACGACGGCAGCCAGCTGAAGGTGGCCGCCACGCCCGGCAGCCTGCTGGCGATGCTGCTGCGCCGCGACGACGACGGCATCGCGCCGGGCAAGGTGGAGATCGCCGGCGACGCCGAGCTGGCGCGCCGGCTGGAGAAACTGGCCGGCAAGTTCGCCCCGGATTTCGAGGAGGCCTTCGCGCGCAGCTTCGGCGACGTGCTCGGCGTGCCGCTGGCCAGGGCCGTGCGCAAGGGCCTCGCCCATGCCCGCGAATCCGGCGCCCACCTCACCGAGGATGCCGCCGACTGGGTGCGCGACGAGGCCCGCGTGGCGCTGGCGCCGGGCGAAGTCGACAGCTTTCTCGACGAAGTGGACAGCCTGCGCGAGCACAGCGAGCGGTTGGCCGCACGCGTGCAGCGGCTGGCCCGGCAACTGCAGGGCGACGCCGCGTGACGCCGCTGCGCGTGGTGCCGCGCCTGCTGCGGGTGGCCTCGGTGCTGCTGGCGTGGCGGCTGGACGAACTGGTCGACGCCGCGCACCTGTTCCGGCCGCTGAAACTGCTGCGGCTGCTGCTGGCGCGGCCGCGCCCCAACGTGGCCAGCCTGTCGCGCGGCGAGCGCCTGCGGCGGGCGCTGACCGAGCTGGGGCCGATCTTCGTCAAGGCCGGCCAGGTGCTGTCCACCCGCCGCGACCTCGTGCCGGCCGACATCGCTGACGAACTGTCGTTGCTGCAGGACCAGGTCGCACCGTTCCCCGGCAGCGAGGCGCGTGCCATCGTCGAGCAGGAATTGAGACTTCCGATTGGACGTCTATACGCCCGTTTCGACGAGACGCCGCTGGCCTCGGCCTCGATCGCCCAGGTGCATGCCGCCACCCTGGCCGACGGCCGCGAGGTGGTGGTGAAGGTGCTGCGCCCCGGCATCGATGCGCAGATCGCCCGCGACGTGAAGTTGCTGCGCTCGCTGGGCGAGCTGGCCCGGCGCTGGCACCCGAACGCCGACAAGATCCGTCCGCTCGACGTGGTCGCCGAAGTCGAGAAGATGCTGGAAAACGAACTCGACCTGCAGCGCGAAGGCGCCAGCGCCAGCCTGCTCAAGCGCAATTTCGCCAGCGGCGTGGACCTGTACGTACCCGAAGTGCACTGGGAACTGACCAGCGCCCGCGTACTCACGCTGGAACGCGTGCACGGTATCAGCTCGGACGACATCGCCGCCATCGATGCGGCCGGCCTCGATCGCAAGGCCCTGGCCGCCAAGGGCGTGCGGGTGTTCTACGAACAGGTGTTCCGCGATAACTTCTTCCACGCCGATGCCCACCCCGGCAACATCTGGGTGGATCCGTCACGCCTCGACGAGCCGCGCTTCATCGCGCTGGACTTCGGCATCATGGGCTCGCTGCCGGAGGCCGACCAGTACTGGCTGGCGCAGAACTTCATCGCGCTGTTCGAGCGTGACTATGCGCGCATCGCGCAATTGCACGTGGCCGCCGGCTGGATGCCGTCAACAGTGCGGCTGGACGAGCTGGAGGCGGCGGTGCGTACCGTGTGCGAGCCGTACTTCACCCGGCCGCTGTCGCAGATCTCGCTGGCGGAACTGGTGGTCAAGCTGTTCCAGACCGCGCGTCGCTTCGAGCTGACCCTGCAGCCGCAGCTGATCCTGCTGCAGAAGACCCTGCTCAACATCGAGGGCGTGGGCCGCATGCTCGATCCGGAGATCGACATCTGGGCAGTGGCGCATCCGGTGCTCAAGCGCATCCTGCGCCAACGCTACAGCCCGCTGCGCACCCTGCGCGACGTGCGCAAGCGGCTGCCCGAATGGCTGCACCACGCGCCGGAGTTCCCCGAACTGGTGCGCGATGCGCTGCGGGAGATCGGCCGCGGCGAACGACGCGAGCTGGCCGATTCCGTGACCCTCAAGCTCGCGCTGGACAATGCACGCCGCCAACACAGGACACTGGCCTGCAGCTTGCTCGGCAGCACGTTGCTGATCGGCGCCGCCCTGTTGTGGACGCTGGCCCCGCAACACGGCATCTGGCCGCCGCTGGGCGCCGGCTTCGCAGGATTGCTCGTTTTCGCGATCGGCTGGCCACGCCCGCGATGACCGCGTAGGGCGGGCAATGCCCGCCGCCTCGCGCAGGAGCTGGCGGGCAGTGCCCGCCCTGCATCGCTGTCGCACACTCCCTCAACGAACCACGATGATCGAGATTCTGCATCAGGACGACGCGCTGATCGCGGTGAACAAGCCCGCGAACCTGGCCGTGCATCGGTCGAAGTTCGTGGGACCGGCCGACGAATTCCTGATCGACCTGCTGCGTGAGCAGGTCGGCGACAACGTGTACCTGGCGCATCGGCTCGACCGCGCCACCAGCGGGGTGCTGCTGGTGGCGCGCAGCAAGGAGGTGGCCTCGGCGCTGGGCGAACAGTTCATGCAGCGCACCGTGCACAAGCAGTATCTCGTCGTGGTGCGCGGCTGGCCGGAGCCGGCCGAAGGCGTGATCGACTATGCCCTGCCCGGCTCGCGCGAGACCGGCCCGCGCCGCGAAGCGCGCACGCATTACCGGCGACTGGCCACGACCGAGGTGCCGATCGCACTCGGTCGCTATCCGCAACAACGCTATGCGCTGCTGCTGGCGGAACCCGAGAGCGGCCGCTTCCGCCAGATCCGCAAGCACCTCGCGCACATCCACCACCCGGTGATCGGCGACTGCCAGCACGGCCGCGGCGACCACAACCGGCTGTACAAGCAGCACTTCGGTTGCCACCGCATGCTGCTGCACGCATGGCGGATTTCTTTCGCGCATCCGGTGAGTGGCACGCCGATGCAACTGGAGGCGCCGCTGGATGACGCGTATGCCGGGTTGCTTGATCGCTTCGGCTGGCGCCTTGCAGCAGGCGTGGGTGGAGAGGGGTGAGGAATGAGAGAGACGCCGCGGCACGGCTTGCCTTCGCTCTCTCTCTTCACTCCTCTCCACTCGCTCCCCCGCTTCTCCCCTAAACTTCCCCCATGCTGACCATCAGCCGCACCCTCGCCCTGCCCGACTCCGAACTGATCGAGCGCTTCCTGCGCGCCGACGGCCCCGGCGGGCAGCATGTGAACCGCACCGAGAGTGCGGTGGAGTTGCGCTTCGATGTGGCGGGTTCGCCGTCGCTGCCGGAGGAGGTGCGCACGCGGCTGCTGGCCCGGCGCGATCGCAGGCTCACCGCCGAAGGGGTGCTGGTGATCCAGGGTCGGCGCTTTCGCGACCAGGCACGCAACCGCGACGACGTGCGTGAGCGGCTGGCCGAGCTGATCCGCGGCGTGTTGCTGCCACCGAAACGGCGCGTGGCCACCAGACCGACCCGCGCCTCGAAGGAACGCCGCCTGGCCGGCAAGCAGCAGCGCGGCAGGATCAAGCAGACGCGCTCGCGCAAACCGGAGTTCGAATGAAGCGTCGCGTCTTCACTCCAGCCCAGTTGCCTGCCCACATGCCGAAGCTGCGCGACGGTTGGCGCCGGCGCATCTGTCGCGGCGTGTTGCGCCTGTGCGGCTGGACCCTCACCGGCGAATTTCCCGACGCCTCCAAACTGGTGCTGATCGCCGCGCCGCATTCCTCGTGGTGGGACGGCGTGTGGGGGCTGCTGATCAAGGTGGCGATCGGCGCCGACGTGCACTTCATGGGCAAGCAGGAATTGTTTCGCGGCCCGCTGGGCGGGCTGCTGCGTCGCCTGGGCGGCGTCCCCATCGACCGCGGCGCGGCCAAGGGCGTGGTCGAACAGATGATCGACCAGTTCCGCCAGCGCGAGAAACTGTGGCTGGGCATCGCCCCGGAAGGCACGCGCAAGCCGGTGACGCGCTGGAAGAGCGGCTTCTGGCACATCGCCCACGATGCCGGCGTGCCGATCTTTCCGGTCGCGTTCCACTACCCCGACAAGACCATCCAGCTCGGCCCGCTGTTCGACGCCGGCACCGACATGGACGCGACCATGCAGCGCCTGCGCGAATGGTATGCGCCGTTCCAGGGCAAGCATCGCGACGTTTGAAATCCCTCACGCAGGGCACGATGTTCGCAGAGCAGGTTCGGACATCACCGCTGCGAATGCCCCGGGTCGTCGTGCTCGCGATGGGTCAGCAGTCCGGGGCGGATCAGGTCGATGAAGGCGCGGGCCTCAGCGCTGAGGAACTTGCCCTTGCGCATCACCACGCCGTAGCTGCGCTGCGGGAAGAACTGCTTCATGTTGCGCACGGCCAGGCGCTCGCGGTCGGCGTCGGTAATGCAGATGCCGGTGACGATGGAGATGCCCATGCCCATCGCCACGTATTCCTTGATCACGTCCCAGCCGCCGACCTCGATCGCCACGTGGTACGGCACCTGGCGTTGCTGAAAAACCAAGTCGACCAGTCGGTAGGTGGACAGGCGTTGCGGCGGCAGGATCAGTCCGTAGGGCGAGAGATCCTCCAGCGCGACCCGGTCGAGCGTTGCCAGCGGATGCTCCAACGGCATGATCAGCATCGGGTCATAGTGCTGCACCGGCGCCCACGCGATGTCGTTGGGCACGTCCAGCATCGAGCCGACCGCGAAGTCCGCCTCGTCGGCACGCAGCAGGGCCAAGCCGTCCTTGCCGGTGACGTTGGCCAGCTGCAGTTGCACCGCGGGGAAGCGTTCGCGATAGCGGCGCACCAGTTCCGGCAGCAGGTACTGGATGGTGGAGGTGCCGGCAGCAATCACCAGCCGGCCGGCCTGCAGGCCCTTCACCCGCGCCTGGAAATCGCGATCCAGCGTGTCCCAGCCCTCCACCAGTGGACGCGCCAGCTCGTACAACGCCTCACCTGCGTCGGTGAGGTTGATGCGCCGGCGGCGGCGCTCCAGCAGGGTGGCGCCGAGCTCCCGTTCCAGCGCCTGCAACTGCAGGCTGATGGTGGGTTGCGACACGTACAGCGCTTCGGCGGCGCGGGTGAGCGTACCCAGCTTCACCACGCTGACGAAGGCACGCAGCTGCTTGTGGCGGTTGCCCTTGTAGTAGAAGCGGCCGCCCGCCTCGTCGGCACGTTCGCCGGCAGCGCGCTTTTTTGCTGCGCTGCGAGGCGATTTTTTCGGTTTGTTCAGCGCAACACGGGGCTTTTTCATCAAATAGTTTCAGCTTGTTGCATCACATATTGATTTTGCTCATAGTAATGATTGAAACATTCACTTTGTCAAATAGATAGCTGCAGGCCTAGCTTCGAGTCATCCACGACGCGGAGCGAAACGATGGCAGCAGCGCAGGAACAACTCCACACCGGCCCCGCCGAGGTCCTCGCCGACGGCGGCGCCTACGCGGCCATCCTGACCCCTGCCGCGCTGGCCTTCCTGGGCCGGCTGCACCGCCGCTTCGAGGCCTCGCGGCAGCGCCTGCTGCGGGAGCGCCGCCAGCGCCAGGCCACCTGGGATGCCGGCGCCCTGCCGGATTTCCGCGCCGACACGGCGGCGATCCGCGCATCCGACTGGAGCGTCGCGCCAATCCCCGCCGCGCTGTGCGACCGCCGCGTGGAGATCACCGGCCCGGTGGAGCGCAAGATGATCATCAACGCGCTGAACTCCGGCGCGAAGGTGTTCATGGCCGACTTCGAGGATTCCTCCGCGCCGACCTTCGCCAACCAGTTGGACGGCCAGGTCAACCTGCGCGACGCGGTCGACGGCACCATCGCGTTCCGTTCGCCCGAAGGCAAGACTTACCAGCTCGGCGACGACCCCGCCGTGCTGGTGGTGCGCCCGCGCGGCTGGCATCTGCACGACCGTTTCTTCAGCGTGGACGGCGCCTCGGTCTCCGGTGCGCTGGTCGACTTCGGCCTGTTCGTGTTCCACAACGCGCTCGCCCTGCACCAGCGCGATCGCGGTCCGTATTTCTACCTGCCCAAGCTGGAGGCGATGGAAGAAGCTGCTCTGTGGGAAGACGTGATGAGCGCCGCCGAGGCCGAACTGCAGCTTCCGCGCGGCACGATGAAAGCGACCGTGCTGATCGAAACGCTGCCGGCGGCGTTCCAGATGGACGAGATCCTGCACGCGCTGCGCCGACGCATCGTCGGCCTCAACTGCGGCCGCTGGGATTACATCTTTTCCTACCTGAAAACCCTGCGCGGCCATCGCGACCGCCTGCTGCCCGAGCGCGGCCAGGTCGGCATGACCGTGCCGTTCCTGAAGGGCTATTCCGAACTGCTGATCAAGACCTGCCATCGCCGCGGCGCGTTCGCGATGGGCGGCATGGCCGCGCAGATCCCGATCAAGGGCGACGAGGCGGCGAACGAGGCTGCGCTGGACAAGGTGCGCGCCGACAAGCTGCGCGAGGTCAAGGCCGGCCACGACGGCACCTGGGTCGCCCACCCCGCGCTGGTGCCGGTGGCGCAGGCGATCTTCGACGAATACATGCCCACGCCAAATCAGCTCGACAAGCTGCGCCAGGACGTGCAGGTCGGCCGCGAGCAGCTGCTCGCCGCACCCAACGGCACCATCACCCGCGCCGGCTTCGACAACAACGTCGAGGTGTGCCTGCGCTATACCGCGGCGTGGCTGGACGGCCTGGGCTGCGTGCCGATCCATCACCTGATGGAAGACGCCGCCACCGCCGAGATCGCCCGTGCGCAACTGTGGCAATGGCTGCATCACGGCGATCTCGAGTTCCCTGACCACGCACCGATCGACTTCGCCCTGTTCGACCAGGCACTCGCCGCCCACACCCACCGCCTGCGCCAGAGCCAGCACCCGGGCGCTGCCCGCGCCGATGCCGCGGCCGCCCTGATCTCCCGCATGACCCACGCCGACGAACTCGGCGACTTCCTCACCCTGCCCGCGTACGAACAGCTCGCCTGATCCACCACCTTCCTCTGCATTTGCGCACAGGGTGCGCCCGTGCAGCGACGTCACCACCGGAGCCATGCCATGAAGAGCACCCTGCCTACCGTCGAACAGATCAGCCTGGACTGGAAGAACAATGCCCGCTGGACCGGCGTCCAGCGCAACTATTCCGCCGAGGACGTGGTGCGCCTGCGCGGCACCGTGCCGGTCGAGCATTCGCTGGCCCGCCGCGGCGCGGAGCGGCTGTGGAAGTCGCTGCATCAGGAGGAATTCGTCAACGCGCTCGGCGCACTCACCGGCAACCAGGCGATGCAGCAGGTCAAGGCCGGCCTGCAGGCGATCTACCTCAGCGGCTGGCAGGTCGCCGCCGATGCCAACGTGGCCGGCGAGATGTATCCCGACCAGTCGCTGTACCCGGCCAACTCGGTGCCGCTGGTGGTCAAGCGCATCAACAACACCTTGCTGCGCGCGGACCAGTTGCACCACGCCGAAGGCAACCACGACATCGACTGGCTGGTGCCGATCGTGGCCGACGCCGAGGCCGGCTTCGGCGGCGTGCTCAACGCGTTCGAGCTGATGAAGGCGATGATCGAGGCCGGCGCCGCCGGCGTGCATTTCGAGGACCAGCTGGCCAGCGTGAAGAAATGCGGCCACATGGGCGGCAAGGTACTGGTGCCCACCCGCGAGGCGGTCGACAAGTTGAACGCCGCGCGACTGGCCGCCGACGTCGCCGGCGTGCCGACCCTGATCGTGGCCCGCACCGATGCCGACGCCGCCGACCTGCTCACCTCCGACATCGACGACAACGACAAGCCGTTCCTCACCGGCGAGCGCACCGTCGAGGGCTTCTTCCGGGTCAGGCCCGGCCTGGACCAGGCGATCAGTCGCGGCCTGGCCTACGCGCCCTACGCGGACCTGGTCTGGTGCGAAACCAGCAAGCCGAACCTGGACGATGCGCGGCGCTTCGCCGAGGCGATCCACGCGAAGTTCCCGTGCAAGATGCTGGCCTACAACTGCTCGCCCAGCTTCAACTGGAAGAAGAACCTGGACGACGCCACCATCGCCCGCTTCCAGAAGGAACTGGGTGCGATGGGCTACAAGTTCCAGTTCATCACCCTGGCCGGCTTCCACAGCCTCAACTACGGCATGTTCGACCTCGCCCACGGCTACGCGCGCCGCCAGATGAGTGCCTTCGTCGAACTACAGGAGAAGGAGTTCGCCGCCGCCGATCGCGGCTTCACTGCGGTGAAGCACCAGCGCGAAGTCGGCACCGGCTATTTCGACGCGGTGACCCAGGCGATCCAGCAGGGCCAGTCCTCGACCACCGCGCTGAAGGGCTCGACCGAGGAGGCGCAGTTCAAGCAGGCCTCGGCCGCGTGAAAACCACGTAGGAGCGCACCCTGTGCGCGAACTCTTCGTCACGTGAACGCAAGAGCATCGCGCACAGGGTGCGCTCCTACACGGCTGCCGGCGGCACCAGCGCGATCACGGTCCAACCCGGCTTCGGCTCCAGCTCGCGCTTGGTCGACGCCACGCGCAAGGCGCCCTTCTCCTCCACGCCGAACATCAAGACCGTGTTCGAGCCATGCTGTTCGATGAATTGCGACCAGTCGAAGGTCGCGCTGAGCCGGGTCGACTTGATCCGCCAGCCCTCATCCAGCATCTGCGCGAAGCGGCCGTGGGTCATCTCCTCGTCGAACAGCGGCGGCGCCAGCAGGCTGCCGGCGAGTGCGGCGCGATCGGTGTTCTCCCGCGGGGTGAGGTTGCGCAGGCGATACACCTTGTCGCGACCGAACTCCTGGCGGTAGCGCACGCAGGCCAGCGAATTTCGCTCGCGATGGGTGGATGCCGCCAGCAGCCGGCCGATGCCGGTCAGATCAAGATGGCGCTCGGCATGCGGCGAGGCCGGGTTGCCGAAGAATGTGGTCAGTCCGTCCATGCGCGCCAGCCGGATACCGTCCCAGTCGTCGTCGGCCAGCACCACGCGGAAGCCGGCGTCGTGCAGCGACTTGGCGATCGCGCGCGCCACATGGTCCGAGCCGAAGATCAGAACGCCGCGCGGCTCCGGCTCGGCCACTTTCAGCCAGATCGCCAGCGGCCGCGCGGTGGCGCTCTGCAACACCACCGTGCCGATGATCAGGGTGAACACCAGCGGCACCAGCGCCTCGGCACCGGCCACGCCGAGCTGGTCCAGGCGCAACGCGAACAGCGCGGAAACCGACGCGGCCACGATGCCGCGCGGCGCTACCCAGCCGATCAGTGCGCGCTCGCGCCAGTTCAAGCCGCTGCCGAAACTCGAGAGCGCCACGGTCAGCGGCCGCACCAGCAGCTGCGCGATAACGAACAGCGCTATGCCGGCGCCCAGCATGCCGTCCGGCAGCGGCCAGTGCAGCCGTGCCGCCAGCAGGACGAACAGCAGCGACACCAGCACTGTGGTGAGGCTTTCCTTGAAATCGAGAATGTCGTCCATGTGCACCCCGCGCAGGTTGCCCAGCGCAATGCCCATGATCGTCACCGCCAGCAGCCCCGACTCGTGGGTCAGCGTGTTGGAGATGCTGAAGGCGAGCAGTACCGCGGCCAGCACTGCATAGTTCTGCAGGTATTCGGGGATCAGCTGGCGGCGCAGGAAGAACGCCATCAGCCACGCGGCGAGTGCGCCGATCCCCACGCCGCAACCGATCGTGGCCAGGAAGATGCCGATGGTGTGGCCTTCCTGCCGCGACACGATCGCCTCGTAGATCAGCACCGCAAACAGCGCACCCAACGGGTCGATCACGATGCCTTCCCAGCGCAGCGTGTTGGCGATGCGCGCATTCGGCCGCAGCGTGCGCAGCATCGGCGCGATCACGGTGGGGCCGGTGACGCAGCCCAGCGCGCCGAACAGCAACGCGATCGGCCACGCCAATCCGGCAACCAGATGCGCGGCCAGCGCGAGCAGCAGCAGCGAGGCCACCGCGCCGTAACTGACCAGCCCGCGCACCGCCTTGCCGATGCCGGGCAGTTCGTGGAAACGCAGGGTCAGGCTGCCCTCGAACAGGATCAGCGCCACCGCCAGCGACACGGTGGGAAACAGCAGGTCGCCCAGCAGCCTGTCCGGATCGAGCACGCCGATGGCCGGCCCGAGCGCGATGCCGGCCAGCAGCAGGAACAGGATCGCCGGTAGCCGTACCCGCCACGCCAGCCACTGCGCGAGAAACCCGATCATCAGCATGCCGGCGAGCATCAGCCCCAGATCGATCGTCATCGCAGTCCCTGGAAATGTCAGGGCGTCATCGAAACATGCAGCGGCGCGTGCGTCCAGAGGGAGAAGGACAGGAGTGAGTGGAGTGGAGTGAGCAGTGAGAGCAGGCGTATCACGGCACGCCGTTGCTTCTCTCTCACTGCTCACTCCACTCCACTCACTCCTCAGCCCCTACATTCGCCGGTATTGCAGCGCTTCGGCCAGGTGCTCGCGTTCGAGCAGGGCGGCGCCGCCGTCGAGGTCGGCGATCGTGCGGGCGACGCGCAGCACGCGGTGATAAGCACGCGCAGAGAGGCCCAGCCGCTCCAGTGCCTGTTCGAACCAGCGCCGTTCCGCCGGGCCCAGCGCGCAGTCGCGTTCCAGTTCACGCGTGCTGATCTCGGCGTTCGGCCGGCCCGCGCGCATCAGCGACTGCCGGCGGGCACTGAGCACCCGGGCGCGCACGGTGGCGGAGCTTTCGTCGCGCTCGTTGCGCGGCGTGCCCAGTTCGGCCAGCGCCACCGGCGGCACCTGCACGCACAGGTCGATGCGGTCCAGCAGCGGCCCGGAGATGCGTGCGCGGTAACGCTGCACCTGGTCGGGCGTGCACTGGCAGCGCGGTTCGCCGGCGTAGCCGCAGGGACAGGGATTCATCGCCGCGACCAGCTGGAACTGGGCCGGAAAGGTCGATTGGCGCGCCGCCCGCGAGATCATGATGTGACCCGACTCCATCGGCTCACGCAGCACTTCCAGCACATGCCGGCTGAATTCGGGCAACTCGTCCAGGAACAGCACGCCGTTGTGCGCCAGCGAAATCTCGCCCGGGCGCGGAAACGAACCGCCGCCGACCAGCGCCACCGCCGACGCGGTGTGGTGCGGCGCCCGGAAGGGACGCCGGCGCCAGCGTGCCGGGTCGGTGACCTGGCCGGCCACCGACAGCACCGCGCAGGTTTCCAGGGCTTCCGATTCGGACAGCGGCGGCAGGATGCCCGGCAGGCGTTCGGCCAGCATGGTCTTGCCGGTGCCGGGGGGACCCACCAGCAGCAGGTGATGACCGCCGACTGCGGCGATCTCCAGCGCGCGGCGCGCCTGCAACTGTCCGCGCACGTCGGCGAGATCCGGTCCGTCATGGGCACCGCCGTCGCTGGGAATGCCCACCGGCGCGGACAAGTCGTGGGCACCCCGCAGCCAGCCACAGACTTCGGCCAGGGTCTCGGCGACACGCACGTCGACGTCGGGCACCAGCGCGGCCTCGGCGGCGTTCTCGCGCGGCACCACCACCCGGCGGTCGCGCGCGCGGGCTCGCAGCAGGGCCGGCAGCACGCCGGAAATGCCGCGCAGCGCGCCGGTCAGCGCCAGCTCGCCGAGGAATTCGCAATCATCGAGCTTTTCGCGCGGCACCTGGCCGCTGGCGGCGAGGATGCCCAGTGCGATCGACAGATCGAAACGGCCGCCGTCCTTGGGCAGCTCGGCCGGCGCCAGGTTCACGGTGACCCGGCGATTGGGGTATTCGAAGGCGGTGTTCTGGATCGCCACGCGCACGCGGTCGCGTGCCTCGCGCACCGCAGCCTCGGGCAGGCCGACGATATTGGTGCAGGGCAATCCACCGGAAAGATGCACTTCGACCATCACCTGGGGAGCAGCGATGCCTTCCTGGGCGCGGCTGAGGGTGACGGCGAGACTCATGCGGCCTGGAGTCGGTGACGCAGTGATGGCGGAGGCGCGCTGACTGGCACAAACATCGCGCGACTCCATCAGCAGCGCTGGATAAATAACCGCCTCCGATCGTTCTCGGGGTGAGGGTGACGGATCGGAGGCGGCTCCCGGGAGGTGGTCACGGCTGGCCGTCGCGCGCGGCGACGGCAGCCTCGAGTTCGGCCACCCGCTGTTCCAGTTCGTCGACCTTGGCCCGGGTGCGGGCAAGCACCTGGGTCTGCACGTCGAACTCCTCGCGGGTGACCAGGTCGAGGCGGCGCAATCCCTGCGCCAGAACATCCCGGAAGTTGGTGCGCAAATCCTGCTGCACCTGTGCCAGTCCTGGCGGTACCAACGACACAAGCCGCAGGGCAATCTGATCGATATCCTGCTTGTCCATCATGGACAGCGCCTCGAACTCGTCGAGATAAATGCTAGGTGAACGGAACGGGGAGGCGCCATCGGTGTGCTCCATCAAAGACTGTAGGAATTGTCCTACACCGCTACCCATGAGGCGACAACACCGCGCGGGCCGGGCAAAATGCCGGACTGCGGGCGTCTGCCGCCCTGCCGAAACGAGGAATGTGCATGAAACTGGTCGTGGCGATCATCAAGCCGTTCAAGCTGGACGACGTGCGCGAGGCACTGGCCGAAGTTGGCGTGCAAGGCGTCACGGTCACCGAGGTGAAGGGTTTCGGCCGCCAGAAGGGGCACACCGAACTGTACCGCGGTGCCGAATACGTGGTCGATTTCCTGCCCAAGATCAAGCTGGAAGTGGCAGTGGCCGATGACCAGCTCGACCGCGTGCTGGAAGCGATCCAGGCCTCCGCCCGCACCGGCAAGATCGGTGACGGCAAGATCTTCGTCAGCACGCTGGAGCAGGTGATCCGCATCCGCACCGGCGAGCTGGATCACGACGCGCTGTAACGCCGCCACAGCCCGTGCCGGCACTCGCCGCGTTCGGTTCGCAACGGGACTTATGTACAAGCAGTTGGGTTGACCCTGCCCGGGCCACCCGATATGTTGTGTGCGTCGGTGCCCGACCAGATGCGACATCGATCGGGCTTAAAAGGGAATCCGGTGTAACTCCGGAACTGCCCCGCAGCGGTAAAGCGGAAACGAACGCCCCCACATGCACTGGCCCTCCGTGGCTGGGAAGCGGGAGCAACTAGGCGGATCGCTCTGATCCTCGTCCGCAAGTCCGAAGACCTGCCGGCACAGCGGGACGAACGTGTCCCGCTGCGTAGTGACGGCTTCCGCGGGGAAGTGCGTCGTGAAGCCAGGTCGCGGCACGGCGCCCGGCTTGCGCGTCGCCTCCGGAGTCTTTCGCTATCAGGCCCTGCGCGCGGGAGCAGGCGTTTGATGTCCAGCCGGAGCCACCTGCCATGCAAGCCCTCGATACCGCCGAACGCGAGCGCGCCGTCGCGCGCGCCGAAACACCCCCGACCCAAGAGAACGAAACCGCGTTCGCGCTGACCCCGCCGCACAGCGCGGCGTCCATGCACGTGACCAAGCGCAACGGCGGCCAGGAGGCCGTCGACGTCAACAAGATCGTGCGCGCGGTGACGCGCAGCGCCGAAGGCCTGCACGGCGTCGATCCGTTACGGGTTGCCCTGAAGACCATCGGCGGCCTGTACGACGGCGCCACCACGGCCGAGCTGGATCAGCTCTCGATCCGCACCGCCGCCGCGTTGACCGCGGAAGAACCCGAGTATGGCCAGCTCGCCGCGCGCCTGCTCGGCGCGTACATCGACAAGGAGGTCAGCGGCCAGGAGATCCAGAGTTTCTCGCAGTCGATCGCGCGCGGGGCGAGCTTGAGCATCCTCAACGATCGCCTGCGCGACTTCGTGGCCGCCAATGCGCGCAAGCTCAACGACGCGATCGACCCGCTGGCCACCCGCCGTTTCGAATACTTCGGCCTGCGCACGGTGTACGACCGTTATCTGCTGCGCCATCCGCAAACGCGCCTGGTGATCGAGACGCCGCAGCATTTCTTCATGCGCATCGCCTGCGCGCTGGGCGGCAACGAGATCAGCGAGACGCTGGAGCTGTACCGCCTGCTGTCGTCGCTGGAATACATCGCCAGCTCGCCCACCCTGTTCAATGCCGGCACCGCGCACGAGCAGCTAAGCTCGTGCTACCTGCTCGACTCGCCGGTCGATTCGCTGGAGTCGATCTACGACAAGTACGCCGACGTGGCGAAGCTCAGCAAGTTCGCCGGCGGCATCGGCCTGGCCTATTCGCGGGTGCGCTCGCGCGGCTCGCTGATCCGCGGCACCAATGGCCACTCGAATGGCCTGCTGCCCTGGCTGAAGACGCTGGACGCCTCGGTGGCCGCTGTGAACCAGGGTGGCAAGCGCAAGGGCGCGGCCTGCGTCTATCTGGAATCCTGGCACGCCGACATCGAGGATTTCCTCGAACTGCGCGACAACACCGGCGACGACGCGCGCCGCGCGCACAACCTCAACATCGCCAACTGGATCCCCGACGAATTCATGCGCCGGGTCGAGAGCGACCGCGACTGGTCGCTGTTCGATCCGAAGATGGTGCCGCACTTCGTCGACAGCTGGGGCGAGGCGTTCGACGCCGCCTACCGCAAGGCCGAAGCCGATGGCCTCGCGGTGAAAACCGTGAAGGCACGCGAGCTGTACGCCCGCATGATGCGCACGCTGGCGCAGACCGGCAACGGCTGGATGACCTTCAAGGATCGCTGCAACGCCACCTCCAACCAGACGGCCAAACCCGAAAACGTGATCCACCTGTCCAACCTGTGCACCGAGATTCTCGAAGTCAGCTCGGTCAACGAGACGGCCGTATGCAACCTCGGCTCGGTGAACCTGGCGCGGCACGTCGTCGATGGCGCGTTCGATTACGACCAGCTCGCCGCCACCGTGCGTACCGCGGTGCGCCAGTTGAACCGGGTGATCGACCTCAACTACTACCCGATCGCCACAGCGCGCAGCGCGAACATGAAGTGGCGGCCGGTGGGCCTCGGCGTGATGGGCCTGCAGGACGTGTTCTTCAAGCTGCGCCTGCCGTTCGACTCCGCCGAGGCGCTGGCCCTGTCCACCCGCATCGCCGAGGAGATCTATTTCCACGCGCTGTCGCAATCGTGCGAACTGGCCCGGGTCGAAGGCGCCCATCCCGGCTTCGCCGAGAGCCGCGCGGCCAGAGGCGAGCTGCAGTTCGACCACTGGCCGCAGGCCACGCCGCACGACGACACGCGCTGGCATGCCCTGCGCGAACAGATCAGGCGGCACGGCCTGCGCAATTCGCTGCTGATCGCGATCGCCCCCACCGCCACCATCGCGTCCATCGCCGGCTGCTACGAATGCATCGAGCCGCAGGTCAGCAACCTGTTCAAGCGCGAGACGCTGTCCGGCGACTTCCTGCAGGTGAACCGTCATCTCGCCGACGAGCTGAAGGCGCTGGGGTTGTGGACGTCCGAGATCCGTGACGCGATCAAGCTGGCCGAAGGTTCGATCCAGGGCATCGCCGCGATCCCCGAACGCCTGCGCGCGATCTACCGCACGGTGTGGGAACTGCCGCAGAAGGCCCTGATCGACCTGGCGGCGGCGCGCGGCGCGTACATCGACCAGAGCCAGTCGCTGAACCTGTTCATGGAAAACCCGAACATCGGCCAGCTCAGCTCGATGTACATGTACGCATGGAAGGCCGGCATCAAGACCACCTACTACCTGCGCTCGCGACCGGCGACGAAGATCGCCAAGACCACGGTGGCGGCGGTGCCGGATCAAGCACAGGCGAATGCCGCGGTGTTCTGTTCGCTGGAGAACCCCGACTACTGCGAGGCCTGCCAGTAGCCTTCGCCCGTCATCCCGGCGAAAGCCGGGATCCAGTGCCTCTCACGTACACCGTAAAGGCGCTGGATTCCAGCTTTCGCTGGAATGACGGCATGAAGCTTGGCGGCGGCTCAGCCGCATATCTCCGCGTACAAATCGCGCCAGTACGGATTGGACTTCTCGATGAGCTCCACCTTCCATGCCCGCCTCCAGGCCTTGATCGCCTTCTCGCGAGTGATCGCGGATTCCATCGTCTCGTGCAACTCGAACCAGACGAGGACATGCACGTGATGATGCGCGGTGAAACCCTCGGCCACGTTGCTTCGGTGCTGCCAGATGCGCGCTGGCAGGTTGGAGGTGACGCCGACGTAGAGCGTGCCATTGCGCTGGCTGGCGAGCAGGTAGACACACGGTTGACGCTCCCTCATTCCCGCGCTTTCCCGATACCTCAATCCCGTCATTCCGGCGAAAGCTGGAATCCAGCGCCTACGGCTTCTGCCGCGATACCGCGGAGGCAAACGTCGCTGGATCCCGGCGTGCGCCAGGATGACGAACAGACCCCATACATCCGAGGAACCACACCATGTCCGCCCAACCCACTCGCAACACCCACATCCTCGACCCGGGCTTCGAACTCACCCTGCGTCCGATGCGCTACCCCGGCTTCTACGAGATGTACCGCAACGCGATCAGGAACACCTGGACCGTCGAGGAGGTGGACTTCTCGATGGACACGCGCGACCTCGACACGAAGATGTCGCCGGCCGACCGCCACCTGATCCAGCGCCTGGTGGCGTTCTTCGCCACCGGCGACACCATCGTGTCGAACAACCTGGTGCTGAACCTGTACCAGCACATCAACGCGCCGGAAGCGCGCATGTATCTGTCGCGCCAGCTGTACGAGGAGGCGCTGCACGTGCAGTTCTACCTGACCCTGCTCGACACCTACATCCCCGACCCGACGGAGCGCAACGCCGCGTTCGCGGCGATCGAGACGATTCCGTCGATCCGGCAGAAGGGCGCGTTCTGCTTCAAGTGGATCGATTCGATCCAGGGCCTGCAACGGCTGCAGACGCGCGAGCACCGGCGCCAGTTCCTGCTCAACCTGATCTGCTTTGCGGCCTGCATCGAAGGTCTGTTCTTCTATGCCGCGTTCGCCTACGTCTACTACCTGCGCTCGCGCGGCCTGCTGCACGGCCTTGCCGCGGGCACCAACTGGGTGTTCCGCGACGAGAGCTGCCACATGGCGTTCGCCTTCGACGTGGTGCGCACCGTTCGCGCGCAGGAGCCGGAGCTGTTCGACGACGCGATGCGCGCGCAGATCGAGGAGATGATGGAGGACGCGATCGCCTGCGAAACGCAGTTCGCCGAAGACGTGCTGTCCGGCGGCGTGGCCGGCATGTCGGTGAAGGACATGCGCCAGTACCTCGAATACTGCGCCGACCAGCGCTTCGTCCAGCTCGACCTGCCGAAGAAATACGGTGCGACGAACCCGTTCGACTTCATGGACCTGCAGGACGTGCAGGAGCTGGCCAACTTCTTCGAGCGTCGCGTCTCGGCGTATCAGGTCGGCGTGCAGGGCGAGGTGGCATTCGACATGGCGTTCTGAGACGCTGGCAGCCTGCCTCGAGCGAGCGAACCATGGGCGCCTCCCGTCTCACCGTGCTGTTCGACAGTCCGCTGCTGCGGATCACCGACATCGACTGCAGCCACCCGCGCGGCGGTTGCGGCTGCGAACGCAGCGACGAGCGCACCCACCTGGTACTGCTGCGGCGCGGCGGCTTCGGTTACCACCTGCGCGGGGCGGAATACGTGGGCGACCCCGCCACCGCGCTGCTCTACCGCGCCGGCGACAGCTACCGCATCTCGCACCCGTTCGAGGGCGGCGACGCCGGCAGTGGTTTCGAGGTGGCGCCCGCACACGAGGAGGCGCTGTTCGGCCGGCGCCTGCGCGGGTCGGCCGACGCGGCGCGGCCGGTCCAGGCCATCGACCAGTACCGGCATCGTGCGCTCCACGCGGCACTCGCCCGCGGCGAGCGCGACGGTCTGCGGGTGGAAGAAGCAGCCGCCGAGCTCTGCACCGCCGTGCTTCGGCACGATACGGCGGCGAGCATCGCGCCGCTGTCTTATGCCACCCGGCGTCGGCTTGGTCGCGTGCGTGAAGTGCTGCTGGCCGACCCGACCGCGGCCGTCGGCCTGGCCGACCTGGCCACCCATGCCGGTTGCTCGCCGTTCCACCTTTCCCGCCTGTTTCGCCGCGCCTGCGGCAGCAGCCTGGTTGCCTACCGCACGCGCTTGCGCATCGCACTCGCGCTCGACCGCCTCGCCCACGGTGCAGACAACCTCGCCGCACTGGCCAGCGAGCTGGGCTTCAGTCATCAGAGCCACTTCGGCGCCACCTTCCGACGTCATGTCGGACTGACCCCGCGCGCTGCGCGCGAGACCCTGCGTCCGTCGGTGCTGGTCCGCACGGGCAAGAATTTGATAGCGGCACACCGGCCGGAGTCCTAGCGTCGGCGCCATGCCCGGCCGGTCGCCGGGCCTTTGCCGGAGGCCATCATGAAACTGTCCGCCACCTTGCTCGCGCTGATGCTGGGTATCGCTCCCGCCGCGGCAACCGCGCCGCACGCCTCGTTGCCGCCCGCGCTGGCCCGCGCGGTGGCCGCGTTCGACCGGGCCCAGGTCGAGGGCGACGGCGCGGCACTGCAACGCCTGCTCGCCGACGACTACGTGCTGTTCAACAGCCGCGCCCGGGTCGAGAACAAGGCGGACTTCATCCGCGACTACACCGCCCCCGGCTACTCGCTGAAACCGTTCACGATCGAGCACGAGGTCGTGCGCCACTGGCCCGGCGGCGCCGTGCTCGGCGGCGTGGTCACGCTGGAGGGCACCAGCGAGGGCAAGCCGTTCAAGGCGCGATTGCGCTTCGCCGACATCTGGCGCGAGCGCGACGGCCGCTGGCAGGTGATCTTCACCCAGGCGACCCGCGTGGGGACACCGTAGAGCGCTGCATGACCTTCGGCAGGGTGGCCGCCAGGGCTATTGACTACAGATGTAGGCATGGCGTAGTTTGCCTACATCTGTAGTCAAGCGGAAACGGCCATGCGCAAACCTTCCATCGGCGACCAGGAACTGGCGCTGCTGCAGCACATCGACGAAAGCGGCGCCGCCTCGGTCGGCGAGGTGGCCGCGAGTTTCGGCGAGCCGCGCGGTCTGGCCCGTTCCACCGTGCTGACCATGATGGAACGCCTGCGCGGCAAGGGTTATCTCAAGCGCAAGCAGCTGCGCGGCATCTTCCGCTACAGCATCGCCACCGGCCCCGGCGAGGCGATGCGCAGCGCGGTGGGCAGCTTCGTCGAGAAGACCCTGAGCGGTTCGGTCTCGCCGTTCGTGGCCTGGATGTCCGAGCGCGCCGAAGTCAGCGACGACGAGCTGGCCGAGCTGGAAGCGCTGGTGGCGCAGCTGCAGGACCGGCGGCGGGAGTCCTGACATGGCCATCCACGACATCGCGGCATCGCTGCTCACCCGGCTTGGCTGGGCCTCGCTGCAGGCGATGATCCTGATCGCCCTGCTTGCCCTGCTGGTGCGAGCGCTGCCCCGGCTGTCGGCGGCGATGCGTTGCACCTTGTGGTGGCTGGTCGGCGCGCAGTTGCTGATCGGCATGGTCTGGCATGCGCCGCTGCAATTGCGGCTGCTGTCGCCGCCGGTGGTCGAACGCACGCTCGACGCGGCCGTGGTATCGACGCCTGCGCCGGCCAACCTGCTGGTCAATGCCACCGCGACCGTCGCGGCGGCGCCGCACGAGCGCCGCGCGCCGACCCCGACGCCGCCCGCTGCTTCCCACTGGTGGGCGCACGCGTCGCTGGTGCTGGCCCTGCTGTGGCTGGCGGGCTTGCTGGCGCAGCTGCCGGCCATCGTTCGCCAGGGTTGGCAGGCGCGCCGGCTGCTGCACGAATCCGCGCCGGTGGCCAACGCATCGCTGCAAGCGCAATGCGCGACGCGGGCGCGTGCCCTGGGTCTGCGGCGCACGCCGATCTTGCGCGCCTCCGCCGCGATCGCGTCGCCGCAGGTGCTCGGCTGGCGACATCCCACCATCCTGCTCCCGGCCGAAATGACGTTGAGCGACGGCGAAGCGTCGCTGGCGCTGATCCACGAACTGGCCCACGTACGGCGCGGCGATCTCTGGCTGGGCTTGATCCCGGCCCTGGCGCAGCGGCTGTTCTTCTTCCATCCGCTGGTGACCTGGGCGGTGCGCGAGTACGCGGTGGCGCGCGAGGCGGCGTGCGACGCGCAGGTACTGGCGCAGCCGGGCATCGAACCGCAGCGTTATGGCCGCTTGCTGCTGCAGCTGGGCGTGGCGCATCCCCTGCGTGCCGGCCTGGCCGGCGCGTCCCCCTCGTTCGGCAACCTCAAGAGGCGACTGACCATGTTGCAAAACACTCCGATGCTTCCCCGCCAGCGCGTGCAGGGCTGGCTGCTGGTGGCCGTGATCGCGATCGCCGGCGTGCTGCCGTATCGCGTCACCGCCGCGGCGTCCGATCAGCCGACGCCCCCCGCGCGCAGTGCTTCCACCGCGTGGATGGCGCCGCCGCCGCCCGCTCCGCCCGCACCGCCACCGGCCACCGCGCCCGCGTTGCCCGCCATGGTCGCGCCGGCCGCTCCACCGGCACCGCCAGCACCGCCGGCTCCTCCCGCACCGCCCGCACCGATCACCGGCATGGGCAGCCACATGATGATCAGCACCCACGACGACACCGGCTATGCGTTCGCCCTGCTGGACGGCAACTCGACCACCGTCAACGGCACCGACGCCGACCTCGCCACCGTGCGTCGGCTGCGCCAGCACGGCGAGCCTCTGCTGTGGTTCCGCCGCGGCGACATCTCCTGGACGATCCGCGACCGCGCCACCCTCGAACGGGCCAAGACGATCTACGCACCGCTTGCCGCCCTGGCCGAACAGCAGGGCAAGCTGGGCGAGCAGCAAGGCGCGCTGGGCGAGAAACAGGGCCGACTGGGCGAACAGCAGGGCCGCATCGCCGCCGAGCAGGGCCGCTTCGCCGGACGACAGGCCGAACTGGCCGGCCGAGCCGCCGAACTGGCCGCCCGTCGCGCCGCCTTCGCCGCCAGCTCCCACTCCGGCGAATCCGCCGCCGCCCTGGCCGCGCGGGAGCGCGAACTGGACGCCGCCCGCGCCGCGCTCGACAAGCAGCAACCCGACGTCGCCGAACGCCAGAGCGCCCTGGGCACCCAACAGGCGGAACTGGGCCGGCAACAGGCCGCGCTCGGCAAGCAACAAGCCGCCCTCGGCGAACGCCAGCAGGAAGCCTCGGCCAAGGCGGAGCAGCAGATGGCGCAGTTGCTGGACGAGGCGGTCGCCAAGGGTCTGGCGCAGAAGAGCGAGAGGAATTGAAAATCGCGATGGGGTGAGTAGGAGCAGCCGCCAACGGCGGCTGATTGAAAGAATCGAGGTCGGCTGATTGCAAGAATACGGGCCACTGAAATGCATCCGATCGCTCCGGCCAGAGCGCATTTCCTGATCTGTTACGCTCGAATCGCACGATCCACGCAAGCAATCCCGAGTTCCGGCCAGAGCGCATTTCCTGATCTGTTACGCTCCAAGACGCGGTGCAGAGTGCGCAGACGGATGTTCCGGCCAGAGCGCATTTCCTGATCTGTTACGCTCACGGATGTTGACGTCTGGTTCGCGACGGGCGTTCCGGCCAGAGCGCATTTCCTGATCTGTTACGCTCGTGCGATGCCGAGCAGGCTGCCCCTGGCCAGTTCCGGCCAGAGCGCATTTCCTGATCTGTTACGCTCTACTCAGCGCTTGAGCTGGCCACGGGTCTTGTTCCGGCCAGAGCGCATTTCCTGATCTGTTACGCTCGGCGCGCATGCGGGCCAGTTCCTCGCGCTCGTTCCGGCCAGAGCGCATTTCCTGATCTGTTACGCTCTCCAGCCCGGTCGGACCACCAGCGCCGACGGTTCCGGCCAGAGCGCATTTCCTGATCTGTTACGCTCATACTTTCGTCGCGCCAAGATAGATCGCCGGTTCCGGCCAGAGCGCATTTCCTGACCTGTTACGCTCTACCCGGACACGGCCGTGGCGGCCTACCTGGTTCCGGCCAGAGCGCATTTCCTGATCTGTTACGCTCTTTCGCGGTCGCGGCTTGATCCAGACAACCGTTCCGGCCAGAGCGCATTTCCTGATCTGTTACGCTCGTCGTCGTGAGCGACGAAGCCAAGGCCTACGTTCCGGCCAGAGCGCATTTCCTGATCTGTTACGCTCCCCCATCGACATTTTCACCAGCACCCAGACGTTCCGGCCAGAGCGCATTTCCTGATCTGTTACGCTCCTCACGCTCCGGCGAAAGGGCCAGCGTCATGTTCCGGCCAGAGCGCATTTCCTGATCTGTTACGCTCGGGCAGCTTGAGGTCGTGCTTGAGCATGTAGTTCCGGCCAGAGCGCATTTCCTGATCTGTTACGCTCCGACAGGTTGCGATGCGCCGATTCAACCTAGTTCCGGCCAGAGCGCATTTCCTGATCTGTTACGCTCACGCCAAGCTGCCGATCGCGCAGTTCGACAGTTCCGGCCAGAGCGCATTTCCTGATCTGTTACGCTCCTCACGCTCCGGCGAAAGGGCCAGCGTCATGTTCCGGCCAGAGCGCATTTCCTGATCTGTTACGCTCTCACGTTTGATCGACGTGGCGGACTCGGGAGTTCCGGCCAGAGCGCATTTCCTGATCTGTTACGCTCCAGCAGCATCATCGCCATGTTCGCCACGTCGTTCCGGCCAGAGCGCATTTCCTGATCTGTTACGCTCACTGACCCGCACGAAGCTCAAGGCGGGCCAGTTCCGGCCAGAGCGCATTTCCTGATCTGTTACGCTCGAGGCCATCATGGCCATCTATGGCCACTACGTTCCGGCCAGAGCGCATTTCCTGATCTGTTACGCTCGCGCGCCTTCCATGATCGAGTTGAACTCATGTTCCGGCCAGAGCGCATTTCCTGATCTGTTACGCTCGATGACCGTGGTCCAGTCTTCCCCGGACATGTTCCGGCCAGAGCGCATTTCCTGATCTGTTACGCTCGAAGCTGGCGAAGAAACCATCGGCGAAAAAGTTCCGGCCAGAGCGCATTTCCTGATCTGTTACGCTCCAACCTGCCCAAGTGCAAGACGACATATTAGTTCCGGCCAGAGCGCATTTCCTGATCTGTTACGCTCATCCTGCAGCGGATGTTCATGCAGGAGTCCGTTCCGGCCAGAGCGCATTTCCTGATCTGTTACGCTCCCAGCCCCAACCCCTGCGAGCGCCGCCACGGTTCCGGCCAGAGCGCATTTCCTGATCTGTTACGCTCGTACCCCGCACCGCAGGTACTGCACGGCTAGTTCCGGCCAGAGCGCATTTCCTGATCTGTTACGCTC
Source organism: Rhodanobacter lindaniclasticus (assembly GCF_004799035.1). Taxonomy (GTDB): domain Bacteria; phylum Pseudomonadota; class Gammaproteobacteria; order Xanthomonadales; family Rhodanobacteraceae; genus Rhodanobacter; species Rhodanobacter lindaniclasticus. Next base: position 46,347 of record NZ_MWIO01000037.1, read on the forward strand.
AGCGCCTGCAGCTGGGTCAGCGTCAGGTCGGTTCCGGCCAGAGCGCATTTCCTGATCTGTTACGCTCCCTGGCTGACGAAACCGACATGCCCGTCGAGTTCCGGCCAGAGCGCATTTCCTGATCTGTTACGCTCTCGCGGCGCGGCCTATGCCGGCTACCCCGAGTTCCGGCCAGAGCGCATTTCCTGATCTGTTACGCTCAACGCGGCATGGGTCACGTCGCCGAACACCGTTCCGGCCAGAGCGCATTTCCTGATCTGTTACGCTCACCGGCGCCGTCGTCTACACCGGAACGATCGTTCCGGCCAGAGCGCATTTCCTGATCTGTTACGCTCAATGGCGATCAACTGGCGCTTCGCCCGCTTGTTCCGGCCAGAGCGCATTT
>NZ_MWIO01000038.1 GCF_004799035.1 Rhodanobacter lindaniclasticus
GAATGCTACACGCCGGCCGCGCGGCGACGCTACGGCTATTTCGCGCTGCCGATCCTGCATCGCGGCCGGCGTGTAGCATTCCAGGCTGTAGTCGAAATCGAACATCGCGCGCAGCCGTGTGCGATCCCATACCAGCGGATCGAACGGCGACAGCAGCGCCGTATGCGTGGCGCGCAACCGTCCGCGCAAGGCCCGTTCCAGCAAGCCGGCGTGGTCCCTGTGCACGTAACCCGGAGCCGCCCAGCCCGGCACCGTCACCGCCAGCAACTCGCCGCTGGCCAGCAGCGGCGCCAGCTCGGCCGCGGCGACCCGCGGCTTCAGACGGTGGTAGTCAGCGATCCACTCGGCCGGAACCACACCCAGTGCACGCACGCTGTCGAGGATGAAACGGCGGCGCAGTTCGTCAGCCGGATACGCCGCCACGCGCGGGTCCGGCGGCGGATCGAGCCGCGCCAGCACCCGTTCGCTCAACTCGTACACGCGCTGGAAGCGTTCGCGTCGCAGCACCATCAATTCGCCCAACGCAAACCACGCCTCCAGCCAGCGCTTCTCGGGTTTCCACTCCCACCAGCCGGAGCTGGCCGCGCCCTGCCCGCGGGGAAAATCCGCGGCGCGCACCGGACCATCGGCGCGAATCCGGGCAAGCAGGTCGTCCATGCCGTCGCGTTGCTCGCGATGCATGCGCGTCGCGTGCCGGTGCGCCCAGTGGTTGTCGCGCCGGGCCAGCCACGCGCGGTGCCACGGCAGGTCGGCGGCGCTGACGAAGCAGGCCTCGTGCACCCAGGTCTCGGCCAGCTTGCCTTCTGCCAGCGCCTCGTCCAGCCATGCCATCGGGTAATCGCCCAGGCGCGCGTGCAGTACCAGATACGGGCTGCGCGCCACCACATGGATGGTGTCGATCTGCAGCACGCCCATGCGCCCGATGGCAGCCACCACATCGGCACGCCTGGCGCGGCGCTGCGGCGGTTGCAGCAGGCCTTGCGCGGCCAGCTGCAACAGGCGCGCCTGGCCGAGGCTGAGCGGGGATACAGCTGAATCCCTGCTCAACGGTGCGTCGCCTTCACCCGCATCGACCGACGATCTTGAGCGGACATATACACATCCCTTGCTAGTTTCGGTGCGAGTTCCGCCACGGTCGGACCCGCTTTTCGAACGCCCATTCTGGCATGGAGTATTTCATCATGAGCCTGCGCATCCCCCTGTATGGCGCCCTGCTGACCGCCGGCCTGTTGTCTGCCGGCGCATGCCTGGCGCAGGACAACCCCGCCCCGGCAGCTTCCGCGACCGCCACCGGCACCGCCACGTTCAACACGCCACAGGGCGAGGTCGTGATCAACAGCACACCGGCGCCGGCACCGACGATCGCGCCGCCGCCCTCGTTCCAGCAGCTGGCGGCAGGCGGCAAGAGCATCACGGAGGAGCAGGCCTCGGCGTACGCCCCGCTGGCCAACGACTTCCTCAACGCGGACAGCAACAAGAACGGCAAGATCAGCGAGGCGGAATACGCGCGCTGGGTGAAGCAGCTGCGTTGAAGCGTGTGCGGCGACACCCGTGAATCGTGCGTTCACGGGCTTCGGATAAAATTGCCGGCCTGTATCGACGGCCGGCATCGCGGCCGTCCCGCACCGGAAGGACATCCATGAGACTACCGCTCGCCCTGGCCTGTGTGGCGTGGGCCTGCGCGGTCGCCGCCAACGCGCACGCGCAGAATCCGGACCCGATGGACATCCGCGGCTGCACCGCGATCGAGAGCGACGCGCAGCGGCTGGCCTGCTACGACCAGGCCACCGGCCGGGTCAACCTGCCGGTGGCGCAGAAACGGCAAGTGCAGGCTGACGAGACCGGCGACGTGTTCGGCCACGATCGTCCCGGTGTTCCCGCCGATTCAGGCGCCGGCAACAGCGAGGTGGCGGTGCCGCTGTCGCTGCTGGACAGCCGCTGGGAGCTCGCGCCGGAAAGCAAGCTGGGCACCTTCAACGTACGCGGCTACAAGCCGGTCTACGTGCTGCCCATCTTCGCCAGCAGCAACCAGAACAACCAGCCGAACAGCCCCAACCCCGACAACGACGCCGCCGGCAGCGAGCGGCTGGACAACATCGAGGCGAAGTTCCAGCTGAGCCTCAAGGCCAAGATCTGGCAGGGCGTGTTCGGCGACGCCGGCGACTTGTGGGTGGGCTACACCCAGTCGTCGCGCTGGCAGGTCTACAACTCCACGCTGTCGCGCCCGTTCCGCGAGACCGACTACGAGCCCGAGGCGATGCTGATGTTCGACACCAGCTACCACGTGCTGGGCTGGGAGGGGCGCCTGCTCGGCATCGGCTTCAACCACCAGTCCAACGGCCGCGGGCTGCCGCTGTCGCGCAGCTGGAACCGGCTGATCGCCAATGTCGGCTTCGAACGCGAGAACTGGACGGTGATGATCCGGCCATGGTGGCGCATCCCCGAATCGCGAAGCATCGACGACAACCCCGACATCAGCGATTACGTGGGTCGGGGCGAGGTGGAGATCGTGCACGAGTGGAACAGCCAGGAGTTCGGGCTGACCCTGCGTGACTCCTTCCGCGGCGGCAGCCGCCAGCACGGATCGTTGCGCTTCGGCTGGAGCTTCCCGATCGCCGGCAACCTGCGCGGCTACGCGGAACTGTTCAAGGGCTACGGCGAGAGCCTGATCGACTACAACCACAACGCCACCTACCTCGGCGTGGGCGTGTCGCTGCTCGACTGGTACTGACCTGCGTCGCGTTGCCGGCGAACCTCACGGCTCGCAGGCAACGCCGGCGTCCCAGCTCAGTGGTGGTGGCCGCCCGCACCGTGCACGTGGCCGTGCGCCAGTTCTTCCTCGCTGGCAGCGCGCACGTCGGTGACTTCGATGGCGAAGTGCAGGGTCTTGCCGGCCAGCGGGTGGTTGCCGTCGATGAAGACCTTGTCGTCCTCGACGCGGGTGACGGTGACGTTGATCTCGCCCTGCGGGCCGCGACCCTGGAACTGCATGCCAGGCTGGATGTCCTCCACGCCCTGGAAGGCCGAGCGCGGCACTTCCTGCATCAGCTCGGGATGGTGCACGCCGTAGCCCTCTTCCGGAGCCACGTCGGCGGTGAACTTGTCGCCCGCCGAGCGACCTTCCAACTGCTTCTCCAGGCCCGGCACGATCTGGCCGCCACCGTGCAGGTAGGTCAGCGGATCACGACCGGCAGAGCTGTCGATGATCTGGTTCTGGTCGTCGGTGAGGGTGTAGTGGAAGGCGGCAACGGAATCTCGGGCAATCTGCATCATCTGGTCTCGCTCGGGGGGTCATGGGGGGCCGACCGCGGTCGGCAAAGAGGCAAAGCCTATCAGACCCGGCGTGCACGACCTGCGCAAAACGGCATCCCGGGCGCCGTCAACCGGCTCGATTCAGGCCGCAGCGAGCGCCATACCACGTTGATGGTTCACTTCTGCAAGCGGGCCCGCGTGTCGCGGCCGATCTTCTGCGGCGTGTCGGTGGGCGCGTAGCGCCTGACCACCTGGCCGTCGCCATCGACCAGGAACTTGGTGAAGTTCCACTTGATCGCCTCGCTGCCGAGGATGCCCTTGCCCTCGCTCTTCAGCCACTGGTACAGCGGCGCGGCGTGCTCGCCGTTCACCTCGATCTTGGCAAACATCGGGAAGGTCACGTCGAAGCGGGTGCTGCAGAAATCCTTGATCTCCGCTTCGCTGCCGGGCTCCTGATGGCCGAACTGGTCGCACGGAAACCCCAGCACCACCAGGCCCAGATCGCGCTGCTCCCGCCACAACGCCTCCAGGCCCTCGTACTGGGGCGTGAATCCGCACTGCGAGGCGACGTTGACCACCAGCAAGGTCTTGCCGCGCCATTCGCCCAGCGAGCGCGGCTTGCCGTCGATGTCGGTCACGGTGAAATCGTGGATGCTGGTCATGGCTTGCTCCGAAACTGCGGCGGGTGTCCCGCCAGCGTACGCCATCGACGCGCGCTCCGGCATATCCATATGCGGCACGCTCCTTTGGCGCCGCTGGTGCGCGCGGCTACCGTCAAGGCGTCCCGTCATGCCGGATTCGCCGTGCTCCATCTCGCCCTCGTGCTGCTGTCACTGCTGCTGCTCGCCGGCGTGTTCGGCCGCGCGCCGGACGACCGGTAATCGTCACCCCTGCGTGGCGGGAATCTCGAACACCTGGCGCAAGTAGGCCACGTAGGCCGGGTCCTCGCACATGTTCTTGCCGGGGGAATCGCTGAGCTTGGCCACCGGCTGGCCGTTGCAGCGGATCATCTTGATCACGATGTTGATCGGCGCCGGCCCCACGTCGTTGGTGAGGTTGGTGCCCACGCCAAAGGCGAGCTGGCAGCGGCCGCGGAAATGCGCGTAGAGCTGCATCACGCGCGGGATGTCCAGCCCGTCGCTGAACACCAGCACCTTGTTGCGCGGGTCGACGCGGTTGTCGCGGTAGTGCGCCAGCACCTTCTCGCCCCAGGCGAACGGATCGCCAGAATCGTGGCGGGTGCCGTCGAACAACTTGCAGAAGTACATGTCGAAATCGCGCAGGAAGGCATCGAGTCCGTAGACGTCGGACAACGCGATGCCCAGATCGCCGCGATACTCCTTCGCCCACGCTTCCAGCGCCGCCACCTGCGAATCGCGCAGTCGCGGCCCCAGCGCCTGGTGCGCCTGCAGGTATTCGTGCGCCAGCGTACCCAGCGGGGTCAGACCCAGCTCGCGCGCCAGCCATACATTGCTTGTGCCGGCCAGCTGCGCGCCCAGTTCGTCGCGCAAGGTGGTGACCACCTCCTGCTGCCAGCGCCGCGAATACCGCCGGCGGGTGCCGTAATCGGCGATGCGGCAGAGCGTGTAATCCGGTGCATCGCGCAGCATGGCGATCTTGTCGTGCAGGCGCCGACGCCCTTCGGCCAGGTCCAGCCCGGCGCTGGTGCGGCGGAAATACACCTCGTTGACGATCGCCAGCAGCGGCACCTCGAACATGATGGTGTGCAGCCACGGCCCGCGGATGCGGATCTCGATCTCGCCCGGCACGTCGGGCGATGGTGCGATCTCCACGTACTTCTCGTTGAGCTGGAACAGGCCCAGGAAATCGACGAAATCGCTCTTGATGAAGCGCCAGCCGCGCAGGTAATCCAGTTCGTCGGCACGAAAGCGCAGGCCGCACAGCGCGGTCAGTTCGGCGCGGATCTCCTCGATGCACGGCACCAGGTCGATGCCCGGCGTGCGGCACTTGAAGCGATATTCCACCTCGGCCGCAGGATACTGGTGCAACACCACCTGCATCATCGAGAACTTGTACAGGTCGGTGTCGAGCAGCGATTCAATGACCATCAGGCGCCCAGGGCAGGAGGAAACGGCAACACCGGCCATTATCCACGGTCGGGCGCCGACGCCGGGCAAAATAAAACCCCATCGGCCAGGGGAGGACCGATGGGGTTTGTCAGGCGGCCTCCAGGGGAGGTAAGGCCGGCCCCTCAGCAGGGCGATGCGTTGCCCCGCTTCTTGTCGCCGTCACGGCGATACACGGGCTTAGTGTGGACGCCGCTGCGTGAGTTCAACGTGCAGGCCCGCCGCTGTTCAGCGCCGCGACAGGTGCGCAACCCTGCCCCGCGCCGAGGCTGGGCCCTACACTGGGCCACCACGGAGAACCCCATGCGCGGAACCTCGATCGACGCCCCCCGGACGATGCGGATCGCCGCCTTGCTTTCGATCGCGCTGGCCCTTCTCGGCAGCAGCCGATGCGTGCAAGCCGCCGAACTCCGCATCGACCTGGGCCACGGCGCCACCCGCTGGAGCACTGCCACCCTGCTGGCGCGCCCGGATGCGCGCACCATCACCGTGCTCGGCGACGTGGCGTTCAAGCGCACCCGGCACTACCGCGCCGTGCCGCTGGCCAACCTGCTGCCCGGCATCGGCGCCGGCGATCACCTGCAATTTGTCGCGACGGACGGTTTCGTCGCCGAGATCCCGGCCACGCTGATCCTCAACCGGAGCGGCAGCGTCGCCTGGCTGGCGATCGAGGACCCGGCCCGGCCGTGGCCGACCCTGCCCGGTGGCCACGGCCACGCCGGCCCGTTCTATGTCGTGTGGACGCAGCCGCGCGTGACGGGCGTGGGGCCGGAACAATGGCCGTACCAGCTGGCCAGGATCCGCCGCGCCGACAGCGTGGCCGCGCGGTTCCCGGCCATCCTGCCGGATCCGGCAACGCCGGCGGACAGCGCCGTACGGCGGGGGCTGGCCGTGTTCCAGCGCACCTGCTTCGCCTGCCATACCCTCAACGGCGTCGGCGACGCCCGGCTGGGGCCGGATCTCAACATCCCGCACAACCCCACCGAGTACCTGCGTGCCGATCTGCTGCGCGGCTACATCCGCAATCCGCAGTCGCTGCGCCGCTGGCCGCAGGCGAAGATGCCCGGCTTCGACACCCGCGCCCTCTCCGACGCCGACCTCGACGACCTGCTCGCCTACCTGCGCCACATGGCGGGGCGAAAGGTGGCGCCGGGCGGCGACCCCTGAGGGCCTGCTCAGGGTGATGCGGCTTCCGCGTCGCCCCCGTGCGTCGGCGGCATCAATGTTTCCAGCTCGTGGTCGCGGCGCTGCCGGGGTTCCCGTGCCAGCGTGCGGACTTCGGCGTAGAACGCGGACCAGCGCTGCCCCGAGCGCTGGAACAGCATGCCAAAGGCGGGCACCCAGCGGTCATACAAGCCGAACGGCAACAGCCGGGCATTGTTGATCGGTTGCGCCACCCACGCATCGTAGCGATGGTCGTCCGGCCAGTGGCGGTCGCGCCACTGCGCGTAGCGCCGGCGGAACGCAGCGATCTCGCCCAGCTTGCCGGCTTCCATCGCCTCGGCGTCGACGCCGCTGGCATACAACACCTTCAGGCGCTCGCGCAGATCCAGCACCAGCCGGGTGAAGCCCTCGGCGATCGCGTCATCGTGGCCTTCAACCGGCGGCAAGCCGCGCGAGGCACGCCATTCGCGCAGGCCCTGGCGCTGCACGAAGCTGGCGAAGGATTCGTTGAACGCGCTGTCGCTCTTCACGTAGATCAGCTGGTGCGCCAGCTCGTGGAAGATCGTGCCGGCCAGTTCGTCGTCGTCCCAGCGCAGCATGCTGGACAACACCGGATCGGCAAACCAGCCCAGCGTCGAATACGCCGGCACGCCACCGATCCACACATCGTCGCCACGGCTACTCCAGCGCGCGGCATCGGCCTGCGCCGCCTGCTCGCTGAACCAGCCCCGGTACGCCACGCAACCGGCGATCGGAAAGCATTGCGGCACTGCCTGCACCGAGTAGCGCGGCGCGGCAAACACGTTCCACACCACGTAGTCGCGATCCAGCGACACGTAACCGGTATAGCTGCGGTTGTCGGGCAGGCCGAGTTCACGCGAAGCGAACCGGCGCGCCTGCAGCGCCAGACGCAGGCGCGCGGCCAGCTGCGGATCTGTGTGCGGGTTGGCGAGCACACGCTCGATCGGGTGGCGATGCACGACCAGTTCGGCTTGCCCGCGCGCCGCCTGCGCGTAGTAGCGCACGCTGGTGCAGGCGGACAGGGTGAATCCCGCCACCATCAGGAGGGCAAACCGGAATACCACGGCGGATGCACGTGATGATCGCGAAGGCATCCGCCGATTGTGCCTGAACGCCCGGTGCTAGCGGGCGCGGCGGAGGTCAATGGCGGCGGTCGCCGCGGTCGCGCGAATCGCGTCCGCCACGCTGCGAGTCGCGATGCCCGGAGCGGCCATCATTGCGGTAATGACCGCGGTCGTCGCCGCGGTGGCGATAGTCGCGCCCGTAGTCGCGACCGTGATAACGCGGGTAGCGCGAACCGCCGTACCAGTGCGAGCTGATGCCGATGCTCACCCCAGGCGAGTAGCAGCAACCGTAGTAGCCGCCGTAATAACCACCGTAATAGGCCGGCCCGTAGTAACTGTCGTAAGGCGAGCCGTAGTAAGTCGTGCCGCTGCCGTAATAGGCGTCACCCGCCGACCCGCCGCCACGCACATAGGTGTAGCCGGGGTCGTAGTAGCAACCGGACAGCGCCGCCACTGCCACCATCAATCCAATGCAAGCGAGCTGTCGTTTCATGGTTCACCTCCGCGGTGATTCACCAGCCCTACGCTGGACCACGCCGCTTGAACTCTCCCTGAGCGACGCCGGCGCCCCACGGCGGCGGCGCCGTGGGGTTTCAGCCTTTGCGCTTGCCCAGGTCGTCGCGCGGCGAAGCCGTCACAGGGGCATCGCCACCCGCTCCGGTCACCGGCGCGTGCATCTCTGCCGCGTTCGACGTCGCTGGCGACGGGTTGGCGCCCGGCCAGGATGGTTCGCGCTGGTCCCGCTCATGCTTGGCATCGAGCAGGGCCTGGATATGCGCCACGGCCTCTTCCGGACTGATGTGCGCGACGGGTCGCTGGCCGGCGGCAGACGGACGCGCGGAAGGCCCGGTTGACGCACGGCCCGCGCTGCCGGCGGCGACTGGCCGCGTGGTTGCCGGCTTCCGCGTGACGGGTTTCTTCGCGGGTGTCGCCTTGGCCACGGCTTTTGCCGGAGCCGCCTTGCGGGTGGCGGACTTGCGCGGTGCTGCCTTGCGCGCGACGGCCTTCTTCGGTGCCGCGGCCTTGCGCGGCGCCGTCGCGGTGCGGGCGCGCGACTTGTTCGCTGCCTTCTTCGGCGCAGCCTTGCGGGCGACGACCTTCTTCGTCGCCGGCCGTTTGCTCGCGACCTTCTTCGCGGTGCGCTTGCTGGCCACCCGCTTGGCGGCGACCGGCTTCCTGACCGCGGCCTTCTTCACCGCAGCCTTCTTCACCGCGGATTTCTTCGCGACGGACTTTTTCGTGACGGATTTCTTCGCCGGGGACTTCCGTGCGGAAGCCTTCTTCGTGGCGGCCTTCTTCGCCGGAGCCTTCTTCACGGGGGCCTTCCGGGTGGCGGCCTTTGCTCCGCTGGACTTTTTTGCCGATGCCTTTCTTGCCGCGGACGTCTTCGCTGCCGACTTGCGGGTCATTGCCATGCGTTCGTTCTCCTGCGGTGAGCGGTGAGCAACGCGGCCAGTATGCGCGTATCGGCGCGCGACGGCATTACGCAGCGCAAGAAACGTTCATCTGCACGCCGGTCGACGAAACCCGCTCTCAGCCCGGATGCATCAACGCATCCAGAAAATGCGGCAGCACGCGATGATTGATCACGATGGTGAACAGCACGCCATAGGCCGCGCCCCACAGATGCGCGCTGTGGTTGACGTTGCCCTGCCCCCGTCGGTCCATGTAGATCGAATAGGCCGTGTACAACACCGCGTAGACGATCGCCGGCATCGGGATCACCAGCACGATGATCTGCTGCCACGGCGCGATCAGGATGTAGGCGAACAGCACTGCGGACACCGCACCCGACGCACCCAGGCTGCGGTAGTCCGGGTTGTCCCGGTTCTTCAGCCAGGTCGGCAGGATCGAGACCACCAGCCCGCCGATGTAGAACAGCGCAAAGCCCAGCGTACCGAGCATGCCGGTGTAGAACGGCTCCATCGCGCGGCCGAAGAAGAACAGCGTGAACATGTTGAACAGCAGGTGGCCGACATCCGCGTGCACCACGCCGTAGGTCACCAGCCGGTGGTACTCGCGCTGACGGGTGATTGCCGGCGGCCACAGGATCAGGTCGTTCATCAGCCGCGCGTTCCTGAACGCCATGAACGAGACGACGCAGGTGATCGCAATGATGGCCAGGGTGATCGGCATGGACGGTTCCGTGACGCAAAGGTCGGCATCTTGGCGCGTCGCCCCGGGCTTGTCGACTCGACTGGAGGAAGCGGGCTTATATGCCCGGCGCGGTGCGGCTTATGCGAAAACGGCAGTGTCGCTGCCGCAGCCGCCCCTCTATCATCTGCCGTTTTGCACCGCGCCCGCGGTCGGACGAAACACATGAGCCCGCTCCGATACCTGCATCTGGACGTCTTTGCGGCCACCCTCGGCGGCGGCAACCACCTGGGCGTGGTGATCGGCGCGGACGACTGGGACAGCGCAGCGATGCAGCGTTTTGCGCGCTGGACGGCGCTGGTGGAAACCACCTTCCTGCTGCCGCCGACCGATCCCCGGGCGAGTTACCGGGTGCGCATCTTCACGCCACACGACGAGATTCCGTTTGCCGGCCACCCCAGCATCGGCAGCGCCCACGCGGCGCTGGAAGCGGGCCTGGCCACGCCGCGCAACGGACTGCTGTGGCAGGAGTGCGGCGCCGGCGTGTTGCCGATCCGGGTCGAAGGCACGGGCGCGACACGCGAACTACTGCTGCGCTCGCCGGGCGAACGCGTGCTGGCGACCGGCCGCGAGGCCGATCCGTTGCTGCCCGCGGCGCTGCATGGCGTGACCGATGGCGCGCTGCCGCCGGCGCTGGTCGACGGCGGCCGACGCTGGTGGCTGGCCGAGGTCGCCGACGAAGCCAGCCTGCGCGCCTGGCAACCCGACCACGCGGCCATCCTCGCGCTGGCCCGCGCCAGCAGCAGCATGGGGCTGTGCGCCTTCGCCCGCGTGGCATCGGATCAGCCCCGACTGGTCGTGCGCGCCTTCCCCGCCGGTGTGGGCATCGTCGAGGATCCCGCCTCCGGCGCCGCCAACGGCCTGATCGCCGCGTGGATCGCGCACGCCGAACCGCACGGCCCGCTGGCCCGCGGTTACCGGGTCAGCCAGGGCCGCGAGATCGGCCACGATGCACAACTGATGGTGCACATCGACCACGACGCAATCTGGGTCGGCGGGCGCAGCCACACCGTCGTCGACGGCAGCCTGGCCTGGTCAGCGTGAGTTTTTCCGACACATCGATGCCCGGGAAGAAAACCATGGACCGCGCCTTTTCCCCCAAGCGCTGACACGCACGCGCCCACGGCTTAAGCTCGTTGCACCTGCGAACGCCGGGAGCGCACGATCGTGTTCCATCCCTTGCACAGGCTGGGCCGCGCCCTGGCCCGTTACCTGTCGAAGCCGCGCGTCGGCGACATGCATTTCGGCACCTCGCGCTACGACATGCTGGAGGCATCGCTGCAGCCGGCCGACGTGCTGCTGGTGGACGGCAGCAGCCGCATCGGCACCGCGATCAAGTACGTCACCCAGTCGAGCTGGTCGCATGCGGCGCTGTACGTGGGCGACGCCCTGCACGACCGCTTCCCCGCCCTTGGCGCGCACGTGCTGATCGAAGCCGACGTGGTGGAGGGCGTGCGTGCGCTGCCGCTGGAGGCATATCGCGGGGCGCACACGCGCATCTGCCGCCCGGTCGGGCTGCACGCGGGCGAGATCGAGCAGGTGATTGAACACGCCGCGCGTCGCCTCGGCCAGCTCTACGACATGCGCAACGTGATCGACCTGATGCGCTACCTGCTGCCGACGCCGCCGGTGCCCGGACGCTGGCGCCGACGCCTGCTGGCGCTGGGCAGCGGCGAGCCGACCCGGGCGATCTGCTCGTCGCTGATCGCGGCGGCCTTCCAGAGCGTGCGTTATCCGATCCTGCCGATGCTGGAGCGCGACTACCGCCAATTGCGCGGCGCCCAGCGCGCGCGCCGGGAGATCCTGCACATCCGCAGCTCCAGGCTGTTCACGCCACGCGACTTCGACATCTCGCCCTACTTCCGCATCATCAAGCCGATGATCGAACGCGGCTTCAACCCGCACCATCTGAACTGGGCGACCCTGACGCCGGACGACCTGGTACCTGCCGATGCGTCGCCGTCCACGGGGTCGGCGCAGGCATCAGGCTGAATCGGCGCGCGGCTCAGCGCAGGTTCGGCAGCGCCGCCAGGCACGACTCGCGACACAGATAGCGCTGGTTGGTCGCCGCGCCGTCATACAGATAAGCCGCGCCGCCGGCGAAAATCTCCCACTGGTAGAGCTTCCCCGCGCGACGCAGGGTGCCGCGGTAGCTGCACGGCATGATGATCGCCTCGGCATCGAACGTGGCCGCATCGACCAACTCGGCCAATGCGAAGTAACGCGATACACCGGCACGATCGAGCGTCAATTCACTGCAGATGTCGGCATCGGCGCGCGTGGTGTCGAGGTGCCGCTGCAGCGACACCACTTCGATGACATCGCCACCGCGCACCGACGCACACGCCGTCAACGCCACGCACAGCCACACCAGTCCGAACGCCCTGTTCACGGTTTGCCTCCCGTGGTCAGCGCCTGCAGCAGCTGGGCGCCCTCGGTGACTTCCTTGCGTGCAATCGCGCCATGCGCATAGACGTCGCTCAGCAGATTCAGGCTGAACTGGCCGACCAGGATATCCACCAGGTATTTCAGCGACTTCAGCTGCTCCGGCGTCGGCGTCTCGAACGCCTTCTGCGCCGGCTGGAACATGCCCACCACCTCGATGCCCAGCGAGTCCTGGTTGGAGGGATAACGCGACGGATAGGCCTTGCCCACTTCGTGCCGCGACAGGTTCCTCGCGCGGGTGCCGAACCCCACGCCCTTGGCATGCATCAGCGAGGCGATCGTCTTCAGCTCCTGCGGATCGCAGCCGTGCTCGACCTGGCAACGCGCCAGCAGCACGCCCACGTGCCAGCACACCTGGTCGACGCGCGCGGTCTGACAGATCTTGCCGGCCTTGTCGATCAGGAAGTGCGCGCCGGTCTGCTTGCCGCCGGCGTAGGCACTGAACGTGCTGGTGGCATCGGACGAATCGGTCCGGTGCAGCACGATCGCGTGGACGGCGTCCAGGCTGCCATGCTCGATCGACGCATACAGTTTGACCTCGATCGCCGGGTCGACGAGCTTGCCCTTGTCCAGCTTGGCCATCGACCGCCCCTCCCGTGCAGATGCACCGCCGCACGATGCTGCAGCCCGCGGGCGGAGGCGTCAAGAAAACGCCATCAGGCCGACTCGCCCGCCGCCCGCCCCGACGCCCACGCCCACTGGAAGTTGTAGCCGCCGAGCCAGCCGGTGACGTCGACCACCTCGCCGACGAAGTACAGCCCCGGCACGAGCTTCGATTGCATGGTGCTGGAGGACAGCCCGTCGGTGTCGACGCCGCCGAGGGTGACTTCGGCGGTGCGGTAGCCTTCCGTGCCGCTGGCGGTGATCGGCCAGGCGGCCAGCTGCGCGCCGATCTGCGTCAGTTCGGGTTCGCGGTACTGGCGCATCGGGCGGTTGCCGAGCCATTGCTCGCACAGGCGCTGCGCGAGGCGTTTCGGCAGCACCTCGCCGAGCACGGTCTTCAGTTCCGCCAGCGGTCGCGCCGCGCGTTGACCGACCAGGTACGCACCAAGGTCGAGGTCCGGCAGCAGGTCGAGACGCAGGTCGTCACCGGGCTGCCAGTACGAGGAGATCTGCAGGATCGCCGGGCCGCTGAGGCCGCGATGGGTGAACAGCAATCCGGCGCGAAAGCCCTGCTTGCCTATGCGAGCCTCCGCCATCGGCAACGCCACGCCGGCCAGATCCGCGTAGTGCTCCTGGTGCTTGCCGCTCAGCGTGAGCGGCACCAGGCCCGCGCGCGTGGGCAGCACGGCATGGCCGAACTGGCGCGCCAGTTCGTAACCGAAGCCGCTGGCGCCCATGCTGGGAATCGACAGCCCGCCCGACGCCACCACCAGCGACTCGGCATGCACCTCGCCACGTGCGGTGAGCACGCTGAAGCCCTCCGCCGTCTTGCGCACGCGCTGCACGGCGCAGTTCGCCTCGACCGTGACGCCGGCCGCGGCGCACTCGTCCAGCAGCATGCGCACGATCTGCTTCGAGGAGTCGTCGCAGAACAGCTGACCCAGCTCCTTCTCGTGCCAGGCGATGCGGTGCTTCTCCACCAGCGCGATGAAATCCCGTGGCGTATAGCGCGCCAGCGCGGACTTGGCGAAATGCGGGTTGGCCGAGAGGTAATTGGCCGGGGTCGTGCCCAGGTTGGTGAAATTGCAGCGGCCGCCACCGGACATCAGGATCTTCTTGCCAACCTTGTTGGCGTGATCGACCACCAGCACGCGTCGGCCACGCTGGCCGGCGGTGATCGCGCACATCAGGCCGGCAGCGCCGGCGCCGATGATCAGCACATCCACTTTCACGAATACGGGTTCCCGCCGAACTGGTCGCGCATTATCGCCTGACAGCATCGCTTACACTGAACGACCCGCCCCACCCGAGCCCTGCCATGCCTTCCTTCGACGTGATCTCCGAAGTCGACAAGCACGAACTGACCAATGCCGTCGACCAGGCCAACCGCGAACTGACCACGCGCTTCGACTTCAAGGGCGTGGACGCGAAGTACGCGCTGGAGGATTTCGTGATCACCCAGAACGCGCCCAGCGAATTCCAGCTGCAGCAGATGCTGGACATCCTGCGCGCGCGCCTGATCGCGCGAAAGATCGACGTGCGCGCACTCGACGTCGGCGAGCCGGAAACCAACCTGGGCGGCTCGCGCCAGAAGATCACCGTCAAGCAGGGCATCGAGCAGCCGATGGCGAAGAAGCTGGTGGCCGAGCTGAAGGCGGCCAAGCTCAAGGTCGAGGCGCAGATCAACGGCGACAAGCTGCGCGTCAGCGGCAAGAAGCGCGACGACCTGCAACTCGCAATGGCGGTGCTGCGCAAGGCCGACGTCGAACTGCCGCTGCAGTTCGACAATTTCAGGGATTGAAGCCCGGGATTCGGGATTCGGGATTCGGAAAAGCAACAAAGCATCGCCTGTCAGCCACGGCCTGTATCCCGACGTAGGGCGGGCAATGCCCGCCGCTCTTGTCGCCATGACGCAAGGCGAAAGCTGGCGGGCAGTGCCCGCCCTACACGGCGCGTGCGACGCTTTTGCCGAATCCCCAATCCCCAATCCCAAATCTCTACGCCTTACCCAACAACCGCCCACCCATCGCGGCATTGACGGCCACCACCACGGCCACCGCCAGCGCATGCGTCAGCAGGTCGGTGGAGGCGGAATCGAACGCGTGGCAGATCTCCAGCAGGCTGGCCGAGGCCGCCGCGCTGGCCAGGCCGATCAGCACCGCCGCGAGTACCGGCCGCAGCGGGCAGGCGCGGCGCAGCAGCACGATCAGCAGCGCGGAGAGCGGGATCGAGAAGGCGATGATGAAGGTCAGGCAGTCGGCGGTCTGATGCAGCCCGGCCACTTCGGTGCCCGGCGCGATCCATGTGCGCAGGCAGCCGAGACCGCTGGCACCGATCCACAGCAGGGCGCCGGGCAGCGGCAGCCACGCCCAGGCGACACGCCGCCCCGGCACGGCCAGCGCGAACGCCGCCCAGGCTGCGCTGATCGCGGTGATCACGGCACCCATGCCGGCCCAGGCCAGGTCCGGCGTGGCGCTCCAGCGGCGCAGCATCGGTTCCGCGCCGTAGTGCATCAGCAAGCCGGCCGCCAGCGCCGCGACCAGCAGCAGCCAGCCGGCGGTGCGCAGCCATGGCGGCAGCAGCCGCCGCACCGGCACCAGCTCGGTGCCGAGGCGGTCGATCAGCGCCTCATGGGATCGCGGGTCGGACGTCACGTCAGGGTTCTCCATGGAAGCGCTCGCGCAGCGCCTTCAGCGCGCGATGCAGATTCACTTTCAGCGCGCCGGAGTTGCGCCCGGTCAGCTCGGCCGCCTCGCTGAGCGAGCGCTCGCGCAGGCCCAGTTGCTCCACCGCCTCGCGCTGGCCGGGCGGCAACTCGGCGATCGCCTCGTGCAGCCGCTGCGCGCGCTGCTCGCTTTCGGTGGCGGCGCTGGCGTCGTCGCGGTCCGGATGATTGTCGAGCGCGAATTCGTCGTGCAATTCGCGGCTGTCGCGGCGGCCGCGGCTGCGCAGGGAGTCGATCGCGCGGCGAGCGGCGATCGCGCCGAGCCAGGCGTCGTAGGAACGGGTGGGGTCGTAGGTCTGGCGCACGCGATGCACGGTGATCAGGGTTTCCTGCACCACGTCATCCACATGATCGGGCGCCACACCCTGGCGGCGTGCCACAGTGCGGATCAGCGCCACCGAATCGGCCAGCAGTTTTTCGTAGGCACGCCGGTCGCCGGCCTGCGCAGCGGCCATCCACGCCGACCGCCGCCGATCGGGCGATTCGCTGGCGCTGACGGCGGCGGATTCGGCTGGCACGGTCCGGACGGGACTCATCCCACGGGAAAGTCCACTATCTAGACCCATGAAGGCGGTGGCGGTCAAGGCTTGCGGCATCTCCGCTCCACGACGGGAGGCATGTCGGGTATTCGCCGCATCCCGCGCCGACGTTACCTCGCGCCGGTCATGTAACCGCCGACCGCGCGATGGCGAATAGCCACACAACCACCCACGGATGAATCCCATGCTCGTGTTGATCCTCGCCTATCTCGGCGGCGTCCTGACCATCCTCAGCCCGTGCATCCTGCCGGTGCTGCCGTTCGTGTTCGCCCGCTCCGACCGGCCGTTCATGCGCAACGGCTTCCCGATGCTGCTGGGCATGGCGATCACCTTCGCCGTGGTCGCCACGCTGGCCGCGCTCGGCGGCGGCTGGGCGGTGCACGCGAACCAGTACGGCCGCTGGGTGGCGATGGCGGTGCTGGCCTTCCTCGGCCTGACCCTGCTGTCGACCCACCTGGCTGAGTGGATCACGCGCCCGTTCGTGGCGCTGGGCAACCGGCTGTCGCAGCGCTCGGCCGCGGACGGCGACTCGGTCTGGGGTGCAGCCGGCCTCGGCGTGGCCACCGGCCTGCTGTGGGCGCCGTGCGCGGGGCCGATCCTGGGCCTGCTGCTGACCGGTGCCGCGCTGAACGGCGCCAGCGTGCAGACCACCCTGCTGCTGCTCACCTATGCCGCCGGTGCGGCCACCTCGCTCGGCCTGGCGCTGCTGATCGGCGGCAAGGTGTTCGCGCTGATGAAGCGTTCGCTGGGCGCCGGTGAATGGGTGCGTCGCGCGCTCGGCGTGCTGGTGCTGTGCGGCGTGGCCGCGATCGCGCTGGGCCTGGATACCGGCCTGCTCACCCGCGTCTCGCTGGCCAGCACCAGCGGCATCGAGCAGAAGCTGATCGACGCCGTGCGTCCGGCGCCGGCGCCGCAGCCGCAGCTGAAGGCCGGCGACCCGCTGCCGGTGGAAGGCACGTTCCCGTCGCTGGCCGGCGCCACGCAGTGGCTCAACAGCCCGCCGCTGACTACCGAATCGCTGCGCGGCAAGGTGGTGCTCGTCGATTTCTGGACCTACTCCTGCATCAACTGCCTCCGCTCGCTGCCGTACGTGCGCGGCTGGGCCGACAAGTACAAGGACCACGGCCTGGTGGTGATCGGCGTGCATGCGCCGGAGTTCGCGTTCGAGAAAAACCCGGCCAACGTCGCCAAGGCGGTGAAGGACCTGGGCGTCGACTACCCGGTCGCTCTGGACAACGACTACGCGATCTGGAGAGGGTTCAACAACGAATACTGGCCGGCGCATTACTTCATCGACGCGCAGGGACGGATCCGCCACCACCACTTCGGCGAAGGCGAATACCGGCAGAGCGAAGACGTGATCCGTCAGTTGCTGACCGAGGCCGGCCAGAAGGACCTGCCGGGCGGCTACGTGCGCGACGACCATCGCGGGGTGGAGGCGGCGGCGTCGAACGACCCCACCCGCTCGCCCGAGACCTATGTCGGCTACGCCCGCGCCAGGAACTTCGTCGGCGGCCGCGTGGCGCGCGACGAGCCGCACGATTACCGCGCGCCCTCCGCGCTGACCGCCAACCAGTGGTCGCTCGATGGCCGCTGGACCGTGCATGACGAGAACGCGCAACTGGAACAGGCCGGCGGCGCGATCGTCTACCGCTTCCGCGGCCGCGACCTGCACCTGGTGCTCGGCCCGGCGGCCGACGGCAAGCCGATCCGCTACCGCGTCACCATCGACGGCAAGCCGCCCGGCGCCGACCACGGCATGGACACCGATGCCGACGGCAACGGCACCATCACCAGCCAGCGCCTGTATCAACTGGTACGCCAGGCCAACGGCAGCGGCGAGCGGCTGTTTGAAATCACCTTCCTTGATGCCGGCGTGCATGCGTACGCGTTCACCTTCGGCTGATCCGATCCGCCATTCCACCCATTCCGCAACCCGGGAGGCCGTCATGTCACGACTCGATGAAACCCTCGCGATGGATCGCCGCCGCTTCCTGCGCGCCGCGCTCGGCGGCGGTGCCCTGCTGGCCGTGGGCGGCGGATGGCTGGTACCGCGCCTGCACGCGGCGGCCAACACGCCGGTGGGCGAAGCCGGCAACGTGCTGCTCGAGATCTTCGACGATGCGGGCCGAGACCTCGGCGCGCGCGAGGTACCGAAGCTGGTGCTGAGCGACGCGCAGTGGCGGCAGCGGCTGTCGCCGGCGTCGTACGAGATCATGCGTCACGCAGGTACCGAGCGTGCATTCAGTGGCGAGCATGAACGCCCCGCCGTGCCCGGTCTGTTCCGCTGCATCGCCTGCGGCACGGCGCTGTACGACGCCGCCACCGAGTTCGACTCCGGCACCGGCTGGCCCAGCTTCTGGCAGCCGATCGCGCGGCGCAACCTGGTCGAGACGACCGACCACCTGTTCGGCATGATCCGCACGGCGATCAGCTGCAAGGGTTGCGACAGCCACCTCGGCCACGTCTTCAACGATGGCCCGCGGCCGACCGGCCTGCGCTACTGCATGAACTCGGTGGCGTTGCGTTTCGTGCCGCGCCGGACGGTCTGAACCGCCAGCCGCGGCCGACTTGGATTTCGCGGCGCGCGCCGCCATCTGCTCTGCAGGGCGTCGCCCGCCCGTTGCCGGAGTCCGTCATGAGCACCGCACTGAACATCCCCTGCCCGCATTGCAGCGCGCTCAACCGCGTGCCTGCCGAGCGTGTCGCCGAGCATCCGAACTGCGGCCGCTGCAAGCAGGGCTTGTTCGAAGGGCATCCGCCGGAACTCACGAGCGCGAACTTCGACGCGATCGCCGGCCGCGGCGACCTGCCGGTGCTGGTGGATTTCTGGGCACCGTGGTGCGGACCGTGCGTCGGCTTCGCGCCGGTGTTCGTGCAGGCCGCCGGCAAGTTCGAGCCGCGCCTGCGGCTGGCCAAGCTGGACACCGAGGCGCAACCGCAGATCGCGGCGCGCTTCAACATCCGCAGCATCCCCACCCTGGTCATGTTCAGGCAGGGCCGCGAGATCGCGCGGCAATCCGGTGCGCTGAACGCGGCGCAGCTGCAGCAGTTCGTCGAGGGCGCGCTGGCGCGGGGCTGATCAGCGCGCGGCGGTGCCCGCCGCCTGCCAGCGCAGCCAGTCGATCACTGCCGCCACGGCAGCGCGTGGTTTCGCCGGCGGTCGCACGATCCAGTAGGCGGTTCCCAGTGGCACGCTGAGCTCGCCGAACGGACGCAGCAAGCTGCCGTTCGCCACGTCGTCCGCGGCCAGTCGATGGCGCGCCAGCGCCACGCCCTGCCCCTGCATCGCGGCACGCAACACCAGGTCGGACGAGGTGTAGCGGGCACCGCCTTGCAGCGAGAGCCTGGCCGGTCCGTGCACGCTGCGCCACGCTTCCCATGACGCCTGCGGATCACGGTCGTGCAGCAGGCGCAGGCCAGCCAGTTGCGCCGGCTTGGATGGACGTCCGGACGTCTGCCACAGCATCGGACTCATCACCGGATACAGCGCATCGTCCATCAATCCCTCGGCATGCAGGTCCGGCCACGGCCCCGTGCCCATGCGGATCGCCAGGTCGACGCGGCCGTCGTCCAGCGCATCCAGCCGTTGCTCGACCTGCACCGACAGCTCGATCTTCGGATGCGCCTTTTCCAGCGCGGGCAACCGCGGCAGCAGCCAGCGGATCGCGAACGACGGCGAGGTGGACAGCGTCACCGCGTGCGCCGGCCGGGTTTCGCGCAAAGCGGCCACCGCCTGCTCGATGCCGCGCAGACCGGCCAGGGTGGCACGCCCCAGCGCCTCACCCTGCGGGGTGAACACCAGCGCGCCGCGACCGGCCGAGGCGCGCAACAGCGGCACGCCCAGCCAGCGATCCAGTTCGGCCAGGTGTCGACTCACCGAGGAATGCGCCAGGCCAAGCTCGCGCGCGGCGGCGCGCACACCGCCATGCGCGTAGACCATGGCAAACGCGCGCAGGGCATTCAGCGGCAGCTCGTTCATGGTCGCAATACTAGACCATAACGCGATCAGCACCGACCAGCCGCATGGCCGAACATGCGTGGCAGTCGACCATTGTGGAGCACGACCCATGGAACAACTGCTCGCCGCCGCCGGCCTGCTGTGCGTGGCCGCGATCACGCCTGGCCCCAACAATCTGGTGATCCTGCGCGCGGCCGGCACCGTCGGCATGCGCCGCACGCTGCCGATGATCGCCGGCATCGTGCTCGGCGGCCTGTTGTTGCTGGCGGTGACGGCGCTGGGCACGGCGACCGCCTTTGCGGCGCTGCCGTGGCTGCGCTACGGGACCGCCCTGGCCGGCGCGCTGTACCTGGCGTGGCTGGGCGCATCGCTGTGCGCGGCCGGCATCCGGCCACGTCCCGACACGACGGCCGCGCCGCGCCTGCCCGCCGGCACGCTGGGGCTGATCGGCTTCCAGTTCCTCAATCCGAAAAGCTGGCTGCTGGTGCTGACCGTGCTGGCCGCAATGCAGGCCACGCGAACGCACGATTACCTGCTGCTGGTGGCGATGTTCGTGCTGATCCCGGCGCCGTGCCTGTTGTTGTGGGCCGGCCTCGGCGCGTCGCTGGCGCGCTGGCTGGCCAGGCCGATCGCGCGGCGCGGCGTGGACATCGTCAGCGGCGCCTTGCTGGTCGCCTGCGCCGCGCTGCTGCTGATCGAACCCTGACCCACCCGGAGACCCGCGATGACCCTCTTCCAATCCTCTCCCGTCCGCCGCGTGCTTTGCCTGCCCGGCAGCCTGCGCCGCCATTCCTGGAACCGCCGTCTGCTGCACGCGGCCGTCGCGCAGGCGCCGGCGGGCCTGCAGTTGGAGCTCTGCGACGCCCTGGCGGCCGTGCCGCTGTTCGACGAAGACCTGGAGTCGCACGATCCGGCCGGCCCGCCCGGCGTGCAGGCGCTGCGCGCCGCGGCAGCCGCCGCCGACGGCCTGATCATCGCCACGCCCGAATACAACCAGGCCATCCCCGGCGTGCTGAAGAACGCGCTGGACTGGCTCTCGCGCGAAAGCCCGGCCGGCGAGGTGCTGGCCGGCAAGCCCGTCGCCGTGCTCGGCGCCAGCAGCGGCCCGTGGGGGACCCGGCTGGCGCAGGCCTCGTTGCGGCAGGTGCTGCACACCTGCGGGGCGCTGGTGATGCCGGCGCCGAGCCTGTTCGTGGCCCGCGCCGCCGAGCGCTTCGACGCGCAGGGCTGGTTGACCGACACGGCCACGCTGCAGTCGCTGCAGTCTTTCCTGCTCGCGTTCGATTCATGGATGGAGCGCCTGACGGCGCCCGCGATGGACGCGACGTCGGCCCTGATCGGCTGAGGCGTGCACCGGGCACCCATGCCTTTCAGCACAGTCGGCACGTGCGCCACGCGTTTAGGCTTGACTCTTTACGCCCGAGGAGACGCCTGTGCGCAAGTCCCTGCCGTTCGCCCTGATGGCCGCCCTGCTGCTGACGGGATTCACTACCGCTGCAGTGGCGGCCGACAGCCACAAGCCGGCGGCCAGCGCCGATGCGGCCGGCAAGGACGGCTTTCAGCTGCCGCCGTTCCCCGCCGACGCGCAGGTGACGCAGACCACCACGGTCGACGGCAGGACGCTGAAGTACACCGTCACCGTGGGCTCGCTGCCGGTGCGCGACGAGAAGGGCAACAAGACCGCCGAGGTGGTGTTCACCGCCTACACCATCCCCGGCAAGGACCGGCCGGTGACCTTCGCGCTCAACGGCGGCCCGGGTGCCTCGTCGGTCTACCTCAACCTGGGCGCGATCGGCCCGAAGAAGGTGGCCTTCGGCGACGCCGGCGACTCGCCCTCCGATCCGCCGGTGCTGCACGACAACCCCGGCACCTGGCTGGGCTTCACCGATCTGGTCTTCATCGATCCGGTCGGCACCGGCTTCAGTCGCGCGCTGGTCGACGACAAGCAGGCGACCAAGGATTTCTACAGCACCGACGTCGACATCGAGTACCTCTCGCGCATCATGTACGACTGGCTGGTGAAGAACGGCCGCATGGATTCGCGCAAGTACTACGTCGGCGAAAGCTACGGCGGCTTCCGCGGCCCGCGCATCACCGAGTATCTGCAGACCCGGCTGGGTGTGGCGATGAGCGGGGTGACGCTGATCTCGCCCTACCTCGACCCCTCCGCCTGGAGCAACGACACCGTCTCGCCGCTGCCGTGGATGACCACCCTGCCCTCGATCGCCGCCGCCCACCTGGAGCGCGAGGGCAAGCTCAGCGCCGAGACGATGGCACCGATCATCGCCTACACCCGCGGCGAGTACGCCACCACGTTGATGAAGGGCCGCTCCGATCCGGCCGCCACCGAGGCCATGATCAAGAAGGTCACCGAGCTGACCGGGCTGGACCCGGTGTTCGTCAAGCGCTCCGGCGGCCGTCTCGAAACCCAGGCCTATCTGCGCGAGGTGTACCGCGCCGAGGGCAAGCTGGGCAGCCGCTACGATTCCAACGTCACCGCCTGGGATCCGTTCCCGCATGCGCCGTCCCAGCGCACCGGCGATCCGCTGCTCAACAGCATCATCGCGCCGACCACCAGCGCCATGGTCAACTTTGTCACCCAGACCGTGGGCTGGAAAGTCGCCGGCCGCTACAACGCGCTCAGCTACGAGGTGAACCGCCTGTGGCACGAGGACGACGACGCCCGCGAAGGCTCGGTCAGCCAGTTGCGCAAGGCGGTGGCCAACGATCCCAAGCTGCGCGTGCTGATCGCGCACGGCTGGGACGACCTGTCCTGCCCGTTCATGGTCTCGGTGCTGGCGGTCGACCAGATGCCGGCGATGGGCGACCCGACCCGCGTGCAGGTGAAGGAATATCCCGGCGGCCACATGTTCTATTCGCGCGCCGACAGCCAGGCCGCGCTGACCCGCGACGTGAAGGCGTTGTACGGCACCAGGTAAGCGTGCCGCGCGACGATGCGACGGGAGTCGGCGGCGACCGCCAACTCCCGCTTCGTCGCCATCAGCCGGGCCACCCATGAGCAAGCGCACGCTGTACCACGTCGATGCCTTCACCACCAGGCGGTTTCGGGGCAACCCGGCCGGCGTGGTGCTCAACGCCGACGGCCTGTCCGACGCCGAGATGCAGGATCTCGCGCGGGAACTGAAGCACTCCGAGACGGCCTTCGTGCTGGCGCCGGACGGCGCGGACCACGACGTGCGGTTGCGCTATTTCTCGCCGACCACGGAAGTGCCGCTGTGCGGCCACGCCACCATCGCCACCCACTACGTGCGCGCCAGCCTGCCCGGCTTCGGCAGCAGCGAGTTCCGGCAGAAGACCGCCGCCGGTATCCAGCGCATCCGCATCGGCCACAACGAAGTCGGTGGCCGGCGCGTCTTCATGCAGCAGGAGCGCCCGCGCATCGACCCGCCGCTGGATGCATCCGTCCGCCACCGCATCGCCGCTGCGCTGGGCGTGGCCGACGACCGGCTGACCGCGGCGCTGCCGCTGCAGGTGGTATCCATCGGCCATGGCAAGGTCATGGTGCCGCTGGAGCCGATGGTCGATCTGGATGCGCTGGCACCGAGCATGCCCGCCCTGGCGACCCTGAGCGCGGAGATCGGCTGCAATGGCTATTTCGTGTTCCAGTTGCGCAAGGACGAGGCCGCCACCGACGGGCGCATGTTCGCGCCCGCCATCGGCATCGACGAGGATCCCGTCACCGGCAACGCCAACGGCCCGCTGGGCGCCTACCTGGTGCACCACCGATTGATGCCGCATGACGGAGCGTCGCTGCGCTTCGCCGGCCACCAGGGCCGTGCGCTGCGCCGCGACGGCATCGTCCATGTCGAGGTGCGCATCGCGCACGACGAGCCGGTCGAGGTGACCATCGCAGGCGACGCCTGCATCCTGTTTTCCGCACCACTGGACGGCTGACGCCGCGCCAGCCGCAAGGCGTCAATCCACCCGCATGGCGGCGCGCACCAGGTATTGCACGCTGAACATCCGTTGCGGATCGGTCCACACCCGTTGCACCGCCAGCCCGGCCTTCTCCGCCAACGCCGCGAAATCCTCCAGCGAATACTTGCAGCTGTATTCGACCTGGATCGCCTCGTCCACGCCGAAGCGCACCTTGTGGCGGCCGATCGCCACCTGCTGCTCACGCCGGCTGACCAGCTGCGTCTCGATGCGCCCGGCCATCGGGTTGTAGCGTGCGCGGTGGGCAAAGGCGGCGAGGTCGAAATCGCTGCCGATCTCGCGGTTGAGCCGCGCCAGCATGTTCAGCGTGAACTCGGCGGTGACGCCGGCCGCATCGTTGTAGGCGGCCTCGATCACCGCCGGATCCTTCTTCAGGTCCACCCCGATCAGCAGGCCGCCGGCGTCGCCCATCTCGTTGCGCATCTTGCGCAGCAGGGCCACCGCGTCGTGCGCCTCGAAATTGCCGATGGTGGAGCCCGGGAAATACAGCACCGTGCGACGCGGCGCCCGCGGCGGAATCGGCAGGCGCAGCGGCCTGCTGAAATCGGCGCACAGCGGCTGCAACGGCAGCTGCGGAAACTCCTGCGCCAGGCGCTGCACGCTCTGCTGCAGCGGCTCGGGTGAAATCTCCACCGGCACGTAACTCACCGGCTCGCGCAGGTGGCGCAGCAGCATGCGCGTCTTGCGTCCGCTGCCGCTGCCGTACTCGACCAGCCGCACGTCGCTGCCGAGGGTCTCGGCGATGTCGGCGGCGTGCTCGTCCATCAACGCGATCTCGCAGCGGGTGAGGTAGTACTCCGGCTGCTCGCAGATCTGCTCGAACAAGGCCGAACCGCGCTCGTCGTAGAACAGCCACGACGGCAACCGCTTGGGCTTCAGCGCCAGCCCGTGCCGGGCGACTTCGAGCAACTCGTTGGCGGGCGGGCGGCGTTCGTCATCACGAAGGCCGCAGGCTTGCACACTGTTCATCGATCCTGTCCCAGTCGCAGCCCGGCAAACTGCCAGCGGGCATGGGGTGGAAAAAAGTTGCGGTAGCTGGCGCGCAGGTGGTTGCGCGGGGTGACGCAGGAGCCGCCGCGCAACACCCATTGGCCGCACATGAACTTGCCGTTGTATTCGCCCAGCGAACCGGGCAGCGGGCGGTAGCCGGGATAGCCGACGTACGGCGAGGCGGTCCATTCCCAAGCGTCGCCATACAACTGCAGCATGCCCTTGCCGGCTCGTGCCGGCAGCGGATGGAAGCGCTGGCTCTGCTGCAGGTTGCCCTCGATCGCCGCGCCTTGCGCCGCCGCTTCCCACTCCGCCTCGGTCGGCAGGCGGGCCCCGGCCCAGCGCGCGAACGCATCGGCTTCGTAGAAACTCAGATGGCACACCGGTTCGGCGGGGTCGAGCGCGCGCACCCCGGCCAGGGTGAATTCGCTGGCCAGGTCGTCCTGCCAGTAGAGCGGATGCTGCCAGTCTTCGCGTTGCACCGTGGCCCAGCCATCGGACAGCCACAGACCGGGCTCGCGGTAACCGCCTTCGCGCACGAACGCCAGGTATTCGGCATTGGTCACCAGCCGGTTGGCCAGTGCGTGCGGTTGCAGCAGGGTGCGGTGGCGCGGGGTTTCGTTGTCGAAGGCGAAGTCTTCGCCGCGATGGCCGATCTCGACGATGCCCTCGCGCCCGGGCAGGAATTGCAGCGGCACCGTCGGCGCACCCGCGGGTGCCGCGATCGACGAATGCAGCGCCGGCCGCAGCGGATTGCACCAGAACGCATGCTTGATGTCGGTCAGCAGCAACTCCTGGTGTTGCTGCTCGTGCTGCAGACCGAGCTCGACCAGGCTCGCCAGTTCCGGATCGTCATGGCGCTCCAGCAAGGCGAGCACCGCCTCGTCCACGCGCCGACGGTAATCGCGTACCTCGTCGAGCGAGGGCCGCGACAGCAGTCCACGCTGCGCGCGCACGTGCATCGGCCCGACCGACTGGTAGTAGGAGTTGAACAGGTAATGCCAGGCCGGGTCGCGCGGCTTCCAGGCCGGGTCGTGCGCGAGCACGAAGGTCTCAAAGAACCAGGTGGTATGCGCCAGGTGCCATTTCGCCGGGCTGGCATCGGGCATGGACTGCAGCAGCATGTCCTCGGCCGTCAGCTTCGCGCACAGGGCCTGCGTCTGCTGGCGCACCTGGGCGAAGCGCGCTGCGATACCGGCCCGAAGCAACGGTGAATCGGCACTCATGCGTGATACCGCAATCGCGACGGCCAGCCAAAACGGTGGTAAGTCAGCGGCATGGTGGTACGGCAAGGCATGCCCACAAGGATGCCGCGAAACTTGTTCAGAAGTTGTGATCCAGGCACCCCTGGAGGCGATGCACAAAAAAGCGCGAGCCCGACCGAAGCCGGGCTCGCGCGGGTGCCGCCATGCGGCGTGGATCAGTTGCCGTCGTCGCGGTCGTAGCCGTCATCGCGGATGTAACGCGTCTGGTACGGGTCGTCGTACACCACCGTGCGAGTTTCCACCACGCGGCGGGTCACCACCGGGGCCCCGTACTCGTACACCACCGTGCGCGGCGCGCGATAGACGACCGGTGAATCGTAATAAACCGGGGCCGGGCGCATCGCGTCGGCGACCAGGCCAACCACGGCACCGGTGACGATGGCACCGGCGATCCAGCGGCCACCGCTCCAGTGGCCGCCATGACCGTAGTAGCCGCCATGGTAGCCGCCGTAGTAGCCATGATGACCATGTCCGCCCCAACCGCGCGCGGACGCGCCCAGGGGCATCGCCAACGCCGCGATCAGCGCCAGGCCGATCGCCGCACTCTTGCCGGAAACACGCAGGCCCGCTGTATTCATGATCGTTCTCCGTTGCACGCGCGGATAGTCGGGCGCGCAGGCTTAATGTGCACTGAAAAAAAGATTCAGGATTTGACGCGCGCCGTATCCCAGGGATTGACTCCCGCATCCGCCCTGCGGCGGCGCAGCAGCCAGCAGCCGTGGATGTCGGCGCGACGGGTGAAGTCGAACGGGATGCTGGGCGTGGTCCAGTCCTCGATCTCGAAATGCGCTTCGAGTGCCTCCCGGTCCAGCTTGAAGCGGCGGAAGTTGTTGGAGAACACGATCACGCCGTCGCGGGTCAGTCGCTCGTTGCAGGCTTCCAGCAGCTTCACGTGGTCGCGCTGCACGTCGAAATCCTCGGCGCGCTTGGAGTTGGAGAAGGTCGGCGGGTCGACGAAGATCAGCCCGTAATGGCCGCGGTCGCGCTGCAGGAACTCCAACGCGTCGAACTGCATCAGCCGATGGTCCGCGCCGGTGAAACCGTTCAGTGCCAGGTTGCGCGATGCCCACTCCAAGTAGGTGGCGGACAGGTCGACGCTGGTGGTTTCCAGCGCGCCGCCGGCCGCCGCGTGCACGCTGGCAGTGGCGGTGTAGGCGAACAGGTTGAGGAAGCAGCGGCCCTCGGCCAGCTCGCGCACTTTGGCGCGCACCAGCCGGTGATCGAGGAACAGGCCGGTGTCGAGGTAATCGGTGAGGTTGACCAGGAACTTCAGGCCGTCCTCCTCCACCTCGATGAATTCGCCGCGCTGGTCGAGCTGGCCGTACTTGGAACCACCCTTGCCGCGCTCGCGGGTCTTGATCGCGATGCGTTCGCGCGGCACGCCGAGCACCTCGCCGGCCACGCGGGCGATCTCGCGCAGGCGCAGCCGGGCCACGTCGGCGGGCACGTCGGCCGGTGCGCGGTACTCCTGGATGTGCAGGTGGTCGTCGCCGCCGGTGTCGCCGTAGACGTCGATCGCCGCCGCGTACTCGGGCAGGTCCTGGTCGTAGGCACGCCAGCAGTGGATGCCCTCGCGCGCCAGCCGCTTGCGCAGGTGCCGGACGTTTTTTTCCAGCCGGTTCTTCAGCATCTGCGCGCCGGGAGACAACGGCTTCGGCTCGCGCGGTTTCTCCTCGCGCGGCTTCAGGTCGAACGTCAACAGCACGGTTTCCAGCGCACCGTTGTACAGCGCGTAGCGCTTGTCAGCATGCAGCTGCATGGCGCGGCCCAGCTCCACGTCGCCGGCCAGCACCGCGGCACGCCAACCGGTGAAGCGCTGGCGCAGCGTGTCACCCAGCGCGCGGTACAGGCGCGGCATCTCGGCGCGATCGCCGAGACGCTCGCCGTACGGCGGGTTGGTGATGATCAGGCCGTGGTCGACGCCGGGTGGCGGCGCGGCGTGCGCCATGTCCTGCTTGTCCAGGGTGAAGAATCCCGCCACGCCCGCCGCCTGCGCCGCGAATACTTCGGCTTCCTCGGCTGGCAGCAGCACGACATCGCGCTGTGGCGCGGCCTGCTGGACGAGGCAAAGCAGCGCGCCGAGACCGGCCTGCGCGCGCTGCGTCCGTGCTTCTTCGGCAGCGACGCCGACCCGCGCATGGTGCAGACGGCCAAACGCAACGCGCAGGCGGCGGGCGTGGCGGGATTCTTCACCCTGGACAAGCAGGACATGGCGCA
>NZ_MWIO01000039.1 GCF_004799035.1 Rhodanobacter lindaniclasticus
GGCGCAGGTGCTGACCAAGGGCAATGTCTCGCTGGCGCTCAGCGGCAAGGGCGAGGGCTGGAACCTCGGCGTGGCGTTCGGCGCCTTCATCATCGAGTAGCGCGTGCCGTGCCGCTGCGACGCCGCGCCACGGTAGGCACGGTCGGCATGCGCGGTTAAGGTAGGCGTACGCATTCCGTGCCACCGGGAGTCCCGATGTCCGTATCGTCCAGCGCCGTCATGCCTCGCTACAGCTTCGGCGACGAGCTGGCCAGCAGCATCATCCACGGCCTCGGCATCGTGCTCAGCATCGCCGGGCTGGCGACGCTGGTGGCGCTCGCCGCGCTGCACGGCAACGCGCTGACGGTGGTCGCCTGCGCGGTGTTCGGCACCTCGCTGGTGCTGCTGTACACCGCCTCCACGCTGTACCACTCGATTCCGCTGGCGGCGGCCAAGCCGGCGCTGCGCGCGCTGGACCACATCGCGATCTACGTGCTGATCGCCGGCACCTACACGCCGTTCACCCTGGTCGCCCTGCCGGGGACGTGGGGCTGGAGCCTGTTCGTGGCGGTGTGGGCGCTGGCGCTGGCCGGCAGCGCGCTGGAGCTGGGTCTGCTCGGGCGCCACCGCAAGCTGGCGGTGCTGCTGTACGTGGGCATGGGCTGGATCGGCATGGTCGCATTCAAGCCGCTCAGCGAGCACCTGCAGGCCGGCGGCACCGCACTGCTGCTCGCCGGCGGCCTGGCCTATACGCTGGGCGTGCCGTTCTACCTGTGGCGGCGGCTGCCGTACCACCACGCGTTGTGGCACGGGTTCGTGCTGGCCGGCAGCGTGCTGCACTTCCTCGCCGTGCTGCTGTACGTGATTCCCGATCCGGCGTGAGCGCGCCGCCGGGCCTGGCGGCGCGGCGCCGCGAACTGGAGGATGCGGCCAGCCACCTGGGTCGGCCGCACACGCTGCGCTTCCGGCCGATGTTCGGCGGGCTGATGGCGTATCTCGACGAGCAGCCGTGCGCCTGGCTGACGCCAGGCGCCCTGGCCCTGAAACTGCCGCCGGCCGCGCAGCCGGCGCTGCTGCGCATCGCGGGCACGGCACGGCTGGTCGCCAGGCCCGGCGCCGCGCCGAGCCGGCACTACATCGTGCTGCCCGCCGCGCTCAGCCGCGACACCGCGCAACTCGCCCGCTGGCTGGCGAAGAGCGCGCGGCGTTGACGGTCACGGTTTCTGCCGGGCCGGAATGAACTGCGTGCGCACCGCTTCGGCCAGTTGCTCCGGCGGCAGCAGGCCCTGGCCGATCACGAAATCGTTGAACGCCAGGCGGTCGAACTTCGGGCCCAGCGCCAGCCCGGTCTGCAGGCGCAGCTGCTGCAGGCGCAGGTAGCCGTAGAAATACGCGGTGGCCTGGCCGGGCGAATTGTAGGTGTAGCGGTTGATCTCCTGCGTGGCGAGCGCGTCGGACAAGCCCACCTCGTGCATCAGGATCTGCTTGGCACGCTCGGGGGTGATCAGGCCGAGGTTGAGCATCGGGTCGAGGTAGGCGCGCGCGGCGCGCATCAGGCGCGCTTGCAGCGCGGCGAATTGCCCGGCCGGCGGCTCGTACGGCAGCATCTCCGACTCGGCATACAGCGCCCAGCCTTCCACGTTGACGCTGTTGAACGCGAACAGGCTGCGTGCCAGCGACACGCCGCGCTCGACCATCGCGGCGAACTGCAGCTCGTGGCCGGGCCGGCCCTCGTGCGCGGTGAGCGTCCACGCCGCGGCCTTGTAGGTGAAGTCGTCGTAGGCCTGGGTCGCGTCGCCGTTCTTGCCCGGGTTGCCCATGGTCAGCACGAAGGTGCCCTGCTCGCCGTGGTTGTTGATGAACGGCGGCGGGTCCATGTGCGGCGCCGGCACCTGCGCGGCTTCCGCGTCGGAGGCCAGGCGCATCTGCATCTTGCGCTGCGGCAGGGTGACGATGCGCTCGCGGCGAATGGTGTCCTCGATGTGGCCGAGCACCTCGTGGTACCACGGCTCGACCTGGTCCCGACCCAACTGGTCCTTCTTCAGTGCCTTGAGCACCGCGCGGTAGTCGGTGGCATCGATGCCTTCGGCCTTCGCCACCACCGGCGCCAGCACCTGCATCATGCCTTGCAGCTCGACGAACTCCAGCTGCGCCTGCTCCATCAACTGCTGCGGCGGGATGTCGATGCCGACCTGGCGCAGGTTGTAGGCGTACAGCGGCTCGGGCAGGCGGAAATCGGCGCGGGCGCGCGGCAGCACGGTGCCGCGCACCCAGCCGTCGTACGCCTTCAGCTGCACATCGAGCGCATCCAGCGCGGCCTTGCCCTCGGCATCGTCCAGCTTGTACTTGGCGAACAGCTGGCGGATGCCGCCCACGTAGCGCGCGGTGTTGGACAGCTTCTGCTCCACTTCGCCCCGATACGGGCCGAGCAGCGCCTTGTTGCCGAGCCGGGCGACGGTCTGCGCCTTCGCCAGCTCGGCGATCGGCGTGCAGCCGGGCGCCTTGCCCACGTAGCACTGCAGGCGCTTCAGCGCGGACGGGCGGCGCGCGGCGGCCACGTCGTCCTTCAGCAGGCTGAATTCGCCGCTGAACACCAGTTCGCCGACGTCGGTGTACGGCAGCAGGTATTTGCGGTTGAGGTCGATGCCCTCGATCTGCTCGGCGGTGGTCTTGATCAGGATCTGCAGGTCCTGCCGCACGTTGGGGTCGTGCTCCGCCGCCAGCAGGGTCTGCAGCTTCGCCTTGGCCGCAACCAGCGCGGCGCGCGAGCGTTCGTCCACGCCGGGGCGGAGGTCGGCGACCTTGTCGTCGTAGCCGGATACGCCGATCTGCGAGGCGAACTCCGGACTGAAGCGGGCGATCTGTTCGAGCAGGATCTGCGAGTCGGCGTTGCTGCGGGCGATCCAGACCGGCGGTGCAGTCTGGGCGTGCAGCGAAGCGGTCGCGGCCAGCACGGCGGCGAAGGCGAAGATGAGGCGTCTGGACATGGCGTTCTCCCTGGGGAGGCGCCAGCCTAGGACGCCGCGCATGCCGCAGGCATGTGCCGGAAGCTCAGCCGAACAGCATTGCCAGCCCGAACAACCCCACCATCACGAACGAGAGCACCAGCTTGACCAAGGTACCGAGCAGCAGGCCCAGCCAGGTGCCGACACCGACGTGGGCCGAGCGCAGCACGCTGGTGCCGGAGGCCAGCTCGCCGGCCAGCGCGCCGAGGAACGGCCCGAACAGCAGGCCGGGGATGCCGAAGAACATGCCCAGCACGGTGCCCAGCGCCGCGCCCCACAGGGCCCGCTTGCTGGCGCCGACGCGCCTGGCGCCGAGCGTGCTGGCGACGAAGTCGACGATCACCCCGAGCGTGCCCAGCGCGCCGATGAGCAGCAGCCACCACAGGCCCAGGTGGCGGTAGCCGTCCACTGCCGCGGCCAGCCAGATGCCGCCGAACAGCATCGGGATGCCGGGCAGCGCCGGCAGCACGGCGCCGGCCAGGCCGCCGACGATCAGCAGCGCGGCGAGGAGGTAGAGCGCGATGTCGAGCATGGGCATTCCGGTGAACCAGAGATAGGGGCCCGCTCGCGGGCGATGCTGCTGGAGCCAGAATACTTCGATGCGCGGCGGCACCGGCATCGCCCGCGAGCGGGCTCCTACTTCTCCACGAAGGCCCGCTCGATCACGTAGTCGCCCGGTTCGCGCGTGCGCGGCGAGGCCTGGAAGCCGCGGCCGTCGAGCAGGGCGCTGAGGTCGTCCAGCATGGCCGGGCTGCCGCACAGCATCACGCGGTCGGTGGCCGGGTTCAGCGGCGGCAGGCCGGTGGCCGCGCCCATCGCGCCGTCGACGATCGCATCGGTGATGCGGCCATGGTGGCGGAACGGTTCGCGCGTCACGGTCGGGTAGTAGATCAGCTTCTCGCGCACCAGCTCGCCCAGGTACTCGTGCCGCGGCAGCTCGTTTTCCAGATAGTCGGCGTAGGCGAGGTCCTCGACCCGGCGCACGCCGTGGGCCAGCACGATCTTGTCGAAGCGCTCGTAGGTGTGCGGGTCGCGGATGATGCTGAGGAACGGCGCCAGCCCGGTGCCGGTGCCGAGCAGGTAGAGGTTGCGGCCGGGCTTGAGGTCGTTCAGCACCAGCGTGCCGGTGGGCTTGCGCGTGACGATCAGCGGGTCACCGGGCTGCAGGTGCTGCAGGCGCGAGGTCAGCGGGCCATTGGCCACCTTGATCGAGAAGAACTCCAGGTGCTCCTCCCAACTGGCGCTGGCGATGGAATAGGCGCGCATCAGCGGGCGGGTTTCCGCCTCCAGGCCGATCATCACGAACTGGCCGCTGTCGAAGCGGAAGCCGGGGTCGCGGGTGGTGCGGAAGCTGAACAGCGTGTCGTTCCAATGCTGCACGTCGATCACGTGCTCGGTTGCCATGGCCACCATCAGGGGGTTTCTCGTCCGGGTTGATCGGCGGCGCGCGGGGCGTCGGCCGTCGGGTTGCAGGAGGTCGTGGCCGCGGCCATGCAGCGAAGGCGCGAAGCGCGCGGCGGTCAACCTGCAAGGATACGCCAGCACCCCGGTGATCGCCGAATCGAATTCCGTGACGGGTTGCCGCATCCCCTGCGCGGGCCTCGTGTATCACGTTGTCGTAGGTCGCCGCCTACATCCTTGGCCGCCCGCGGATGGCAGTACGCGCGTTCTTGAACTACAGCCGCCGGCTGCGCATACTGCGACCGTTGCTCCGATCCGGCGGCGCCAGGCCGGATGGGAAGGAAGCCAGGGGGATTCCTGTGCACGCCGACGACGGCGCGGCGGGGTTTTCTTGAGGTCTACTTCGGGAGCTGATGATGCCGATCATGATCGGCCAATCCCAGGCAATCGTCGCGGTGCGGGCGCAGTTGCAGCGCTTTGCCGCCTGCGACGTGCAGGTGCTGATCGAGGGCGAAACCGGCACCGGCAAGGAAGTCGCCGCACGCGAAATCCACTACGCCAGCGCGCGCCGGGATTTTCCCTTCGTGCCGGTCAATTGCGGCGCCATTCCCGACAGCCTGATCGAGAGCGAACTGTTCGGCCACGGCCGCGGCGCCTTCACCGATGCCAAGGTGGCCCAGCCCGGCCTGGTCGACCACGCCCGCGGCGGCACCCTGTTCCTGGATGAGGTCGACGCGCTCTCGGCCAAGGGCCAGGTGACCTTGCTGCGCTTCCTGCAGGACAGCGAATACCGCCCGGTCGGCGGCGGCGCCATGCGCACGTCGGATGCGCGCATCATCGCCGCCACCAACAGCTGCCTGGCGCGGCAGGTGGAAGCCGGCCGCTTCCGGCAGGATCTGCAGTACCGGCTCAACGCGCTGTACCTGCATCTGCCGCCGCTGCGCGAGCGCGAGGGTGACGTGGCCTTGCTGGCGCAGCATTTCCTGCACGCGGTGGCGATTCGCCTGCATGGCCCGTTCAAGCACTGGAGCGAGCCGGCGATGGCCGCGCTGCAGGCACATGCCTGGCCGGGCAACGTGCGCGAGCTGGACAACGTCGCGCTGCGGGCCTACATGTGCAGCGACGACGCGATCGTCGGCCTGACCGCGCTGGCCACCGCCGATCCGGCCTTCATCGGGCCACGCCCGCAGCCGCGGCGGCGGGCGAACGAACCGGAGCTCGGCTTCCGCGTGGCCAAGACCCGTGCGATCCACCAGTTCGAGCACGATTACCTGGTGCAGCTGATGCAACGCGCCAGCGGCAACATCAGCGCCGCCGCGCGGCTGTCCGGCACCGAGCGCCGCCAGCTCGGCAAGCTGCTGGTCAAGCACGGCATCGGCATCAAGGCCTTCCGCACGCGCCAGTGAATTCCCGAGCCCACCGCAGCCGCGGGTGCGCCGTTACCCATGGCGTGCGCGGAACGGGTCAGGGCTGCCCCGGCATCGAGCCGCCGAATCGTTCGCGCCCAGCCGCCGCGCCATTTCCGCTCCCCCGTTCCATGGCATGCCTGTTGCCAGTCCAGCGATGGACTGGCGCCGCAGGGCGTGACGAATCCTGCCGAGCCGGTCCCGCGTCGCGATCGTGTCCTTCCGGCCACCCACGGCGCGCCACCTGGCCAGGGAGAACGAGATGGCAACGTCGAAAACCAGCAAGTCGAAAACGACCTCCAGCCGGTCCGCCGCGCGGCCGGCATCGGCCCGCGCGCGCACGGCCGCGGCCACCGGCGGACAAGGGCAGAACTGCGCGGTGATCAACCCGTACGCGCTGGCCGAACTGGTCGCGGGCCAGCCGATTCCGTGGAACGAGCTGCCCGATCCGCATCGTGTGCTGGAACAGGTGCTGGCCACGCCGTACGAGGAGTTGTTCGATCCCAAGTTCGGCGGACCGCTCTACGTCGGCATGGCGCTGGACGCGAACCTCAAGCTGGTGCCGCAGCGCTCGCCGCTACTCGACCTGCAGCCGCGCCGGGAAGGCGACGACGCCGCCGGCGGCGGTCTGGAAAGCATCGATGCGCACGCCACGCTGGCCGAGCTGGCCAGGACGGGTGTGCTGAAATCCCTCCTGGACTGGCCGATCCTGTGCGCCGACCTGTCGCGCTTCACGCGGCTGCAGCTGGTGTTGCGGTTGCCGCCGGCGCTGCGCGACTTGCAGCTGGGCAACGCGCTGTCCGCCGACGTGGTGCGTGCGATCACCGCCGACAGCAGGCTCGTCAAGCAGGTGATCGCCGCCGGCTGGACACCGCCGGGCGCGCACTGGGCCGCATCGGGCGACTTCTTCAACGAGACCGCCGAGTTCTTCGATCCGGTACAGGGCGCCGTGGCCAACTGCTATTACATCGCGGCGTTGTCGGCGGTCGCCTGGGCCACGCCGTTCCGGCTGGCACACCAGACTCGCGCCACCGGTCCGATCCAGGCGCAGTTCAACGACCAGATCAGTTTCTGCACGCCGGATTCCGGCGGCGCGCTGGACCGGGCGGTCCAGGTGTCCGAAGCCGTGCCGCTGACCGCCGGCGGCTATCCGATCTATTGCCGCTCCAGCGAAAGCAGCGAGAGCTGGCCGGCCGTCTACGAGAAGGCCTATGCCAAGCTCAAGACCGGCACCAGCACCGACATGCCCGACATCACCCAGACCGCCTGGGGCGATTGCGTGTGGGCGACTGCCCAGCTCAACGGGGGCACGCGGCACTACTACAACACCGCCGATCACAGCGCCGACGAGCTGTGGCAACTGCTGCGCTCCAACTGCCTTTCGTATCGCACTTTCAACCCGATGACGGCGTGGACGTATTCCTCCGGCGACGCCGCGCCCGACCATGTCGACTATGCGAGCGCCCACGTGGTGGGCTCGCACTGCTACACCGTGCTCGGCTGGGCCTATCGCCAGTGCCGGCGCTGGATCGTGCTGCGCAATCCCTGGGGCAACACCGAGGCTACCGCCAGCGTGCTGGACGCCACCATTTCCATGTACGACGTGAGCTGGTGGCGGCCGGTCACCCTGAAGACCACCGATGGCGTGTTCGCGATGGAGATCGGCGCGTTCAAGAAATATTTCGCCGGCTTCGGCACCGCCCACTGAACACGCCGTGGCCGCCCTCCGCCCCAGACCGAAGCCCGCGCCGTGTCCGTCCCGTGGCAAGCGGCGCGGCAGAAGCAACGGGGTAGACCGGGTGCAATCGTTCGCGCTGCGCCTCGGGGCCGGGTCAGTCCTGACCCGGTCGCACCGCCGCCGACGGGACCTGGGCCCGGCGCCATGCCGTTTCGCCGCCAGCGGGCGCTGGCACGCTCGTTGCCACAGTCGACGCAGATGCGGGATGTCGCCATGACCAAGCCCTCGACTAGCGGGTCCCCGGCAAGCGATGACGACGAGATTCGCCATTCGGTGCTGGCATATCTGCAAGACCACCCGCGCGCGGCGGACACCTTGCGCGGCGTCGTCAACTGGTGGCTGCCGCAGCAGCGGTACGAGAACAGCCGCCAGCGCATCGAGCAGGTGCTGGCGGCGCTGGTGGCGGAAGGCTTGCTGCATCGCGACCGGCTTCCCGACGGCGAGGTGTTGTACGCGTTGAACGAGCACCGGCGACCCTCGCCGCATTGATCGCTACAGGGGTTTTCACTTTCGGAGGATCGATCCCATGCCATCTGCGCTCACCTATCCGGGCGTCTACGTCGAGGAAATTCCCAGCGGCGTGCGCACCATCACCGGGGTGGCCACCTCGATCACCGCCTTCGTCGGCCGCGCCACGCGCGGCCCGCTCGACGCAGACGCGGAAAGCCCGGTGATCATCAACAGCTACGGCGACTTCGAGCGCCAGTTCGGCAGCCTCGACCCGCTCTGTCCGATGGGCTACGCCGTGCGCGACTTCTACCTCAACGGCGGCGCGCAGGCGGCGATCGTGCGGCTGTACAAGGGCACCGACGGCAAGCCGGCGAAGGCGGCCATCGCGATCGCCAACCTGCCGCTGGAGGCGGCCACGGCCGGCAGCTGGGGCAACCAGCTGCGCGTGCGCATCGACAGCAACGCGTCGGCCGACGTCGCCGCCGGCTTCGGACTGGCGGTCGGCGACCTGTTCAACCTCACCGTGCGCGACATGGCCAGCGGCGCTCAGGAGAGTTTCCTCAACCTCAGCGTGAAGGAGAGTCCGCGCCGGGTCGATCGCGTGCTGAAGGCGGGCTCCTCGCTGCTGCGCGTGGCGTCGTCGCTGACGCTGCCGGCCACCGCCGTACCCGCCGCGCACCTCGACCCGGACGCCGGCAAGACCGTGTGGGAGCAGGACAAGTCCTCCACCGGCGTCGCCGCGGCCGACCAGGCCGTGGACAGCGCCGCGCTGGACGACAACACCTACCTGGGCAACGCGGCCGCCAAGACCGGCATCTACGCGCTGAAGAAGGCCGACCTGTTCAACCTGCTGTGCATTCCGCCGGACCTGCGCGGGGGCAACACGTCCACGATGGTCTACAAGAACGCGATGGCACTGTGCGTCGAGCGACGCGCGCTGCTGATCGTCGATGCGCCGAACGACTGGGGCAGCGCCGGCGCGATCACCCCGGCCGTGCTGACCGCGTTCGGCCTGACCGGCGAAGGCGCACGCAATGCCGCGCTGTACTTCCCGCGGGTGATCGAGTCGGACCCGAAGCGCCAGGGTCAGCCCGACACCTTCGTGCCCTGCGGCATCGTCGCCGGCGTGATGGCGCGCACCGATACGCAGCGTGGCGTGTGGAAGGCGCCGGCCGGCATCGACGCGGCGCTGAACGGCGTGCAGGGGCTGGCCGTCACGCTCAACGACGCCGAGAACGGCATGCTCAACCCGCTCGGCGTGAACTGCCTGCGCAGCTTCCCGCTGGTCGGCCCGGTGCTGTGGGGCTCGCGCACGCTGCGCGGCGCCGACCTGCTCGCCGACGAATACAAGTACGTGCCGGTGCGCCGGCTCGCGCTGTACATCGAGGAGAGCCTGTTCCGCGGCACCCAGTGGGTGGTGTTCGAGCCGAACGACGAGCCGCTGTGGGCGCAGATCCGCCTCAACGTGGGCGCGTTCATGCAGAACCTGTTCCGCCAGGGCGCGTTCCAGGGCAGGACGCCGGCCGACG
Organism: Rhodanobacter lindaniclasticus; assembly: GCF_004799035.1. Lineage (GTDB taxonomy): Bacteria > Pseudomonadota > Gammaproteobacteria > Xanthomonadales > Rhodanobacteraceae > Rhodanobacter > Rhodanobacter lindaniclasticus. The sequence goes on from NZ_MWIO01000039.1 coordinate 9,509, forward strand.
CGTACTTCGTCAAGTGCGACAAGGAAACCACCACGCAGAACGACATCAACCTCGGCATCGTCAACATCGTGGTCGGCTTCGCGCCGCTCAAGCCCGCCGAATTCGTGGTCATCCAGCTGCAGCAGATGGCCGGCCAGATCCAGGCATGAGGAAACCAACATGGCTCAGTTCAGCGTCAATGCGCAGCGCTTCGATCCGTACAAGAACTTCAAGTTCCGGGTGAAGTGGGACGGCCGCTACGTGGCCGGCGTCAGCAAGGTGTCGGGCTTGAAGCGCACCACCGAGGTGGTCAAGCACCGCGAGGGCGGCGACCCCAGCAGCACGCGCAAGTCGCCCGGGCGCACCGAGTACGAGGCGATCACCGTCGAGCGCGGCGTCACCCACGACGCCGAGTTCGAGAAGTGGGCGAACAAGGTGTGGAACTTCGGCGCCGGGCTCGGCGCGGAGGTTTCGTTGAAGGACTTCCGCAAGGATCTGATCATCGAGGTCTACAACGAGGCCGGCCAGCTCGCGCTGGCCTACAAGGTCTACCGCTGCTGGGTCTCCGAATACCAGGCGCTGCCCGACCTGGACGCCAACGCAAACGCGGTGGCGATCCAGCACCTGAAGCTGGAGAACGAGGGTTGGGAGCGCGACACCGGAGTGAGCGAGCCGGCCGAGCCCAGCTTCAGCGTACCCGTCGTCGGCTGAGCACCATGCACACGCCCACGCCCGCGCAACTGTTGCAGGTCTGGGAACGCGGGGGCGAGCCGTCCGCCGCGGCGCGCGGGCTGTTGCTGCTCGGCTGCAGCTGCGACGACGAAGCTGCAGCCGAGGCACTGGCGGCGCTGCCGCTGGGCCGGCGCGATGCGCTGCTGCTGGACCTGCGCGAGCGCCTGTTCGGCAGTGCGGTCGACGCGGTGGCGACGTGTCCGCATTGCGCGGCGATGATCGAGGCGACGTTTCGCTGCGACGACTTGCGGCTGGCGGCGCCACCCGCTGCCACTTCCACGCTGGAACACGTGGCGCACGGCATGCGCGTGCAGTTCCGCCTGCCCGACAGCAGCGACCTGCTGGCACTGGAAAGCTGCACCGACGCGTTGGCCGCACGCGAACGTCTGCTCGAACGCTGCGTGCTGGATGCACGACGCGACGATCGATCGCACGACGTGCGCACGCTGCTGCCCGAGCTGCAGGCGGAGCTGGCGCAGGCGATGGCGCAGGCCGATCCGCAGGCTGATCTGCAACTCGCGTTCCGCTGCCCGGACTGCGCGCACGAATGGCAGCCGCTGTTCGACATCGCCGGTTTCCTGTGGCAGGAACTGCACGCGTGGGCGCTGCACATGCTGCGCGAGGTGGACACGCTGGCCGCCAGCTACCACTGGGCCGAGGCCGACATCCTCGCGCTGAGCCCACGCCGCCGCCAGGCCTACCTGGAGCTGTGCGCGCCATGAGCGATTTCATCGACCGGCTGGCGGCACGTGCGATCGGCGGCGAAGCGGCGCTGGCGCCGCGGCTGCCGTCGCTGTTCGAGCCGCTGCAGCGCGCGCCGGTGATGGCGATGGCCGACGAGGGCGAGGCACCGGTACGTGCGCGCGACACCGGCCCGATGCCGCCGGCAGCCTCTGCTACCACGCCACCGCCAAGCCCGCCGGTGCCCGCGAAGGAGTTGATCGAGGCACGCGCCGCGCGCACTGCGTCGGCGGAGCAAGCGCCGTTGCCGCTGCCGGGACGCGCTGCGACGGATACGCCGCCTGCGCCGATGCCGCCGCCGCGCGCGGCAGCGCCGGTGCGTGCGATGGCCGCCGAACCATCGCGTGTGACGCCCGTGTCCGAACGCACCGCAGCCACGCCGTCGCCCGTTTCACCGCGAGAGTCGCGCATCGCGCCCAGCCGGCACGAAGCGGCGCACCCGCCAACCGCGGCCGGCGCCCTGCTGCCCGCGCCGGCGCCGGTGTTCGCCACGACAAACGGTCTGCCCGCGTCGTCGCAGCCCGACCGCGCGGCTGCGATGCGCCGTCCGCGCGACGTGCCAGCCGGCCGCGAGAGCCGAACCAGCAGTGAGCCGGTGGTGCACATCAGCATCGGCCGGCTCGAAGTACGCGCCGCACCGACTGCCGCCGCGCCGCCGCGTCGTCGCGATGGCCCGCGCCCGAGCAGCCTCGACGACTACCTGCGCCAGCGCGGCAAGGCCACGCCATGAGCAACGTGCTGGCGATCGCCGCGACCACGCGCACGCTGCGCAACCTGCTGCTGGCGCAGGTGCCCGCGCTGGACGCGGAACTGAGCGACCTGGAGGTGACCCTGCAGCCGCCGGACGTGGCGCGCAAGGGGATCAGCAAGGTACAGCTCAACTTGTTCCTGTACCAGGTGGTCGCCAACGCGGCCTGGCGCAACCTCGACCTGCCCGGCCAGGTGCGTCCGGGCGAGACCGCGCCGCCGCCGCTGGCGTTGAACCTGCATTACGTGATCACCGCCTGGGGCCGCGGCGAGAACGACAACGACGCGCTCAGCCATCGCGTGCTGGCCGCGGCAATGAGCACCCTGCACGACCGCGGCGTGCTCGACGGCAACGACATCCGCAACGCGCTGGCGGACAACGACCTGGCGAACCAGATCGAGCGCGTGCGCGTGACGCCGCTGCCGCAGAGTGTGGATGAATTGTCCCGGCTGTGGACCGCGTTCCAGACCAACTACCGCACCTCGGCTGCGTACGAGGCGGCGGTAGTGCTGATCGACAGCCAGGCCGCCACGCGCGCGCCGCTGCCGGTGTTGCGGCGCGGTGCGCAGGACCGTGGCGTGATCGCCACCGCATCCGCTGCGGCGGTACTGGATGCACTCGACTGTCCGCGCCACCAGTCCGCCGTGCGCCTCGGCGAGGACATCGTGCTGCACGGTCGCCAGCTCGGCACGGATCACGCGCTCGCCCGTTTCAGCAGCCAGCGCCTCGATGCGCCGACCGACATCGCGCCGCTGGCCGGCGACACCGGCGGCAGCTTGCGCGTGCATCTTGCCGACACGGCCGACGATGCGGATGCCGTCTCGCGTTGGGCACCGGGTATCTACACCGTGGCGCTGCTGGTGCAGCCGCCGGGATTGCCCGCGCTGCTCAGCAACGAGCTGCCACTGGCATTGGCGCCGCGCATCACGCTTGGCTCGCTCGCCGCGGCGCCCGGCGATTTCACTTTGAACCTGACCTGCATGCCGCGCATCCGCGACGGCCAGCGCGTGTTCCTGCTGTTCGGCGACCGATTACTCACGCCGGCCAGCCTCAGCAACCCGGCCGACCCGAAGCAACCCACGGCGCTGACGTTCCAGCTCACCGGCGTGGCCGCAGGGACCTACACCGTGCGCCTGCGCGTGGACGGCGCCGACAGCATCCCGGTCGATTTCAGCGGCAGCGCGCCTGCGTTCGCCACGGACCAGCAGGTGGTGGTGGCATGAACGACTACGCGCCTTGGCTGCAGGCGAACGACCAGTACCTCGCCACGGCGCTGGCGGATCTGCGCGTGCGGCTGCAACGCGCCGCGCAGTCGCCCGACGCGCCGGCCGCGCCACCGGCGGCTGCTGCGGCAGCCACCACGCTGATGGAATCGGCGCCGGCGGTGCGCGCGCCGAATGGGCCGAAACACTCGTGGTTCGCGCGGATGTTCGCCGCGTCGCCGCCGCGCGCGCCGCTGGCGAGTGCGCCGGCGACGACCATCGACACGCCGCCGGTCGCGCCGATTGTCGTCGAGGTGCCGGACTCCGGTGCGGCAGCGGCTGCCGCGCCGCTGCCGGACGACGCGGACGACGGCAAGCACACGCCGGCACTCGCCGTACTCGCCGACCGGCTCGGCCTCTCCACCTTCGAGCGCGACCTGCTGCTGCTGTGCATCGGCATGGAACTGGACACGCGCTTCCCCGCGTTGTGCGCGCAGGCGCAGCACGATCCGTCGCGGCCGTACCCCACGTTCGCGCTGGCCTTCGCGGTGCTCGACGCGCCGAGCTGGGATGCGCTGTCGCCGCAGCGTCCGCTGCGCTATTGGCGATTGCTCGAGATCCACCAGCCCGGCGCGCAGCCGTTGATCGGCGCGGCACTCGCTGCCGACGAGCGCGTGGTGACCTTCGTCAAGGGCATGAACTATCTCGACGACCGGCTGACGCCGCTGCTCACCGCGCTGGCGCCGGCGACCCTGCCGCCGTCGCAGCAGGCAGTGGCCGACCGGCTGCTGGATAATCTGCGCCACGTTCTCCCCGGCGAGCCGTTGCCGCCGGTGCAACTGCTCGGCAGCGACAGCGTGAGCAAGCAGGCCATCGCGCAGGCCGTCGCCGCCGCGTTTGGCGCGCAGGCGTACCGGCTCTCGGCCGAGCTGCTGCCGGCCGCGGTGGCCGAGCAGGAAACCCTGTTGCGGCTGTGGCAGCGCGAGAGCCAACTGCTGCCGCTGGCGTTGTACCTCGACGCGGGGGAGGTCGAACACGGCGACGCCGTCGCCGCAGGGGTCAGGCGCTTCCTGGCGCGCACCGGTGGCCTCGTCTTCGTCGACGTACGCGAGCCGTGGGCGGTCGCGCAGGGGCTCAGCGTCGACGTGGCCAGGCCCACCGCGGTCGAGCAGCGTGCGCTGTGGCAGCGCCTGCTCGGTGACGCCGCCGGTGCGCAGCCGCGGCAACTGGCCGGCCATTTCGATTTCAACTTCGACCGGATCGAACAGGTCGCGCGCGGCGCACTGGCGGCAGCGGAGGGCAACTCCGCCGCACTGGCGCAGACGTTGTGGCACGGCGCGCTGGCCCATACGCGGCCGGCGCTGGACCAGCTCGCCCAGCGCATCGAGCCGAAGGCCGGTTGGGACGATCTCAAGTTGCCCGACGGCGAGAAGAACCTGCTGCACCAGATCGCCGACCAGGTCGCCGGGCGCAGCACCGTCTACGACGACTGGGGCTTCCGCGCACGCATGAACCGCGGCCTGTCGATCAGCGCGCTGTTCACCGGCGAGAGCGGCACCGGCAAGACCATGGCCGCCGAAGTGCTGGCACGTGAGCTGGGTCTGTCGCTGTACCGCATCGACCTCTCCGCCGTGGTCAGCAAGTACATCGGCGAGACCGAGAAGAACCTGCGCAAGCTGTTCGATGCGGCCGAGGGCGGCGGCGCGATCCTGTTCTTCGACGAGGCCGACGCGCTGTTCGGCAAGCGCAGCGAGGTGAAGGACAGCCACGACCGCTACGCCAACATCGAGGTGAACTACCTGCTGCAACGGCTGGAGTCGTTCGGCGGCCTGGCGATCCTGGCCACCAACATGAAGGGCGCGCTGGACACCGCGTTCCTGCGCCGGCTGCGCTTCGTGGTCAATTTCCCGTTCCCGGGCGTGGCCGAGCGCCGTGCGATCTGGGCCTCGGTGTTCCCCGCGCAGGCGTCGGTGGGCGCGCTGGACTTCGACCGGCTGGCGCGACTGCCACTCACTGGCGGCAGCATCCAGGGCATCGCGCTCAACGCTGCCTTCATGGCCGCCAAAGCCGGTGTGCAGATCGGCATGCCGCTGCTGCTCGACGCCGTACGCGGCGAGTACCGCAAGCTGGACAAACCGGTCAACGAAGCGGACTTCCGCTGGCTGGAAAGCGCCGGAGGCAAACCGTGAGCATCGCGCTGCACATCGAGCGGCTGGTGGTCGACGAGGCCGTGCTGGCTGGCGAACGCGCCGGAAGCGTGCGTGCCGCACTCGAGGTCGAGCTGGGACGCCTGCTGGCGCAACCGGGCGCGAGTGCCGCGCTGCGTGGCCTCGGCGCGATCGCCGCGCTGCCGCCGGCAGCGTTGCCGCCGGCCGGCCACCCGCACGAACGCCTCGGCCCGCGCATCGCCACGGCAGTGCAGCACAGCCTGGGCATCCCTCCCGCCGCGCGCGGCGCGGGCAAGGAGCATTGACATGACAGCGATCCCCAAGCCCCGACCCGACGGCATCGTGCGCTTCGGCAAGCGCAAGGCCAAACGCGATGACCGCAACCTGATGTTCGCCGCCTTGCTGAAGGCGCCGCCGGTACTGCCGGCCGAATACGACTTCGACGTGGTCCACCACGGCATCCCCACGCCGATGTTCGGCAACGACCAGTACGGCGACTGCGTGATCGCCGGCCGCGCGCACCAGACCCTGCGCTTCGAGAAGGCCGAACAGGGCAAGCTGGTCGCGATCAGCGACAAGGATGTGCTGCACGAATACTTCGGCGAGAGCGGCGGCGTCGACAGCGGCCTGGTCGTGCTCGATTCGCTGAAGGAATGGCGCAGCAAAGGCTGGCTCGCCGCGAAGCGGCGCTATAGGATCAAGGCCTTCGCGCAGATCAACCAGGCCAGACGCAACGAGATCAAGCGCGCGGTATTCATGGACATCGGCGTGGGTCTCGGCTTCAGCCTGCCCGACGCGGCGCTCACCCAGTTCTACGCCGGCAAGCCGTGGGCGGTGGTCGGCGGCAAGGCCGGCAAACCGAACCCGAACAACGGCCACTACGTCTACGTTCCCGGCTATACGAAAAGTGGCCCCGTCTGCGTCACCTGGGGCCGCAAGCAGCAGATGACCTGGCCGTTCCTCGCCAAATACTGCGACGAGGCCTACGCAATCATCGACGCGATCGACACCGCGAAGAAAAAGCGCGCACTCGATGCGGGCAAGCTCGACGCCTTCCTCGCCGCGCTGCGCAAGGCGAAGAAGGCTTCCGCGAAGGGAACGCCGCCGCGCGCAGGAGGCCGCCGTGGGTGAGCACAGCGCCAGCGTGGCAGCGAAACCGGCGGAAGCTTCGCGCGCCGCCGGTCTGCTGCTGCAGCGCAAGTGCGCCTGCGGCACACACGCGCCGGCGGAAGGCGAGTGTGCGAGCTGCAAGCGCCGGCGCATGCAGCGAAAATCCGCTGGGGAGCGGTCGGTCGAAGCCATACCCGCAAGCGTGCATAGGGTGCTGCAATCCTCGGGCGAACCGCTGGACCCGCGTACACGCACGGCGATGGAGTCAGGCTTCGGTCAGGATTTCAGCCATGTGCGCGTTCACCGGGACAGTGCGGCCGCGGAGTCCGCGCACGCCGTGAGCGCACTCGCCTACACGGTGGGCCACGACGTGGTCTTCGCCCGTGGCCAGTACGCACCGGGCACGACCATGGGCCGACACCTCATCGCCCACGAGCTCGCCCATACCGTCCAGCAGACGCACCTGCCGGATGTGCCCGTCGGGGTCAGCGACCCCGGTTCGGCGCTGGAGCGCCAGGCCGACCACGCCGCCGATCGCGTGGTATCCGGCCGACCGGTGGGTGCGCTGCCTCGCGCACGGGTGCCGCTGATCGCGCGCGAACTCGATACGCGGGACATGACGGCAAGTGATGGCGGCATCGATCATGTCACTCGCGAGGTCACGCCCGGCAAGTGTGCATTGGCGCCCGAAACGCGCACGAGTACGTCGGGTGACATCACCGCCAGCACGGCCTTTCTTCAACTGGATCTCTGCCACGGCAGCACGGCGGGGCAAGTACGCGGCGAGGTCGATTACGGCGATGCCCTGAAGCAGGCCGGTCAGGCTGTCGGCAAACTCCTTTCGAACGCCGCTTCAGGACAGGGCTCGCAGCAGGCCCTCGGCACGTTTGCCGACGATCTCAAGCAACTGCAGCCCGGCGCGAAGATCAGGATGAACCTGCAGGCGAGCGATGTATTCAAGCTCGACCTCACCGGCACGGGCAATGCCAGCGTGGCCGGTGGCGCCACCGGCAAGGCGACCGCACGCGCCGAGTTCGACACCGGGCCGGTCAATCTCGTCGTCGAGGGCAGTGTGGCCGGCGGCAACCAGCAGCAGACCAGTTACGACGTCACCGTCAGCATCGAGTTCGGCCGCCGACGGCTGCAGGCGCCGGATTGCCGTGCCTGCCAATGCACCGACCCGAAGATCAGCTTCGCGTGCAGTCATGTTCCGCCCAAAGGTGCCCGGCCGCCGGCTCCTCCACCCAGCGCCGCCAAACCGACGCGCTACATCCCCTATTTCTTCAAGTATGCCGAAACTGCGCCTACGCCCAACAAGGCAATGCAGACGTTGAGCGACAACGGTCTGCAGGAAGCGGTGAATCTGCTCCTGGGCGGCTATCGCATTGCGCGCATCGAGGGAAGCGCGTCGCCCGAAGGGCCGGAGAAGAAGGAGCGTGGCAGCTTCAAGAACAACACCGTGCTTGCCAAGGCGCGGGCCGAGCAGGGCAAGCGCCTGCTTGATGAGCGCATCAAGAAGAATCTCGACGGCTTGATGATCATGCGCAGCGAACCGCTGAAACAGGCATTGGCGGCCTCTTATCCCGTGGTTGGAAGAGCGGAGCTGTTTGGCACCGATGCCAGTGGCAAGGAAGTGGCCGATCCCGCGCTGATGTCGCACCTGCGGGACAAACTCGCGGCGCCGGCCGAAGGCCAGCCCGATCCACTGGCGCAGGAACACGTCATCGGCGCGGGCCTGTCGGTCGATGCGCAGTCGGCGGATCAGGCCGATGTGGACGCATTCCGCACCGGCCGGCGCGGTGACCGCAGGCTCAGTCGCGACGAACGGCTGCAGGCGATTTACGAACCCCTGCGGCGGGCGCTGATCGTGCTCGAGCCGCCGCCACAGCCGCCGCCGGACCTGCGACTCAGCCAGAAGGACATCGAGAACGTGATCGGCGCTCCGGTTGACTGCACCGACAAGAACAAGGCGCTGTTCGCCAACGTGCCGATCGCCAAGCCGTTCGAGGGCGAATGCAAGGCGCCAGGCAAGCAGGGAGGCTCTTCGAAATGACTGTTGGACTGGCTCCCACATGATTGGCGAAACCGCCCGCACCCCGTACCGGGGGCCGATCGCTCCGGCACTGTCGCTTCGCCAGCGCGGCCCGGACAGCCGCATGGTCACGCCACGCGGCCTCATGCGGAAGTGCGCCTGTGGAAAGCACACGGCCGGCGGCGCGTGTACGGAATGTGCGAGCAAACAGGCGCACCAAGGGTCAGGCACCAGGCACGGCATGCACGAGGCCGCCTCCGTCGAGACGACCATCGCGGCGGCGGGACAGCCGCTGACGGGTGTCACGCGGGAGGCCATGGAGCAGCATTTCGGTCACGACTTCAGTGGCGTGCGGGTACATGCCGATGGCGCCGCCGCCGGCTCGGCGGATGCCGTCGATGCCCACGCCTATACGGTGGGTTCGCACATCGTGTTCGGCGCCGGGCAATACGCGCCGCAAACCCTGCGGGGACAGGGACTGCTCGCGCACGAGTTGGCCCACGTGGTGCAGCAGCAAGGAGCCCTGGGCGCAGCAGGCGAGAGTTTGCCGCTGGAACGCGAAGCCGATCAGGCAGCCCTGCGCGTGCTGAACGGCCAGTCGGCCGCGGTGGCTGGTCGCGGCGCGACCGGCGTCATGCGTCAGCCGAAGGGCAGCGGTGCCTCCGCAGCACCCAAACCCGTGCCACCACGTGTACCGACGGCGACCGAGCAGAAGGTCATCGAGGCCGCGCGTGGTGCGGCCGCGGTGCGCACCCAGCTCGCCTATTTCGGCACCGCCGGCATCGGCCCCGGCACTCCCGACAATCGCCAGGACATCGCCGATTACGAGCGTCGGCAGCGGGCGCGACAGCTGGCCACCCGCATGTTCGATTGGGATCCGCCGAACATGGAGCAGGTTGGGGAGATCGTGAACAAGATGATCAACCATGTCGCACCGGGCACCGATTACCGGGTGGCCGGCGCGGGTGATCCGGAATGCGGTACGCGGTCGGGTTACGTCGTCGGGCACCGGTTGCCGATCGTGCTGTGTCCGGGCTTTTTCCGCGAGAGCCCCGAACAACGGGTGCGCACGTTGATTCACGAAGCGGCGCATGTGGTGGGCATCGGAAAGGCCGACACCGGAGAAAGTTACTGCGTGGTGTTCGATTGCGAGCACGGTTGCGGAGGGTTCGATTCCGCCGACTCCTGGGCGCAGTACGTGCACTGCCTGAGCGGCCAGGCGGCGGACAAGCCCCAGGTAATTCGCGGCAAGGCACCCGGCTCCGCCGGAAAAGGCGGCCAGCCATGAATGTCCTCTGCACCCGAGTCCGTGCATGCGTGCAGCGCTCCTCCCGGGTAGCGAGCCGGGTGGACCCGTTGCCCGGCAACGGCCAACTGCCATGAGCGGCTTCCCCGGCTCCCCGCGCATCCTCAAGGGCGGCATCGTGCTGATCGATGCGGCCAGTTCGGCGGTGCGGCGGGTGATCGCGCTGCAGTACAACCCCGACTCGCTGACCCGCTCGCTGCAGGTGCAGGGGCTGAGCGCCGACGGCGGCGATCGCTCCGAGGTGCTGCGCCTGAAGGGGCCGCCGGTGGAGACGCTGAAGCTGGAGGCGGAGATCGACGCCACCGACCAGCTGGAATTCCCGCAGCAGAACGGCGGCGTCACCCAGTCCGGCATCTTCGCCCAGCTGGCCGCGCTGGAAACCATGGTCTACCCGGGCAGCAGCCAGCTGCGCGCGAACGACGCGCTGGCACAGATCGGCACGCTGGAGATCGTGCCGATGGAGACGCCGCTGGCGCTGTTCGTGTGGAGCCGCTCGCGCATCCTGCCGGTGCGCGTCACCGAGTTCGGCATTACCGAGGAGGCGTTCGACACCGCGCTGAACCCGATCCGCGCCAAGGTCAGCCTGGGGCTGCGCGTGCTGTCGGTAAACGACGTGCCGAGCGGACACAAGGCCGCCAGTCTGTTCATGAGCTACCTGCAGCAGAAGGAGCGCCTGGCCGGCGGTGCCGGCGGCCAGCTGGCCGCGCTCGGCTTGAGCGGCGTGCCGTGAGGATCCTGCGAACACATTGGAGAGCGACATGCGCATCGAGGAAATGATTGCCGCCGTCCAGCAGACGCTCGGGGTCGAGGTGGACGGCAAGGCCGGCCCGCAGACCTGGGGCGCGATCTACGCGCGGCTGGTCGGCAAGAAGATCGACCGGATGGAGCCGTCCGCGGCCATTTCGCCGGTGGACGCGCGCAGCGAAAAGGTGATCGCCACGCTGCTGCCGCAGGTGCGCCCGATCGCGCGTGCCCTAGTGCAGAAAGCCGCGGTCGCCGGGATCACCATCCGCGTGATCAGCGGCCTGCGCAGCTACGAGGAGCAGGCGGCGCTGTATGCGCAGGGGCGCACGGCGCCGGGCAAGAAGGTGACCAACGCGCGCGCCGGCTACTCCAACCACAACTTCGGCATCGCCTTCGACGTCGGCGTGTTCGAGGGCAACCGCTACCTGCCGGAGTCCCCCAAGTACAAGGCTGTCGGCGCGCTGGGCATGGACCTGGGGCTGGAGTGGGGCGGCAACTGGAAGACCATCGTCGACCAGCCGCACTTCCAGTTGCGGCCCGCCTGGGCAGCCGACGAGAGCGAGTCGCAGATGCTGGCCGAACTGCGCTCGCGCAAGGATCACGGCGAGGCGGTGTACGCCTGACGGAACCGCAGCGATCGACCCGCCGCCACGGAGATGCCCGATGATGACGAACTTCCCGCCCACCAGCCGCTACGCGCTGACCCCCACCACCAGCCTGGTGCGCGCCGACGGCAGCATGGTGACCTACGTGAAGCGCCGCTTCGTGCCGGCGCCGGAAGACTTCGCGCTGCTGCAGTGGCACCGCGTGGTGCAGGGCGAACGGCTGGACAACATCGCGGCGCAGTACCTGGGCGATCCCGAGCAGTTCTGGCGCCTGTGCGACGCGAACCGCGCGCTGCGGCCGCAGGAACTGACCGACACGATTGGCCGGAAGCTGCGCATCACCTTGCCCGAAGGCATTCCGGGGGTGCCAAGTGCTTGAGGGCGTGCACCTGACCTTGCTGGTCGGCCCGGTGGTGCCGGTGCCGGTGCCGCAGTTCGTGCTGGATGCGCTGACCCAGGTCGAGGTGAGCGTGCCGGACGAGGGCGCGGGTGCGTTCACGCTGCAGTTCGCGCTGAGCGTGCGCTCGCCGTTGCACACGCTGTTCCTGCTCTCGGGTGGCGGCGTGGTGCCGCTGCTGCGGGTGATCGTGGTGGCTACCGTGAGCGGCATGCCGCAGGTGCTGATCGACGGCGTGGTCACCAAAACCGAAGTGCTGCCGGGCGCGGACCAGCGCCACACCACCTTGCAGGTCACCGGCGACGACCTCACCACGGTGATGACCAAGCTGGAGTTCTCCGGCCTGCAGGGTTTGCCGTATCCCGCGATGCCGGCCGAGGCGATCGTGGCCTTGCTGCTGGCGAAGTACGCCTTTCTCGGCATCGTGCCGCTGGTGATCCCGAGCATCGCGATCGACGTGCCGATCCCGACCAACCGCATCCCGACCCAGCAGGGCAACGACCTGGAGTACATCCGTCTGCTGGCCGAGCGCGTGGGCTACGTGTTCTATCTCGATCCCGGCCCGGCGCCGGGCATGAGCATCGCGTACTGGGGGCCGAAGGTGAAAGTGGGCGTGCCGCAGCCGGCGCTCAACGCGGACATGGACGCGGCCAGCAACGTCGACGAACTGAGCTTCAGCTACCACGGCAACGCGCGGCAATTGCCGGTGGTCTACATCCAGAACGAACAGACCAAGGTGCCGCTGCCGATTCCGATCCCGGACGTCGGCCCGCTGAATCCGCCGCTTGGCCTGGTCGATCCGCCACCGCAGCAATTCCGACCGCTGCCGGAGACGGCGAAGTACTCACCGCAGCGCGCGATGCTGCTGGGCATGGCCGAGGCGGCGAAATCGGCCGACACCGTCACCGGCAAGGGCAGCCTCGATGTGGTGCGCTACGGCCGCGTGCTGAAATCGCGCCAGCTGGTCGGCGTGCGCGGCGTGGGGCCCGCGTTCGACGGGCTGCACTATGTCAGCCAGGTGCGTCACACGATCCGGCGCGGCGAGTACAAGCAGAGCTTCGAGCTGTCGCGCAAGGGACTGATCTCCGCCGTGCCGCTGGTGCTGCCATGAACAAGTTCTTCGGCAAGTACCGCGGCACCGTGATCCAGAACGTGGATCCGGAACAGCGCGGTCGCGTCCAGGTGATGGTGCCGGACGTGTCCGGGTTGATTCCGTCGAGCTGGGCAATGCCGTGCGTGCCGATCGCCGGCAAGCAGAGCGGCGTGTACGTGGTGCCGCAGATCGGCGCCGGCGTGTGGATCGAGTTCGAGCAGGGCGACCCGGATTATCCGGTCTGGGTCGGCGGCTTCTGGGGCAGCGCGGCGGAAGTGCCGGCGCTGGCATTGGCCGGCAACCCGGCCAGCCCCAGCGTGGTGCTGCAGTCGGGGCTGCAGAACACGCTATCGATCAGCGACGTGCCGGGGCCGGCCGGCGGCATCCTGCTGAAGAGCGTTACCGGCGCGATGATCATGGTCAACGAGGTCGGCATCACGATCTCCAACGGCCAGGGCGCCACCATCGTGCTCGCGGGGCCGACCGTGACGGTCAACAACGGCGCGCTGGTGGTCACCTGAGGGAGATGATGATGCCGGGTTTCCTCATCCATGTCGGCGCCAGCGTGCTCTGTTCGCACGGCGGCCAGGCGCAGGCCACCGCCCCGAATCCGCGCGTCACGGTGAGCGGCCAGCCCACGGTGACGATCGCCGCGCCCTGGCTGGTCGCCGGCTGCGCGCTTCCGCCACCCACGGCGGCGAACGGGCCGTGCATCAGCGCGCAGTTCGTCACCGCCGCCACCCGCGTCACTTCCAACGGCCAGCCGCTGCTGCTCATCGACAGCCAGGCGATCTGCGCGCCGACCGGCACGCCGCTCGCGATCGTCGCCAGTCAGACCCGCGTCACCGCGATGTGAGGACGCCACGATGAACATCGACTATCCCTTCCATTTCGACCCGCGCGGGCGCACCGCGGAGACCGGCGACGACGAGCACGTGCGCGACATGATCGAGCAGCTGCTGTTCACCAGCCCCGGCGAGCGGGTGAACCGGCCGGACTTCGGCAGCGGCCTGCTGCAGCTGGTGTTCGCGCCGAACAGCCCGGAACTGGCCGCCGCGCTGCAGTTCACCCTGCAGGCAGCGCTGCAGCGCTGGCTGGGCGACGTGATCGACGTGGGCAGGCTGGAAGTGAGCAGCGAGGACGCCACCTTGCGCGTCGACCTCAGCTACACCGTGCGCGCCAGCGGCGACATGCGCAGCGACAGCTTCGTGCGGAGCCTTCCATGAGCACCGCGCACGAGACGGCGCGCCTCGGCGCCATCGGCTGCGCGCCGCTGCCGGCCTGCAGCGTGCCTGCGCGGCGCGACAAGCTGCGCCAGGCCGGCACGCTCAACGGCATCGACTACGTCGAGGTCGGCGACGACGGCACCAGCCTGTGCGTGCACCTGTTCGGCGACGTCCCGCAAGGATTGGGTGTGGCGAACGTGCGCATCAGCGGCGGCGAGCGCATCACCGACCTGCGCGTGCGCGGCGTGAACCCCGAGCTGGAGCCGGAGCTGCACGACGACGCCTGCCTCCGTGTGCTGCTCGATCGCGAAGGCGACCACACGGCGTACTGCCTGTGCCTGGTGGACGCGGCCTCCGGCGAGGACCCGGCCAGCTGGCTGGCCTATCCCGGCTTCGATCCGCGCTACGCCTGCGCCACGCTGCATTTCCGGCTGGATTGCGCCAGGACGCTGGACTGCGCCGACGAGGCGCCGTGCGTACAACCGCCGTCGCCCGCGCCGGAGATCAACTACCTGGCGAAGGACTACGCCAGCTTCCGCCAGCTGTTCCTCGACCGCCTCGCGCTGGACATGCCGGCATGGACCGAGCGCCACGTGCCGGACCTCGGCATCGCGCTGGTGGAAGCGCTGGCGTATACCGCCGACCAGCTCAGCTACTACCAGGACGCGGTCGCCACCGAGGCCTACCTGGGCACCGCGCGCAAGCGCATCTCGGTGCGCCGGCATGCGCGGCTGGTGGACTACCGCATGCACGAGGGCTGCAACGCGCGCGCCTTCGTCACGCTGGCCTCGAGCAACGACCTGAGTCTCGAGCTGGACAACCTGCTGTTGCTGGTGCCGCCGCCGGGGCCGGCGCATCCGCCGCCGGGTCTCATCGACGCGGACCAGCTCGCGGCGGCGCGGGCGGCGGGTGCGCTGATCTACGAGCCGATGCCGCTGGATGGCATGACCCACATCGACGTGATCGTCGCGCACAGCGCGATCCGCCTGCACAGCTGGGGCGGCGAGCTGTGCTGCCTGCCGCGCGGCAGCACGCGCGCCACCCTGGTCGATGCGCTGCCCGCGCCGGCAGCGCCGCCCGTGGTGCTGCTAGCGACCACGGATGCGGCCGTCACGCCGGCGCGTGCGCTGAAGCTCGCCGTCGGCGACCTGCTGATCTTCGAGGAAGTGCTGGGCCCGCAGACCGGCAACCCGGCTGATGCCGATCCCGCGCACCGGCATGCCGTACGCCTCACGGCCGTCCAGACGTCCGTCGATCCGCTGGACGGCACGCTGTTGCTGGAAGTCGCCTGGGATCCCTGCGACGCCTTGCCGTTCGACCTGTGCCTGTCGGTGCGCACGCCGGCACCGGATTGCGCCTGGCTGCACGACGTCAGCCTGGCGCGCGGCAATGTGCTGCTGGTCGACCACGGCGAGCACATACGCGGGCAATGCGCTTCTTCGGCGATCTGCACGCCGACCGGCAGCGATGGCGACTACCCCGGCCTCGCCGCCGCGCTCGCCGCGATGCCGGATGCCTGCACGCGCTGCGGCACGCTGGCCGAGGATTGCTGGCTGGTGCCGGGCGACACGCACTACGGCTGCTGCCGTTGCGACGGCGCGGTGCCCGACGTGCGCCGTCCGCCGTCCGACACCGGCCACGTGCTGCCGGACACGCCGCTGACCTGGGCCGAGCCGCTGCCGCCGCACGCGCCGGTGTGCCGGCTGCTGGCGCGCGACCCGCGCCTCGCGCTGCCGCAGCTCGCCGTCTACGGCGGTGCGCTGGCCGACGTGCTGGTGGCCGGCACGCCCGACCCGCGCTGGCGCTGGTTGCCGCAGTACGACCTGCTGGCCAGCGGCCCGGATGACCGCCACGTCGTGGTCGAGATCGACGACGACGGCGCCGCACACCTGCGCTTCGGCGACGGCGTGCTCGGCGCGCAGCCGCAGGCCGGCGACTTCTTCCGCGCCGCCTCGCGCATCGGCAACGGCCCGGCCGGCAACGTGGGCCGTGACAGCATCGTGTGGCTGGCGCTGAAGTCCGGTGTGCTCTCCGCCGACCTGGTGCCGCGCAATCCGCTGCCGGCCAGCGGCGGCACCGCGCCGGAAAGCCTGGCCGAGGTGAAGCGGTATGCGCCGGGCGCGTTCCGCGCGAAGCCACTGCGCGCGATCGTCGCCGACGACTACGCGAGCTTCGCCGCGCGCGCGCCGGAACTGCAGGGCGCCGCCGCCGCGCTGGCATGGAGCGGCAGCTGGTACGCCGCCGACGTGGCGCTCGATCCGCGGGGCCGCGAAGACCTGCCGGCCGCTCTGGCGCGGCGCATCCGCGCGCAGCTGGAGCGCTACCGCCGCATCGGCCACGACGTCGAGGTGCACGCCGCGCGCTACGTGCCGCTGCGCATCGCGCTGAACGTCTGCGTGCGGCCGGACTTCCTCCTCGCCCACGTCGAGGCCACGCTGCGCGACCGCTTCGGCGCCGGCCTGCGCCACGACGGCACGCCCGGCTTCTTCCATCCGGACCGGCTCAAGCTGGGCGCGCCGGTATTCGCCAGCGCGCTGCTGGCCGAGGCGCAGGCGATCGCCGGCGTGGCCCACGTCGAGGTGTCGTGCCTGGCGCGCGCCGACGACGCGGCCGACAGCGTGCCCGCCGACGGCGTGCTGCATCTGGCCGCGCGCGAGATCGCCCAGGTCGACAACGACCCGGACCATCCCGATCACGGCAGCATCCGCTTCACGCTGGGAGGTGGCCGATGAGCTGTTGCAGCGCCTGTGGCAAACACGCCTGCGCCTGCGGTTGCGGCGCGATCGCCGGCACGCCGTTGCCGCTGTACAACCGGCCGGGGCTGGACGCTCTGGCTTACCGCGTCGGCCGCTACGCCGATTTCCGCGCCACCATGCAGGCCGATCTCAGCGACGCCGCCTTGCCGGCACTGGCCGGGCTGCGCACGCGCGAGGCCGACGACCCGGCGATGGCCTTGCTCGACGCCTGGGCGGTGGGCGCCGACGTGCTGAGCTTCTACACCGAGCGCATCGCCAACGAAGCCTACCTGCGCACCGCCACCGAGCGCCGTTCGGTGCTGGAACTGGCGCGGCTGGTCGACTACCGATTGCGTCCCGGCGTGGCCGCCAGCGTCTACCTCGCCTATACGGTGGAAAAGGATTCGCCGCCGGTGACGATTCCTGCCGGCGCGCGCGCGCAGTCGGTGCCCGCGCCCGGCGAGCAGATGCAGACCTTCGAGACCGCCGAGCCGCTGGAGGCGCGCTGCGAGTGGAACGCGCTCAAGCCGCGGCTGACGCGGCCGCAGGACATCACGCTGGACAACGTCGCCACGCTGGACGCGCTGTGGATCGCCAGCACGGCCACCGGCCTGAAGCCGAACGATCGGCTGCTGTTCCTGTTCGGCGAGCTGCCCGACGGCGTGCCGGCGCTGCGCCTGGTGCAGTCGGTCGAGGTGCAGCCGCAGAGCGGGCGCAGCAAGCTGCTGCTGCAGCCGTTCGGCGCATTGCAGGGGCAGATCGTCGCTGCGGCGAAAGTGGCGCTCGCCGCATGGTCCGGCGCAACGTCATTGCGCGACAGGATCGAAAGGCTCTACCGCGGCTTGCTGCTCGGCGGCGGCGACGTCGGCAGCGTCAACCGTCTGCTGGGGAGCTTCGGCCTGGAGGTGGGGAACCTCGCCGGCGGCCCGGCGGCGGCACAGGCTTTCCTGCTGGCCGTGGTGAAGGCTTTTGGCGGCGACGGCGCGGTCAGCCCGCCGCCGGCGGGCGGCTTCGGTGCGCTGTTCGGCGCGTTGACGCGGCAAGCCACGCTGCAGCCGGCCAACAGCTTGCGCCTGCAACGCAGCGTCGCCGCGGCGCTCGGCCAGGCCAGCGATGCGCGACCGCAACTGCTGCTGAAATTCGCGCCGCAGCTGCACGACAGCTTCTACCGTGCCTGGACCAGCGTGCCGCAGGGCGAGCCTTCGCCGACCCTGAACGGCGTGTACGCGCTGCGCCTGACCGCGCCGCTATTCGGCTACAACGCGCCGCGCATCATGGGGCTGGGACTGAATGACGACCCCGCCACCAAGGGCACCGTGCCCTACGTCTCCAAACCCGACGGCGACTGGGATGCCATCGCCGACGGCGGCGAGGAGAACGACCTTGTGCAGCTCGACAACGCCTACGACGGCGTGCAGGCGGGCAGCTTCCTGCTGATCCAGTCGGGGCGCTACGGCCCACCCGTCGTCGCCCAGGCCAGGCGCGTGCAGGTGCATCCGCGCAGTGCCTACGGCATCAGCGGCAAGACCACCGGGATCGAATTGGTCACGCCGGACGCGGACACGTCCGTGTGGCAGGCGCCGAGCATGTCGACCCTGCGTGCCACCCAGGTCCATGCCCAAAGCGAATCGCTGCCGCTGGCCGAACTGGCGATCGCCGACGAGATCGGTGTGCTCGCGGCCGACGGCGGCGCGCGCAGCACCGGCGACAGCGCCACCCGCCTCACCCTCGACGGCGCGGTGGATGGCCTCAAGGCCGGGCGCTGGGTGATCGTGGAAGGCCGGCGCAGCGACGTGCCGGGCACCGACGCGGTGAGCGCGGCGGAGCTGGTGATGCTGTCCGCGGTGGAGCAGGGCGTGGATGCGAACCTGCCCGGCGACGCCGTGCACAGCACCCTGGTGTTCGCCGATGCGGGCCTGGCCTATCGCTACGCGCGCGACACGGTTTCCATCCATGCGAACGTGGTGCGCGCCACCCACGGCGAGAGCCGCCGCGAGGTGCTGGGCAGCGGCAGCGGCGCGGCGTCGATGCAGGCGTTCGTGCTGAAGCAGCCGCCGCTGACCTGGGTGTCCGCCGCCAGCGTGGACGGCGTGCAGAGCACGCTCACGCTGCGCGTGAACGACCTGCAATGGCACGAGACGCGCAACCTCGCCTTCGTCGGCGCGAACGACCGCCACTTCGTCACAGCCACCGATGACGACGGCAAGACCACCGTGCAGTTCGGCGACGGCGTGCACGGCGCACGCCTGCCCACCGGCGTGGAAAACGTCGTGGCGACGTATCGCAACGGCATCGGCACGCCGGGCAACGTGCGCGCGGGGCAGGTCAGCCTGCTGGCGACGCGGCCGCTGGGCGTGAAGGAAGTGATCAACCCGCTGCGCGCCTCCGGCGGGGCCGTTGCGGAGACGCGCGACCAGGCGCGAGGCAACGTGCCGCTGGCGGTGCTGGCGCTGGACCGGCTGGTCTCGGTGGCGGACTACGCCGACTTCGCGCGCAGCTTCGGCGGCGTGGGCAAGGCGGTGGCGGTCAAGCTGGGCGGCCTGGTGCAGGTGACCATCGCCGGCGCCGCCGACGCGCCGATCGACCCGACTTCCGATCTTTACCGCAACCTGTTGCAGGCGCTGCGCCGCTACGGCGACCCGTCGCTGCCGGTGCGGCTTGACGTGCGCGAACTGCTGGCGCTGACCGTGAGCGCGAAGGTGGGGCTGCTGCCGGACTTCGCCTGGGAGTCGGTCGAGCCGGCGCTTCGCGCGGCGCTGCTGGATGCGTTCGGCTTCGAGCGGCGCGCGCTGGCGCAGAGCGTGTACCTCAGCGAACTGGTCGCCTGCATGCAGGCGGTGCGCGGCGTGGCCTGGGTCGACGTGGACGCGTTCGGCAGCCTCGACGAGGCGACCCTGCTGGCCGGCTTCGGCGTGGGCGGCGACAAGCAGGATGACGGCGTTGCGTTGATGAGCCACGCGGCCGCCGCGGACGTAGCGACGGTGCCGCCGCGCGTGCCGGTGCGACCCGCCCGCTACGACGGCGGCGCGCTGCGCCCGGCACAGCTCGCCTACCTGGCACCGAACGTTCCCGACACGCTGCTGCTGCAGGAGGCCACGCCATGACTGCGCGTCCCGATCGCCTGTACGACCTGCTGCCGGTGGTCTACCGCATGCGCGATGCGGAGCGCGGCTGTCCGCCGCGCGACTTCCTGCGCGTGCTGGCGCGCCAGGCCGATGTGCTGGAGCAGGACATCGCGCGGCTGTACGACAACGCCTTCATCGAGACCTGCGACGACTGGGTGGTGCCGTACATCGGCGACCTGCTCGGCTACACGCTGCTGCCGGAAGCGGCCACGCTGGGCGCGGACGGTCGCCGCGACGCCAGCCTCGGCCGCGTGCTGGCGCCGCGAGCGGACGTGGCCAACACCATCGACGCGCGCCGGCGCAAGGGCACGCTGTCGCTGCTGGAGGATCTTGCCCGCGACGCCGCCGGCTGGCCGGCGCGCGCGGTGGAGTTCTACCGCCGGCTCGGCTGGATGCAGCATCTCGACCACCAACACCCGCACCGCGGCGGCACTGCCGACCTGCGCGATCCCAGCCGCCTGCAACGCATCGGCTGGGCCAACGGCGCGTTCGACCCGTTCGCGCACAGCGTCGACGTGCGGCGCATGGGCAGCGCGCATCGGCGCGGCCGGCACAACATCCCGGCGGTGGGCGTGTTCGCCTGCCGCCTGCGCAGTTATCCGGTGAGCTGCACGCCGGCGTACTGCGTCGAGGAGCGCGGCCCGCAGTGCTTCAGCTTAAGCGTGCTGGGCAACGACACGCCGCTGTTCCAGCGTGTGGTGGAGGAAACCGAGCCCACCCACATCGCCGACGAGCGCAACCTGCCCCTGCCGCTGCGCCGCTGGCGGTTCGCCGAGCGCGGGCCGCTGGCCGACTACGCCAGCGTGGCGGCCGAATGCTACGGCGACGGCTGCAGCGTGCAGCTGTGGGCGCCGGACTGGCCGGCGAAGGGGCAGGGCCTGCCGGTGCCGCGCGAGCTGCTGGTGCCGGCCGACCTGTCCGGCTGGCGCGGGCAGGTCAAGCGCGGGCGCGTCGCGGTCGACCCCGAACGCGGCCGCCTGCTGTTCCCCGCCAGCCAGCGGCCGAAGCGCGGCGTGTGGGTGAGCTACCAGTACGGCTTCGCCGGCGACCTCGGCGGCGGCGAATATGCGCGGGTCACGCCGGAACTGGAAGGCGCCACGCGCTACGTGGTGCACGCCGCCTTGCCGGATCGCGCGGCGAACGTCGGCTGGCCGGCCGGCCACTTCGGCAGCATCGCCGACGCGCTGGCGGCGTGGGCCGCCGCCAAGGCGGCCACGCCGGGGCTGCGTGCGCTGGTGATCGAGCTGGCCGAGAGCGGCGTGTACGAAGGCAGCATCGAGCTTGAGCTCGACGCGGGCGAGGCGATCCAGTTGCGTGCCGCCGAACGCACGCGTCCGGTGCTGCGCCTGCTCGACGTGCGCGCCAGCCAGCCGGATGCGCTCGGCATCGGCGGCCGCGCCGGCAGCCGCGTGCTGCTGGACGGCTTGCTGATCGTGGGCCGCGGCATCGAGGTGCACGGGCCGGACGAGGAGTCCGCCGCGGGTGGCGACCTGTGCGAGCTGCTGATCCGCCACTGCACCCTGGTGCCGGGCTGGGCGCTGCAATGCGACTGCGACCCGAAGCGTCCGGGTGAACCCAGCATCACCCTTGACGGCACGCGCGCGGCGCTGCGCGTCGAGCACAGCATCCTCGGTGCGATCGCGGTGATCAGTCCGGAGCATCGCGGCGAGCCGCCGGCGCTGGAGCTGTGCGACAGCATCCTCGACGCGACCGGCGCCGAGCGGGTGGCGCTGGGGGCGCCGGACGAGGCGGTGGCCTACGTCGAGGCCAGCTTCCGCCGCTGCACGGTGATTGGCGCAGTGCAGGCGCACGGCATCGCGCTGGCCGAGGACTCGATTTTCGCCAGCCCGCTGCGCGTGTTGCGCCGGCAACAGGGCTGCGTGCGTTTCTGCTACGTGGCGGACGGTTCGCGCACGCCGCGACGCTTCCACTGCCAGCCGGATCTGGCACTGGCCGCGGTCGATGCCGCGCAACGCGCGCACGAATCGCTGCGCGTGACGCCGCTGTTCCGCAGCCGGCGCTACGGCTCGCCGCACTACCTGCGCCTCGCCGATGACTGCTGCGACGAGATCCGCCGCGGCGCGTCGGACCGCTCGGCGATGGGCGTGTGGCACGACCTGTACGAACCGCAGCGCGAGGCGAACCTCGCGGCGCGGCTGGCCGAATACGTTCCGGCGGGCACGGATGCCGGCATCCTCTTTGCGAGCTAGGAAATCGACATGAAAGGCGACTTCGCACGCGTCAGCTTCGATCCGACCCTGCACTACAGCCAGGTGTTCCAGCAACAGGGCCGCGTGCTGTTGGAGGCGGACTGGAACGAACAGGCGCAGATCCAGCTGCAGCTGCTGCGCAGCCTGGTGCGCGACCTGGTCGGCCCGTGCTGGGCCGCGGGCAGCGGCTTCGCCATCACCGCCAGCACCACCAATGCGGATGGCAGCAGCAAACCGTTGCCCTTGACCGACTGGCAGCTCTCGCCGGGCCACTTCTACGTCGACGGCATCCTGTGCGTGAACGAGGTCGCGTGCACGCTGGCGCAGCAGCCGCACGCGCCCACGCCCGATTACGGCGTGGCCGACGGCAAGAGCGGCTTCGAGAACCCACCGGCCGGCTTTGCGCTCTGGCTGGACGTGTGGGAGCGGCACCTGTGCGCGGTGGAGGCGCCGGGCATCGCCGACGTGGCGCTGGACGGCGTCGACACCGCCACGCGGGCGCAGGTGGTGTGGCAGTTGCGCCTGCTCGACCAGCCGCGGGCACAGCAGCAGCTCGACGACGTCACCACGGCGTTGAAGACGCGCCAGCAAGCGGCCGACAACCCGAGTGCTGCCGCCGCGATCAAGCAGCAGTTGGCCGAAGTGGCCGCGCTGCGCAAGAGCCTCGACGGCGGCGACCAGGCCAACGACTCGCCCTGCGCGCTGGTGCGCCAGTTGCTCGATGCGCGCGCGACCTATGCGTCGCCGCGGCTGCGCGCCGAGCTGGGCCCGCACGAGACCGATGACGATCCTTGCGTGATTGCCGCCGACGCACGTTACCGCGGCATGGAGAACCAGCTGTACCGGGTCGAGATCCACCAGGGCGGGCCGGCCGGCACGGCCAGCTTCAAGTGGTCGCGCGAGAACGGCTCGGTGGTGTTCCCGGTCACCCGCTGCGATCTCGGCGCGGCAGCCGACGACGGCAGCGCGCAATTGACCGTGAAGCTGGGCCGGATGGGCCGCGATGGGCGGCTCGGGCTGGCGGCCAACGACTGGGTCGAGCTGGTCGACGACCGCTGCACGCTGGGCCAGCGCGCGTACCCGCTGCTGCAGGTGCTCGCGATCGACCCGGCGAACGGCAATGTCACCCTGAACGTGCCAAAGAACACCACGCCGTGGCCGCTGTCCGACGACCCGCTGCAGCACCCGTTGCTGCGCCGCTGGGATCAGCGCGAGACGGTGAACGCCCAGGGCGTGCTGGCGGTGGCCGAAGGCGACGCGATCGCGCTGGAGAACGGCATCCAGATCACCTTCGAGCCGGGCGGCGTCTACGCCACCGGCGACTACTGGCTGATCCCCGCGCGCGTGGCCGGCGACGGCCAACTCGACTGGCCAGCGGTCAACGGGTCGCCTGCGGCCCTGCCGCCGCGCGGGCGGCACCATTACGCCGCGCTCGGCGTCACCGACGCCAATGGCGGCTACGCGGAATGCTGCTGCCGTTTCGACAGCCTGTGCGCCTTGCTGCGGGCCTCGTCCGCGGCGGCGCCCGGCACGCCTGCGCACCACGTGAACCCTCTGTTCGCCGCACCCGCCGCCGGCACGGCCAAGTCCACCGGGGCGGGCAGCGCCAAACCAAAGCGCACGCGGACCAGCAAGCCGGCCAAGCCCGCCTGAGCACCGTCGCGCCGGGATCCCTTTCACCTGAATCCATCACCAAGGAAACCATGCCATGGATCCGCTGACCGCCCCGTACTTCCCGATCATCTACGTCCGCGGCTACGCGATGACGCCGAGCGAGATCGCGGCCACCGTCGCCACGCCATACATGGGCTTCAACCTCGGCTCGACGAAAGTGCGCCAGGCCTGGGACGGCACCGTGCTGCGGCACGTGTTCGAGTCGCCGCTGGTGCGGCTGATGAAGGACTACGGCTACCGCGACACCTACACCAACGGCGTCGAGATCAGCGGCGAGATCCAGGCGCGCAGCGTGGTGATCTACCGCTATTACGATCCCGCGGACAGCGACTTTGGCAACGGCAAGGCGCTGTCCATCATCGAGGCGGCACAGGGCTTGAAGGCACTCCTGCACCAGGTGCGCGAGCAGGTCTGCGGCGACGATGTTGCGCGCCAGCAGGCTTTTCGCGTGCACCTGGTGGCGCATTCGATGGGTGGCCTGGTCTGCCGCAGCTTTCTGCAGAACGACGCGATCAGCACGCCCGAGGACCGCGCCATGGTCGACAAGGTGTTCACCTACGCCACGCCGCACAACGGCATCGAGGTGGCCGGCATCAACGTGCCGGCGGTGCTGGGCCTGTGGGACATGAACAATTTCAACCGCAAGACCATGGCCGGCTACCTCGGCCTCAAGGGCACGCCGGATCGGGTGGACACGCTGGACGGCAAGTTCGACCCGCGCCGCTTCTTCTGCTTCGTCGGCACCAACCAGCGCGACTACGAGGTGGCGCTAGGACTCAGCCGCAGGCTCGCCGGCGAGATGAGCGATGGTCTGGTGCGGATCGAGAACGCCACCGTGCAGGAGGCGCCGCGCGCATTCTCCTACCGCAGCCACAGCGGCACCTACGGCGTGGTCAATTCCGAGGACGGCTACCAGAATCTGGTGCGCTTCCTGTTCGGCGACGTGCGCGCGGACGGCATGCTGGACATCGATGCGCTGCCGTTGCCGGCGTCGATCCAGAAGGCCAAGGACAGTGGCAAGCAGGTGCGCGCCTCCTACTATTTCGAGGCCACCGTAGCACCACGCGGCGCGACCAACTACAAGCTCACCGAACGGCGCCGCGACACCTGCAGCGCGGTGCTGCGCAGCTTCGACGAGCTGCTGCGGCCGGAAAACCTCGGTCGCGCGGCACCGCGCTCGCCGGTGCTGTTCTCGGCCTTCCTCGATACCAGCAAGATCACCGTCGGTCGCACCATGGTGTTCAGCGTGGACCTGGCGGTGTCGACCACCGGCTACACCGTCGACAACAAGTTGTGGCTCGACCAGCACGTCGAAGGCGAATACCTGTTCCGCAACACCGTAGTGATCCGCGCCACCCAGGCCGCCGATGGCTGGAACCTGCGATACGTGTTCGCCGACGATCGCTCCAGCGAGTCGCTGGGTACGCTGGCGGCGCGCGACGGCGAGGGTTACCTGATCCCGCTGTCCTCGCCGAAAGGCTTCAAGGGCCAGTTGCGCCTGAGCGTGACCCGCGTGGCCGTGGCGGCCGAACTGGCCGAGGCGGCGATCGGCGCGGGCCGCTGATTCGCGCCGTGGCGCGGAGGCGGCGGACGCTGCCTTTACACTACGCGCATGAACGATTCCGCCGCCGCCTCGCCGTGGCACCTCAGCGTCGCGCCCATGATGGACTGGACC
>NZ_MWIO01000004.1 GCF_004799035.1 Rhodanobacter lindaniclasticus
CTGGGGCGCGCGGTCGCGCGCCCCAGGCCGAGGTGACGAAACACAGCTGCTGCGCCTGCTCGCGGATCGCCGCGACCACGGCCGGATGCTGGTGGCCGAGGTTGCTGCATTCGGCCAGGCTGCTCATGTCCAGGATGCGCCGGCCGTCCTCCAGTTCGAGGTACGCGCCACTGCCGCCGACCACGGTCGGTGCCCGCCATGCCGACTGCACGCACCAGCTGTGCAGCACACTGTCGCGTTCGCTCGCCACACCGATCCCCTCGATCCGGTTTGTGCGGTAATCGCACAACAATTCGTATTGCGAACCCATTGGAAACCTTCTACGCTCGGCCTGTCAATGGAGGCCGCCAACGCATGGCATCGACAGCATTCGAGGACAGCGCGGACTACGTGCAATCGCTGGCGCGCGGGCTCCAGGTGCTGCGCGCATTCGATCGCGAGCTGCCCAGCGCGAGTCTGTCCGAGGTCGCCGAACGCACGGACCTGTCGCGTGCGGTGGTGCGCCGCAGCCTGCTGACCCTGCAGCACCTGGGCTACGTGGGCAGCCGCGGCCGCAGTTTCTTCCTGACCCCGCGCGTGCTGGAGCTGGGCTACAGCTACCTCACCTCGCTGGACCTGACCGAGCTGGCGCAGCAGAGCATGGAGCTGCTGTCGCAGCGGGTCGGCGAGTCGTGTTCGATGGCCGTGCTCGACGGCAGCGACATCGTCTACGTGCTGCGCGTGCCGGTGCGCCGGGTGATGAGCCTGGCGCTGGGCGTGGGCGCGCGGCTGCCGGCGTTCGCCGCCTCGCTGGGGCGGGTGATGCTGGCCGACCTGGCCGAGGCCGAGCTGGCCGCCTGGCTGCGCGGCCAGAAGTTCCGTGCCTACACGCCGCAGACGATCCGCAGCGCCAGCGCGCTGAAGGCGGAACTGCGCCGTGTGCGCGAGCAAGGCTATGCGCTGGTCTCGCGCGAGCTGGAGCCGGGCTTGTGCTCGATCGCGGTGCCGATCCACGCCGGCGACGGCCGCGTGGTCGCCGCGTTGAACGTCGGCATGCCATACAGCGAGGAAGCCCCCGCGCGCGCGGTGCAGCAGATCCTGCCGGCCCTGCACGAGGCGCAGCGCGCCATCGAGCAGGCGATCCGGCGCGGCGGCTGGCTGCCGCACCTGGCAATGAGGCACGCCTATGAATGACGCCTGGCTGGTCGACGCCACGCGCACCCCGTTCGGTCGCCTCGGCGGCGCGCTGGCCGGCGTGCGCGCCGACGATCTCGCCGCGCTGCCGATCGCGGCCTTGATGGCGCGCCACCCGGCGCTGGACTGGGCGGCGCTGGACGAGGTGATCCTGGGCTGCGCGAACCAGTCCGGCGAGGACAACCGCAACGTCGCGCGGATGGCGGCGCTGCTGGCTGGCTTGCCGCCGGACGTGCCGGCCGTCACCGTCAACCGGCTGTGCGCGTCCGGCCTCGAAGCCATCGGCCAAGCCGCGCGCGCGATCGCCTGTGGCGAGGCCGAGCTGGTCGTCGCCGGCGGCGTCGAGAGCATGAGCCGCGCGCCGTACGTGCTGGCCAAGGCCGGCGCGGCGTTCGCGCGCGACCAGCAGCTGGAGGACACCACGCTGGGCTGGCGCCTGGTCAACCCGCGCATGCAGGCCGGCTACGGCATCGACTCGATGACGCAGACTGCCGAGAACCTCGCCCGCGAGCACGGCATCGACCGCGACAGCCAGGACGCCTATGCGCTGCGCAGCCAGCAGCGCACCGCGCACGCGCAGGGGCAGGGCTGGCTGGCGGAGGAAATCACCGCCGTGGATGCGCCGCGTGGGCGGGAGTCGATCCTCGTGCAGATCGACGAACACCCGCGCGCCGAGACCACCGCGGCGAAGCTGGCCGCGCTCAAGCCGCTGCTCGGCGCCGGCAGCAGCATCACCGCCGGCAACGCGTCGGGCCTCAACGACGGCGCCGCCGCCGTGCTGCTGGCCTCCGAGGCGGCACTGGCGCGATACGGCCTGCAGCCGCTGGCGCGCATCGTCGGCATGGCCGCGGCCGGCGTCGCGCCGCGGGTGATGGGCATCGGCCCGGTGCCGGCGATCCGCAAGCTGCTCGCGCGCACCGGCCTGGACCTGGCCGACTTCGACCGCATCGAGATCAACGAGGCGTTCGCCGCGCAGGTGCTCGCCTGCACGCGCACGCTCGGCCTGCCCGACGATGCCGATCACGTCAACGCCAACGGCGGCGCGATCGCGCTCGGCCACCCGCTCGGCGCCAGCGGCGCGCGGCTGGCGCTGAGCGCGGCATTCGCGCTGCGCCGCCATCAGCAACGCCGCGCGCTGGTCAGCCTGTGCATCGGCGTCGGCCAGGGGCTGGCGCTGGCCCTGGAGCGACCATGATGCGACTCCGTTTCCTGCACGCCCTCATCGCCACGGCGGCGCTGCTGCCGCTGGCCGGCCATGCCGCCGATACCGCGCCGCCGGCCGACCGCGCGCTGGGCCGCGCGCTGCTCGGCGAGCTGATCGCCGTCGACACCACCTCCGAACACGGCAGCACCACGGTCGCGGCAGAAAAGCTCGCCAAGCGCTTCCTCGACGCCGGCTTCGCGCCGGCGGACGTGCAGGTGGTCGGCGACGATCCGCGCCGGCGCAACCTGGTGGTGCGCCTGCGCGGCCACGGCGAGCGCAAACCGATCCTGCTGCTGGCGCACCTGGACGTGGTCGAGGCGCGGCGCGAGGACTGGCACGTCGATCCGTTCGCGCTGACCGAGCGCGACGGCTACTTCTACGGTCGCGGCAGCATGGACATCAAGGGCGGCGGCGCCGGCCTGGTCGAGACACTGCTGCGCCTGCACCGTGAGCGTTTCGTGCCGAAGGGCGACTACATCCTCGCGCTGACCGCCGGCGAGGAAGACGGCGTCGCCAACGGCGTGCAGTGGCTGCTGGCGCACCGGCCCGAACTGATCCGCTCGGCTTATTCGATCAACGTCGACGGCGGCGGCCCGGAACTGCGCGGCGGCCGCGTGGCGGTGCTGTCGGTGGAGACCGCCGAGAAGGTGTTCCTGAGCTACACGCTGACCGTGCGCAACCCCGGCGGGCACAGCTCGCTGCCGACGCCCGACAACGCGATCTATCGCTTGGCGCAGGCGCTGGCGCGGCTGGCGCCGCTGCAGTTCCCGCTGCGCAGCAACGCGGCCACCCGCGGCTATTACGCGACGCTGGCGAAGGATTATTCGGGCGCGCTCGCCGCCGACATGCGTGCGGTCGCCCGCGCGCCGTCCGATCCCGCGGCGCTGGCGCGGCTGGCGGCGTCCTCCGTCTACAACAACGCGCAATTGCGCACCACCTGCGTGCCGACGCTGCTCGCAGGCGGCCAGGCCGAGAACGCGCTGCCGCAGCTCGCGCGCGCCACGATCAACTGCCGTCTGCTGCCGGACGAGGACCCTGACCGGGTGGATGCGGCGCTGCGCCAGGCCGTGGCCGATCCCGGCATCGAGATCGCCCGCGTCGCGCCGCCGCAGCCCAGCCCGCCCAGCCCGGTGGACGCGGCGCTGTTCGCGCGGATCGGCGAGGTGGCGCAAGCGCTGTGGGGGCCGATTCCGGTGACGCCCTACATGTCCGCCGGTGCCTCGGACAGCGTGTTCCTGCGCGCCGCCGGGATGCCGTCCTACGTCTTCAACGGCATCGCCTACGACGTCGACGACGACCGTTCGCACGGCCAGGACGAACGCATCCTGGTCGATGCCTACTACCGCTCACTGGAATTTGACTATAGCTTGTTAAAAAAACTTTAAGAGGCCACTGTCTCCTCATGCAACGCACCGCCTTCCCCTGCTTGTACCGCCTGTCCGTCGACGCGGACCGGACCGCCGTGCCGCCGCGGCAGCACCGGCCATGACGGACACACTCGCCACCGGCACGCTGGAGCAGGCGCTGGCCCACGCCGAGCGTCTGCTGCAGCGCGACCCGGCGCTGGCCGGCGAACAGGCCGCGGAGATCCTCAAGGCTGCCGCCGGCCACCCCGCCGCGCTGCGCCTGCTGGCGGCGGCGCGGATGGGGCAGGGCGACACCCAAGGCGCGCTGGAGATCCTCGAACCGCTGGCGCGGGCCCAGCCGAACTGGGCGCTCGCCCAGCTCGACCTTGGCCTGGCGCTGGGCCACGACGGCCGCGGCCAGCAGGCGATCGCCGCGTTGCGTCGCGCGGTGGCGCTGAAGCCCGACCTGCCGCAGGCCTGGCGCGCGCTCGGCGACCATCTCATGGCCGCCGGCGAGCAGGAGGCCGCGGACGCCGCCTACGCCAGCCACGTGCGCCATTCCACCAGCGACCCGCGCCTGCTGGCCGCCGCCACCGCGCTGGTCGAGAACCGCATCCCGGTGGCCGAGGCACTGCTGCGCGAGCATCTGAAGCAGGCGCCGACCGACGTCGCCGCGATCCGCATGTTCGCCGAGGTCGCCGCCCGGCTGGGCCGCAACGAGGATGCGCTGCACCTGCTGGAGCGCTGCCTGGAGCTGGCGCCCGGTTTCGATGCCGCGCGCCAGAACTACGCCCAGGTCCTGCATCGCAGCAACCGGCCGGAGCAGGCGCTGGCGCAGATCGAGCGCCTGCTGGCGACGGCGCCGGGCCACCCCGGCTACCGCAACCTCAAGGCGGTAGTGTTGTGCCGGGTCGGCGACTACGAGCCGGCGATCGCCCTCTACGCCGAGCTGCTGGAGCAGTACCCGGACAACCCGAAGGTGTGGATGAGCTACGGCCATGCGCTGAAGACCGCCGGGCACACGCAGCGCGCCATCGACGCCTACCGCCGCAGCCTGGCACGGGAGCCGTCCTTCGGCGAAGTCTGGTGGAGCCTGGCCAACCTCAAGACCTTCCGCTTCGACGCCGACGATCTCGCCGCGATGCGCCGCCAGCTGGTGCGTACCGACCTGGCCGCGGACGACCGCCTGCACCTGGAGTTCGCCGTCGGCAAGGCGCTGGAGGACGCCGGCGAGTACGAAGCCTCGTTCCGGCACTACGCGCAGGGCAACGCGATCCGCCGCGCCCAGCTGCACTACAGCGCCGACGAGACCAGCGCGCGCGTGCGGCACATCCGCCAGCGTTACACCCGCGGGTTCTTCGCCGCGCGCGCCGGTTGCGGCAGCCCGGCGCGCGATCCGATCTTCGTGGTCGGCCTGCCGCGCTCCGGTTCCACCCTGATCGAGCAGATCCTGGCCAGTCACAGCCAGGTCGAAGGCACCATGGAGCTGCCCGAGGTCACCTCGATCACGCGCATGCTGCGCGAGCGCGCCGGCGCCGACGGCGAGATGCCCTACCACGACGCGCTGGCGGCGCTGGACGCCGGCGCGCTGCGCGAGCTGGGCGAGCGCTACCTCGACAATACCCGCATCCAGCGCAAGACCGCCGCGCCGTTGTTCGTCGACAAGATGCCGAACAACTTCATGCACGTCGGGCTGATCCACCTGATGCTGCCGAACGCCACCATCATCGATGCGCGGCGGCACCCGCTGGCCTGCTGCTTCTCGGGCTTCAAGCAGCACTTCGCGCGCGGGCAGGGCTTCAGCTACAGCCTCGAGGACCTGGCGCGCTACTACCGCGACTATGTCGCGCTGATGGCGCATTTCGACGCGGTGCTGCCCGGGCGCATCCACCGCGTCTTCTACGAACGCATGGTCGAGGACACCGAGGGGGAGATTCGGCGCCTGCTCGACCATTGCGGCCTGCCGTTCGAGGAATCGTGCCTGCGATTCTTCCGGAACGAGCGACCCGTCCGCACCGCGAGTTCGGAACAGGTGCGCCGGCCGATCTACCGCGAAGGGGTGGATCACTGGCAGAACTACGCGCCATGGCTGGCGCCTTTGGAATCGACACTGGGGCAGGTATTGCAGCGCTACCCCGAGGTGCCGGGATTCGAATCCGATGTGGCAGTTTCCGATTGATCGTCATCAACACTTAGAGAGGGGAGCCAATGCACAGGATCAGGGGTAGACAACCAGCAACAACACGGCGGACGAGCTTGAACCGCCTGCCGCTCGCCGCGGCGATCTGCTTCGCCATGAGCTCGGTGGCGTTCGCGCAGGACGCCGGCCAGGCCCAGACGCCGACCGGAACGCCGGCGGCGGAGCAGAAGGTCGCCACGCTCAGCACGGTGACCGTGACCGCGCAGAAACGGACCGAGAACCTGCAGAAGGTGCCGATCAGCATCCAGGTGCTGGGCTCGGAGAGAATCGAGCAGCTGCACATCGCCAACTTCGACGACTACGTGAAGTACCTGCCCAGCGTGTCCTACCAGAGCGCCGGCCCGGGCTTCTCCGAGATCTACATGCGCGGCGTGGCCAGCGGCGGCGACGGCAACCATTCCGGTTCGAGGCCGAGCGTCGGCGTGTACCTCGACGAGCAGCCGGTCACCACCGTCACCGGCCCGCTCGACATCCACATGTACGACATCGCCCGCGTCGAGGTGCTGGCCGGGCCGCAGGGCTCCCTGTACGGTGCCAGCGCGCAGTCCGGCGCGTTGCGCATCATCACCAACAAGCCCGACGCCAGCGGCTTCGCCGCCAGCTACAGCGCCGGCATCGACTCGGTCGCGCATGGCGGCATCGGGCACGTGGTCGAGGGCATGGTCAACATCCCGATCGCGAAAAGCGCGGCGGTCCGTCTGGTCGGCTGGCACGAGCGCGACGCCGGCTACATCGACAACAAGGAAGGCACGCGCACTTACCCGGTATCCGGCATCACCGTCAGCAATGCCAGGAACTGCACGGCGTCGAGCCTGCTGGTCTGCATGCCCGCGGCCAAGAAGGACTACAACGGCAACGACATCGACGGCGCGCGCGCGGCGCTGAAGGTCGACCTCAACGACGACTGGTCGATCAACGGCACCCTGATGGGACAGAACACGGTGGCCCACGGCAACATCGCCACCGACCCGGCGATCGGCGACCTCGCCCTGACCCACTTCTATCCGGAGCGCACTTCCGATCGCTGGTGGCAGGCGGCGCTGACGCTGCAGGGCAAGATCGGCAACTTCGACCTGACCTATGCGTACGCGCACCTCAAGCGGAACCAGGTCGAGCACAACGACTACAGCGACTATTCGTTCTGGTACGACCAGCTGCCCTACGCGTACGGCACCTACCTCTACGACAACGACGGCGCGCTGATCAATCCGTCGCAGTACATCATCGGCAAGGACCGCTACGCCATGGACAGCCACGAGCTGCGCCTGGCGTCGCCGAAGGAGGATCGCCTGCGCGTGGTCGGCGGCCTGTTCTGGGAACGCTCGGTGCACGACATCGAACAGCGCTACATGGTCGACGGCCTGGCCGATTTCCTGTCGATCACCGGCTGGCCGAGCACCCTCTGGCTGACCGAGCAGGTGCGCACCGACCGCGATGAGGCAGTGTTCGGCGAGCTGTCCTACGACTTCATCCCCGACACGCTCACCGGCACCATCGGCGGGCGCTACTTCCGCGCCGACAACAGCCTGGGCGGCTTCTACGGGTTCAGCGCCGGCTACTTCCCCGGCTCCAGCTACGGCGAGGCAGGCTGCGTCTCGCCCGAGCCGTTCCACGGCGCGCCGTGCCTGGACTTCGACAAGAACGTGAAGGAAACCGGCTCGCTCGGCAAGGTCAACCTGACCTGGAACATCTCGCCGACCAAGATGGTCTACCTCACCCGGTCCGAGGGCTACCGCCCCGGCGGCCTGAACCGTCGCGGCTCGCTGCCGCCGTACAAGTCGGATTACCTGACCAACTACGAGTTCGGCTGGAAGACCACCTGGCTCGCCAACCGGCTGTCGTTCAACGGCTCGGTGTTCCAGCAGGACTGGAAGGACTTCCAGTTCAGCATCCTCGGCGCCAACGGCCTCACCGAAATCAAGAACGCCAACCAGGCGCGCATCCGGGGCCTGGAAACGGAGTTGAACTGGGCCGCCGCCTACAACCTGCAACTCAGCGCCGGGGCCGCCTTCTACGACGCCAAGCTGACCGCGACCTACTGCGGCTTCACCGACGCCAACGGCACGCCGGTCACCGATTGTCCCGGTGCGGAGCTGGCGCCGAAGGGCACCCAGCTGCCGGTGACGCCCAGGTTCAAGGGCAACCTGGTGGCGCGCTACACCTTCGACGTCGGTGAAAACGAGGCCTACCTGCAGGGCGCGGTGGTGCATGTGGGCGAGCGCAAGTCCGACCTGCGTCTGCTCGAAAACAGCCTGACCGGCAATCTGGCGGCTTACACCACCATGGATGTCTCCGCCGGCTTCCGCAAGGGCGGCTGGACGCTGGACATGTACATCAACAACCTGTTCGACAAGCGCGCGCAACTCTACAAGTACACCGAGTGCGCCGAGGCGGTTTGCGCCGCCCACGGCGTGGTGGCGCAGTACCCGAACGGGCAGGTGTACACCGTCACCAACCCGCCGCGCACCATCGGCTTGCGCTTCACGCAGGAGTTCTAGGCCGGCAAGCCGCCCGCCCGCACGGCAAGGATGCCCGCGAAAGGCCCCGGTGCGAACCGGGGCCTTTCGCGTTCCAGGGCGGTGTCCGCGGCGGACCGGCGCGTGTTCGTCCGGTTGTCCGTACGGTGTCCGCGGACACTTCGGCGGCGCCGTCGGAACCGATCAAACCGTTGCAGGACAAGCGTTTGCGGCGCCGTGGCCGAGTGGCACGTGGATTGCAATGACTGCCGTGCAACCGCGCTGTACGCGGTCAGGAACGGCATCGATGATTCGCGACACTTCCGCACAGGACAAACTGGTAGAGGTCAAACCCAACCGCAAACGGCAGCTGATCTTCGGCGCCGTCGGCGTGCTCGTGCTCGGCCTGCTGGTGTGGCTGGCGCCCGGCATCGGGCGGCTGTTTTCCGCCTCCGGCTCGGTGAGCGCCTCGCGGCTGTCGTTCGCCACGGTCGAGCGCGGTCCGTTCGTGCGCGACATCGCGGCCGAGGGCAAGGTGGTGGCCGCGGTCAGCCCCACCCTGTACGCCACCTCGGGTGGCGCGGTGACGCTGAAGGTGCACGCCGGCGACACGGTGAAGAAGGGCCAGGTGCTGGCCACCATCGACAGTCCCGAGCTGACCAACAAGCTGGCCCAGGAACAGAGCAACGCCGACGCGATGCAGGTCGACTACATGCGCGCGCAGGTCGATGCACGCAAGCAGCGTTCCGCGCTGCAGAAGGCCTACGACAACGCCAAGATCGACCTGCAGACCGCCCAGCGCGACCTCGCCCGTTACCAGAAGGCGTTTGCCCGCGGCGCCGTGCCCAGCATGGACGTCGACCGCGCCAAGGACACCCTGGACAAGGCCAGCATCTCCCTGGAGCACGCCCACAGCGACCTGGGCATGGACAACGCCAGCCTCAATTTCGACATCCAGTCGAAGAAGCTGGCGCATGACCGCCAGCTGCTGCTGGTGGCCGACCTCAAGCGCCAGGTCGACGACCTCAACGTGAAGTCGCCGGTGGACGGCCAGGTCGGTCAGTTGTTCATCGCCGAAAAGGCCACCGTCGCCAAGGATGCGCAGCTGCTCAGCGTGGTCGACCTGTCCGCGCTGCAGGTGGAGATGCAGGTGCCGGAGAGTTTCGCCCGCGACCTCGGCATCGGCATGACCGGCGAGATCAGCGGCAACGGCCACACCTGGAAGGGCATCGTCAGCGCGATCTCGCCCGAGGTGGTCAACGGCCAGGTCGCCGCGCGGCTGCGCTTCGACGGCACCACGCCGAAACAGCTGCGCCAGAACCAGCGCCTGTCGGTGCGCGTGCTGCTGGACAAGCGCGACAACGTGCTCACCGTGCAGCGCGGCTCGTTCGTCGACGAATCCGGCGGCAGCTACGCCTACCTGGTGCACGACGGCATCGCCACCAAGACCCCGATCCGCGTCGGCGCCTCCAGCATCGACAAGGTGGAGATCCTCGAAGGCCTGAAGGAAGGCGACAAGATCGTGATCTCCGGCACCGACAGCTTCAAGGGCGCGGCCACGGTCGCGATCAGCAACTGACGCAGATTCACTCCCTCCCCTGCCTGCAGGGGAGGGCCGGGGTGGGGTAGCTCTTCGTCACGCAAGATCAAGGCGTCACCCCCTCCCAGCCTCCCCCTGCGAAGCAGGGGGAGGGGCAAAACACCATCACCACCACCAAAGGACGCAACCATGCTGAAGATGACCCACCTGTCCAAGGTCTACCGCACCGAAGTGGTGGAGACCTACGCACTGCGCGATTTCAACATCGACGTGAAGGAGGGCGAGTTCGTGGCCGTGACCGGACCGTCCGGTTCGGGCAAGACCACCTTCCTGACCATCGCCGGCTTGCTGGAGACGTTCACCGGCGGCGAGTACCACCTCGACGGCGTGGAGGTCAGCAACCTCAACGACAACGCGCGCTCGAAGATCCGCAACGAGAAGATCGGCTTCATCTTCCAGGCGTTCAACCTGATCCCGGATCTCAACGTGTTCGACAACATCGAGGTGCCGCTGCGCTACCGCGGCATGAAGGCCGCCGAGCGCAAGCAGCGCATCATGGACTCGCTGGAACGCGTCGGCCTGGCCTCGCGCGCCAAGCATTACCCGGCCGAACTCTCCGGCGGCCAGCAGCAGCGCGTGGCGATCGCCCGCGCGCTGGCCGGTTCGCCGCGCCTGCTGCTGGCGGACGAACCGACCGGCAACCTGGACACCCAGATGGCCCGCGGCGTGATGGAGCTGCTTGAGGAGATCCACCGCGACGGCGCCACCATCGTGATGGTCACGCATGACCCCGAGCTGGCCGCCCGCGCCCAGCGCAACGTGCACATCATCGACGGCCAGGTGGTCGATCTGGCCGAGGAGCCGCGCTTCCACGCCCATGCGGCTGCAGGGAATCGGGAATAGGGAATCGGAGAGAGCGATCGCGCATGCGTCGGCTTTGACGAAGCCCCAATCCCGGATATCGAGATGTTCACCTACTACCTCCAACTCGGACTGCGCAGCCTGCGCCGCAACCCCGCCCTCACTGCGCTGATGGTGATGGCGATCGGTTTCGGCGTGGCGGCGTCGATGATCACGTACTCCGTGTTCCGTGCCGTGTCGGGCAATCCGATACCAGGCAAGTCGGCGCAGCTGTTCACGCCGCAGGTGGACGGCTGGGGGCCGCAGCAGAACCTGAAGGGCGAGCCGGCCGAGGCGCTGGGTTACATCGACGCGATGGCGCTGATGCGTGCACACGAGGCCAAGCGCCAGACGTTCCTGTACCCGGTGCAACTGTCGGTGATGCTGGGCGGCAGTCGCGACCTTCCATTGAACGCCAACGGCTACGCCGTGACCGCCGACTTCTTCAGCATGTTCGAGGTGCCGTTCCGCTACGGCGGCGGCTGGAGTGCGCAGGACGACGACGCACGCGCTAGTGCCGTCGTCATCAGCGGCAAGCTCAATGCCAAGCTGTTCGGCGGCGCCGACAGCGTGGGGCGCACGTTCAATCTTGGCGGGCATGACTACCACGTGGTGGGCGTCACCAGCCAATGGAACCCGCGGCCACGCTTCTACGACCTGTTCAGCACCAACGGCTTTGCCGACGAGCCGGACATCTACATGGTGTTCAGTCGTGCGCTGGACCTGCAGATGCGCTCGGGCGGGCGCAACAGTTGCCGCGGCTCGCTCAGCTACACGACCTGGCAGGGTTATCTGCAGAGCAACTGCGTGTGGATCACGCCGTGGGTGGAACTGGACAGCCCCGCCGAGGTCGCCAGCTACCGCCGCTTCCTCACCAACTACGCCGCCGACCAGCAGCACGCGGGCCGCTTCGGCTGGGCAGCCAACGTGCGTCTGCGCGACGTGATGCAGTGGCTCGACTACGAGCACGTGGTGCCGCCGGAAAGCCGCATCTCGCTGGTGGTGGCGCTGGGCTTTTTCCTGATCTGCCTGGTCAACACCATCGGCCTGCTGCTGGCGAAGTTCATGCGCCGCTCCGGCGAGATCGGCGTGCGCCGCGCGCTGGGCGCGACGCGGCGCGAGATCTATACCCAATACCTGATCGAGGCCGCCACGATAGGCCTGGCCGGTGGCGTGCTGGGTCTGCTGCTCACGGCGGTGGGCGTGTCCGGCGTGGGCATCCTGTTCCGGCCGGAGATCGCGAAGCTGGCCCGGCTCGATGTCTCGCTGGTGGGGCTGACCCTCGTCGTCGCCATCATCGCCACCGTGCTGGCGGCGTTCTACCCGGCGTGGCGCGCGGCACACGTGCAACCCGCCTGGCAACTGAAGTCGAGCTGAGGAGAGTGCCATGAATTTTCAGGTCAGGCCCATCCTCACCGCGCTGCGCCGGCACAAGGCGGGCACCATGCTGATCGCGCTGCAGATCGCGTTGACGCTGGCCATCGTGTGCAACGCGCTGTTCATCATCCACCAGCGACTGGGCAACCTGTCCGCGAGCAGCGGCGTGGACGAGGCCAACGTGTTCGTCATCGCCAACATGTGGGCCGACATGGGCCAGTCGACCTCGCAGATCGATGCGCAGGTGCGCGCCGACCTGATCGCGCTGCGGCAATTGCCGGCCGTGGGCGATGCCACGCCCGCCAGCGGCTATCCGCTGCGGGGCGGCGGCTGGGACAACTTCGTCACCATGACGCCCGACCAGGTCAAGCCGACCACGGATAGCGCGGTGTACACCGGCGACGAGCATTTCATCGATACGCTGGGCCTGAATCTCGTCGCGGGACGCAATTTCCGCGCCGATGAGGTGATGGTGATGGGCACCCAGGAAGCTGTCACTCCGCCGACGGTGATCGTGAGCAAGGCGCTCGCCGACCGTCTGTTCCCCGACGGCAACGCGCTGGGCAAGAGCTTCTATGCGATGGGCACCACGCCGAGCACGATCGTCGGCATCGTCGACCCGCTGCACCGGCAGGGCGTGGATCAATGGAGCAACGGCTATGCCGGCCAGTCGCTGATCTGGCCGATGCGGGCGGATGATTCGCGCGGCGTGTACTACATCGTGCGCGCCAGGCCCGGCCAGCTTGCCGACGCCATGCGCGAGGTGCCCAAGGCGCTGTACGCACAAAGCCGCATGCGCATCATCGATCCCAAGGACGGCATCCAGGACTACGCCACCATCCGTCACAAGGTCTACGACAGCGACCGCGGCATGGCGATCCTGATGGGCATCATCAGCGTGGTGCTGCTGGCGATCACCGCGGCCGGCATCGTGGGCCTGACCAGCTTCTGGGTCGGCCAGCGCCGCAAGCAGATCGGCGTGCGCCGCGCACTGGGTGCACGGCAGCGCGACATCCTCGCGTATTTCCTCACCGAGAACTTCCTGATCAGCGCGTCCGGCGCGGTGCTGGGCATCGTGCTGGGCTTCGCCTTCAACCTGTGGACGGTGACCCACTTCGCGATGGACCGGATGTCGCTGGTCTACGTGGGTCTGGGCGTGCTGATGCTGGTGCTGCTTGGCCAGGCCGCCACGCTGGCGCCGGCGCTGCGCGCCTCGCGCGTGTCGCCGGTGGAGGCCACGCGGAGCGTGTGAACGACGAATTCCTGCAGGGCGCACGAGGTGCTCCTGCAACAACGAAGGCTTCGCGCACGAAGGTGCGCCCCTGCATGTGACAACGGAGAGACGAGATGTTCGCCTACTACCTTGAACTGGCCCTGCGCAGCCTGAAACGCAGCCCCGGACTCACCGCACTGATGGTGCTGGCGATCGGCTTCGGCGTGGCCGCGTCGATGACCTCGTGGTCGGTGTTCCGCGCGGTGTCTGGCGACCCGATTCCATGGAAATCGTCCAAGCTGTTCGTGCCGCAGATCGACATGTGGGGGCCGAACGGCCGCAGTCCCGACGGCGAGCCGCCGAATGCCATGGACTACACCGACGCTGTCGCCCTGATGCGCGACCACCGCGCCAAGCGGCAGTCGGCGATGTACCAGATCTCGCCCTCGATCGTGCCGACCGATGCCAGCAAGCATCCGCTCAATGTCAGCGGGCATGCCGTGTACGGCGAGTTCTTTCCGATGCTGGACGTGCCGTTCCAGTACGGTCGCGGCTGGAGCAGCAGCGACGACGCCAACCGTGCCCAGGTCGTGGTGATCAGCAGCAAGCTCAACCAGAAGCTGTTCGGCGGCGTCGACAGCGTGGGTCGCATCGTCAATGTCGAAGGCCGGGACTATCGCGTGGTCGGCGTGCTCGACCATTGGAACCCGCAGCCGCGCTTCTACGACGTGGTCAACAGCGGCGGCTTCTCCACCACCGATGCCGACGTGTTCCTGCCGTTCCAGACCGCAATCCAGGCCGACATCACCAACGACGGCAACACCAACTGCAATGCGGTGCCCGACGAGCCGGGCTTCGTCGGCCTGCAGCACTCGCCCTGCGCGTGGATCGCGTTCATGGCCGAACTTGACGATGCCGCGGCGGTGACGGCGTATCGCGCCTATCTCGACGGCTATGCCAAGGACCAGCAGTCTGCCGGGCGCTTCCGCTGGGCGCCGAACAACCGCCTGCGCGACGTGCCGGCATGGCTGGAAAACCAGCACGTGGTGCCCAGCGATACCAAGGTGTCCTTGCTGGTGGCGCTGGGCCTGCTGCTGGTGTGCCTGGTCAATACGGTGGGCCTGCTGCTGGCCAAGTTCCTGCGCCGCAGCAGCGAGATCGGCGTGCGCCGCGCGCTGGGTGCGCCGCGTGCGGCGATCTACACGCAGTTCCTGGTCGAGGCGGGCATTGTCGGCGCGGCCGGCGGCGTGCTCGGCCTGCTGTTGACCGGCGCCGGCGTGGCCAGCGTGGGCTGGGTGTTGCCGCGTGACATCGCCTCGCTGGCGCGGATCGACGTGTCGCTGCTGGTGCTGACCCTGCTGGTGGCGGTGGTCGCCACCATGCTGGCCGGCCTGTATCCCACCTACCGAGCCTCGCGCGTGCAACCCGCGTGGCAGCTGAAGAGCAATTGAGGATCACGCCATGAAACTGCATCCCATCCTCGCCGCACTGCGCAAGCACAAGGCCGGTACCGTGCTCATCTCCCTGCAGATCGCGCTGACCCTGGCGATCGTGTGCAATGCGATCTTCATCATCGGCCAGCGCATCGAACGGGTGAACCGGCCCACCGGGCTCAACGAGAGCAAC
Source organism: Rhodanobacter lindaniclasticus (assembly GCF_004799035.1). GTDB lineage: Bacteria > Pseudomonadota > Gammaproteobacteria > Xanthomonadales > Rhodanobacteraceae > Rhodanobacter > Rhodanobacter lindaniclasticus. Next base: position 15,036 of record NZ_MWIO01000004.1, read on the forward strand.
CTGCTCCTGGTCACCCAGCAATGGGTGGGCGCGCCGAACGCCGACACCGCCGACGGCGTGGAGAAACTCGACGCGATGCAGCGCGAGGATCTGGCCGCATTGCGCAACCTGCCCGGCGTCGTGTCGGTGACGCCGACCAATTCGCTGCCCTTGCTCAACTCCTCCTGGACCGGCTCGGTGTCGCACAAGCCGGGCGCCCAGCTCGGCGGCAAGGACAACACCCGCACGGCGTACTACTTCATCGGCGACCAGGCAATGGACACGTTTGGCCTGAAGCTGGTGGCCGGCCGCGCCTTCACTGCCGGCGACGTGCAGCACCAGGGCTTTCGCGACCAGCCGCCGCGGCCGATCGCGATCATCACCAAGGCCTTGGCGCAAAAGCTGTTCCCCGACGGCAGTGCGGTCGGCAAGGTGATGTACAGCGACGGCAGCAATGCACCGACCACCATCATCGGCGTGGTCGAGCGGATGCAGACGCCGGCCACCGGCAGCTGGGGCAACGACTTCGCGTGGTACTCGACGCTGATCCCGACCCGGCTGGACGCCAACTTCGCCCGCTACGCCGTGCGCACCCGGCCCGGCCAGCTCGACAGCGTGATGCGCGCCGTGACCCCGTTGCTGTACAAGGTCAACCCGCTGCGCGTGCTCGACGACGACAGCGTCAAGTCCTTCGGCGAGATCCGCGCCAAGGCGTACCGCGCCGACGTGGGCATGGCGATCCTGATGGGCGTGATCTGTCTGGTGCTGATCGCGGTCACCGCCGCCGGCATCGTCGGCCTGACCAGCTTCTGGGTCGGCCAGCGCCATCGGCAGATCGGTGTGCGTCGTGCCCTGGGCGCGCGCAAGATCGACATCCTGCACTACTTCCAGGTCGAGAACCTGCTGATCGCCGGCATCGGCGTACTGCTTGGCATCGCGCTCGCGATCGGCCTGAACCTGTGGCTGATGACGCGCTACGAGATGACCCGGTTGCCGGTGCTGTACGTGCTGGTGGGGGTGCTGGCCATGCTGGTGATCGGCCAGGCTGCCGTGTTCGTGCCCGCGCGGCGCGCGTCCAACGTGCCTCCGGTGTCGGCCACCCGGGCTGCGTGATTTTTGCGGGCCGGGATTCGGCGGACGGGAAGGGGCAATCGCAAGCGCACGGGCTCGCGCCGCTGTCGCTCTTGCGCATCCCTTCCCGGTTCCGGACCCGGTCTCCTTGGGAGATATCATGTTTGCCTACTATCTCGAACTGGCGCTGCGCAGTCTCAAGCGCAACAGGGCGCTCACCGCGCTGATGGTGCTGGCGATCGCGCTGGGCATCGGCGCGTCGATGACCACGCTCACGGTGCTGCACGTGCTGTCGGGCGATCCGCTGCCGGGAAGCAGCGGCACGCTGTACTACCCGCAGATCGACCCGCGCGACAACAGTGGCCAGCTGCCCGGCGCCGAGCCGCCGGAGCAGGTCACCCTGATCGACGGCCTCAACCTGTTGCACGCCGGACGCGCCGACCGCCAGGCACTGATGACCGGCGGCTCCGTGCCGATCCAGCCCGACTCCGTGGTCGTGGACCCGTTCTACGTGGAATCGCGTTACACCACCGCCGATTTTTTCCCGATGTTCGGCACGCGGTTTAGCTACGGCCGCGGCTGGAACGCCGCCGACGACGAGGCGAAGGCGCGCGAGGTGGTGATCAACGGCGAGCTCAACCAGCGCCTGTTCGGTGGCGCCGACAGCGTGGGCCGCAATCTGCGCATCGCCGACGCCAGCTTCCGCATCGTCGGCGTGCTCGACGACTGGGCACCCAACCCCCACTTCTACGATCTCAACACCGGCTCCTACGGCCGCGCCGAGCAGGTATTCGTACCGTTGCAGACGGCACTGGACCTGAAGATGGAGCACAACGGCTCCAACGACTGCTGGGGCAGGGGAGCCGGTGGCGTGGGCCGGATCTATCCCTCGGAAAGCTGCGTGTGGCTGCAGTTCTGGGCGCAACTGGACAGCCCGGCCAAGGCGGCGGACTACAAGCAGTTCCTGGTGCACTACTCGCAGGAGCAGAAGGCGCTGGGACGCTTCGCGAAGGCGCCGAACGTGCGCCTGCGCAACATGATGCAGTGGCTGGCCCATGAGCGCGTGGTGCCCGACGACGTGCGCCTGCAGACCGGCCTCGCCTTCGGCTTCCTGCTGGTCTGCCTGGTCAACACGGTGGGACTGATGCTGGCCAAGTTCATGCGCCGCGCCGGCGACCTCGGCGTGCGCCGCGCGCTGGGCGCCTCCAAGCGCGCGCTGTTCGGCCAGTTGCTGATCGAATCCGGGGTGGTGGGCGTGGTGGGCGGCGCCGGCGGCCTGCTGCTGGCGGGGTTGGGCCTGTGGGTGGTGCGGCAGCGTCCGTCCAGCTACGCCGCGCTGGCCCACCTGGACGCGACGATGCTGCTGACCACGTTCGTGCTGGCACTGGGCTCGACCCTGCTGGCGGGCATGCTGCCGGCATGGCGCGCCTGCCAGGTGCCGCCGGCCCTGCAACTGAAGAGTAATTAGTGCGCTTTCCCTGCGCGTGGAAGCGGCCATCCATGGCCGCACTACTCAAGAAAAGCCGCTCCGATCTGGAGCATGAGGCAAGATTCATGGAACTGCGACCGATCCTCTCCACGCTGCGGCGGCACAAGACCACCGCCTGGCTGCTGATCCTGGAGATCGCGCTGACCTGCGCGATCGTGTGCAACGCGGTGTTCATGATCAACCATCGCCTGCAGCACATGGAGATGCCCACCGGCATCGACGAACATGCGCTGGTGCAGATCCAGCTGGCCGAGGTGACGCCATCGCCGGACATCTACGCGCGGGCAAGGGAGGATCTTGCCGTGATCCGGCAAGTGCCCGGCGTGCTGGACGTGGCGCTGGTCAACCAGTTGCCGCTGGGCGGCTCCTCGTCCAATGCCAGCATCAAGCTGGACCCGGAGCAGCGCCAGCCGACCCTCAGCGCCGGCACCTATTTCGGCGGGAACCTGGCGCAGACGATGGGTCTGCGCCTGCTGGCGGGGCGCCACCTGCAGCCCGACGAGGTGCTCGACGCCGACGTGGTGCTCAAGGCGCTGGCCACCGGCGACACCAAGGTCATCGCACCGGTCACGGTCATCACGCAGGCCATGGCGCAACGGCTGTGGCCGGGCGCCGACGCGCTCGGCAAGACGATCTACGTCGGCCCGGTCGGCGTGCGCGTGGTCGGCGTGGTCGCCGACCTGGCGCGCGCCAACGCCTACGATGACGCGACCGCGCACTACTCGATGATCCTGCCGATGTTCATGGGCGCCGGCAAGGACCAGAGCTACCTGATCCGCACGCGCCCGCAGGATCGCCAGGCCGTGCTGAAAGCCGCCGTGGCGGCGCTGAAGAAAGCCGACCCGCGGCGGGTGGTGACCGAGCAGCGCACCTACGACGAAGTGCGCGACAAGTTCTTCGAGAACGACCGCTCGATGGCCGGCATCCTGGTGGGCGCGATCGCCGCGCTGCTGATCGTCACCGCGCTGGGCATCGTCGGCCTGGCCAGTTTCTGGGTGGCGCAACGCCGGCGCACCATCGGCGTGCGCCGCGCGCTGGGCGCAACGCGCCGCAACATCCTCAACTATTTCCAGACCGAGAACCTGCTGCTGGCCACGATCGGCATCGTGCTCGGCATGGTGCTCGCCTACGCCATCAACCTGTTCCTGATGCTGCACTACGAGCTGCCGCGATTGCCGGCGATCTATTTCCCGGTGGGCGCGATCGCGCTGTGGCTGATCGGCCAGCTCGCCGTGCTCGGTCCGGCGCTGCGCGCCGCGGCGGTGCCGCCTGTCGTGGCAACGAGGTCGGTGTGACGCAGGAGCCCGCTCGCGGGCGATGCCCTTGATTTGATCTGCGTCGCGCATTTGAGCAGGAGCATCGCCCGCGAGCGGGCTCCTGCGAAAGAACGAGTCAACAGGAGTAATTCGGACGTGTTCACCTATTACCTCGATCTCGCCCTGCGCAGCCTCAAGCGCAACAAGGTGCTCACCGCGCTGATGGTCATCGCCATCGCGGTGGGCATCGGCGCCAGCATGACCACGCTGACGGTGATGCATCTGCTCTCCGGCGACCCGGTGCCCACGCGCAGCGGCACGCTGTTCTATCCGCAGGTGGACGGCAACCCGACGCCCGGCGATTTCAAGCAGCCGCTGGACGTGATGGATTACCAGTCGGCAGTGGACCTGTGGGGCGCGCATCGGGCCGATGCCCAGACGCTGGTGGTGGACAGCCCGGTGCGGCTGAGCGCGCCGGGGGTCAACCTGCCGACCTTGATGCCGAGCATGCTGTCCACCACCAGCGACTTCTTCCCGATGTTCGACGTGCCGTTCCGCTACGGCAGCGGCTGGAGCGCGGATGACGATGCCCGGCACGCGCGGGTGGCGGTGATCTCCGACGATCTCAACCACAAGCTGTTCGGCGGCCGCGACAGTGTCGGCCAGGTGCTGCGCCTGCGCGACACGGACGTGCGCATCGTCGGCGTGCTGCGTCCATGGCGCCCGTCGCCGGTGTTCTACACCGTGGCCGGCGGCCGCTTTGCCAATGGCGACACCGCGGACTTCTACGGCAAGACGCAGGACGTGTTCACGCCGTTCTTCACCGGTCTCGAACTCAACGACGGCAACTTCCAGCAGTTCACCTGCTGGCACATGCCCGAGCGGCCGGGCCATCTGCAGAACTCGCCGTGTGCGTGGGTGCGCCTGTGGGTGCAGCTTGGCGACGCCGGCAAGGTCGCCGCGTACAAGCAGTTCCTGGATGGCTACGCGGCGCAGCAGGCCGCGCTGGGACGCATCGTGCGGCCGCAGAACACGCGCCTGCGCAGCCTGATGCAATGGCTGGACTACAACGGCGTGGTGCCCGGCGACGTGCGGCTGCAGACCTGGCTGGCGTTTGCGTTTCTCGCCATCTGCCTGTTCAACATGATCGGCCTGCTGCTGGCGAAGTTCCTGCGCCGCAGCGGCGAGATCGGCGTGCGCCGCGCGCTCGGCGCCAGCCGCGGCGCGGTGTTCGCGCAATGCCTGGTGGAGGCCGGGCTGGTCGGCTTGATCGGCGGCATCGGTGGCCTGGGCCTGACCCTGCTCGGCCTGTGGCTGGTTCGCCGGCAGCCGGTGGCGTACGCCGATCTGGCGCACCTGGACGTGTCGATGTTCGTCGCCACCTTCGTCACCGCGATCGCCGCCAGCCTGCTGGCCGGGGTCCTGCCGGCGTTCCGCGCCAGCCGGGTGGCGCCGGGCCTTCAGCTAAAGACTTTGTAGTGCGCTGTTCCTGCGCAGGAGCCCGGCCATCCCTGGCCGGACATCTCAGACAGGCACCGTTTTCACCAGGCATCAGGTAACGAGACATGCAGATTCGACCCATCCTTGCCGCGTTGCGCCGCCATCGCATGGCCACCGTGCTGATCGCGCTGGAGATCGCGCTGGCCTGCGCGGTGCTGTGCAACGCCTGTTTCCTGATCGCCGGCCGGATCGACGCGATCCAGGTCGACAGCGGCGTCGACGAGGCCTCGCTGGCGACGGTGCAACTGGCCGGCTACGAGAACGCGCACGCGGTCGACCTCAACGCCCGCGTGCTGGCCGGGCTGGGCAGCATTGCGGGCGTGCAGTCGGTGAGCCTGCTCAACTCCATCCCGTTCGGCGCGCGCCGCGGCACCGCGGGCATCACCACGGACATGGCCGGCAAGCACTTCGGCGGCGTGGTCGAGTTCTACGTCGGTGGCCCGGGCAGCCTTTCGGCGTTGGGCACGCGGCTGGTTGCCGGGCGCAATCCGCAGCCCGACGATTTCCGTCCGTTCACCGCCTTGATGCCGGACGACGCCTCGGTGCAGGTGACGCGGGCACTGGCCGAGCACCTGTGGCCGGGCGCCGATCCGCTGGGCAAGGAGTTCTGGCTGGACAAGTCGCACTTTCGCGTGGTCGGCGTGATCGACCACCTGGTGCGACCCGACCCGGGCGGCTGGCCGGGCGACAGCCGCGACTGGTCGGTGTTCGTGCCGGCGCAGTCGAGTGTCTATCTCTCCGGCAGCTACCTGCTGCGCGCCGCGCCGACGGACCTGCCGCGGGTGTTGCGCGATGCCCGCGCCGCGATCGCGAAGATCGCCCCGGATGCGGTGCTCGACCAGGACGGCACGCAGACCCTCGGCGACCTGCGCACCCGCAGTTTCCAGAAGGACCGCGCGATGATCGGCATGCTGGTGGGCGTGATCGTGGCGCTGCTGCTGGTCACCGCCCTGGGCATCGTCGGCCTGGCCAGTTTCTGGGTGGCGCAGCGGCGGCGGCAGATCGGCATCCGCCGCGCCATCGGCGCCACCCGCCGCGACATCCTGCACTACTTCCAGACCGAGAACTTCCTGATCGTCAGCTTCGGCATCGTGCTCGGCATGGTGCTGGCCTATGCGCTGAACCTGCTGCTGATGACCCACTACGAATTGCCGCGCCTGCCGCTGGTGTACCTGCCGATCGGTGCCGCCGCACTGTGGCTGCTCGGCCAGCTCGCCGTGCTCGGTCCCGCGTTGCGCGCCGCCGCGGTGCCGCCGGTGGTGGCGACCAGGTCGGTGTGACGAACAAGGGTGCACCCCAGCAGGTGATTTTGGTGCTTGAAGGGAAGGGGGGGAGCAACATGGTTGGCTACTACATCCACATGGCGGCGCGCAGCCTGCGGCGAAACCCGGTCCTCACCGGCTTGATGGTGCTGGCGATCGGGCTGGGCATCGGCGCCAGCATGACGATGGTCACCGTGCTGCACGTGATGACGGACGACCCGCTGCCGGGGCGCAGCGCGCAGCTCTACACGCCGCACATCGATCCGCTGCCACTTGACTACAAGCAGGACGGCGGCGGTCCCGACGCCAGCGACAACCTCACCTGGCCCGATGCGATGGCGCTGCTCACGGCGCGACGCGCGACGCGACAGGCGGCGATGGCAGGCGGCAATCTGTTGTTGCGTCCCGACCGGGCAGGAGTACGGCCGTTCTATGTGGCCGGCAGATATACCAGCGCGGACTTCTTCACGATGTTCGGCGTGCCGTTCGTGCACGGCGGCGGCTGGAGCGCCGCTGACGACGCGGCCGGCGCGCAGGTGGTGGTGTTGACCGAGACGGTGGCGCGCAAGCTGTTCGGCACCGCCGATGCGGTGGGGCGCACGGTGCGGTTGGGCGAGCACGATTACCGGCTGGTCGGGGTCACCACCGACTGGGCACCGAAGCCGTTGTTCTACGCCGACAACGTCGGCAACCAGTACAGCGATGCGGATCAGTTCTTCCTGCCCTTCTCTGTTGCGGTGAACCAGGATCTCCAGGTCAGCGGCAACCAGTCCGGCTGGGGCAAGGATGAGAGCGCGTCCAAGCGCAGCGACACGACGACCTGGCTGCAATTCTGGGTGCAACTGGACACGCCGGCGCAGGTAGCGGCGTACCGTCAGTATCTGGTCGACTACTCGGCGCAACAGAAGGGGCTGGGTCGTTTCCAGCGCCCGCCCGCCAACGCGAAGTTGTACAGCCTGATGGGCTGGCTTGCGCATGAAAACCTGGTGCCCACGGACGTGCGCCTGCAATTGTGGCTTGCGCTGGGTTTCCTGTTCGTCTGCATGGTCAACATCGTGGCGTTGCTGCTGGCCAAGTTCCTGCGCCGCAGCGGCGAGATCAGCGTCAGGCGTGCGCTGGGCGCGCGCCGGCGCGACATCTTCGTCCAGTTCGGCGTCGAGTCGGCATTGATCGGAGTGGCCGGCGGTGCGCTGGGCCTGGCCGTGGCCCAGCTGGGCCTGTGGAGCATCCGCCAGCGGCCCGACGACTACGCCAGGCTGGCGCAGATGGATGCATCGATGCTGCTGGGCACCCTGATGCTGGCCGTGCTCGCCAGCATGCTGGCCGGCTTGCTGCCGGCCTGGCGCGCCTGCCGGGTGCCGCCGGCGCTGCAGCTCAAGGCCATGTAGCGCGCCTTGCGTCCGTTGGAACCGGCGTGGCCGGCTTCCTTCACGAAAGACAGGTAACCATCATGCAACTGCGACCGATTCTTTCCACCCTGCGCCATCACAAGCTCACATCCATCCTGCTGACCCTGCAGGTCGCCTTCACTTGTGCGATCGTCTGCAACGTGGTGTTCATGGTGGCCAAGCGCGTGGAGCGTGCCAGCGTGGCCACCGGCATCGTCGAGAACGAGTTGTCGGTGATCCACAGCAGCGGCATCGAGAAGAACGAGAACAAGCAGGCGCGCAACCAGGCCGATCTTGCCGCCTTGCGCGCGATTCCCGGCGTGACATCGGTGGCGGCGGTGAGTTATTCGCTGCCGTTGAACCACAACAGTTCCTCACGCGGCGTCTGTCCCGACCAGGCATCACTGCAACGCGCGATGCAGCAGCGTTCCGCCGATGGCACGAGCTGCATGACGCCAAGCATTTACGATGGTACGCCGGGGCTGATCGATACCCTTGGCCTGCATCTCGTCGCCGGACGCCGGTTCCAGCCGGACGACTACGTCGTGGGCATGGGGCATACGCCGGCGGTAGCCATCATCAGCAGCGCGCTGGCCCGGCGCCTCTACCCGAACCAGTCGGCGCTGGGCAAGGACATGTACCTGGGCCATTCTGTCATCCGCGTGGTGGGTATCGTGGAGACTTTGCTGCGCCCGAGTCTGCGCGATCCGGGCACGGAGGGCGACAGCATGCTCTGGCCGCAACTGCCCGACCTTTCCGGCGTCACCTACCTGTTGCGCAGCGCGCCGGGCGATCGCCGGCGCGTGCTCGAGGCTGCCGAGGCCGCTCTGCTCAAGGTCAGCGCCAGCCGTCTCATCGATCCCAGGCGGGTGCAGACCTATACGCAGATCCGCCATGACTATTTCCAGCGCGACACCACCATGATCGGCCTGCTGGTGGCTTCCGCCTCGGGCCTGCTGTTCGTCACGGCACTCGGCATCGCCGGACTGGCCAATTTCTGGGTGCAGCAGCGCTGGCGCAGCATCGGCATCCGGCGCGCGGTCGGCGCCACGCGCGGCGACATCCTGCGCTACTTCCAGGGCGAAAACTTCCTGATCGTCGGCGCCGGCATCGTGCTCGGCGGCGTGCTGGCGGTGCTGCTCAACCTGCTGCTCATGGCGCACTACGAGCTGCCTCGCCTGCCGCTGTGGTACTTGCCCATCGGCGCGGCGGTACTGTGGGTGCTCGGCCAGCTGTCGGTGCTGTCGCCGGCGCGGCGTGCAGCGCGCGTACCGCCGGTGGCGGCGATGCGTTCGGCATGACCATGCTATCTGGCACGGGTTGTCGGCATCGCGCGGCGCCACAATCCTGCCGGCCCCCCCCCATTTTCCTGCAGAGGATACCGTCCAATGAAAACCTTGCCCTTGCTGATCTGCGCGGCCCTGCTGGGTCCGGTCACTATCCCGGCCAGCGTGCTGGCCACCCCGACCGCGCAAGGCGCTGTCAAGGCGGACGTGGCCACTCGCGTGCGGGCGCTCAACTCGCTGCTGGCCGGGCAGTGGCAGTACACGCTGAAGAACAGCCCCGAGTTCGCCACCATCCTGGGCGACTTGCGCTACAACGACCACTGGAGCGATGTCTCGCTGGCGCATGTGCGCGCGGACCATCAGGCGACGGCCGATTTCCTCAAGCGCTTCGAGGCGATCGACACCAGCGGCTTCCCCGACAGCGACAAGTTGAACCAGCAGTTGATGGTGCGCCAGCTGAAGGATTCGCTGCGCTCCTACGACCTCAAGCTCTACGAGATGCCGCTGGACCAGATGAGCGGCGTGCATATCGCGCTGGCCGGCTTCGTCAGCTCGATCCCGTTCAACAGCACCAAGGAATACGACGACTATCTGGCGCGCCTGAGGTTGGTACCCAAGCTGTTCGACGAGGTCACCGTGTTGGCGCGCAAGGGCATGGCGGACAAGATGATGCCGCCGAAGTATCTGCTGGAAAAAGTGGTCAAGCAGATCGCCAGCATCGAGCAGCCGGCCGGCATGGACAGCGTGTTTGCCGAGCCGCTGAAGCATTTCCCCAAGTCGGTGCCGGAAGCCGACCAGAAGCGCCTGCATGACGCCATCCTCGCCGCGATCGACCACGACGTGCGCCCGGCCTACGCGAAGCTTGGCAAGTTCGTGGCGGACGACTACGCACCGCACGGACGCAGCCAGCCCGGCGTGTGGGACCTGCCCAACGGCGAAGCGATCTATCGCTTCCAGGTCGAGCAGATGACCACCACCCACGAGACTCCGCAGCAGATCCACGAGATCGGCCTGGCCGAGGTCAAGCGCATCGAGGGCGAGATGACCGAGATCGCCCACGCGCAGGGCTTCAAGGACCTGGCCAGTTTCCGCGCCTCGCTGAAGACCAACCCGAAGACGCATGCCACCTCGCGCGAGGACATCCTCAATCGCTATCGCGGCTACATCGCCGGCATGGAACCGGAGCTGCCCAAACTGTTCGGGCGCCTGCCCAAGACCGAGGTGGTGGTCAAGCCGGTGGAGAAGTTCCGCGAGAAGGAGGCCGCGGCGGCCGAATACCATCAGGGCACGCCGGACGGCTCGCGGCCCGGGCAGATCTTCGTCAACACCGGCGATTTCGCCAACCGCAGCGTGCTGACCATCGAGTCAACCGCCTACCACGAGGGTATCCCGGGCCATCACCTGCAGATCTCGATCGCGCAGAGCCTGCCCAAGCTGCCGCCGTTCCGCCAGCAGGCCGGCTACACCGCCTACATCGAGGGCTGGGCGCTGTATTCCGAGCAGTTGGGCAAGGAGGTGGGCTTCTACAAGGACCCGCTGTCCGACTACGGCCGCCTGTCCGACGAGCTGCTGCGCGCCGACCGCCTGGTGCTGGACACCGGCGTGCACTACAAGCACTGGACCCGCCAGCAGATGGTCGACTTCTTCCACGCCCATTCCAGCGAGGATGAGCCGGACGTGCAGGCCGAGACCGACCGCTACATCACCTGGCCCGGCCAGGCGCTGGCCTACAAGACTGGCGAGCTGAAGATCCTGGCGTTGCGCGCGCGGGCCAAGCAGGCGTTGGGCGACCAGTTCGACATCCGAGCCTTCCACGACGAGATCCTCGGCGGCGGCGCGCTGCCGCTGGACGTGCTGGAGGACCGCGTCAATGACTGGATCGCCGCGGTGAAGGCCGGCAAGGCGCCAGCGCATCCGATGGCGATCTAGAGGTTGGTCCCTTGTAGGGCGGGCACCGCCCGCCATCGTCGCGCCGCGGGACGGCCGGCGGGCGGTGCCCGCCCTGCGCGCGACGTGCCGTTCTTGCCATCGGGGCTTGCATAGCCCGATGGTCATGGCAACCTTGTGGGCACGAGCGGCATCCATGCCCGCATGTGCAGAAAACGTATGACCCGAACCGTACTCATCATCGACGACAACCCCGCGGTGGGCGAGGCGCTCTCGCTGGCGCTGTCGCTGCACGAGATCCGCCCGCTGACCGCGCTGACGCCGGAAGACGGGCTGGCCGTGCTGGAGCGCGACGCCGTCGACGTGGTGATCCAGGACATGAACTTCACTGCCGACACCACCTCGGGCGAGGAGGGTGTGGAGCTGTTCCGCGCCATCCGCGAGCGCCATCCCGACCTGCCGGTGATCCTGCTCACCGCCTGGACGCACCTGGAAACCGCGGTGGAACTGGTCAAGGCCGGCGCCGCCGATTACCTGGCCAAGCCGTGGGACGACCACAAGCTGCTGGCCACGGTGGAGAACCTGCTGGAGCTGTCCGAATCCAGCCGCGAGCTGAGCCGCAGCCGGCGCGAGCGGCGCCAGCGACGCGAACAACTGCGCAGCAAGTACGACCTCGACGGGCTGGTGTTCGCCTCCGAGGCGATGGGGCGCACGCTCAACCTGGCCTGCCAGGTCGCCCGCTCCGACGTGCCGGTGCTGATCACCGGCCCCAACGGCACCGGCAAGGAGCGCATCGCGGCGATCGTGCATGCGAACTCGGCGGTGAAGCGCGGGCCGTTCGTGGCGGTCAACTGCGGCGCGCTGCCGGGCGAGCTGATCGAGGCGGAACTGTTCGGCGCCGACGCCGGCGCCTACACGGGCGCCAACAAGGCGCGCGAGGGCCGCTTCGAACTGGCCGACGGCGGCACCCTGTTCCTCGACGAGATCGGCAACCTGCCGCTGCCCGGCCAGATGAAACTGCTGCGCGTGCTGGAAACCGGCCAGTTCGAGCGGCTCGGTTCAGGCAAGACGCGCCAGGTCAAGGTGCGCGTGCTCAGCGCCACCAACGCAGATCTCAAGGCGATGATCCAGGCCGGCACCTTCCGCGAGGATCTGTACTACCGGCTCAACGTGATCGAGGTGAACCTGCCGCCGCTCACCGAGCGCACCGACGACATCCTGCCGCTGGCGGAATTCTTCCTCGACGGCCGCGCCGAACTGGGCGACGCGGCGCGCGAGGCGATGCAAAGTTATTCGTGGCCGGGCAATGTGCGCGAGCTGAAGAATGCGATCGAGCGCGCCGCGCTGCTGGCCGGTGGCAGCCCGATCACGCCGGAGCTGCTCAACCTGCCGCAACATGCGGCGGTGTCAACCCGCAACCTGGACGAGCCCAGCCGCGACGCCGTGGAGGATGCCTTGCAGCATGCCGGCGGCGTGGTCAGTCGTGCCGCGCAGCAGCTTGGCCTGTCGCGCCAGGCGCTGTACCGGCGGATGGAGCGCTACGGGCTGGCCACCTCGGGCTGACCGGGGCGGCCTTGCCGCCACGCAGGCGGCGGACAAAGATGCGCGATCGGAAAGACGGGAGATACGCGATGAAATTCCGAGATCTGTTGATCCCCTGCGCGATGCTGCTGGCCGGCACCGTGGCGGCGCAGTCGGCCGCGCCGCAGAGTGTGTCGCGCGACGATCGCTGGGATGCCGCACCGCCGGCGACCAGCTCGACGAGCTACCGCAGCGCACCGACGCTGCCCGGCAACGACGCCCGTGGCGTGTTCCGGTTCAAGCAGGCGAAGCATCAAGGTCCCGCCTATGCGCCGCCGCCGCAGGCCAACGACAAGGCTGCCGTGATGGGCAAGCCGCGACCGTGGCAGAACGGCCGGCCGCCAGTCGATTGCGCGGCGCAGCCGAGGGATCCGGCATGCCGCTGATACGGCGGACGGCTGATCTCCGGGTGGCGGCAGCCAGTACGGCCGCCATCGCGTGCATCGGCCGGAGCGGTGCCCCATGTGGCAACACCTGAGTTCGCTGCGCGCCCGGCTGAGCCTGCTGCTGGTCGCCGCCGGCATGGTCGGCGGCCTGATCCTGGCCGGCGTTACCCACTGGCCGTTGCCGCAGCTGCTGGCATGGCTGCATGGCGGCATGGGCCAGGACGCGGCGGCGCCGACCCCGGTCACCGCCACCGCCACCACGGCGGCGTCTGTGCCGATGTCGCCGCAGGACCTCTATGTCGTGCTGGCGGTGGGACTGGTGCTGCTGGTGCTGGCCGCGATCTGGCTGGCCGGGCGCGCGCTGGACCCGGTGAGCCGTCTGCTGCGGGCGCTGGAAGGCGCGGTGGCCAGTTATCGCGACGGTGATTTCAGCTTCTCCATCGCGGCCAACCGCCGCGACGAACTGGGCAAGCTGATCCGCATGCACAACGAGCTCGGTCACACCTTGCGCGAGCAGCGCCAGCACCTGGCGCAACGCGAGCTGCTGCTGGACACGGTGGTGCAGAACACGCCGGTGGCGCTGGTGCTCACCGACGCCTCCGGCCGCGTGGCCTACGCCAACATCGCCTCGCGGCATCTGTTCAACGAGGGGCGCAGCCTGGCCGGGCTGGATTTCGCCGAGCTGCTGGCCGAGGCTCCGCAGGTTCTGCGGCAGGCGGTGGAGAGCGGCGAGGACGCGTTGCTCACGGTCGACATGGACGGCAGCGACGAAACCTTCCACCTGTCGCAGCGCGCGTTCCGGCTGCAGGGGCGGCCGCATCGACTGCATTCATTCCGGCGCATGACGCGGGAACTCTCGCGCCAGGAGGTGGCCACCTGGAAGCGCGTGATCCGGGTCATCAGCCACGAGCTCAACAATTCGCTGGCGCCGATTTCCTCGCTGGCCCATTCGGGCGCGGAGCTGGCCCGGCGCGGCGACGTCGATCGCCTGCCCGGCGTGTTCGCCACCATCGGCGAGCGGGCCCGCCACCTGCACGGCTTCATCGCCGGCTATGCCAGCTTCGCCAAGCTGCCGGCACCGCGACCGGTCGCGGTGGAGTGGGCGGGTTTCCTGGAGGGCCTGTCGCTGCATTGCCGCTATCGCCTGGCCTCCGCCGCACCGGAGCGGGCCGGCTGGTTCGACGCCGCGCAGATCGAGCAGGTGCTGATCAACCTGATCAAGAACGCCCATGAGGCCGGCGGCCCGGACGACGAGGTCACGCTGTCGATCCATGACGGCGGCAACGAGACGCGAGTGGAGGTATCCGACCGCGGCCCGGGCATGAGCGAGACGGTGCTGGCACAGGCGTTGTTGCCGTTCTATTCGACCAAGCGCGCCGGCACCGGCCTGGGCCTGGCGCTGGCGCGCGAGATCATCGAGGCGCACGGCGGCCGGGTGCTGCTGGCCAACCGCGAGGGTGGCGGCCTGCGGGTGACCTTGCTGTTGCCGACCGCCAAGGCGCCGCCGCGCGGCTGATCACGGGCGCGCGGGCTTGTCTCCCGATCCGGCCAGGCCGGAGAAATCCGCGCTGGAGGTCTGGTCGAGTTTCCTGCGCTGCGATTGCAGCGGTTCGCCGGTGACCTGGAACCACACGTTCTCGGCGATGTTGGTGGCGTGGTCGCCGATGCGCTCGATGTTCTTGGCCATGAACAACAGGTGCGTGCACGGGGTGATGTTGCGCGGGTCTTCCATCATGTAGGTCAGCAGCTGGCGGAAATAGCCGGTATAGGCCTCGTCCAGCACGGTGTCGTTCTTCCACACTGCGTGCGCGCGCTCGGCATCGCGCTCCTGGTAGGCCGCGAGCACCTCGCGCACGCCGGTGGCCGCCAGTCGCGCCAGGTGTTCCAGGCCCCTGGCCGGCTGCACTGGCGCCACCATCGACAAGGGGATCGAACGTTTGGCCACGTTGGCCGCGTAATCGCCGATGCGCTCGATGTCGGCCGCCGTGCGCAGGGCCGCGAACACGTTGCGCAAGTCGCCGGCCATCGGCGCGCGCAGCGCCAGCAGGCGGACCACGTCGTGGCTGATGTCGTGCTCCATCTGGTCGATCGTGTCGTCGTTGTCGACCACGCGCTGCGCGGCGCGCTCGTCGCGCCGCTCGACCACGTCGATCGCCGCCTCCAGCTGCTTCACGGACAACTCGCCCATGCGCACGATCTCGGCGGTGAGCCGGCTCAGTTCGGTGTCGTAACTCTTGATGATGTGGTCTGTGCCAGTGTTCATGATGTGCCTCTGCTTGTTCCTTCTCCCTTTGAGAGAAGGTGCCCCGAAGGGACGGATGAGGGTTCGGGGCGGAGCGAAGCATCGCGCTTCGCCCGGACCCTCACCCCAACCCCCCTCCCATGGGGAGAGGGGCTTTCAGTCGATCAGCCAAACCGCCCGGTGATGTAGTCCTCGGTCTGCTTCTTGTCGGGCTTGGTGAAGATCTTCTCGGTCTTGTCGAACTCGATCAGCTCGCCAAGGTACATGAAGGCGGTGAGGTCGGAGACGCGTGCGGCCTGCTGCATGTTGTGGGTGACGATGACGATGGTGAACTCGCTTTTCAGCTCCTCCACCAACTGCTCGATGCGGCCGGTGGCGATCGGGTCGAGCGCCGAGGTGGGTTCGTCCAGCAGCAGCACCTCGGGTTTCAGCGCGATCGCGCGGGCGATGCACAGGCGTTGCTGCTGGCCGCCGGAGAGGCCGAGCGCGTTCTGCTTGAGCTTGTCCTTCACCTCGCCCCACAGCGCCGAACTGCGCAGCGCCTGCTCGACGCGGCCTTCCATGTCGGACCTGGACAGCTTCTCGTGGTGGCGGATGCCATAGGCGACGTTCTCGAAGATCGTCATCGGGAACGGCACCGGCTTCTGGAACACCATGCCGATCTTGCTGCGCAGGCGGTTCATCGAATAGCGCGGGTCGAGGATGTTCTCGCCGTCGAGCAGGATCGAGCCGGTGGCCCGCAGCTTCGGATAGATCGCGTAGATGCGGTTGAAGATGCGCAGCAGGGTGGACTTGCCGCAGCCGGACGGCCCGATGATCGCGGTGACCTGCTTCTCGGGGATATCCATGTCGATGCCTTTCAGCGCATGGAAATCGCCGTAGTGGAAGTGCAGGTCGCGCACGGTGAACTTGGGCGACGCCACCGGCAACGGCCGGGCGGCGAGGGCGGGATCAGTCATGGGACACCTTGGTGCGGGAAAGGATCAGGCGCGAGGCCAGGCTCAGCAGCAGCACGAACATGGTGATCACGAACGCGCCGGCCCACGCCAGCGCGTGCATCGATTCGCCCGGGTCGTTGGCGTACTGGTAGATGATCTGCGGCAGGCTGGACATCTTCTCCATCGGGTTGATGGCCATGTAGTTGTTGCCGAAGGCGGTGAACAGCAGCGGTGCGGTCTCGCCGCTGATGCGCGCCAGCGCCAGCAGCACGCCGGTGATGATGCCCGAGCGCGCGGCGCGGATCAGGATCTGCACGGTCAGCTTCCACTGCGGCACGCCCAGCGACAGCGCGGCCTCGCGCAAGGTGGATGGCACCAGCCGCAACATCTCGTCAGTGGTGCGCACGATCACCGGCAGCGCGATCAGCGCCAGCGCCACGCCGCCGGCGAAGCCGGAGAAGGTGGTGTTGCCGTGGGTCAGCGCCGTGCTGGGCAGCACGATGATGGTGTAGACGAACAAGCCCATCACGATCGACGGCGCGGACAGCAGGATGTCGTTGAGGAAGCGGATCGACTCCCCCAGCTTCGTGCGGTTGGCGTACTCGGCCAGCCAGGTGCCGGCCAGCACGCCGATCGGCGTGGCGATGCCGATGCCGATGAAGTTGATCACCAGGCTGCCGACCATCGAGTTCAGCAGGCCGCCGTCCTCGCCATAGGCGGTGATTTTGGTGAACAGTTTCAGGTCCAGCGCGCTGATGCCCTGGCGCAGCGTTTCCCACAGGATCCAGGCGAGGAAGGCCAGCCCCACCAGGGTGGCCAGCATGCTCATCGTCATCGCCAGCGCATTGGTGATCCGCCGGCGCAGGTAGAGCGCGTTCATCAACGTCCCTCCTTGCTCGCCAGGCGGCGCAGCATCAGGCGCGCGATCAGCAGCACGATGAAGGTGACCACGAACAACAGGAAGGCCAGCGCCATCAGTGCGGACTTCTGCAGGCCGGCGGCCTCGCTGAACTGGTTGGCGATGGTCGAGGCGATCGAGGTGCCGGGATCGAGCAGCGAGGCCGACAACTGCATCGCGTTGCCCAGCACGAAGGTCACCGCCATGGTCTCGCCCAGCGCGCGGCCGAGGCCGAGGAAGATGCCGCCGATCACCGCCGAGCGGGTGTACGGCAGCACGATGTCCCACGACACTTCCCAGGTGCTGGAACCCAGCGCATAGGCCGATTCCTTCAGCCGCGTCGGCACGGTCTGGAACACCTCGCGCATCACCGAGGAAATGAACGGGATGATCATGATCGCCAGCACGATGCCGGCGACCAGGATGCTGGCGCCGAACGGATAGCTGCTGCCGAACAGCTTGCCCACGAACGGCACGTGCTCGGCCACCCACGACAGCTGGCCGTCGTCGGGCTGGTTGCCGAGGTTGTTGGTCAGCCACGGCTTGACGTGTTCGGCGAAGAACGGGGCGAAGATGAAAAGCCCCCACATGCCGTAGATGATCGAGGGGATGCCGGCCAGCAGTTCGATCGCCGAGGCCACCGGCGTGCGCAGCCAGGTCGGCGCCACTTCGGAGAGATAGACGGCGATGCCGAAACTCACCGGCACCGCGATCAGCAGGGCGATGAACGAGGTGGCCAGGGTGCCGTAGACCGGCACCAGGGCGCCGTAGACCTCGTTGCCCGGGTCCCATTCGGAGCTGACCAGGAAATGCCAGCCGAACGTGGCGAACGCGTCGCGCCCGCCCCACAAGGTGGCCGCGGCGGCGCCGAGCAGGGACGCCAGCACCAGCAGCGCGCAAGCCTTCAACAGCCAGCGGAACAGCCGCTCGTGACGGGCGTCGCGGCGGCTGCGCTGTTCCAGGATGTCGGTGGTGATGGCAGTCGTCATGCGGGACTCGGTGACCGGCTGGTGATTGAACAAACCCCGTTCCCCCTGAGCGTAGCGCAGCGGAGTCGAAGGGCAGTCCCCTTCGACTCCGACCCTGCGGCCACGCGTTCAGGACGAACGGGGCGGGGGGCTGCGATCAAGCCATCAATGCTTGAACTCGGCCGCCCAGTAGGCCTCGATCTGGCTGACCAGCGACGCCGGCAGCGGCACGTAGTCGAGTGCGCTGGCGGCTTGCTGGCCATGCTCCAGCGCGTACTTGAAGAAGTCGAAGGCGACCTTGCTGTTGCCGGCGTTCTTCGGCGTCTTGTACATGATCATCCAGGTGGTGGCGGTGATCGGCCACGCCTGCTCGCCCGGCGCGTTGGTCATGATCAGGTTGAAGTCCTTCGCGCTGGCCCAGTCGGCTGTCGCGGCGGCGGCGGCGAAGCTGGCGGCGGTCGGCGAGACGATGTTGCCGGCGGCGTTCTTCAGGTCGACCCAGCTGATCTTGTTCTTCACCGCATAGGCGTATTCGACGTAGCCGATCGAGCCCTTGATCTGGCGCACGTACTGCGACACGCCTTCATTGCCCTTTCCGCCCACGCCGGTCGGCCATTCCACGGCGGTGCCGAACTTGACCTTGCTGGCCCACTCCGGGCTGACCTTGGACAGGTAGTTGGTGAAGTTGAACGAGGTGCCCGAACCGTCCGAGCGATGCACCACGGTGATCTTGCCGGCCGGCAGGGCGAGGCCCGCGTTCAGCGCGGCGATCTTCGGATCGTTCCAGTTCCTGATCTTGCCCAGGAAGATGTCGGCCAGGGTGGCGCCGTCCAGCTTGATCTGGCCGGCCTGCACGCCGGCGATGTTGACCACCGGCACGATGCCGCCGACCACGATCGGGAACTGGCCCAGACCGTACTTCTTCAGGTCTTCCGCCTTCATCGGCGCGTCGGAGGCGCCGAAGTCGATGGTGCCTTCCTTGATCTGCGCGATGCCGGCGCCGGAGCCGATCGACTGGTAGTTGAGGCGGTTGCCGGTCTTCTCGGCATACGCGGCCGACCACTTGGACATGACCGGGTAGACGAAGCTGGAACCGGCACCGGTGATGTCGGTGGCGTGGGCGGCCACGCCGAACGTCGAGGCCACGGCGAACGTGGCGACGGCGGCGAGCCGGACTGGCAGTTTGCGGAGGGTCAACATGGAAGCTCCTTTCGAGTGAGGTCGGATGCGACCCCGCCATTTCAGGCTTTTCGTGTTGCCATTGAATGAAATGAATGTTGCAGCAAGATGACAGTCCCTGTGACAGTGCCTGCGGGCCGCACGCGGCGGGTGTCTCGAATCTGTCATGTCAGTGGCATCCAGCCGTAAAAGTCCGTCTGCAAACTTTTAACCAATCGCCGGCCAGGCCCCTCCGGGTCGAGCGGCGACCCAGCGATATCCCACCCACTTGCGGAGAAAGACATGCGTTCCAAACTGATTGCGGTGGCGATTGCCGCCGGCCTCGGGGTTGCCAGCTTCACGGCCGCGGCCGCGCCGCAGAACCGGACGTCGGCGACCACCAACGCCGAAGTCGAACTGCTGAAGGCCCAGCTCGCCGCACTGCAGGCCAAGGTGGACGAACTGGAACAGCGCACCGATGCGCAGTCCGACATCAACGTCAGCACCGGTCAGGCGGTGGAAAAGGCGACGGCGGTGACTACCGCCAGCGACAAGAAACTCGCCTCGCTGGAGAAGCTGGTCAACAACACCAAGTTGTCCGGCCGCATGTACTTCGACTTCACCAACATCGACCAGAAGGACAGCGACAGCGGCAAGACCGACAAGTCCGGCATCGGCCTGGACGTCAAGCGCTTCTACCTCGGCGTCGACCACAAGTTCAACGACATCTGGTCGATGAACCTGACCACCGATTTCAACTATTCCAGCAGCGACGGCCAGACCAGCCTGTTCGTCAAGAAGGCCTACGTGCAGGGCAAGTTCGACGACGCGGCGGTGCTGCGCATCGGTTCCACCGACATGCCGTGGATTCCGTTCGCCGAGCAGTACTACGGTTTCCGCTACGTCGAGAACACCATCACCGATCGCCTGAAGTACGGCAACTCGGCGGACTGGGGCCTGCACCTGGGCGGCGAGCTGGGCGCCGGCAAGTCGTTCAACTATGCGGTGTCGGTGGTCAACGGCAACGGCTACAAGAATCCGGGCCGCAGCAAGGGCGTGGATTTCGAGGGCCGCGTGGGCTTCGTGCCGTTCGAGAACATGGTGGTGGCGGTCGGCGGCTACCGCGGTCATCGCGGCCAGGAGACCGAGAACGTCAACGCCGTGAACACGGCCGAGCGCGGCGACATCATGGTCGCCTATGCCAGCGATGCGTTCCGCCTCGGCGCCGAGTACTTCACGGCGAAGAACTGGAACAACGTGCTCACCACGGCTACCGACAAGGCCGACGGCTACTCGCTGTGGGGCAGCGTGGCGGTGGCCGACGACGTGAGCCTGTTCGCCCGCTACGACAACGCCAAGCTCAGCAAGACGCTGGATGGCGCCAACAAGAACGTCTACTACAACGCCGGCGTCGAGTACCAGGTGACCAAGGGCTTCAGGCTGGCCGGCGTGTGGAAGCACGAGAAGGCCGACAAGACGGTCGGCACCCCGGTGCCGCCGCACGTGCGCAACGTGAAGACCAACGAGATCGGCGTGTTCGGCGAAGTGCGCTTCTGAACCCCGTGCCGCCGCGGCAGTGCGGCGGGGCAAACGGCTATCGTGAAGGAGTTCCACCCAGGGATGGAGAGCGGCGGGCGAGGATGCCCGCCGTTTCTTTTTTGCGCGGATGGGGACGATGACGCTGTGCGTGCGCGTCCACCGGGGCGTGAGTCAGGCCTTGTACTGCTCCAGCAGCCAGTCCTGCGCCGAATGTGCCGGCGCGTCACCCGGCGTGGCGCGGCGATAGCGGCCATCGGCGTCCAGCAGCCAGGCCTGCACGTTGTCGTCCAGGTAGTTCTGCAAGGTTTCGCGGAAGACGCGCGCCGCCAGGCGCGGGTCGCGTATCGGGAAGCACGCCTCCACCCGGCGCAGCAGGTTGCGCTCCATCCAGTCGGCCGAGGAGCCGTAAATCTCGGCGTGGCCGTCGTTGGCGAACCAGTACACGCGGCTGTGCTCGAGAAAGCGGCCGAGTACAGAACGCACGCGGATGCGCTCGGAAACCCCGGGCAGGCCGGGCCGCAGGATGCACGCGCCGCGCACGATCAGGTCGATCTCGACGCCCGCGCAGGAGGCGCGGTAGAGCGCCGCGACCATGGAGGGTTCGTTCAGCGCGTTCATGCGCGCGATGATCCGCGCCGGCTTGCCGGCGCGTGCGTGCGTGATCTCGCGCTCGACCAGGCCGAGCAGGCCGCGGTGCAGGCTGAAGGGTGACTGCAGCACGTGCTCCAGCTCGACTGCCGGCCCGAGGCTGCACAGCTGCTGGAAGATCCGGCCCACGTCGGCGCAGATGCCGGGGTCGCGGGTCATCAGGCCGATGTCGGTATACAGCCGGCTGGTGGCCAGGTGGTAGTTGCCGGTGGACAGGTGCGCGTAGCGGCACAGCACGCCCCGTTCGCGGCGCACGATCAGCAGCATCTTGGCGTGGGTCTTGTAGCCGACGACGCCATACACGACCTGCACGCCGGCCTCCTGCAGGCGGTCGGCCAGGCGGATGTTCGCCTCCTCGTCGAAGCGGGCGCGCAGCTCGATGACCGCCGTCACTTCCTTGCCGGAGCGGGCCGCCTCGGCCAGGTAGCCGACCAGCGGCGAGTCCTCGCCGACCCGGTACAGCGTCTGCCGGATCGCCAGTACGTCGGCGTCCGTGCTGGCCTGGCGCAGCAGTTCGAGCACGGGCGTGAACGATTCGAACGGGTGGTGCAGCAGCAGGTCGCCCTGGCTGATGGTGTCGAACATGCCGGCGTCAGCCGTGAAGGCGCGCGGCACGGCCGGCACGAACGGCGGATATTTCAGGTCCGGACGATCGACCATGTCATAGACCGCCGACGCGCGATGCAGGTTGACCGGTCCGCTGCACAGGTACACGTCGGCATCGGTCAGGCCGAAGTTCACCAGCAGCATCTGCCGCACCTCGGGCGTGCAGCCCTCGCCAAGTTCGAGCCGCACCGCGTCGGCGTAGGCACGCTCGCGCAGTTCCATGCTCAGCACGCGCGCGAGGTTCTCGGTATCGCCTTCCTCCAGCTCCAGTTCAGAATCGCGCGTCACGCGGAACTGGCAGGCGCCGCGGATCGTCATGCCAGGAAACATGACGTCGGCGAAGCGCTCCAGCAAGGTGGAGAGGAACACGAACTGATGTGGCGCGTCGGCGACCTCCGGCGGCAGGCGGATCACGCGCGGCAGCGAGCGCGGCGCGCGCACGACCGCGACATGGCCCTCGCGACCGAAGGCGTCCTCGCCGTCGAGCACCACCGCCACGTTGAGGCTCTTGTTGAGTATCCGTGGGAACGGGTGGGCCGAATTCAGGCCCAGCGGCGAGAGCACCGGCAGGATCTCGCGCTCGAAGTGCGTGCGCGCCCAGCGCGTCTGTGCGGGCGACCAAGGCGCACCGTCGATGAACACGATGCCCTCGCGCGCCAGTGCCGGGCGCAGCTCGTCGTGCCAGGTTTCGTACTGGGCGTGCATCAGCCGGGTGGCGTTTTCGCGCACCCGCGCGAGCACCCCGGCCAGCGGCATGCCGTCCGGGCCCGGGCGCGCGTCGCCGTAGGCGATCCAGTGCCTGAGGCTGGCCACGCGCACCTCGAAGAACTCGTCGAGGTTGCGCACCGAGATGCACAGGAAGTGCAGCCGCTCCAGCAGCGGTACCGTGGCGTTGCGTGCCTGGGCCAGCACCCTGGCATTGAATTCGAGCGCCGAAAGTTCGTGGTTGAGGTACAGGTTCGCTGCGCGGAAATCGACGCTGGCCGGCTCCGGCTCGATGTGCTGTGGCGCGCTTGCGATGGTCATGGGCGGGGCGGCGGGTGAGGGCGGTTCAACCCGCCAGGGCGCCGACCAGCGCGGCGTCGAGCCCGCGCGAGGCGAGGCCGAGCAGCGCGCCGAGTGCGGCACCGGCGAGCACGTCGCTGGGGTAGTGCAGGCCCAGCACCACGCGCGACATCGCCACCAGCACGGCGAACAGTGTCAGCGGCAGCGCCAGCACGGGAAACCAGCCGACGGCGACGATGCCGAAGCTCACCGCGTGCAGCGTATGTCCCGACGGGAAGCTGAACTCGTCCAGCGGCGGTGCACGCGCGATCACTTCACGATGCACGCGGAACGGCCGCGGGCGACGCGTGCGGCGTTTCAGCGTGCGGTACAGCAGCCACGCCACGATGCCGGTGCCGGCCATCTGCAGCGCGGCGTGCCGGCCGCGCTCACCGCCGCCGACGGCCAGCGCGGCGATCAGGCCGTACCAGAGCCAGCCGTCGCCGAGGCGGCTGACCACGCCGAAGGTCTGTTGCACTGCGCGGCGCGCGCCCCAGCGGCTGGCGGCGCGGCACAGCAGCGCGTCCAGCGACGGGGTTGCCGGTTCAGGCGACGGCGCGGAGACGGTCATCGGGGTAGCCATGCAGCAGGGAAACCAGCAAGGTCTCGAACTCCGCGATCACCATGTCCGGCGGGCACCGCAGCGCCGCGCGCCGCGCATTGGCAGCGAGTCGGCGCCGGGTCGCCGGGTCCGCGCCGAGCTGATAGGCCGCGGTGATGAAACCGCGCGCGTCCGCGGGCGGCACCACGCGCCCGGAAAGGCCGTCGACGACGTGCTCCTGCGCGGCCGCGTGGTCGAACGCGACCAGCGCCAGCCCCGAGGCCATCGCTTCCAGCACCACGTTGCCGAAGGTCTCCGACAGGCTCGGGAACAGGAACACATCCGCGCTGGCGTAGTGCGCAGCCAGTTCCGTGCCGTGCCTGGTGCCGACGAACAAGGCCTCCGGGCAGGTGCTGGCGAGTGCCGCGCGCTGCGGACCGTCACCGACCATCACCAGGCGCGCGGCGGGCGTGCGTGCCTGCAGCGCGCGGAACGCCTGCACGGCGAGGCCCAGATTCTTCTCCGCGGCGATCCGCCCGACGCACAGCAGCACCGTCGTCTCGTCATCCACGCCCCAGCTGCGGCGCAAGGCCGGATCGCGGCGGTCCGGCGAGAACAGCCGGATGTCGACGCCGCGGCGCAGCTTGCGTACGTGGTCGACGCCGGCGTCGGTCAGCTCGGCGTGCAGCGCGTTGGTCGGCACCAGGGTCATCTGCGCGCGGCGGTGGAACCCGAGCAGGTGGTTGCGTACCAGCGGCGCCAGCAGCCCGACGCCATAGTGGGCAGCGTAGTCGTGGAAGCGCGTGTGGAAACCGCTCACCACCGGGATCTGCAACGCGTTGGCCGCGCGCAGCGCCGAGGCGCCCAGCGGACCTTCCGTGGCGACGTACACCGCGTCGGGCCGCTTCGCCTGCCAGCGCCGACGCAGCGCACTGCCTGCGGGCAGGCCGAACTGCATGCCCGGGTAGCGCGGCAACGCTACGCCGCGTGCGCCTATCAGCTCGACCTTGCCGTCGCGGCCGTCGCCACCGGGGCGTACCACGTCGACGCCGAGCCCGCGTGCGGCCAGCCCGGCGGCAAGCGTGCGCACGGTGAGGGCGACACCGTTGACCTGGGGCGGCCAGGTTTCCGTGACGAAGCTGACGCGCATCGCTGCTCTCCGATCGGAACTGGCAACGATCGTGGTGCCGCCCTGTTGCAAGCGGGCGACGGCTGCATGACGCTTGTGTGCCTGGTGTCTTGCGCGCGTCGCCGGAAGGCATCGCGCACGGCATTCGTCGACGGTTTTCGGGAGTGCACCGCGCGGTGCGCTCCGTCGCACGACAAGAAAATCAAACCAGCCCCGCGTGTCATCGGCTTGTCACGCGGCGTCGCGATAATGCCTGCGCCTGCCAGGCACTCCCCTCCATGGCAGGCATCTTCGAGATGCCGCTCCCCCTCCTGAATCGGCTCCCGGCGTGGATTTTCTCCACGCCGTTTTTTTTTGCGCCAACAGGGTTCGCGCAGACGCGGCTCAGTTGGCCGGGGTCTCGGCGCGGAAGATGCCGCCGTGATCCGGCGGCAACACGCGTGAGGCTTCCATCACGCAGGAGAAGGTCGAGCCGCGGCCGGGCTCGCTCTCGATCACCAGGCGCCCCTGGTGCAGGTTGAGCACGTGCTTGACGATGGACAGGCCCAGGCCGGTGCCGCCGGACTCGCGCGAGCGGCTGGACGAGACGCGGTAGAAGCGCTCGGTGAGTCGCGCCAGGTGTTCGGCGGAGATGCCCAGCCCGCTGTCGCGCACGGAGAAGATCGCGCCGCCGTCGGCGGTCTGCCGCCAGCCGATCACGATCTCGCCGCCGCTGGGCGTGTAGCGCACGGCGTTGCTCACCAGGTTGGAGAACGCGCTGTGCAGGTGGTGGATCGAGCCGCGCAGGCGCACTCCGGTGGTCGCCTCGACGCTGATGCGGTGCCGGCCCTGGCTGAGCGCCACCGCCTCGCGGCGCAGCGTCTCCAGCAGCGGAATCATGGCCACTTCCTCGTCCGGCAGGGCCTCGCGCGTTTCCAGCCGCGACAGGGTCAGCAGATCCTCGACGATCTGCTGCATCCGCTGCGACTGCATGCGCATCTCGCCGAGCACCGGCGCCAGCTCGGGCACGTCGGCCGGGTCGAGCAATTCCAGGTAGCCGTGGATCACCGTCAACGGCGTGCGCAATTCGTGCGAGACGTTGGCCACGAAATCGCGGCGCACCTGCTCCAGCCGGCTCAGCGTGCTGATGTCGCGCGCCAGCAGCACTTTCAACCGCTGGCCGAAGGGGATGATCGTCGCGGCCAGGCGCAGCGACGCGTCGGCTGGTGCGGGCAGGTCGGTGGCCGGCTGCGCGGCATTCGTGCGCAGCCACGCGCCCAGTTCACTGCCGTCGAGCCATTGCGCGAGCGATTGTCCGACGTGTTCGCGCCGCACGCCGAGCAGGCGGGTGGCGGCCGCGTTGAACCAGCGCACGCGCCCCTGGTCGTCGAACAGCACCACCGCATCGGCCAGTGCGCCTACCGCGTCACGCACGTCGTGCAACTGCGCGCGCAGGCGCGACTGACGCAGGGCGCGTGCGGCGCGGAGCTGGCCGGGCGCATCGGGTCGCGTCCGACGCGCCCGGCGTGCGCGCAGCCACCATCCCAGCGCGACGGCTTCGCCGCCCAGGGCGATGCCGAGCGCCCACCACGGCGACGTCCACAGCGCGGCGACGATCGCGCCGGCCATCGAGCCGATCACGATGACGAGGAAGCCGGTGTCGAAGCGGGTGCGGATGCTGCGCATGCGCCGGCCGGAATCGCTCAGGGCCGCACGGGCGCGGGTTGCGCGGAGAAGCGGTAACCGGTGCCGCGCACCGTCTGGATCAGGGCATCCAGGCCCCAGGTCTCCAGCGTCTTGCGCAGGCGCCGGATGTGCACGTCGACGGTGCGCTCCTCGACGTAGACGCTGCCGCCCCAGACGTGGTCGAGCAGTTGCGCGCGGGAATACACGCGCTCGCTGTGGCTCATGAAGAAGTGCAGCAGGCGGTATTCGGTGGGGCCCAGGTGTACCGGCTCGTCGCCGGCGAACACCCGGTGCGCCTGGCCGTCCAGACGCAGCCCGCCCAGTTCGATCATGCCGGCGCCGTCCTCGCCCTGGCTGCGGCGCAGCACCGCCTTGATCCGCGCCACCAGTTCGCGGGTGGAAAACGGCTTGACCACGTAGTCGTCCACGCCGGCGTCGAGGCCGGCCACGCGATCGGTTTCCTCGCCGCGGGCGGTCAGCATGATGATCGGCAGGTCGCGGGTCAGCTCCTCGCGGCGCAGGCGTCGGGCCAGGTCCATGCCGCTGATGCCCGGCAGCATCCAGTCGAGCAGGATCAGGTCGGGCACCGCCTCGGCGATCGCCAGTTGCGCTTCACCGGCGTCGGCGGCGCAGACGGGAAGCATGTCGGCGCGGCGCAGCGCGAACGCCACCATGTCGCGGATCGGTGCCTCGTCTTCGATGATCAGGATGCGTTTTTGCATGCTTGTGCCCAGTGGCAGCCGGCGCCATGGAACCATGGCCATGTTACGCGACGATGACAGCGCCCGGCTGCCGGCGGCGCCGCGATGATCATTCCATGACGCCATGGTCGGGCCCGCTCGACGGGCCGGCGCTCGCCTATACTGACATCTTCATGGAAAGGGGAGAGTTTCATGGGTATCGCACAACTGCTGGCGCTGGTCATCCTGGTCGTGGTCGTCATCGGCATCGTCAAGCTGGTGCGCATCGTGCCGCAGGGTTACGAATGGACGGTGGAGACGTTCGGCAAGTACACCGGCACGCTGAGCCCCGGGCTGCATTTCCTGATCCCGATCTACCAGGCGATCGGGCACAAGATGAACATGATGGAGCAGGTGCTGGACGTGCCCTCGCAGGATGTCATCACCAAGGACAACGCGGTGGTGCGCGTGGACGGCGTGGTGTTCTACCAGGTGCTGGATGCGGCCAAGGCGGCCTATGAAGTGGCCAACCTGGAGCAGGCCTCGCTGGCGCTGGTGATGACCAACATCCGCACCGTGCTCGGCTCGATGGACCTGGACGAAAGCCTGAGCAAGCGCGACGAGATCAACGCCCGCCTGCTGCGCGTGGTGGATGAAGCCACCCACCCGTGGGGCGTCAAGGTCAACCGCATCGAGATCAAGGACATCTCGCCGCCGCGCGACCTGATCGACGCGATGGCGCGGCAGATGAAAGCCGAGCGCGAGAAGCGCGCCAACATCCTCGACGCCGAGGGCTTCCGCCAGGCGGCGATCCTCAAGGCCGAGGGCGAGAAGCAGTCGGCGATCCTGTCCGCCGAGGGCGAGAAGGAGGCCGCCTTCCGCGCCGCCGAAGCGCGCGAGCGCACCGCCGAGGCCGAAGCCAAGGCCACCACGATGGTCTCCGACGCGATCGCCGGCGGCAACATCAATGCGCTCAACTACTTCGTCGCCAACAACTACATCGGTGCGCTGAAGGAGATGGCCAATTCACCCAACCAGAAGATGCTGCTGCTGCCGATCGAGGCCACCGGCGTGATCGGCGCGATGGCCGGCATCGCCGAACTGGCCAAGGAATCCCTGACCCAGCAGCAGCGTCCGGCGGCTGCGCCGGTGCCGCCGCTGCGCTGAGAGGTTGACTATTCAACCTCTCAGGCCGGCCACGGCGAGGGCATGGATGCCCGAGTTGAGGCAACGCAGGAGCAGTTGCCCGATGGCCGGACATGAAACAGTCACGCAAGTGACTGTTTCATGTGAGCGAGTCCGGGCGTGTACCGGACTCGCGATAGAAGAAAACCACAGGATGTGGTTTTCTTCACAAACTCTGACGGAGTCGTCGACCATGTGGCAACTAGCCGTGCATTACCTGTGGTGGATATTGGCGCTGCTGCTGATTGCCGGCGAGCTGCTGCTGCCGGGCTATTTCCTGTTGTGGATCGGCCTCGCCGCGGCGGCGATGGGCGTGCTGCTGTGGGCCGTACCGACGTTGGGCATGCTGGCGCAGGCAATCATCTTCGGCCTGCTCGCGTTCGCCTTCTGCGTGGCCTACGCGCGCTGGTTGCGGCCGAAGCTGGAGCGTCGTACGCCGGGCAGCGAGCGGCTCAATCGCCGCGCCGAGCAGATGATCGGTCAGCGCTATGAGCTGGTCGAGGCGATCGTCAACGGCCGCGGCAAGGCCCGCGTAGGCGACGGCCAGTGGCTGGTCAACGGGCCGGACCTGCCGCTGGGTGCGACCGTGGAAGTGGTCGCCGTCGATGGTTCCACCCTGCAGGTGCGCGCGGTGGCATGAGCGCCGGCGCCACCATCAGCCAGCAGCAATTCGCCACCACCGCGCTGAACACGCGGATGGCGTTCGTGCTGGAGCTGGCGCGGCGCCTGCACCAGTACGGCACCACCGCGCCGCGGCTGGAGATGGCCGTGGCCGGCGTGGCGCAGCGGCTGGGCTTGTCCGCCGACGTATGGTCCAGCCCCACCGCGGTCATCATTTCCTTCGCCGACCTCGCCCAGGGCGAGGAGAGCGTGGCGACGACCACCCAGGTGGTGCGGCTGCCACCGGGCGAGGTGAACCTGGAGCGGCTGTGCCAGGCCGACGACATCGCCGACCGCGCGATCGCCGGCGAGCTGGGTCTGCGCGAGGGCTTTCGCCTGCTGCGCGAGCTCGGGCGGCCGGACAGCCGGCGCGAGAAGATCGGGCTGATCGCCAGCCATGGTCTGTCCGCGGCCTGCATCGCCGCGTTGTTCCTGCACAGCTCGTGGGTGGATCTGGTGGTTGCAGCGCTGATCGGCACGATCATCGGTTGCATCACCCTGGCCGCCGCCGCGCGGCCGCAGCTGGCGGTGGCCAGCGATGCGATCAGCGCGCTGGTGGCGACCACGGTGGCGATCCTGGCCAGCGCCTTCATCGTACCGCTGGCGATCAAGTCGGTGGTGCTGTCCAGTCTCATCATCCTGATCCCGGGCATGTCGCTGACCACCGCCGTGCGCGAGATCTCAAGCCAGCACCTGGTTTCCGGCATGGCGCGCATGGGCGGCGCGATGGCGACCCTGCTCAAGCTCACCTTCGGCGTCATCGCCGCCACCGAGTTGTGCAGCGCACTCGGCATCACGGCGCGCGATTTCGCCTTGCCGCCACTGCCGGCGTGGACCGATTACCCGGTGCTGCTGATCGCCGCGATCGCCTTCGCGATCCTGTTTCGCGCCGCCCGGCGCGACTGGCCGGCGGTGATCGCGGCGGTGGTGGTGGGCTACCTCGCCACGCGCTGGGGCGGCGAGATCTCCACCTCGCTGCCGGGCGCGCCGGTGGGCGTGTTTCTGGGCGGGTTGCTGCTGGGCGCACTGGCCAACATCTACGCGCGTTATGCGCACCGACCTGGCGCCGTGATCCGCGAGCCGGGCATCCTGCTGCTGGTGCCGGGCAGCGTGGGCTTCCGCAGCATGTCGCTCCTGCTCGAGCGCGACACTTCGCTCGGCCTGGACGCCGGCCTGCTGCTGGTCACCTTGCTGGTCTCGCTGGTCGCCGGGCTGATGTTCGGCGACCTGCTGATTTCTCCCCGCCGCTCCCTGTAAGACGAGGGTGACCGAAGTCGCCGGACTGGTTCGAGCAAGACCAAGAGCGCCCCTCCTGACCTCCTCTGCGTTGCAGGGGGAGGGCTCATTGGGTGCCTCGCACGGCGAATGGACGTCGCATGGTTCAAGCCAAAAAAACGCCGGCGCGAGGCCGGCGTTGTTTCCATGGCGTGGCGACGGCGATCAGATCACCAGGTCCTTTTCCTTCTTGCCCGCCTTCAGCGCGTCGTTGAACCAGTGCGGACGCTTGCCGCGGCCGGACCAGGTCTGTGCCGGGTTGGCCGGGTTGCGGTACTTCGGGGCGACCTTGGCGCCGGCGCGCTTGCTCTTGCGGGCGCCGCCGAAAATGTCTTCGAACGAATAACCTTCGGCCTTGATCAGCGCGTGGATCTTCTCGCGCAGTTTGACGACCTTTTCCTTGCGCAGTTCGTCCTGGCGCAGTTGTGCCTTGCTGATCAGATCGTTGAGCTGGTTGTGGTTGAGGTTCTTGATGTCGACGGCCATGGGTGGACTCCGGGTCAGGGGGTGAATCAGGCCCCATTATCGGGGCAATGCGGGCATGTCGAATGCCGGCTTGCGGAGATTCTCCATGATCGGGCAAACGTTTGTAAAGCGCGCGATTCGGCGCAACGCGCTCCAGTTCATATTCGAGGCGATTATGAAGCGGACCCGCGGGGCGAATGTATCGATATTCTATTTTCCATGTGATTAATAGGCTGGAACCCG
Source organism: Rhodanobacter lindaniclasticus (assembly GCF_004799035.1). Lineage (GTDB taxonomy): Bacteria > Pseudomonadota > Gammaproteobacteria > Xanthomonadales > Rhodanobacteraceae > Rhodanobacter > Rhodanobacter lindaniclasticus. The sequence goes on from NZ_MWIO01000004.1 coordinate 46,005, forward strand.
AGGAAATCAGGCCATTTCCAGCAGCTCGATCAGCTCGTCGCGGCTCAGCGTGCGGCTTTCGCTGTCCTCGCGGCCACGGTATTCCAGCGTGCCGGCGGCCAGCCCGCGTTCGCTAACCACCACGCGATGGGGAATGCCGATCAACTCCATGTCGGCAAACATGTTTCCTGGGCGCAGGCCGCGGTCGTCCAGCACGGTTTCGATGCCACGCTGGAGCAGGGCCTGGTACAGCTCCTCCGCCGCCTCGTTGACCGCGGCCGATGCGTTCTTCGGGTTGATCACGCACACCGCCACGCGCCACGGCGCCATCGCCTCCGGCCAGATGATGCCGGCCTCGTCATGACGCTGCTCGATGGCGGCGGCGACGATGCGGGTGACGCCGATGCCGTAGCAGCCCATGCTCATCACCTGCGCCTTGCCGCCTTCGTCGATCACCGTGGCACCCAGCGCCTCGGCATATTTGGGGCCCAGCTGAAACACGTGCCCCACCTCGATGCCGCGGGCGAGGTGCAGCGTGCCGTGGCCGTCGGGAGAGGGGTCGCCCTCGACCACGTTGCGCAGGTCGGCGATGCGGCTGATGCGTGCGTCGCGCTCCCAGTTGGCGCCGGTGCAGTGCACGCCGTCGACGTTGCCGCCGCAGACGAAATCGGCCAGCACGGCGGCGTCACGGTCGACGATCACCGGGATGGAATCGGGCAGGTCGATCGGGCCGATGAAGCCCGGACGCGCGCCGCATGCGGCGCGGATTTCCTCTTCGCCGGCCAGCACCATCTCGCCCGGCAGCTCGGCCAGCTTGCCGGCCTTGACCTCGTTGAGCTCGTGGTCGCCGCGCAGGCAAAGCGCGACCAGCCCGTCGACGCCGCGCACCAGCAAGGTCTTCACGCATTGCCGCGGTTGCACCTTGAGGAAGGCGGCGACATCGGCGATGGTTTTCTGGGTCGGCGTGTCCACGCGCTGCAGGCTGGCGGCCGGCGCGGGGCGTCCGGCAGACGGGGCGAGTGCCTCGGCCTTTTCGATATTGGCGGCGTAATCGGAGCCATCGGAAAACGCGATCGCGTCCTCGCCGGAATCAGCCAATACCTGGAATTCATGGCTGGCATTGCCGCCGATGGCGCCGGTATCGGCCTGCACCGCGCGGAAGCTCAGGCCGAGGCGGGTGAAAATGCGCACATAGGCCTGGTACATCGCGGCGTAGGTTTCAGCCAGCGACTCCTGGCCGAGGTGGAACGAATAAGCATCCTTCATCAGGAATTCGCGCGCGCGCATCACGCCGAAACGCGGGCGGATCTCGTCGCGGAACTTGGTCTGGATCTGGTAGAAATTGACCGGCAGCTGCTTGTAGCTTTTCAGCTCGTTGCGCGCGTAATCGGTAATCACTTCCTCGGCGGTGGGCGCGTAACAGAATTCCTGCTCCTTGCGGTCGCGGATCTTCAGCAACTGGGGGCCGAATTTGGCCCAGCGGCCGCTTTCCTCCCACAGCTCCCGCGGCTGGATGGTCGGCATCAGCAGCTCGATCGCGCCGGCACGATCCATTTCCTCGCGCACGATGCGTTCGACCTTGCGCATCACGCGCAGGCCCAGCGGGCTCCAGGTGTACAGGCCGGAGGCCAGCCGGCGGATCATGCCGGCGCGCAGCATCAGGCGATGGCTGGCGATCTCGGCGTCGGCAGGGACTTCCTTGACGGTGGCCAGGTGGAATTGGCTGAGGCGCATGCGGGCGATTCCGGCGTGTAAAGCGCCCATTGTAGCGGCGCCACCGCCGCCGGAGTGCGGCCGGCGGGCTTACTTGCCCTGGCAGTACTGGTCGTACTGGGCCTGGGCGGTGGCGATCTGCTGCTGGCGCTGGCTCGCGTCCAGTGCGCTCGGCTTGCCGTCCTTCTCCATCACCACCGGGCCGCCGCCCTGCAGGGTCGCCAGGTTGGACTGCAGCGAGGCGCACAGCGATTTGCGGTTCTCCGGTGTGTCGGCCATGGTCTTCGGCGCGGCGGTGGGTTCGTTGCTGCCGCCGGCATCTTCCGGGCTGGCGTGTTCGGCGGGCGCGGCCAACGGTTCCACCGTGCCGGTGGTGGTGACCTTGCTGTACTTGGTCCCTTGCGCCGGCGGCGCCTCGGAGTAGTGCACGGTGCCGCTGGCGTCGGTCCACTTGTAGACCTGCGCGGCACACAGCGGGGCAAACAGCAGCAGTGCCACGACAATCAGCGAACGGTGCATGGGTGTCTCCGGAGCGGGAAAAATCGGTCGTTCCTTGTTATCACTCCGGCGCTCCGGACTCAAGCAGGCAATGGTTTACACTGCGCCTACTCCGTCACGATCCTGCTTCATGAGTCCGTCCATGCCCGTTCAACCGCCCCGGCACCGCGGCATTTACCTGTTGCCGAACCTGTTCACCACGGCGGCGATGTTCGCCGGGTTCTACGCGATCATTTCCGGCATCGGCGGCCATTACACCGAGGCGGCCATCGCGGTGTTCCTGGCGGCGGTGCTCGACGGCATGGACGGGCGCGTGGCGCGCATGACCGGCACGCAGACCGAGTTCGGCGTGCAGTACGACTCGCTCTCGGACCTGGTCAGCTTCGGCCTCGCGCCGGCGCTGGTGATGTACACATGGTCGCTGTCGACGCTGCGCGACATGGGGCCGCTGTGGGGCAAGCTGGGCTGGGCCTGCGCGTTCATCTATGCCGCCTGCGCGGCGCTGCGGCTGGCCCGCTTCAACACCCAGGCGGGCGTGGCCGACAAGCGCTATTTCCAGGGCCTGGCCAGTCCGGCCGCGGCGGCGGTGAACATGTCGTTCGTGTGGACCATGGAGAAGGCCGGCTGGAGCGGCGCCGAGCTGGCTTTCGCGAGCGCGGCGATCGTGGTGGTGACCGGCCTGCTGATGGTCAGCCGCTTCCGCTATTTCAGTTTCAAGTCGCTGCCGATGGGCGAGCGCGGCAACGTGCCGTTCGCCTGGATGGTGGTGGCGGTACTGCTGCTTGCCTTGCTGTACCTGGCGCCGGCGCGGGTGCTGCTGGCGGGGTTCACCGTGTACCTGTTGTCCGGGCCGGTGTGGACCATCGCGGCGCGGATCACCCACCGGCGCCGTGCGCGGCGACCTGCCAGATGAACGCGCCCATGCCTGCCGCCCATCGCGCCCGCGTCCTGCATGCGCTGGGGCTGACGCCGTGGGTTCGTCGCGTGGCGGCAGCTGTGCCGGACACGGCCGAGCCGGAGATGGATGGCGCCGGCGTGGCCTGCGTGGTGATCCTGCCGGCGTCGTGCCATGCCCGCGAACTTGACCTGCTGGGCCGCGCGCTGCATGCCGGCGGCGCGGTGCTGGCGCGTGCGGCACGGATCAACGTGCGGGACGGCCAACTGGCGGAGCCGGTGCCCGCAGCGCGCGCCTATCTGGTGTTCGGCGACGCACAAGCGCATGCGCTCGGTCGTGCCTTGCCGGCGGCCGTGATGAGCCAGGCGCTGATCGTGCTGGCCGACGAGCCGAAGCTGGTGCTGGCCGATGCGGCGGCCAAGCGCCGGCTGTGGAACGCGCTGCGCAGCGTGCGCCGCGTCCTGGCCAGCGCGGGAGCCTGAACGATGGCCGCCGTGCCGAAAGCGGCGATCCAGGTGCGCGGCATGTACCTGGACGATCTGGCGGCGGTCAGCGCGCTGGAGAACGCCTCGTACGAATTCCCGTGGTCGCCCGGCATCTTCAGCGATTGCGTGCGGGCAGGGCATTCGTGCTGGGTGCTGTGCGTGGATGGCAGCGTGGCCGGCTACGGCATTCTCTCGACCGGCGCCGGCGAGGCGCACTTGCTCAATTTGTGCATCGGTCCGGAGCATCGCGGCCGCGGTCTCGGTCGACATCTGCTGATGCGCCTGCTCGACGTGGCGCGCTGGAACCGGGCCGAACGACTCTTCCTCGAAGTGCGCCCGTCCAACCCGGGCGCGAAAGCCTTGTACGAGTCGGTGGGCTTCCGCGAGATCGGAAGGCGCCCGCGCTATTACCCGGCACGCGACGGACGCGAGGACGCGATCGTGATGGCGCTCGATATGGCCGCAGGCCATATCGAGCAATAAGCAGGAACCCGAATGCCCGAGGCGGCGTAGGGCGGGCACCGCCCGCCGCCCTTCCCCACACTCCGCAGCGCGTCGCTTTCCGTCGGAAAGCCGGCGGGCGGTGCCCGCCCTACAGCTTGCCGGCCTGTTCGCGCAGTGCGGCCAGGGTGGTGTTCCAGTCCGTGATGCGCTGGCGCTCCTGCGCGACGACTTCGGCGGGCGCGTTGGCGACGAAATTCGCGTTGCCGAGCTTGCTTTCGCATTTCCTGATCTCGCCCTCGATGCGGCCGATTTCCCTGGCCAGGCGGGACTTCTCGGCACCCAGGTCGATCAGCCCGGCGAGCGGGATCAGCACGCGCAGGCCGCCGACCACGGCCGCCGCCGCCGCGGGTTCCCCGGCGCCGGCTTCGATCCACTGCGCTGCCTCGGTGCGGGCCAGGAAGGCGATCTGCGACGCGAACTTGGCGGCGCGGGTGCAGTCATGGGCGTCGCCGTCGGCCAGCAGCAGCGGAATCGTCTTGCCGGGCGGGATGTTCATTTCCGAGCGGATCCTGCGGATGCCCGAGAGCACGGCCTTGAACCACTCGATCTCGGCGGTGGCTGCCTCGTCGGCCGCGAAGCCGGCGGCCCGCGGGTAGGGGCGCGCAAACACGCTGGTTTCGGCAAGGCCCAGCCGTGGTGCGACCTCCTGGTAAATCTCCTCGGTGATGAAGGGAATCACCGGATGCAGCGCGCGCAGCACCGCCTCGAGCACCACCAGCAGCGTGCGGCGTGTCGAAGTCGCTGCGTCCGCATCATCGCCGTTGAGCGCCGGCTTCGACAATTCCAGGAACCAGTCGCAATACTCGTTCCACACGAACTCGTACAACGCCTGCGCCAGATGGTCGAAGCGGTAGCTGACGAAGTGCTGCTCGACCTCGGCAAGCGTCTGCTTGAGGCGAGTCAGGATCCACCGCTCGGCTTCGGTCGCCGGCTTCTTCGAGGCCCCGATATCGAATCCCGAATCCTCGACGTTCATCAACACGAACCGCGCCGCATTCCACAATTTGTTGCAGAACGCCTTGTAGCCCTCGGCGCGCTTGATGTCGAAGTTGATCGTGCGGCTGTAGCTGGCCAGCGCGGCGAAGGTGAAACGCAGTGCGTCGGTACCGATCGCCGGGATGCCGTCGGGGTAGTCCTTGCGGATGCGCTTCTCGACCTTGGCGCGCACCTGCGGGATCAGCAGCGAGCGGGTGGATTTGGCCACCAGCGGTTCCAGTGCGATGCCGTCGATCAGGTCCAGCGGGTCCAGCGTGTTGCCCTTGGACTTGGACATCTTCTGGCCTTCCGCATCGCGCACGATGGCGTTGATGTAGACCTCGCGGAAAGGTATCTGGCCGGTGAAGTACTTCGTGGTCATCACCATCCGCGCGACCCAGAAGAAGATGATGTCGAAGCCGGTGACCAGCACCGCGCTGGGCAGGAAGATCTTGTCCTGCGCCCAGTTCGCCACGACCTCGCCGCGCTCGTTCGTCACCGGGCCGTCGGCCGGCCAGCCCAGGGTGGAGAACGGCCACAGCGCGGAGGAAAACCAGGTGTCCAGCACGTCCTCGTCCTGGCGCAGCGCGCCGACCGGCATCGTCGTGGCATGCGCACGCGCGTCGGCCTCGTCCTCGCCCACGAAGATGTTGCCGGCCTCGTCGTACCACGCCGGGATGCGATGGCCCCACCACAGCTGGCGGCTGATGCACCAGTCCTGGATGTTGTCCAGCCACTGCGTGTACGTCGTGCTCCAGTTCTCGGGCACGAATTTGATCTCGCCCGAGCGCACCGCATCGAGTGCCGGCTCGGTGATCGCCTTGCGGCCGCCTGGGCGTCCGTCGGGTTGCACGTCACTGGTGAGGTCGACGAACCACTGGTCGGTCAGCATCGGCTCGATCACCGCATCCGAACGCTGGCTCACCGGCACCTGCAGCTTGTGCGCCTTCGTTTCGACCAGCAGGCCGGCGGCTTCGAGGTCGGCCAGCACGGCCTTGCGCGCGTCGTAGCGATCGAGTCCGCGATACTTCTCCGGCGCGTTGTCGTTGACCTTGGCATCCAGCGTGAAGATGGTGATCGGCGTCAGCTTGTGGCGCTGGCCGATGGCATAGTCGTTGAAGTCGTGCGCGGGGGTGATTTTCACGCAGCCGGTGCCGAAATCCTTGTCGACGTAGTCGTCGGCGATCACCGGAATTTCGCGATCGGTCAGCGGCAGCTTCAGGGTCTTGCCGACCAGGTGCGCGTAACGCTCGTCCTCCGGATGCACGGCCACGGCCACGTCGCCCAGCATGGTCTCCGGACGCGTGGTGGCGACGACCAGCGACGCGGTGCCATCGGCCGTCATGTAGCGGATCGACCACATGTGGCCGTCGCGCTCGACGTTGTTCACTTCCAGGTCGGAAACGGCTGTGCCCAGCACCGGGTCCCAGTTCACCAGTCGGTTGCCGCGGTAGATCAACCCCGCGCGGTACCAGTCGATGAACACCTTGCGCACCGCGGCCGACAGGCCCTCGTCCATGGTGAAGCGTTCGCGCGACCAGTCGGCGGCGGCGCCGATGCGACGCATCTGGTTGGTGATGGTGGAGCCGGATTCCTCCTTCCACTTCCATACCCGCTCGACGAACGCATCGCGGCCCAGGTCATGCCGGGTCTTGTCCTCGACCGCGAGCTGGTTCTCCACGATCTTCTGGGTCGCGATGCCGGCGTGATCCGTGCCGACCTGCCACAAGGTGTTCATGCCGCGCATGCGCTGGTAGCGCACCAGCATGTCCATCACCGTCTGCTGGAACGCATGGCCCATGTGCAGCGTGCCGGTGACGTTCGGCGGCGGCAGCAGGATGCAGTACGGCTCGCCCTGGCCGCTCGGCTTGAACGCGCCGCTGGCTTCCCAGCACTCGTACCACTTCGACTCGATCCGGGCCGGCTCGAAACTCTTTTCCATCGGGAAACGCTCGCTGGCGCGCCGGTGCGCGCGTGGGTGTCGGGTAAAGAGGTGATTGTACGGTGCGGGCCGGGGCCCGCCAAAGGTGGCTGTGCCGGGTTGCGCCGCGCGGGAGTCGGCGGGCATTGCCCGCCGTCCGGGACAGGGCGGTCTCAGCCGCCCACGGCCAGCCTGGCGCCAAGATCCAGCAGCGGAGCGGCGATCAGCATGCGGGCGAGGAACAGCACGATGATCACCGCCATCGGCGCGAAGTCGATCTGGCCGAACACCAGCTTGCCGTCGAGCGGCCGCAGCAGCGGGGCGACGATCTTCTCCACCAGTCGCAGCATCGGCTGGCGGCGATCGACGGAGAACATGCTCAGCAGCGACCAGCCGAAGATCAGCACGATGTAGAACAGCAGCACGAAATCGAACAGCTCGGCCAGTGACAGCACCAGCAGGCCGGCAAGGTTGGGCATCACCCCGACCAGGGCGAACAGCAGCAGGCGCTTGAGCAGCATCGCCAGCCACGCCAGCAGCAGGGCGGCAAGGTTGATCCGGCGCCAGTTCGGCACCACGCGACGGATCGGCGCCAGCACCGGGTTGGTGGTGCGGTAGATGAACTGGCTGAGTGGATTGTTGAAGTCGGCGCGGCAGGCTTCGGCCGTCACCCGCAGCAGGAACAGGATCACCACGGCGTCGAACGCCAGGCCGATCAGCATCGAGAGTGCGTTGAACAGGTAGCTCACGGCTGTGCGTCCAGTTCGGCGGCGAGTTCGACGCCGCGGCGGGTGGCGGCGGCGACCGCCCTGGCCACGATGCGTGACAGCCCGTCGGCGCTGAAGCTTTCCAGGGCGGCCTGGGTGGTGCCGTGCGGCGAAGTGACCCGCTGACGCAGCACGGCCGGATCCTCGCCGCTTTCGGTCAGCATGCGGCCGGCGCCGAAACAGGTCTGCGCGGCCAGTGCGCGCGCGGTCTCGCGCGGCAGGCCCTGGGTCACGGCGGCTTCCTCCAGCGCTTCCACCAGGGCGAAGAAATAAGCCGGCGCCGAACCGGAAATCGCGGTGACGGTATCCATCAGGGTTTCGTCATCGATCCAGCGGGTGAGCCCGGCGGCGTCGAGGATGTGCTGCGCCTGCGCCTTCTGCGCGGGGCTGACCCGGCCGTTGGCGCACAGGCCCGTCGCGCCGGCACCGATCAGCGCCGGCGTGTTCGGCATGCAGCGCACGATCGGCAGGCCGGTGCCGAACCAGCGTTCGAGCTGGTCCAGCCGCACGCCGGCGGCGATCGAGATCAGCAAGGGGCGCTGGCGCTGCAGGAGGTCCTGCAGCTCACCGTGGATGGACGGCATCACCTGCGGTTTGACGGCCAGCACGATCACCTCTGCCTCGGCTGCCGCCAGCCGGTTCTCGGCGTAGCAGGCGATGCCGAAATCGCGGCCCAGCTCCTGGCGCCCCTCGGCGCGGGGCTCGGCGACGCTGATCGTGGCGGGGGCGACGCCCGTCTTCAGCAGGCCGCCGATCAGGCTGCGCGCCATGTTGCCGCCGCCGATGAAGGCTAATCGTGTCATGCGGGACTCCTTGATCGTTGCAGCCGCCTACCTTACCGGAAGCCGGTTCATCGGCGCGCGAACGGCGCGCCCGTGCCGTCGCGACGAGGCGGGCGGCGGGGCAACCTCGCGTTTTTCGACGGGATGCGCAAATCCCCGTTGCGGTTTGGGCATGATAGGCGGGAAAGGCTGGCCGCACAGCCGCTTGCGCGAGTAGTATCGACGCGGCTACAGGGGGATTCGGGTTGCCGGTCCGCGCGGTTTCGAAGGGCAGCGGTTGCGCGCCCGGTCGCCGGCTGGCAACGACGGTCCGGGCCCCTCTGCGGTATCCGCATTCATGCCATCCAGACGACCGGTTGAGGGGAAACGACTTCATGGACATTGCCGAACTGCTTGCCTTCTCGGTAAAGAACAAGGCCTCGGATTTGCACCTGTCCGCCGGGTTGCCGCCGATGATCCGCGTCGACGGCGACGTCCGTCGCATCAACATCCCCGCGCTCGAGCACAAGCAGGTGCACTCGCTGGTCTACGACATCATGTCGGACAAGCAGCGGCGCGACTACGAGGAGTTCTTCGAGACCGACTTCTCGTTCGAGATCCCCGGCCTGGCCCGTTTCCGCGTCAACGCATTCACCCAGAACCGCGGCGCCGGCGCGGTGTTCCGCACGATTCCGTCCGAGGTGCTGACGCTGGAGGACCTGGGCGCGCCGCGCGTGTTCAAGGAACTGATCGAGCAGCCGCAGGGCCTGATCCTGGTGACCGGTCCGACCGGTTCGGGCAAGTCGACTACGCTGGCGGCGATGGTCGACCACATCAACAAGAACGAATACGGCCACATGCTGACGATCGAGGACCCGATCGAGTTCGTGCACACCTCGCAGAAGTGCCTGGTCAACCAGCGCGAGGTGCACCGCGACACGCACGGCTTCAACGAGGCGCTGCGCTCGGCGCTGCGCGAGGATCCGGATTACATCCTGGTCGGCGAGTTGCGCGACCTGGAAACCATCCGGCTGGCGCTGACCGCGGCGGAAACCGGCCATCTGGTGTTCGCCACCGTGCACACCAGCTCGGCGGCCAAGACGATCGACCGCATCATCGACGTGTTCCCTGCCGGCGAGAAGCCGATGGTGCGCTCGATGCTGTCCGAGTCGCTGCGTGCGGTGATTTCGCAGTCGCTGCTGAAGAAGGTCGGTGGCGGCCGCATCGCGGCGCACGAGATCATGGTCGGCATCCCGGCGATCCGCAACCTGATCCGCGAGGACAAGGTGGCGCAGATGTATTCGTCGATCCAGACCGGCCAGCAGTTCGGCATGCAGACGCTGGACCAGTGCCTGCTGGACCTGGTCAAGCGCGGCGTCGTGACGCGCCAGCAGGCGCAGGGCTACGCCAAGAACAAGGACAGTTTCAAGTGAGACCGGGAATCGGCAGCCGGGAGTCGGGGATCGTCGATGAGCGGCAAGCCGTGCACGGCCGCTCGTCGGGCGCCCGCACCCCGGAACCCGATCCGCGGCGTGTGCCGGTTTTCCGATTCCCCATTCCCTGTTCCCGATCCCCGGGGTTAAAGCCATGAGCGACTTCGATTTCACCTCGTTCCTGAAACTGATGGTGCACAAGAAGGCATCGGATCTTTTCATCACCGCCGGCGTCGCGCCGTCGATGAAGGTGCAGGGCCGCATCGTGCCGATCACGCAGAGCCCGCTCAGCGTGCAGCAGGCGCGCGACATGGTGCTCAACGTGATGACGCCGGGCCAGCGCGAGGAGTTCGAGAAGACCCACGAATGCCAGTTCGCGATTTCCGCGCAAGGCGTGGGCCGCTTCCGTGTCTCGTGTTTCTACCAGCGCAACTGCGTCGGCATGGTGCTGCGCCGGATCGAGTCGAAGATCCCCACCACCGAGGAGCTGAACCTGCCGCCGGTGATCAAGCAGCTGGCGATGACCAAGCGCGGCATCATCATCTTCGTCGGCGCCACCGGCTCGGGCAAATCGACCTCGCTGGCAGCCATGGTCGGCTACCGCAACCTCAATTCCACCGGCCACATCATCACGATCGAGGACCCGATCGAGTACGTGCACAAGCATGAGGGCTGCATCATCACCCAGCGCGAGGTCGGCATCGACACCGACAGCTGGGACGCGGCGCTGAAAAACACCCTGCGCCAGGCGCCGGACGTGATCATGATCGGCGAAATCCGCACCCGCGAGGGCATGGACCACGCCATCGCCTTCGCCGAAACCGGCCACCTGGTGCTGTGCACGCTGCATGCGAACAACGCCAACCAGGCGATGGACCGCATCCTGCACTTCTTCCCGGAGGATCGCCGCCAGCAGTTGCTGATGGACCTGTCGCTGAACCTCAAGGGCATCGTGGCGCAGATGCTGATCCCCACGCCGGACGGCAAGGCACGCCGGGTCGCGGTGGAAGTGCTGCTGGGTACGCCGCTGGCGCAGGATTACATCCGCCAGGGCGAAATCCACAAGCTGAAGGAGCTGATGAAGGAATCGACCCTGCTGGGCATGAAGACCTTCGACCAGGCCCTGGTCGAGCTCTACCACGCCGGCGAGATCAGCTACGAGGATGCCTTGCGCTACGCCGACAGCTCCAACGAGGTGCGTCTGCGCATCAAGTTGGCCCAGGGCGGTGATGCGCACACCTTGTCGCAGGGGCTGGACGGCGTCGAGCTGGAGGAGGACCCCAACGACAAGAGCTTTGGTGGCAGCAACCTGCTCAATCGCTGAACCGGGTCATCGCGGCACGAAAGAGAAAAGGAGCCTTGCGGCTCCTTTTCTTTTTCACGAGTGATTGCGGCCGATCAATGGCTGTCATCGTGGCGGGCGGGGCCCACCGCAAGTCCGGAGGCGTCGACGCTCTTGACGCCCTTGATCTGTCGCGCGATGCGCACGGCATGGTTCTTCTCCATGGAGCTCTCGACGTTGCCGGTCAGCGTGACCACGCCATCGTTGGTCGTCACGTTGATGTCGGTGGCGGTCACGCCCTTGGTGGTACCGAGCTCGGTTTTCACCTTGGTGGTGATCCATGCGTCGGCGGCCTTGTCGGGCACCGTCTGGTTGTCCGATGCCTGCATCGCGGGCTCGTTGCTTTGCGACGCCACGGCCTGGCTGGGCGGCACGGCGACGAAGGCGAGGGTCAGGGCGGCGGCGGTCATGCTGCGGCGAATCAGGGAATGGTTTTGCATGGCGATCTCCTGGGGGACGAGGGGCTGTCGGGGAGACAACGGGGAATCGCAGGATGGGATTCCGTGACGACATGACAGCAGCGCCGGAGTGAATGGCGTGTGGGAATGGGCCGTCCCGATTCAGGTGCCGCCAGGCTTTGCGAAGACGAGGTCACCAGCATGTTTGCCGCGCGTTGCGCGCACAAAAAAACCGGGGCGCGCAACGCACCCCGGTTTGGCTGGAAAGCAGTCTGAGCGCCGTCTACTTCAGCGTGGTCTGGCTGGTGATCACCATGCCGCTGGTGTCGACGTGCATCTCCGCGCGAATGCTCTCCACGCGCTGCGCCTGCTGTTTCATCGCCTCGAACTGCGCCTTGGCGCGCGCCGCCGCTTCCGCGGCCTGGGCCGCACTGTCGTCGGCCTTGTTCGTCGATGCATTGCCGTTGGCGTCCATCGCGCTGGCCGCGGCGGTGAGTGCGTCGACCTTGTCCTGCATCAGTTGCACCCAGGACAGGTACATCGCGCCGCTCAGGTTCATCCGCGCCATCTGGCCCGCGCTGCCACCGGCTTCCTTGAGGGTGTCGGCCAGCTTGGCGTCCTCGCCGGTACCCACGCCCAGCGCCAGTGCCTTGTCGCCCATCGCCACCCAGCCTGGCTGGCCGAGCATGCCGGCCATCTGCTGCGGCAGCGCCACCGGCTTGCCGTCATTGCTCACCTTCAACTGTGCCAGTGCAGGGACCATCATCTGGCCCATCGCCAGCAGACCGGTCGGATTGCTGGTGGCCAGCACCAGCCGGCCACTGAAGGTGGGCAGGCTGGAGGTGGGGTTGTCAGTAAGCGTATCCAGCGCCAGGCGCACGCCGAGCAGGTCGCCGAACGGCGGGATCGCGGCTTTCTGCGTGGCCGGACCGAGCTTGGCGAAGCCCTCGTTGAGGTCGCTCAGCGCCGGGCAGGTGAACGGCTTGGCAGCCACCGCTTCGGCCTGCGCCATCCAGAATGTGCGCAGGTCGGCGATCGGCAGGGCGAGGCTCACGTCGAACGGCGCCGTGCCGTCCTGGCCCAGCCCGGGCAGCTCGACCTTGAGACCGGAGAAGGCCTTGCTGATGTCGTCGGCCAGCGCGATGTCGAGGCGGCCATCCTGGTGGTTGGCGTCGAGCCGGGTGTAGCCGAAGCTGACCGTCGGCACCCGCGCGGCGATGCGTGCCGCATCGGTGCTGCATTCCGGCGGGATCTGCAGCTGGTTCGCCACCGGCTCGCCGGTCTTGGCCGATTCGGCCACCGCACGGGCCTTGCGCATCGCATTGGCCAGTGCGTCCTTGCCGCCGAGCGCCAGCGGCAGCGCGCGGGTCAGGTCGAATTCGCCGACCACCCACTTCTTGTAGCCCTTGGCCTTGGCCAGGTCGGCCAGGCGGCCATCGTCCTGCAGGCTCTTCTGCGGGCGGTCCAGCCCCAGCGCCTCACGCAACATGGTCTTCGGTGCGTCGAGCGGCAGCAGTGCGGCCACCGCCTGCTTGTCGACCGTGGCCAGGATCACCTCGGTACCCGATTCGGCGGAAACGTAGCGGCGGTAGCTCTGCTTACCCTCGCTGACCACCTCGAACTTCTTGCCGTAGGCGGTCTCCAGGCGACCAACGAAGGCATCGAAGGCGGCCGGGTCGGCGAGCTGGAAGCGCAGCACCGGGGCCAGGCCCAGGCCGTAGAAGGCGGAATAGCCCTTCATGTCCAGGCCGGCGGATTGGGCAAAGCCTTCCACCGTCTTGCCGTTGAATTCGGCACGCAGCGCGCGCAACAGGCGTGCGCCGTCGGGATCCTTTTCGGCGAGCCGGTCCGCTGCGGCATCCATCTGCGCCAGCTGGGACGGCAGTTGCGCGTCGGCCTGGGCCATCAGCACCTTGCGGGTGGCGTCGTCGAGCACGTCCAGATTGGCCACGACGTACGGCGTATCGGCCGGCACGAAGGCCAGCGGTGCATCCTTGTCCTTGTGCGAACAGGCAGCCAGCAGGACGCTGGCCAGTCCCATCGCGAGATAGCGGGTTGTCGCGCGCATGTTGATCCCCGTGGTGAGCAGCAGCGACCATTATGCCCGCAAGGAGCGTGGGCGACAGAAATCTTCCGGGCTGCAAAAGCGGCTGCGCGGTCCGCATTTCCGCCGTTTCTTGACCCATGGAACCACCATGGGTCGGCGAACCGTCGAAAATCCGTCCTCGCGCAGCCACTTTTTCGCCTCGGAAGTTTCTGTCGCCCACGCTCCTGGGTTGCGTCCGTGGCGGGCGCGGCGCCGGCGCTGCAGCGGGCATTCAGCGCGCGAGCACCTCGTTCAGCACTGCCATGCGCACGAACACGCCGTTGCCGACCTGTTCCAGGATGCGCGACTGGGCGCCGTCCGCCACGTCCGAGGCGATCTCGATGCCGCGGTTGATCGGCCCCGGATGCATGACCAGGCAGCCCTTGGCGGCGCGCGCCAGCCGGCGCCGGTCCAGTCCGTAGTGGGCAAAATAGGCGGCTTCGTCGGGCAGCTCGATGCGGGCCATGCGTTCCTTCTGCAAACGCAGCATCACGACCGCGTCGGCCCCCTCGATGGCCTCGTCGAAGTCAGTGAAGCGCTGGCCCTCAGGTACTTCGTCGCCGGCCGGCATCAGCTCGGGCGGGGCGCACAGGCGGATCTCCTTCACGCCCAGCGTGGTGAACGCGTTGATGTCCGAGCGGGCCACCCGCGAATGACTGATGTCGCCGCAGATGACCACCCTGAGGTTCTCGAAGTCGGGTCGGTGCTGACGGATCGTCAGTGCGTCCAGCAGGCCCTGGGTGGGGTGTGCGTGGTTGCCGTCGCCGGCGTTGATCACCGACACGCCGCTCATCGCGTGGCGCACCAGTTCGTCCGGCGTACCGGATTCCTTGTGGCGCACGATGATCGCATCCAGATGCATCGCCTCAAGCGTGTGCAGGGTGTCGAACAGTTCCTCGCCCTTGCTGGTGGAGGACAGCGCGATATTGAAGTTCACCACGTCCGCGCCCAGGCGGCGGGCGGCCAGCTCGAACGAGGTGCGGGTGCGCGTGGAGGGTTCGAAGAACAGGTTGAGCACGGTGCGCCCGGCCAGTACGTCGAGCTTGCGGGTGCCGTGGGCGCAGGCATCGCGCAGGGTCTCGGCGCGGTCGAGCAGGCGCTCGATCGTCTCGCGCGGCAGGTTTTCCAGGGTGGTCAGGTGGCGCAGGCGAGGGCTCATGGGATTTCGCAGAGGTGGGTGGGGCGTGCGCGTCAGCGCGTAGTGTCGTCGAGGGGAACGACCGCGGCGTCGGCCAGCCAGCGTTCGAGAATCACCGCCGCCGCTTCGGCGTCGATGCCGGCCGCGTCGCGTCGCCGCCGCAGGCCGGCTGCCCGCCCGGCGGCGAACCGTTGCGCGGCCTCGCGCGAGCTGTGGCGTTCGTCGACCAGCTGCACCGGCAGGCCGTAACGCTGGCCCAGCTGGCTGGCGAAGGCCCGCGCCCGCCGACTGGCCGGCTGTTCGGTGCCTTCGAGCGTCAGCGGCAGGCCGACCACCACGGTGTCGGGTTGCCATTCGCGCTGCAGGGCGTCGAGCCGATTCCAGTCCGGCTGACCGTCATGCATGGCCACCACGTCGAGTGCGCGGGCGGTGGCGGTGAGGCGGTTGCCGATGGCCACGCCGGTCAGGCGGCTGCCGACATCGAAACCGAGCACGCAGCTCATGCGTGGCCCGCGTAGCCGGACAGCTGGCGCGGATCCACCCCGACCAGGCCGGCGGCGGCGCTCCAGCGCTCTTCCAGCGGCGTGTCGAAGACGACCCGGCTGCTGGCCTCGGCGGTGAGCCAGGCGTTGGCCATCAGTTCCTGTTCGAGCTGGCCGGCATCCCAGCCGGCGTAGCCGAGCACCATGATCGCCTGGCGCGGGCCTTCGCCGGCGGCCATCGCCACCAGGATGTCGCGCGAGGTGGTCACCGACCAGTCGGCGTTGATGCGGTAACTCGATTCCCAGTCGCCGGGTTCGCGATGGAGCACGAAGCCGCGCTCCTGCTGCACCGGGCCGCCGATCAGCACCGGCGCGTCAGCCAGTTCCGCATCCGCGCACTCGAGCTTCATCTGGTTCAGCACGTCCCCGAAGCGGTATTCGGACAGCTGGTTCACCAGCAGGCCCACCGCGCCATCCTCGTCGTGCTGGCACAGCAACGCCACGCCACGCGAGAACGGCGGCTCGGCCAGGCCGGGCATGGCGATCAGGAAGTGGCCGGTGAGGGTTTGGGGTTGCATGGCAGCCATGCGGCCATTGTAGTCGCAGCGCAATCCCGGCGCAGGGCGCAGAGTGCTGATCCGTTCGCCGAGGTCGCGCTGTCCGCGCCGGACGGTCAAGGTGCCGCTAGCGCGTCTGCAGCACGTTGTTGGGCTGGAACTGCCAGGTGCGGGTGATGTTCAGCTCGTCGATGTGGTCGCCGATCCGCGGCGCCGGCGGAAACGGCCCGGCCAGGCGCACGATGCGCTCGGCTGCGGCGTCGAGCACCGGCTGGCCCGAACTCTGGATCACGTCGATGCTCTTGATGCTGCCGTCGAGGTTGAGCACCACGGTGAGCAGCACGTTGCCGTGCAGGCCGCGGCGGCGCGCCTCCTCGGGATAGTTCAGGTTGCCGACGCGCTCGACCCGGTCCGACCAGCCACGCATGTAGGCAGCGTAGGCATACTCGCGGGTGCTCGCGGTGAGGTATTTCACCTTCGGACGCTTGGCGTAGTCCACCTTCTTGCGGCGCAGCTCGGCGGCGAGCTGGGCGATCGCCTGCTGGCGCTTCAGTTCGGCAGCGGTGGGCGTGGCGTGCTGCGGGTCGACCTCGGTCTGCGCGGTGTCGCTGCTGACGCTGAAATCGCTGCGTCCACTGGTGGTGACCATGCGCGTGGGAGTGGCTGGCCGCGGCAGTGGCGTGGACTCTTCCACCGGTTGCGCGGCCACGCCGGGATCGGGCCGGGGCAGCGCGCCGGAGAACAGCTGCGAAGGCCGCGCGGCACGATCGCTCTTGCCGCCGCCGCGGTTGTTGGCCTGGGCCAGGAAGTCCGCCTTGTCCGGCGCCTCCCGGTTGGCCACGTTGACCAGCGCCACGTCGAGCGTCGGCAGGCTCGGCTGCGGCTTGGCGAAATGAAAGGTGAGGCCCAGCAGCAGCACGCCGTGCAACAGCAGCGAGAACAGCATGGTGGCGCCGATCGGATCAGGTCGGGCGTTGACGGTTGCGGTTGCACTCACGCAGGACGGTTTCCACTGGCGTGCCGCTCGATGACGTCGAACAGCTGACCTGCAATGTTAAGCCCGAACTGCGCGTCGAGTTCACGCACGCAGGTCGGGGAGGTGACGTTGATCTCGGTCAGGTAGTCGCCGATCACGTCCAGGCCGGTGAACAGCAGCCCGCGGCGACGCAGTTCGGGGGCCACCTGCGCCACGATCCAGCGGTCGCGTTCGGACAGCGGCACGCCCTCGCCGCGTCCCCCGGCGGCGAGGTTGCCACGGAAATCGCTGCCCTGCGGAATGCGTGCGAGCGCGTATGGCACCGGTTCGCCATCCACGACGAGGATGCGCTTGTCGCCGGCACTGATCTCGGGCAGGTATTTCTGGGCGATCGCCAGTTGCCGGTGCGCGCCATGGTCATCGCCGCCGAGCAGGGTTTCCAGCATCGAGTTCAGGTTGCTGTCGCCGTCACGCACGCGGAAGATGCCGCGCCCGCCCATGCCGTCGAGCGGCTTGAGCACCACCTCGCCATGCTCGGCGGCGAACCGGCGCAGTTCGGCCGGGTCGCGCGCCACCAGGGTCGGCGCGATGCACTGCGGGAATGCGAGTGCGAACAGCTTCTCGTTGCAGTCACGCAGCGAGCGCGGATCGTTCACCACCAGCACGCCACCACGCTGGGCCGCTTCGAGCACCATGGTGTCGTAGACGAACTGCGCGTCGACCGGCGGATCCTTGCGCATCAGCACCACGTCCAGTTCGCGCAGGTCGTGCCAGCGGGGCTCGCCCAGCGTGAACCAGTTCCGCGGATCGTCCCGCACCTGAAGCGACGCGCTGCGCGCCCACGGCGCGCCTTCGCGCAGGGCGAGATCCCCCTGCTCGAAATAGTGCAGGTCATGGCCCCGCCGCGTGGCCTCCAGCAGCATCGCCAGGGTGGTGTCCTTGGCCACTTTGATGTCGCTGATGGGATCCATCAGGACGCCGACCGAGAGGGTCATCTTGGGTACTCCGCGAGTTGCCGGGTTTGTGCGCTGGCGCCAGCAGGGGCGCGACGGCCGCCGGCTATACTAGCCGCGTAATCCATCTCGTGCCCGGCGGCGGTACGCGTCGGCCCGAGGTGCCAATATGCGTCAACTAGTGCGACCGGCGGGCATCGCGTGGCGGCGGTCGCTTGACAGTTTCGTCGGGCAGGCAGTAAACAGCAAAGCTTCGGGAATGCCGCCACGGTGCGGGTTTGCAGCAGCCGGATCACCGGGATTTCCACATCCGTACCATTGGGCACAACAGTTGCATGTCCTGATACTTGTCCTGAGCTCGTGGCGAGCCACAGGGGGGAGTGAGTGAATTTGAACGTGAGCGTTACCGATTTGGCGGGTCTCAAGGTCATGGTGATCGATGACTCCAAGACCATCCGCCGCACCGCGGAGACCCTGCTGAAAAAAGAGGGCTGCGAGGTGCTGACCGCAGTCGACGGATTCGAGGCGCTGGCCAAGATCTCCGATCAGAAGCCGGCGATCATCTTCGTCGACATCATGATGCCGCGCCTCGACGGCTATCAGACCTGCGCCCTGATCAAGAACAACCCCGAGTTCCGCGCCACGCCAGTGATCATGCTCAGCTCCAAGGATGGACTGTTCGACAAGGCGCGCGGCCGCATCGTGGGGGCCGAACAATACCTGACCAAGCCGTTCACCCGTGACGAGCTGCTTGGCGCAATCCATCGACATGTCAGTGCTGCAGCAAGTCACTGACTGCCGATTCTGAGGGGGAACTGTGGCAAACATTCTCATCATCGACGATTCTCCGACCGACGTGCGCGTGTTCACCACGCTGCTGGAACGGGCCGGTCACCAGGTTGCAGCCGTGAGCACGGCCGAGGAGGGCATCGAGCGCGTGCGTGCCGACCTGCCCGATCTGGTCATCATGGACGTCATCATGCCCGGGATGAACGGGTTCCAGGCCACCCGCACGCTCACCCGTGACCCGAAGACCCAGCACGTGCCGGTGGTGATGATCACCACCAAGTCGATGGAAACCGATCGCGTATGGGGCATGCGCCAGGGTGCACGCGCCTTCATCACCAAGCCGGTGAACGAGAAGGAGCTGCTGGCTTGCATCAACGATCTGCTCACGAGTGGGTCATGAACCAGGCCGCCAACCGTACCCCGTTCGAGATCCTGGCCCGCTACGAGCGGCTGTCGCTGGCGCATGCCTCCGACACCCAGGACAAGTTCGAGGCGCCGGGGCTGTGGCGCGGCATCGGTTTCCGGGTGGGGTCGCGGCTGCTGGTCAGCGGCATTGACGAGATCAACGAGTTGCTCGCCGTGCCCCTGCTGACCCCGGTGCCCGGTACCCAACCCTGGCTGCTGGGCGTGGCCAACGTGCGCGGCAACCTGGTGCCGGTGGTCGACATCGGCCGTTTCCTGTTCGGCGAGCGCACCCAGCATTCCGAGCGCTCGCGCCTGCTGGTAGTGCGCCAGGGCGGTGGCAGCGTGGCGTTGCTGGTGGACGAGGTGCTCGGCCAGCGCACGGTCGACGCGGCACAGCGGCAGCAAACGTGGGAAGAGGACGATCCGCGACTGGCTCGCTTCGTGGACAACCGGGTCGGCGAGCAGCAATTGGCGATTTTCAGCATGGCCCGGCTGGTGCGTGCACCGGATTTCCGTCAGGCGGCTGCCTGATGGTGGGGTGATTCCGGCAGGGGATGCCGTGCGGCGGGGCGGGGCGGGAAGCTTGCCGGAGGCAAGTGCCCGCCTCGGAACGTTGCGGCAGGGCCGGTGCGTATTGGCGGCACATATCAGTTGAAGCTATGAGGTGAACATGAGTACTACAGGGGGCGTCAGCCGGGAACGCGGATATACCGCACTCATTGTCCTGCTGCTGATCGCGATCGGTTTCGCGGCACTCGACTTCTTCATGCTCAACCAGAAGAACGGCGAGGATCGCCAGGCGGTCGCGCTGACCACGCAGATCCAGGTGCTTTCGCAGCAGACGGCAAAGTTCGCGCTGGAATCCGCCGATGGCAACGTGGACTCCTTCAAGGAACTCGAGTCCACCCGCAATGCCATCGACTCGGCGGTCAAGCGACTGGACAAGGGCGACCCCACCAGCGGCATGCAACCCTATGCCGACGGCAACAAGTCGCCCGCTGGCCGCGCGGTGACCGCGCTCGGCGCAGCATGGGCGCAGCTCGACGGTGACATCGGCAAGATCCTGTCGAACAAGGCGGTGGTGCTCGATTCGGCCCAGCGCGCGGCGACGATTTCGCAGCAGATGCCGCTGCTCAACTCCAGCATGGAGCAGGTGGTCAACATCCTGCAGCAGCGCAACGGCAGTTCCGAGCAGATGCTCGGTACCTCGCGCCAGATGCTGTCCGCCGACCGCATCATCCGCCGCGTGCAGGAAGTGTTGCAGGGTGGTGACAACGCCCAGTCCGCCGCCGACGGCCTGTCGCGCGACGCGCAGCTGTACGGCAACGTGCTCAAGGGCCTGATCGAGGGCAACCCGGACAGCGGCGTGCGGCCGATTTCCGATTCCAACGCACGCAAGATCCTCACCGAGATGGACGCCAACTGGGCCAAGCTGGCCGATCCGGTGGCCAAGCTGTCTGCCGCCGCGGCCAACATCGCGGACGTGAAGCGCGCCGGCAACCAGGCCTCGCTGGATTCGCAGACCGTGCTGCTGCGCGCCAACGACTTGTCCGACCAGATCGGCAAGCTGCCCTTGCGCCGCTTGTTCCCGAACGTGTGGTGGGGCTTGTTCGGCGCGATCGCCGCGGTGGCCTTCGCCCTGTTGCTGGTCATCGCCCTGGTCACCGACCAGCGCAAGCGTTTCGCCCAGAGTACCGAGCTGAACCAGCGCAACCAGGAGGCGATCATGCGCCTGCTGGATGAGATGGGCTCGCTGGCCGAAGGCGACCTGACGGTGAAGACCACGGTGTCGGAGGACATCACCGGCGCGATCGCCGACTCGGTGAACTACGCCATCGACGAGCTGCGATCGCTGGTGACCACCATCAACGAGACCTCCGAGCAGGTGTCGTCCTCGGCGCAGGAAACCCAGACCACCGCCCGCCACCTGGCCAACGCTGCCGAGCAGCAGGCGCAGCAGATCACCTCGGCGACCTCGGCGATCAACCAGATCGTGAGCTCGATGGACGTGGTATCCAAGGACTCCGCCGAATCGGCCGACGTGGCCGAGCGCTCGGTGAAGATCGCCTCGCGCGGCGCCGAAGTGGTGCGCGAAACGATCTCCGGCATGGACTCCATCCGCGACCAGATCCAGGAGACTTCCAAGCGCATCAAGCGGCTGGGCGAATCCTCCCAGGAGATCGGCTCGATCGTGGAACTGATCAACGACATCGCCGAGCAGACCAACATCCTGGCCTTGAACGCGGCCATCCAGGCGGCCTCGGCCGGCGAGGCGGGCCGCGGTTTCGCGGTCGTGGCGGACGAAGTGCAGCGGCTGGCGGAACGCTCCACCAGCGCGACCAAGCGCATCGAGACCCTGGTGCAGACGATTCAGTCCGATACCAACGAAGCGGTGAATTCGATGGAGCAGACCACCGCCGAGGTGGTCGCCGGTGCGCGCCTGGCCGAGGACGCCGGCAGCGCGCTGGGCGACATCGAGCGCGTCTCGCACGATCTGTCCGCGCTGATTCAGAACATCTCCACCGCAGCGCGCGAGCAGTCTGCGGCGGCAACCGATATCTCCGTGTCGATGAACGCGATCCAGGAAATCACTTCGCAGACTTCGCAAGGCGCGAGCCAGACCGCCGACTCGATCGGCACCCTGGCACAACTGGCGAGCGATCTGCGCCGTTCGGTGGCGCACTTCAAGCTGCCGGGATGATTTCGCTCGACGTGGGCAGCAGCCGGATGAACACACGCACAGTACGGGGGGCAGTCTCGCTGGTTTCGCAATGTCCGCATGGCGCGACCGCTGAGAGAGGCGCATGAGACTTCAAGACCACATCGATTTCACCACGCTGCAGTGGGTCAAGCCGGAACTCGACGACACCTTGTCGATTGCCCGCGAAGCACTGGAGTCGTACGTCGACAATCCGGGCAAGCGCGATTTCATGCGCACCTGCACGGATCATCTGCATCAGGTGCACGGCACCCTGAAGATGGTCGAGCTGTACGGTGCGGCGGCGGTCACCGCGGAGATGGAGGCCCTGGTCGGCGCGCTGCTGAACGACCAGGTGGTCCAGCGCGAGGAGGCCTACGCCGCCCTGATGCGCGGCCTGATGCAACTGCCCGACTACCTGGAGCGGCTGTCCAGCGGTCATCGGGACGTGCCGGTGGTGCTGCTGCCGCTGCTGAACGATTTGCGCGCCACCCGCGGGCTGGAACCGCTGCCCGAATCGTCGATGTTCCACCCCAACCTCGACGCCTTCCTGCCCGAGCAGGCTCCGGCGGCGATGAGCGAGGCCTATGCCGCGGCGCATCGCGTCGAGTTGGCCGGCCTGCGCCTGCGCTTCCAGCACCAGTTGCTGGCGTGGTTCCGTGGGCAGGATGCGGCCCAGCAGCTGGTCGCCATGCGCAAGACCCTGCTGGCCATCACCGCGCGTTGCTATCACGTGCACGGCCGGCGCCTGTGGTGGATCGCCGCCGGCGTGCTGGAAGGCCTGGAACAAGGCATGCTCAAGGGGCACGCCGCCGAAGTGCGCCAGCTGATCGGCAAGGTGGATCGCAACATCCGGCTGCTGATCGAGCACGGCGAAAACGCCTTGCGCGCAAGCGACGCCGACGAGGTGGCCTGCAAGCTGCTCTACATCGTGGCCCAAGCCAAGCAGCGCAGCCCGCACATGGAGCTGTTGCGCAGCACCTACGCGCTGGACAGCCTGCTGCCCGATGCCGGCGAGCTGGAACACGCACGTGGCTCCATGGCCGGACACAACCGCGCGCTGCTCGATTCGGTGTCGCGCGCGCTGAAGGACGACCTGCTGCGCGTCAAGGAAGCGCTGGACCTGTTCCTGCGCGAGCAGGACGGCGATCCGGCACAGCTTGCCGCCCAGGGCGAAGTACTTGAACGGGTTGGCGACACCCTGGGCATGCTGGCGCTGGCCGTGCCGCGCCGGGTGGTCGGCGAGCAGCGCCGCGTGCTGGACGAGATTGCCAACCGCCTGCGTCCCGCCGACGAGGAGACGCTGCTGGATGTTGCCGGCGCGTTGCTCTACGTGGAGGCTTCGCTGGACGACCACATCGAGAGCCTCGGCTCCGAAGGCGAACCCGCGGCTGCCACTGACCCCACCCACGGACTGCCTCGCAGCGAGGCACTGGGCGTGGTCTCCACCCTGATGCAGGAAGCGATCGGCAACACCGGCAAGGTGAAAGACGCGATCGTCGCCTTCGTGGAGTCGGGCTGGCAGCACGACCGCCTGGCCGGTGCGCCGCAGCTGATGGACGAGGTGGCCGGCGCCATGCGCATGCTGTCCTCGCCGCGGCCGGCCGAACTGGCCCAGGGCGTCGGGCGGTTCATCGATTACGAATTGCTGCAGGACCGCCGCGTGCCCAGCGGCGCACAGATGGATCACCTGGCCGACGCGCTGGCGGCGCTGGAATACTACCTGGAGGCCGCGCGCGAGCATCGTGGCGGGCTCGAGCACATTCTTGACGTCGCCGAGCACAGCCTCGCGCAGCTCGGTTACTGGCCGGTGCCCGCGCAGCGCGCGGTGGTGGAGCCCGCAACACCGGCAGCCGAAACCACTGCCCCGGAACAGCCCGAGGACGAACCGCATCCCGATCTATCGGAAACGGTCAGCATGTTGCCGGGGGCGGATCTCGGCAGTTTGTTCATCGGCGACACGCAGGCGTCTGGCGAGGCCTCGCACGATCTCGGTGGCCTGCGCCTCGCGGAGACCGGAGCACCGGCGGGTCCGGACGTCGCCGCCAGCCAGGCGGGCGAGGACTGGATCGAGGTCGAGGAAGAAATCGTCGAGCAGGTACCGGTTGCCGATCCGCTGGCGGCGAACACCCGCTTCAACGCCGATGCCGAGGGCATCGACGACGACATTCGCGACATCTTCCTGGAGGAAATGCAGGAGGAGATCGACAACCTCGCGGTGGCCCAGAAGGATTGGCTGGCCGACCCGGCCCAGACGCCGGCGCTGGTCGGCATCCGCCGCTCGTTCCACACGCTGAAGGGTTCCGGCCGCCTGGTCGGCGCCGGCGTGCTGGGCGAGTTTGCGTGGAAGGTGGAGGACATGCTCAACCGCGTCCTCGACCACACCATCGGGCCGGACCAGAACGTGCAGGACGTGGTTCGCCACGCCATCGACGCGCTGCCGCAACTGCTGGCCGCGCTCAAGGGCGAGGGCGATCCGCAGGCGCCGCTCAGCGCGATCATGCAGGCCGCCGAACGACTGGCGTCGGGCCAGCCGGCACGCGTGGAAGACTTCATGTCGCGCGGTACCGAGACGGTTACCCGCACGGTGGTCCGCCGGGTGCCTCGCGCCGCCGTCGAGGCGGCCGACGTGCCACGGGCCAGCCTCACCGATGCCGATGTGGCCAGCGCATCCGCCGCGGCCGAGCCCGCGGCGACCGAGCCGGAATCGCTGGTGGACATGCCGGCGATGCCACCGATCGACCCGGTGTTGCTGGAGATCCTTCGCAGCGAGGTTGCGCAGTACCTGCAGACCATTCGTGCCGCGATCCAGCGCAGCGAAGGCGCCTTGCCGGTCAGCGAGGAGCTGCTGCGGGCCGTGCATACCCTGCACGGCGCGATCGCGATGGTCGACATCCCGTTGCTGACCCAACTGCTGTCGCCGCTGGAAGGGCTGTTCAAGCGCTTGCGCGCCTCCAGCGAGCCGCTGTCCCCGCTGGGCGTGCGCCTGCTGGGCCAGGCTGCCGACGTGGTCGACCAGGTGATGACCCAGTTCGACGCCCCGGCGTCGCAGCTGCCCAAGGTCGACGCGCTCACCGCGCAGATCACCGAGATGCGCGACGACTATCCCGAGTCGCAGGTCGCGCACGTGGTGTTCGAGCCGCAGGCGGGCGAGGACGCGGCGGACGAGGACTTCGATGACGCCGACGCGACGACTGACGGAGCGGGCATGGCCTCCATGCCGCTGGCCGCGTCGGAGCAGCCGGATGCACCTGCCGGGACCGGGCAGGACGATCACCTGCACCTGGATGCCGCTGCCGAGATGACCGCGGCGCTGCACGCGTTCGAGATCGACTCCGCCGTTGCAGCGGCCAAGGCTGCCGACGAGGCAGCCCGTCAGGCCGCCATCGAGCAGGCGGCAGCCGAACAGGCCGCCGCCGAACAAGCCGCCATGGAACGAGCGGCCGCGGAGCAGGCTGCCGCCGAGCAAGCGGCAGCGGAGCGAGCCGCCGCAGAACGGACCGCTGCCGAAAAGGCTGCGGCGGAGAAAGCTGCGGCGGAGAAAGCTGCGGCCGAGAAAGCCGCTGCCGAAAAGGCCGCGGCGGAGGCCGCCAAGGCGGCCGCCACACGCGTGGAACCGGTGTCCGCGTTCGTGCTTCCCGATGGCAGCCGCATCGACGCGGACCTGCTGGAGGTATTCATCGACGAGGCGCGCGAGATCCTCGACAGTGCCGATGGCGTGCTGGCCAAGTGGCACGCCGAGCCAGGCGAGCTTTCCTACGTCGGCGAACTGCAGCGCGACCTGCATACGCTCAAGGGTGGTGCACGCATCGCCGGGCTGGTCTCGGTGGGCGACCTCGCCCATGCGATCGAGACGGTGCTGGAAAAGCCGATTCGCGATCCCGGCAAGACGGGCACCTTGATCGGTGCACTCGAATCGAGCTTCGACCAGCTCAACGCGATGGTGCAGCGGGTATCGCAAGGGCACATGCCCGACTATCCGCAGACCGCCATCGACCACCTGCTGGAACTCGCCGGTGCCACCACCCTGGTCGGCGATACGGTGGACGCGCCCGAGGACACGCAGGCGCCGGTGGCCGAAACGTCGCAGCCTGTCGTCCACGACGACCAGCACGGCTTGCCCGAGCTGCTGCCCGAGACGGTGCGCGAGCCGCACTCGCCGCAGGAGCAGATCCGCGTTCGCGCCGACCTGCTCGACAACCTGGTCAACCATGCCGGCGAAGTGGCGATCTATCGCTCGCGGCTGGAACAGCAGGTGGCCGGCTACCGCTTCAACCTGGTCGAGCTGGAACAGACCGTGGCACGCCTGCGCAGCCAGCTGCGCATGCTGGAAATCGAAACCGAGGCGCAGATCATCGCGCGCTTCCAGCGCGAGCATCGCGAGGCGGGTTTGACCGCGTTCGATCCGCTCGAGCTCGACCGCTACTCGCAGTTGCAGCAGTACTCGCGTGCGCTGGCCGAGTCGGTATCCGACCTGGTGTCGATCCAGAACATGCTGGACGAGCTGACCCGCCAGGCCGAAACCCTGCTGATCCAGCAGTCGCGCGTCAGTACCGAACTGCAGGACGGCTTGCTGCGCACGCGCATGCTGCCGTTCGACACGATGGTGCCCAACCTGCGCCGCACCCTGCGCCAGGCCGCGCAGGAAGAGCACAAGCAGGCCCAGCTGTACGTCGACGGCGCGCACGGCGAAATGGACCGCAACCTGCTCGATCGCATCAAGGCGCCGTTCGAACACATGCTGCGCAACGCCATCGCGCACGGTATCGAGAGCCCGGCCGAACGGCGCAAGCTGGGCAAGCCCGCCGAGGGCGCGGTACGCATCAAGGTGGCCCGCGAGGCGACCGAGGTGGTGGTGCGGGTGAGCGACGACGGCCGCGGCCTCAACCGCGAGGCGATCCGCAAGCGCGGCATCGATCGCGGCATGCTGCGCCCCGAGACGCGGCCTACCGACAACCAGCTGCTGTCGCTGATTACCCAGCCCGGCTTCTCCACTGCCAGCCAGGTCACCCAGCTGGCCGGTCGCGGCGTCGGCATGGACGTGGTTGCGAACGAGATCAAGCAGCTCGGCGGCTCGCTGTCGATCGAGTCGGAGGAAGGCCAGGGCACCACCTTCGTGCTGCGCCTGCCGTTCACCCTCGCGGTCACGCAGGCCATCCTGGTGCGCATCGGCGAGGCGACCTTCGCCATCCCGATGACCTCGGTGCAGGGCGTGGCGCGGGTCAATCCGGAAGAACTGGCCGCGTTGCTGGCCACCGACGAGCCCTCGTTCCAGCACGGCAACGAGGACTACGGTATCCACGACTTGGCCGAACTGCTCGGGCTGCCACCCGGCCTTGCCGCCGAGGACGAGCAGCAGCCGCTGCTGCTGACCCGCGCCGGCGACCTGCGTGCGGCGATCCGTATCGACGCCGTGCTCGGCTCGCGCGAGATCGTGGTCAAGTCGGTTGGTCCGCAGATCAGCTCGGTACCGGGTCTGCTCGGCGCCACCATCATGGGCGACGGTTCGGTGCTGATCATTCTCGACCTGGCGCCGCTGGTGCGCCACGGCATGATCCGTCGCGAGCAGCGTCTTGCCGAAGGCCTCAGCGCAGTGGAAGCGCCGGTCATCGAGGAAGTGCAGGTGCGTCCGCTGGTGATGGTGGTCGACGATTCGATCACCATGCGCAAGGTCACCGGCCGCGTGCTGGAGCGCCACGAGTACGAGGTCAGCACGGCCAAGGACGGTGTCGATGCACTGGAGAAACTGCACGAGCGCGTGCCCGACCTGATGCTGCTGGACATCGAGATGCCGCGCATGGACGGCTACGAGTTGGCGACCCACATGAAGGCCGACCCGCGGTTGCGCGACGTGCCGATCATCATGATCACCTCGCGCAGCGGCGACAAGCACCGCCAGCGCGCGTTCGACATCGGCGTGGACCGCTACCTCGGCAAGCCGTACCAGGAGGCGGAACTGCTGCTGCAGATTGCCGAGGTGCTGGAGCAACGTGCCGCGGAGCCGATTCATGACTGATACGCCACCCGCGGTCGCCCTGCTGTTCGACGACAGCGAACTTGGTGGGCAGTTGCGTGATGCGTTGCACGAGCGTGGTGCTCGCATCGTCCACGAAGGCGGCGTGGCCGGACTGAGCCGCGAACTGCTGCAACAGGTGGGTGCGGACGTGCTGGTGATCAACCTGGACGACGGCGCCGACGATGCGCTCGACCAGTTGTACGACATCATCGACGGCGACCGGCCGCGCGTGGTGTTCAACGATGCCCAGGCCAGCCGTGCGCTGGATGGCTGGGACCGTGCGCGCTGGGCGCGCCATCTGGCGGTGAAGGTGCTGGCGGTGGGCGACATCGATCCGCCCCGCCCGGAGCACGCGCGCGAGATCCAGGTTGCCCCCGCGGCCGCCGCGCCGGTGCCGGCCGAGGCCGTTGGCCGCGCCGCGATCGACGAGTCCGCAGCCGTCCCCTCTCCGGATGAGGACGATATTGACGCGCCGAGCACGGAGGATGCGCTGACGCCTGCCGTGTCAATCGAGTCGCCGCCTGCCGATGAGTCGCTGCACGCCGTGGCCGCCGACGAGGACGTTTTCGACGCCGGTCTCGGCATGGATGATGCCCCCGCCCCGCTGGTCGATGACATCGATGCGACAGCGGACGCAAGCCTGAGCGCGGAATCGGACGAGCTGGCTGCCGAACTCGAGATCGAGATGGCGACGGACGCCGGCGCAACCGCGGAACCGGACGATCTGGCTGCCGACATCGAGGTCGAGGTGGAGGCAGGTGCCGGCTTGCCCGCAGAGTCGGATGACCTGGCTGCCGAACTCGAGGCGTTGCTCGCCTCCGGCGAGTTGCCGGGCGGAGAGGACGATGAACCAGTGGGTTCGGGTTTGCGCTTCACTGGCGACGAGGATCTGCCGGCGCTGCACGATGGTGATTTCGGCCCGCTGGAGCCGGATGACCTCGATGGCGATGTCCCGCCGGGCGTGGGTGAAGCCGCGCCTGCCGCCCCCGAGGATCCGCACCTGTCGGCGCTGGCCGACTCGGACTTGACCCTCGAGCCGGCCGCCGCTGCCGAGCCTGTTCCGCCTGCGGCATCGACGCCGGTGCGTGCGCCGGACAGCTGGGCCCTGCTGGACGACGAGGCGCCGCAGGATGCCGGCGAGAAGCCCGATGCGGCGGCGTTCGGCATCGAGAAGCTCAGCGCGGCGGAGTTCCTGGCGCCAGATGTCGAGCAGGTCGCCCCCGACCTGGAGCCGACGATGAGCCTGGAACTGGTGTCGATGGAAGAGGCGGTGGCACCGCAGGCTTTCGTGCCGGATCACGAGATGGTGCTGGACGAGCTCGGCTCCGCGCTCAGCCGGATCGTGATGCTCGGCGCCTCGGTCGATGGCGTCGAATCGGTCCGCGAGTTCCTGGGCGCGCTGCCCGCCACTACCCGCCTGACCTTCCTGCTTACCCAACACCTGGGTGGCCAGTCGGACCGGGACGTGCTCGAGCGTTTTGCCGGGCATGGCCCGCTGCCGGTGCGTCTGGCCGAGCCCGGGCGCCGGGTCGGCATGGGCGAGGTGTTGATGGTGCCCGCCGGCCAGCAGGTCCGGCTGCGCCGCGATGGGAGCGTGGAGCTGCTGGCGGACGCCGCGGAGGAACCGTCGATCGACGCCAGCCTGAGCATGGCGGCGAACGGTTTCGGCCGCGATGCCGTGGCGATCGTCTTTGCCGGGCGTGGCAACGATGCGATCGCCGGTTCGCAGGCGATCCATGATCGGGGTGGCCAGGTCTGGGTCGAAGCGTCGTCCGGGGAACATTTCGCCGACATGGTCAGCGGGATCTTCGCCGAGCGGCTGGTCAGTTTCTCCGGTACGCCGTCCGAATTGGCGGCGCACCTGATCGAGGTGTTTCCATGAGTGATCCGTTGCCGCGTGAAATCCGCTGCGTGCTGGTGCCGGTCGGCGAAGCGCGCATGCTGCTGCCCAATGCCACGATCGCGGAGGTGGTCACGCACAGTGCGCCCGAGCCGATCGAAGGCGCACCGCACTGGCTACTGGGCCGCATCGCCTGGCGCGGCTGGCGGGTGCCGCTGGTTTCGTTCACGCGGCTGGCCGGTACCGAGGACGGCGACAGCGAACTGGTCGTGCGCGTGGCCGTGCTCAAGGCCCTGGGTGGCGATCCGCGATTGCCGTTCATCGCGGTGCAGACCCAGGGGTTCCCCCGCCTGACCACGCTGAATTCCGAGCTGATCATTCCAACGCACGATGGCAAGGGCCTGCCCGACGGCGTTCGCGCGCACGTGCTGGTGCGCGACGACGTGGCGATGATCCCTGACCTGGAATGGATCGAGGCGAACCTGCTCGACCTGCTCGACGCCGGCCACGCCGATCCCGGTGCCGACGAGGTGGGCATCGGCTCGCCGGATGTGTCCGGCACGCTGCACTGATCGGGCCCGCGGGCGCCACTTTGCGCCCGCGGTGCGGCCTTCGAACCTTTGCCGCCAGGTTCCCGCCGCAGAAAATTGACGCGTTGTGCACCTGGTTCTGAGCATCGTTCGCTGCGGCGAACTCGCTCCCGGCGCCGGGCAGGGGACTCGCCTGCCAAGTCTGTCGCCGAGGAGACATCGCCATGCCGGGTTCGTGCCTGCCGTTCTCTGCCGTTTCGCGTTTCGTCCATGGCCGGTCGTCCGGCCTGTTCCTGGCAGTCGCGATGTTCGTGCTGGCGCCGCTGGCTGCCGGCGCATCGACGTTGCAGGACACCGCCGCGCCGGCCAGCCCGTCGAGTACGCCGCCGCCGGCAAGCGCATCGAACCCGCGCCTGCCGGTGAAGAACCTGCAGCGCGTCGTCGTCACCGGCATTCGCGGCAGCATCGAGAAATCGCTGCAGGTCAAGCGGCAGTCCAACGAGATCGTGGAGGTCGTCTCTGCCGAGGACATCGGCAAGCTGCCCGACCCGAGCATCGCCGACAGCCTGTCGCGCCTGTCCGGCCTGGCCACCCAGCGCGGGCTGGACGGGCAGGCCAACCAGATCTCCATCCGCGGCCTGTCGCCGGATTTCACCGCCACGCTGTTGAACGGCCATGAACAGGCCTCGACCGGCGAGAACCGCGGCGTGGAATTCAACCAGTATCCGGCCGAGCTGATCAACCAGGTGGTGGTCTACAAGACACCCGACGCCAGCCTGCTCGGCCAGGGCCTGGCCGGCACCGTCGACATGCATACCATCAAGCCGCTGGATTTCGATGGCATGAAGCTGGCCGCGAACCTGCGCGGGCAGCGCAGCAGCAACGGCTCGCTCAACCCCGGCTCCGGCGTGGGCGACTGGGGGCACCGCTTCAGCCTGTCCTGGATCGACCAGTTCTTCGACCACACGCTGGGCATCGCGCTCGGCGCGGCGCGCGAGGATGCGCCGATCCAGCAGCGGCAGTACCAGGCCTGGTGGTGGAGCGTGGACAACGGCACCGCCGGCATCGACCAGAACTGGGGCGGGCCGCATACGCCGGGCATGCCCGACAACGTGATCTCGCAGGAAGGCATGCAGTTGCGCGCGCTCTCGCAGGACCAGGTGCGCGATGGCGTGATGGGCGTGCTGGAGTGGGCGCCCAACGACACCTACTACTCCACGCTGAACCTGTTCTACTCCCGCTTCGACAAGCGCTCGTACAAGAACGGCCTGCAGTGGTCCAGCAGCCCGTACGACAACGTGTCCTACGACAATGTCGGCACCGTGCCGCTGCAGCCCTATCCGCTGGTGACCTCGGGCACGCTCATGGGCATCGCGCCGATCCTGCAGAACGGCTACAACCGCGAGCGCGACTACCTGTTCTCGGCGGACTGGAGCAACCAGATCCATTTCGGCGACGGCTGGGTCGTCAGCGGCGACGTGGCCTATTCGTCGGCGCGGGTGAAGCTGCTCGATGCCTACACTTTCACCGGCCTGCCCGGCGGCGCGCTCGGCGACGTGCAGTTCACCACCCCGCGCGATTTCGGTTTTCCCGATTTCCGCACCTCGTTCAACCCCGGCGATCCGGCCAGCCTGGTGTTCACCGACCCGGACAACTACAGCTACAACGGCCGCCAGGAATTCGACCGGCAGAAGGATCACCTGAAATCCGCGCGACTGGCGATCTCCCATCCGCTGGGCTGGATCTTCTCCAGCGTCGATGCCGGCATCGCCTGGTCCGATCGCGAGAAGACCAAGCAGGCCGACGTGTTCTTCGCCTACCTCAACGGCAACGGTTCCGACCCCGGCACCTACGATCACGCCTTCGGCGTGCCGATCAATCCCTCGCTGCTGCGCGGCAACACCTCGCTGGGCTACGGCGGCATCGGCCCGATCGTGGACTACGACGTGCTGGCCGCGCTGGAGCAGCAGTTCTACCTCACCCAGCGCAACGGCGCGGGCGATTACGACCGCAACTACTCGGTGCGCGAGAAAGTGCCGGTGGCCTACCTGAAGTTCAATCTCGACACCACGCTGGGCAGCATTCCCCTGCGCGGCAACGCCGGCGTGCAGGTGGTGCGCACCGAGCAATCCTCGCAGGCATTCCAGACCACCGGCAACGACAAGGTCGGCACGCTCACCGGCGGCGCCACGTACACCAAGGTGCTGCCCAGCCTCAACCTGGTGGCCGAGCTGGGCGACCAGCAGTACCTGCGCTTCGGCTTCGCCAAGACGCTGACCCGCGGGCGCATCGACGACGAAAAGGTGGCTTCGTCCGCCGCGGTCTCCGAAGTCCAGAACGGTCCCGGTGCCGGCCAGGTGCTTTGGTCGGGCAGCGGCGGCAATCCGAAGTTGCGCCCGTACATCGCCGTCGGCACCGACCTGGCGTGGGAGAAGTATTTCGACGACGCCACCTATGTCGGCGTCGACGTGTTCAACAAGAACATTCTCAACTACATCTACACCCGCACCGTGACGGATTACGACTTCAGCGGCTACACCAACAACAACCCGCTGCTGACGCCGAGCAGCAACATCGGCACGTTCTCCACCCCGCAGAACGGCACCGGCGGCCGCATGCAGGGCGTCGAGCTGGAAGGGGCGCTGTCCGGGGCGCGGCTGTCGCCGGCGCTGGCCGGATTCGGCGTCCAGGCCAATTTCGCGCTGACCAACAGCACCATCCCCGACAGCACCATCTCGAACATTCCGGGTGGGCCGAAATCGCTGCCGGGCCTGTCGCGCAAGACCGCCAACCTGCAGGTCTACTACGAGGCCCACGGCTTGGCGTTGCGGATCGCCGAGCGCTACCGTTCCAGTTTCACCGGCGAGGCCGTGGCGCTGTTCGATCAGATCGGCTACACGCGCATCCGCGCCAACAAGGAAACCGACCTGCAGGCCAGCTACGAGTTTCCGGACGGGCGGCTGAAGGGCTTGTCGCTGCTGCTGCAGGTGTCCAACCTGACCAACGAGCCGTTCGAGTCGGAGCAGGTCAGCGGCTTGCCGAACAGCGTGGAGGTAGCGCGTCCGCTGGAGTACGACACCTGGGGGCGCACCGTGCTGCTCGGCGTCAACTACGCCTTGTAGCGCGGCTCATCCGCCGGCGGTCGCGAGGTCACCGTGGCAGGCCTGCAAGGCGCTGAGTGCTGCCAGGCCGGCCGTCTCGGTGCGCAGGATGCGCGGCCCCAGGCGCAGGCCGTGGAAGCCGTGCTGCGCCAGCGCGCGGGTGTCGGTCTCGCCGAGGCCACCCTCCGGGCCGATCACCAGCACGCCGCCGGCGGCGCAGAAGCGCAGCGCGCCGATGGTTTTTTCAGCTTGCGGCAGCAGGGCCAGTCGCAGCGCGCCGTCATCAGCCAACCCGCCCAGCCATGCCGCCAGCGGCTGGATCGGCGCGATGCGCGGGATGCGTGCGCGGCCGCTCTGTTCGCAGGCGCTGATCGCCACCGACTGCCAGTGCGCCAGCCGCTTGGCGGCCCGCTCCGCGTCCAGGCGCACTTCCGAGCGTTCGGTCAGCAACGGCACGATGCCGGCCACGCCCAGCTCGGTGGCCTTCTGCACGATCAGGTCCATCTTGTCGCCGCGCGCGATGCCCTGGGCGAGCAGCAGCGGCAGGGGCGACTCGTTGTGCACGGGCTCGCGGGCAGCCACCTGCACCCGCACCGTGCGCTTGTCGATTGCGGCGATGGTGGCCGCATAGTCGCAGCCGTCACCATTGAACAACACCAGTGGCGCACCCGCAGGCAGCCGCAGCACCCGCGTGGCGTGTTCGGCCGCATCCGGTGGCAGCACGAATTCGGCGCCCACGGCAAAGGGGAGGTCGGCGTGAAGTCGGATGGTGCGCATGCGTCAGGGCCGCAAAAGTCCAAGCATAACGGAGCGTGCGCGCAGCGTTCGGTCAGTCAGCGATCGCGCGTTCGATGCCCTGGATGGCCGTGTCCACCAGCAGGTCGAGCTCCTGCCCGGTGACCACGTAGGGTGGCATGAAATACACCACGTTGCCGAGCGGACGCAGCAGCACGCCGTGTTGCAGGCCGTGCAGGTAGACGCGCAGGCCGCGGCGCTCGTCCGCAGGGTACGGGCGCCGGCTGACCTTGTCGGCGACCAGTTCGACTGCCGCGATCATGCCGGCCTGGCGCACGTCGGCGACCTGTGGATGCTCGCGCAGCGGTGCCAGTCGACGCGCCAGATGCGCGGCCAGCTGCCGGTTGCGCTCGAGCACCGGCTCGTCACGGAAGATCGCCAGCGTCTCCAGCGCCACCCGACAAGCCAGCGGATTGCCGGTGTAGCTGTGCGAATGCAGGAACGCCTTGCCGGCGTTGTATTCGGCATAGAACGCCTCGTAGACCTCGTCGGTGGTGAGCACCGCCGACAGCGGCATGAAGCCGGCGGTGAGTCCCTTCGACAGGCACATGAAGTCCGGGCTGACCGCCGCCTGCTCGCAGGCGAACAGCGTGCCGGTGCGGCCGAAGCCGACCGCGATTTCGTCGGCGATGAAGTGCACCGCGAACTCGTCGCACAAGGCGCGCAGCCCGACCAGGTAATCGGGGTGGTACATCCGCATGCCGCCGGCGCACTGCACCAGCGGCTCGACGATCACCGCGCAGGTCTCGTGCGCATGGCGTTCGAGCAGGGTGCGCAATTCGCCGAGCCGGCGCGCCGCGGTTTGTGCGGGAGTCTCGCCCGGCTCGCCCTCGTAGGCATCCGGCGAAGGCGCCAGCAGCGGGGTCAGCAGCAGCGGCGCGTAGGTCTTGCGGTACAAGGCCACGTCGCTGACCGACAGCGCGCCCAGCGTCTCGCCGTGGTAACTGCCGCTGAGCGCGATGAAGCGGGTCTTCTCGCCATGGCCGCGGTTGAGCCAGTAGTGGAAGCTCATCTTCAGCGCCACTTCGATCGCGGACGAGCCGTTGTCGGCGAAGAACACCCGCTGCAGTGGCGCGGGCGTGACGCGCACCAGTTCCTCGGCCAGCCGGATCGCCGGCTCATGGGTGAAGCCGGCGAAGATCACCTGTTCCAGCGTGCCGGCCTGGTCGGCCAGCGCGGCGGCGATGCGCAGGTTGGCGTGGCCGAACAGGTTGACCCACCACGAGCTGACCCCGTCGAGGTAGCGCCGGCCTTCGGCATCGACCAGCCACGCGCCTTCGCCGCGCACGATCGGCACCATCGGCACGGTGCCCTCGCCGTGGTCGTGCATCTGCGTGCAGGGATGCCAGACATGCCTGAGATCGCGCTCGGCGAGCGTGGCGTTGCTGTTTGCGGGAATAGTCATCCGGTTATGATCGACGCTGCGCCCGGGATGCTCAAGCGGCGCGCGGAACATTCGGAACCGGACGCTTGATTCGACTGCGGAAAATTCTCCTCGCCGTGGCCTTGCTCGCAGCGGTCGTGCTGGCACTGGCGTGGTTTCTGCCGATGCGCTGGGTGATGCCGTGGGTCGAGCCGCAGTTGCACGGCCTGCGCCTGCAGCAGGTGCACGGCACGGTGTGGAACGGCGCGGCCGACGACGTGCTCGGTGTCGACGGACGACGACTGGGGCGGCTGCAATGGCAACTGTCGCGGCGCGCGCTGCTCGGCCAGTTGCAGATGAAGCTGGCCTTCGACGGACCGCAGGCGGATTTCTCCGGCACCGTGCGGCGCACGCCGCAGGGCCGCATCGAGGCCGAAGGCTGGCGGCTGCACGCCGATCTCGCCGCAACGGATGTTCCGCTTCCCGCCGGTTGGGGCAAGCCGCTGGGCGAGCTGCAACTGGCGGTCGACCATGTGCTGCTGCAAGGCGGTTGGCCGCTGCAGTTGCAGGCACAGGGCCGGTGGCAGCGGGCCGCCGTGCGCACGGCCGAAGGCGAGCTGGCGCTGGGCGAATTGCAGGGAAGCGCGCAGGCGCAGGGTGGCGTGATCCAGGCGCAATGGCATGATCAGGGCGACGGGCCGCTGCAAGTGCGCGGCCAGCTGCAGTTGAGCCCGCTGGGCTGGCGCCTGGACAGCACGCTGCGCGCACGCCATCGCGATCCGGCGTTGCTGCGCTGGCTGGCGCGGCTCGGGTCGGTCGCGTCCGACGGCAGCGTGCACATCCGGCAGGCCGGTGGCCTCGCCGCCACCTCTCCACCGAACCGCCAGGACGACACGCTGCCATGAACCCCCAGACTTCCGCCGTCGCGCTGGCCGCGGCACGCGAGGCCGCCACTGCCGCCGCCGGGATCATCACGCACTACTGGCGCCACGGCGTCGAGGTGGAGCTGAAGGCCGATGCCACCCCGGTGACGGTGGCCGATCGCGAGGCCGAGCAGGCGGTCCGCCGCGTGCTGCAGGCCGCGCTGCCGCAGGCGGCGATCTACGGCGAGGAGTTCGGCCTGCAGGGCGAGCGCGACGCTTTGCTGTGGCTGGTCGATCCGCTCGACGGCACCAAGAGCTTCGTGCGCCGCACGCCGTTCTTCTCGACCCAGATCGCGCTGATGGACCGCCACGAACTGGTGCTCGGCGTGTCCAGCGCGCCGGTCTACGGCGAGACGATGTGGGCCAGCGCAGGCGGTGGCGCCTGGTTCGAGGGCGAGCGCGTGCGCGTGGCGGACACGACAGACATAGCGCAGGCGGCGATCTCGATCGGCAACGTCAGGACGCTCGCCGGCGACGACCGCTGGGCAGCGCTGGGCGCGCTGATCCGCGACAGCAACCGCATCCGCGGCTACGGCGATTTCTGCCACTACCACCTGCTGGCGCGCGGCAGCCTGGATCTGGTGATCGAGTCGGACGTGAACATCCTCGACATCGCCGCGCTGGCGGTGATCGTGCGCGAGGCCGGCGGCGTGTTCACCGATCTCGACGGCGCACCGCCGACGCTGGAGACGACCAGCGTGCTGGCCGGCACGCCGGCGATCCACGCGCAGGCCTTGCAGCGTCTGCGGCGCTGAACCGCGCGAGCTGGAGCATGGGCGGTGGAGACTTTCGAGGCGAGAAAGTGGCTGCGCGAGGACGGACTACGACGGTTCGCCGACCCACGGTGGTTCCACGGGTCAAGAATCGGCGAAGCGCTAGCGAAGCTGGTCAAATACGGACCACGCAGCCGCTTTTGCAGCCTGGAAGATTTCTGTCGCTCACGCTCCTAGAATGTCCGGATGGCCACCTTGCCGATCATCCACGCCATCCGCGACGTCACCGACAGTCGATTCCTGCAGGTCGAGCAGCTCGACCTGGAGTTTTCCAACGGCGTGCGGCGCACCTACGAACGACTCAAGGGCAGCGGCCTGGGCGCGGTGATCATCGTGCCCATGCTGGATGACGAGACCGTGCTGCTGGTGCGCGAATACGGCGGCGGCGTCGGCCGCTACGAGCTGGGCCTGCCCAAGGGACGGCTCGACCAGGACGAAACCGCCGAGCAGGGCGCCGAGCGCGAGATGAAGGAAGAAATCGGCTACGGCGCGCGCAAGCTGAAGATCCTGCACAACCTGTCGCTGTCGCCGTCGTACATGACGCACATGGCGCATGTGGTGCTGGCGCAGGATCTGTATCCGGAGAAGCTCGCCGGCGACGAACCGGAAGAGCTCGAAGTGGTGCCGTGGAAGATGGCCGAGCTGCACACCCTGCTCGGCCGCGACGACGTCACCGAGGGGCGCTCGATCGCCGCGTTGTTCATGGCCCGCGAATACCTCGCCGGGCGCTTCCACAGATCATGAGCATGCCGCCCGAACCGGCGCGGCAGATCGGCGCGATCGCGCGCGCCGCGGCGGAAGCGATCCTGCAGGTGTACCACGGCGACTTCGCCGTGCAGACCAAGGGCGACAACTCGCCGCTGACCGCCGCCGATCTCGCCGCGCAGCGGGTGATCGTGGCCGGCCTGGCCACGCTGCAGGAGCAGTTGCCGGTGCTGTCGGAAGAGGCGAAGGCGTTGCCCTGGTCTGAACGCCGGCACTGGGCGCGCTACTGGCTGGTCGATCCGCTCGACGGCACCCGCGAGTTCGTCAAGCGCAATGGCGAGTTCACCGTCAACATCGCGCTCATCGACGACCACCGCAGCGTGCTGGGCGTGGTGCTGGCGCCGGTCACCGGCGAGCTGTACGTGGCCGCCGAAGGCCAGGGTGCCTGGTTGCAGGAACGCGACGGGGGGCCGTGGCGGCGCATCCGCACGCGGCCGCTGGGCGATCCGCCGCGGGTGGTCGGCAGCCGTTCGCACGGCGGCACGCAGGGTGGCCTGCTCGAACAATTGACCGGCGGCGACTACGAACATGTGCCGCTCGGCTCCTCGCTGAAGTTCTGCCTGATCGCGCGTGGCGAGGCGGACATCTATCTGCGCCTGGGCCTCACCAGCGAGTGGGACACCGCTGCCGCGCAATGCGTGCTGGACGAAGCCGGCGGCGCGGTGCTCGATCTCGCCGGCCAACCGTTCCGCTACAACCGCGGCGAGTCGCTGTTGAATCCCGAGTTTGTCGCCATCGGCGACCTCTCGATCGACTGGGCGGCGCGCCTGACGAGAGGCGAGTAGTGAGTGGAGAGGAGTGAGGAGCAAGGGGCTCACGCTCTGCCCTGTCTCACTCGCGCACGCTCCTGCTTTCTCTCATTTCTCACTCCTCTCCACTCACTTCTCATCCCATGACCCGACACTCCATCGACGATCTCCTCGCCATCATGGCGCGCCTGCGCGATCCGCAGAACGGTTGCCCGTGGGACGTGCGACAGGATTTCTCCTCGATCGCCGCCTACACGATCGAGGAGGCGTACGAAGTCGCCGATGCGATCGACCGGCGCGACTGGACCGATCTTTGCGACGAACTCGGCGACCTGTTGCTGCAGGTGGTGTTCCATGCGCAGATGGCCGCCGAGCAGGGCCTGTTCGAATTCGCCGACGTCGCCCACGCGATCAGCGCCAAGATGCTGCGCCGCCACCCGCACGTGTTCGGCGATGCGCGTTACGCCGACCTGGCCGAACAGATGCAGGCATGGGAGCAGATCAAGTCGGACGAACGTGCGGCCAAGGGCCGAACCGACGACGCCAGTGCGCTGGCCGGGGTATCGAGCGGTTTGCCGGAATGGAAACGCGCCCACAAGCTGCAGCAGCGTGCTGCTGCCACCGGCTTCGAATGGCCCGGTCCGCAACCGGTGCTGGAGAAGCTGGCCGAGGAAGTGGAGGAGGTGCGCGTCGAGTTCGCCAACGGCGCCGACCCGGCGCGCCTGGAGGACGAGATCGGCGACGTGCTGTTCGTGATGGTGAACCTGGCGCGCCACGCCGGGGTGGATTTCTCGCAGGCGTTGCGGCATGCCAATGCGAAATTCGAACGGCGCTTCCGCCGCATGGAGCAGCTGGCCGCGACCGAGGGCGCGGCGTTTTCCCGGCGCTCGCTGGAGGAGCAGGAGCAGTTGTGGCGACGGGCCAAGCAGGACGAGGGCGGCCACTGAAAGACGCGGCGGCCATAGCCGCCGCGTCGTCACCGCTTGCGTGATGCGATTACTTTGCCGGGGGCGTCCCGCCGGCGCGCTGTTGCCAGGCCGCGCGCATCTTCTCGCGCTCGGCGCGCATCTTCGCCTCATTGGCCAGGTTCTCGTCCAGCCCCTTGCGCAGCGTGGCGATCGCCTGGTCGACGTTGGCCGGCTGCGCCTGCAGGCGGGCCAAGCGCTGGTAGACGTAGTCACGCACGCGCGGGTCCTGCGACTTGGCCAGCACGTCGTTGTAGACCGCGGTCATCTCCTTGCCGCGGCCGGCCTGCTGGTACAGCCGCTCCATGGCGCGCAGGTCGCCGATCACGCCGCTGCGCTGTTGGTGGTGCATGCGATGGCCGGCCATGCCGTGATCACGGTCGCCGGGGAGGATGCGTGCCTGCTTGGTGATGACCGCGTGCGGAGTGGCAGGCGGCGCGGGCGCGTCCTGGGCCATCGCAAACGTGGCCGAGCCGGCCAGCAGGGCGACGAGGGCGGAAGCGAGGAGGGTCTTGCGTTGCATGGGCTGTCTCCGTGGGTAGTGGGATGATCAACGCGCCGGCCGCGCAGGAGTTGACTGCGGCGTTCAGACTGCTGTCATGCTTGCAACCCTTTTGCGGTCCGTTGCATCCAAGCCGGGTCGACCACCGAGGAGAGTCCCATGCGCCGTCTTGTCATCGCCGCCATGCTGTTTGCCCCATTCACCGCGTTCGCCGCCGGATCGTGCAAGTTCGAGGCCCCGCGCAACCTGCAACTGGACCTGGCGGGCGTCCGCAGCGTGCAGATCGACGTCAACAGCCACGACTTGCACCTGATCGGCGGTGCCGACAGCAAGGGTCTGACCCTGGTCGGGCGCGCCTGTGCGTCGGAGAAAGCCGCGCTGGACAAGCTCACGGTCACCCAGCGGCGCGATGGCGACCAGCTGCTGATCGACATCGGCGGCGACCACCGCAGTTTCAATTTCAGCCTGTTCGGCAGCAACGTCAGCACGAGCCTCGACGTCACCGTGAACCTGCCGGCGAACGTGCCGGTCACCGTGCGCGTGGGTTCCGGCGACGCCGACGTCCGCGGCGTGCAGGATCTGCGCAGCACGGTCGGTTCCGGCGACCTGCACGTGCACCAGGTGGCCGGCAAATTCGCCACCAGCGTGGGCTCCGGCGACGTCGACGCCAGCGACATCGGCAGCCTGCAGCTGGGTTCGGTGGGTTCGGGTGATTTCGAGGCCGATGGCGTCAAGGGCGACGCCAGCATCGGCAGCATCGGCTCGGGCGATGTCACGCTGCGCAACGTCGGCGGCAGCGTGCACGCCGACACGCTGGGCTCGGGCGACCTCACCGTGCGCGACGTCGGCGGCGATCTCACGCTCGGCGCCAAGGGCAGCGGCGACGTCGATCACTCCGGCGTCAAGGGCAAGGTGAGCGTGCCGCACGACGACGATTGATGCGCGTCCCCCTGCAAGAGCGCACCCTGTGCGCGCCTACAGACAGCGTGAAACCAGATACACCAGTGGCGCGCATACCAGCAGGAACGGAATCGACACCCGGTGCAACTGCCGCAGGCCGTGCGGCTGTCGGGCCAGACGCAGGGCGATCAGGTTGGCCAGTGAACCGATCGCCACGCCGAAGCCGCCCACATTGACCGCCACCGCCAGTGCGACGGCATCGGGCGAGCGGTCGAGCAGGAGTACGGTCGCCGGCACGTTGCTGATCAGTTGCGAGGCAACGATGCCGCCGGCGAACAGCACCGGTGGCTGGTCGAGATGGAGTCCGTCGAGCATGCGCTGCATCAGCGGCAGTTCGGCGAAGTGGCCGAGGCCGAGAAAGATCGCGGCAAAGGTGAGCAGCAGCAGCCAGTCGATCCGCGCCAGGCTCGCGCGAGCCAGCGCGCCGAACAGCGCCAGCAGCGCCATGGCGCCCAGTGGTGCCAGGTCGTATTCCATCGCCACCACCATGCCGACCAACGCGGCCATCGACCACCCGCCGAGGCGGCCCGAGTGCACCGCGCCGTCGATGCGCTGCGGGCTCAATGCCACCCGATCGCGCGGCAGCCAGTACCAGGTGAGCGCCGCCACCAGCGCCAGCATCACGGCTGCAGCCGGCAGCATCGCCAGGGCGAAATCGAGGAACGACAGTCGCGAGTGCTGCCACAGCAGCAGGTTCTGCGGGTTGCCGATCGGGCTGAGCGTAGAGCCGGCGTTCACCGCCAGCGCCTCCAGCACCACCATGCGCAGCACCGGCAGGTTGGACATCGCGCCGATGGACACGGTCAGCGGCACGATCAGGAACAGGCTCACGTCGTTGGTCAGCGCCATCGAAAGCAATGCGCTGGCGACCACCAGCAGCAGGCCCAGGCTGCGCAACGAGTGCGCCCGCGCCAGCGAAGCGGCTGCCGCGTGCTGCGCCAGGCCGCTGTCGCGGATACCCTGGATCGCGATCAGCAGGCCGGTCAGGCCGGCCAGCGTGGGCAGTTGCAGCCAGCGCCGATAATCGTCGACCGGACGCGGATCGAGCAGCGCCAGCAACAGCACCAGCGCGGCGAACACCAGCAGCAGCCATTCGTGCTGCAGGCGTTTGCGCCAGCCGGTGGCGGGTGACGACGACACGAGAGGTTCCACGCGCGCTCAGCCCTCGCGCAACAGGTGCATCGGCGGCGTGCGACTGACCCGGCGCGTGCCGACCAGGCCCAGCAGCATCACCACCCCCGCGGCGGCGGCGGCGCTGGCGACCAGCGGCCATGCCGGCGGCACGAAGCCCTCGATGTGGAACACCGCCCGACCCAGCCACCATCCGGCGCCGGCCGCGCCCAGCGCGGCGGTGAGGCCGGCGACCAGGCCCAGCAGGGCGAACTCGCAGGCCGCGGCCAGGCGCAACTGCGCGCGCAGCGCACCCAGCGTGCGCAGCAGCGCCGCTTCGTGGCGACGCTCGGCCGCGCTGGCGGCCAGCGCGGCGGCCAGCACCAGGATGCCGGCCAGCAGGCTGAAGCCGAGAATCCAGCGCACTGCGCTGCCCACGCGGTCGACGATTTCGCGTACCCGATCAAGCAGCGAGTCGACGTCGACCAGACTGAGGTTGCCGTAATCCCGCGAAAGTTGCGCCAGTTCCGCCGCGTGCCCGGATGACAGGTGGAAGCTGGCCAGCCAGGTGTGCGGCAACGTATCGGCGTGGGCCGGGTCGAACAACAGGAAGAAGTTGACCCGGAACGAGCTCCAGTCGACCTTGCGGATGCTGCCCACGCGTGCCTCCAGGCTGCCCTCGCCGACGTCGAAGCGCATCGTGTCGCCGACCTTCAGGCCGAACATGTCGCGCCACATGGTGTCGATCGAAACCTCGGGGCGATCCGGCGCAGCTCCATGCCAGCGGCCGGCCACCACCTCGTTCGCCGGCGGCAGCGCCGCGGACCACGACAGCCGCAGCTGGCGATCGGTCCACTCCTTGGCGCGCGGGTCGGCGAACTGCAGCTGGTCGATGGCGCGGCCGTTGATCGCGGTGAGCTTGCCCACCGCCAGCGGCAGCATGTTGAGCTGGTCGGCGCCGATCCGCGCCAGCGACTGCGAGAAACCGGCGCGCTGGTCGCTTTGCAGGTTCAGGGCGAACCAGTTGGGCGTGTCCGCCGGCAATTCCTGGCGCCAACCCTGCAGCAGGGCCGGCGCCACCACGGCAAGCAGCAGCAGGGCGCACAGGCCCAGGCTGAGTGCGGTCGCCTGGATCACGCTCAGCGCCGGCCGTCGCGCCAGCGCCGCCAGGCCCAGTCGCAACGCCGGATGCGCGCCCGGTGCGATGCGCCGGGCCAGCCACAGCAGCGCACCGGCCAGCAGCGCCGCGAGCACGCTCACGCCGAGCAGGCTGCCGGCGAGGATGCCGGCCAGCTGCAGCGAGCCGCTCTGACCCCAGATCAGCCCCAGCGCCACCAGTGCAGGAATCAGATACAGCACATCGAAACGCCGCACGCGCCGCGACATGCTCTGCCGGAACACCGCCACCGGCGGCACTTCGGCCAGCCGTGCCAGCGGCGGCAGCGCGAAACCGACCAGCACCGCGATGCCCATCGCCGCGGCGGCGAATGCGGGTGCCAGCGGCAACACCGTGGG
Source organism: Rhodanobacter lindaniclasticus (assembly GCF_004799035.1). GTDB lineage: Bacteria > Pseudomonadota > Gammaproteobacteria > Xanthomonadales > Rhodanobacteraceae > Rhodanobacter > Rhodanobacter lindaniclasticus. The sequence goes on from NZ_MWIO01000004.1 coordinate 89,667, forward strand.
CACGCTGCCGAACAGCTGGCTGGCCAGCAACCACGCCAGCTGCGCCAGGCCCAGCGCCAGCGCGATGCCCAGCGCGGCCGCCGGAACGGCCAACGCGCCCAGCGTGCCCAGCAGCAGGCCCAGCACGCGTCGACGCGAGGTACCCAGCGCGCGCAGCAAGGCCACTTCGGCGGTCTTGCGGCGAGCGTAGCGCTGGGCGGAAAGGGCGATCGCGATGCCGGCGAGCAGGGCCGACAGCAGCGCGGTCAGCCGCAGGAACGAGCCGGCGCGGTCGAATGCATTGCGCATGCGTTCCTGGGTCTGCTCCGGCGTGACCAGTTGCGCGCCCGAAGGCAGTTCGGTCGCTTCGGCCCAGTCGCGCCAGGCGCGCACCGCGTCCGGCGCACCGGCCAGCAACAGCCGATGACGCGCGCGACTGCCGCGTCCGAGCAGACCGACCTGCTCGGCATCGGCCAGGCTCATCAGCGCGCGTGGTGCCAGCGCCAGCAGTTCGCCGCCGTCGGGCTGGCGCAGCAGTTCGGCGGCGATGGTGAGCGTGCGCCCGCCCAGTTGCAGGTGGTCGCCCACGGCCAGGCCCAGCGCGACCAGCGCGCGATGATCGAGATAAACCTCGCCGGCAGCGGGCGCGTGACCAGGCAGGACGTGGCCGTTGCGATCGTGCAGTTCCAGCGTGCCGCGCAGCGGATAGGCCGCATCGACCGCCTGCACGTCGAGCAGTTGGGTGCGTTCGTGGGCGAACGCCACGCTGGGGAAGCTTGCGGTGCGGGTCAGTTGCAGGCCGTCCCGACGTGCCTGATCGACAAAGGTTGCGGGCAGGGCCTGTGGCGCGGACACGCCGATGTCGCCGCCGATCAACTCCGCGGCGCTGGCCAGCATGCCGCGCTCGATCCGGCTCGCCAGCGTGGCGACCACGCCCAGCGCCACCACCGCCAGCACCAGCGACGCGACCAGCGTACGCAGTTCCGGCAGATGCCACTCGCGACGCAGGCTGCGCAACGACAAGCGCAACAGGTTCATGCCGGCACGCTCGCGGCCGTCGGCACCACGCGCCCTTCCTCCAGCTCGATCCGGCGATCGCAGCGCGCGGCCAGACCGGCGTCGTGGGTGACCAGTACCAGGGTGGTGCGGTGGTCGCGGTTGAGCGAGAACAGCAGGTCGCTGATGTGGTGGCCGGTGTGCTGGTCGAGGTTGCCGGTGGGCTCGTCGGCGAACAGCACGCGCGGGCCGTGCACGAAGGCGCGGGCGATCGCCACGCGCTGCTGTTCGCCACCGGAAAGCTGCGCGGGATAGTGACGCCGCCGCGCGCTCAGGCCCACCGCGTCGAGCGCCTCGCGCGCACGGCTGCGCGCCGCGCTGCTGCCCTCCAGTTCCAGCGGCAGCATCACGTTCTCCTCGGCGGTGAGTGCGGGCAGCAGGTGGAACGACTGGAACACGAAGCCGACCAGTCGCCGCCGCAGTTCGGCGCGCGCTTCCTCGTCCAGCTGCTGCAATGCGTGGCCGTCCAGCGCGATGTGGCCGCGGTCGGGCGTGTCCAGCCCGGCCAGCAGACCGAGCAGGGTGGTCTTGCCCGAGCCGGAGGCGCCCACGATGGCGAAGCTCTCGCCGGGCATCACGCGCAGGTCCACGCCGTCGAGGATGTCCAGCCGGCCCTCGGGGCCACTGACCGACTTGCTAACATCACGGGCTTCGAGGACGGGACGGGAAGAATCATTCATGCGGCGATGCCTGTGGTTGCTGGTTCTGCTCTGCGGTTTCGGCGTCGCCCACGCGGCGCCGAAGACCGTCCTTGTGCTGGGCGACTCGCTGTCCGCCGCGCACAACATCCCGGTCGAGGCCGGCTGGGTGCATCTGCTGGATGTCCGTCTGGGCAAGATGGTGCCGAAGTGGCGTGCGGTCAATGCCAGCATCAGTGGCGAAACCTCGCTGAGCGGCCGCCACCGCTTGCCCGCCTTGCTGCAAACCTACCAGCCGACGGTGCTGGTGATCGAACTGGGCGCCAACGACGGTCTGCGCGGGCTGCCGTTGCCGGCCTTGCGCGACAACCTGACGGCGATGATCGAGCTGGCGCAAAGGCACAAGGCGCGCGTGCTGCTGCTGGGCATCGAGCTGCCGGTGAACTACGGTCCGCAGTACCGCGACGGGTTGCGCGCGATCTACGCCGACCTGGCGCGCGAGCGGAAAGTCGCATTGCTGCCGTTCCTGCTCGAAGGCGTCGCGCTGGACCCCGACCTCATGCAGGCCGATGGTCTGCATCCGGTGGCCGCCGCCGAACCGCGCGTGCTGGAAAACGTCTGGAAGGTGCTGCAACCGCTGCTGCGCGCACCCAACGTCCACTGAACGGCGCCGCGGCCAGTTCACGCCATCGTCACCGTGGCTCCGGGTATACCTTCACAAATGTGAAACCGGACCACAGCGAGGCAACACATGACGACTCATGACGAGCAAGCGGGCCTGATCCTGTTGGTGGAAGACAACCGCCAGATCGCCGAGATGGTGGGCGAATTCCTCGAAATGCGGGGCTACTCCGTCGATTACGCCGCCGACGGCGTGAGCGGACTGCACCTGGCGGTCTCCAACAGCTACGACGTGATCGTGCTCGACCTGATGCTGCCCGGGCTGGACGGCCTGGAACTGTGCCGCAAGCTGCGCAAGGAGGCGAAGAAATCCACGCCGGTGCTGATGCTCACCGCGCGCGACACGCTGGAGGACAAGCTGGTGGGCCTGGAGGCCGGCGCCGACGACTACCTGGTCAAGCCGTTCGAGGTGCGCGAGCTGGTGGCGCGCCTGCGTGCGTTGATCCGCCGCGACCGCCGTCAGGTCTCCACCGAGGTGCTCACCGTGGGCGACATGACGCTGGACACCGCCACGCTGCGGCTCACCCGCGGCGGCCAGGACCTGGTGGTGTCGCCGATCGGCCTGAAATTGCTGGCGATCCTGATGCGCGAGTCGCCGCGGGTGGTCAGCCGGCGCGACATCGAACGCGAGATCTGGGGCGACACGCTGCCCGATTCGGACACGCTGCGCTCGCACCTGTACAACCTGCGCCGCGTCATCGACAAACCCTTCGCACGGCCTTTGCTACATACCATCCATTCCGCTGGCTACCGGCTGGCCGACCTGGAATCGGAAATGGCGTCGGCGCAGCAACCCGCGTGACGGTGAGGTGGCGAGGGCAATGAACAGCAGGGTGTCGAACGCCATCACATTCCGCACGGGGGCCTTCAAACGACGCATCGCCTGGGTGTTCGGCTTGCAGTTCGTGGCCCTGCTGATCATCGGTGCAATGGGCATTTTCAACGTCGCGCCGTGGGAAGCGGTGATCGTGCTGATCTTCATCACCACCGTGCTGGCCTGCCTGGCCGCGCAGCACGAGTGGGTGCAGATCCGCTCGCTGGCGCGATTGATGGCCGGCTGGAACGACGCCAAGCCCGACCCGGAAGCGTTCCACCCGCAACGCCTGTCGCGCCGCACGGATGCGGACGTGGCCTCGCTGGCGCGTGGCCTGCATGGCTTCGCCACGCGCATCGCCGGTTACGGCCAGCGCGAGCGCAACTTCACCCGCGACGCCAGCCATGAACTGCGCAGCCCGCTGACGGTGATCCGCATGTCGGTCGACATGCTGGCCGACGAAAAGGACCTGAGCGAATTCGGCACGCGCTCGGTGCGCCGGATCAAGCGGGCCTCGCGCGAACTGGAGATGCTGGTCGAGGCGCTGCTGGTGCTGGCGCGCGATGCCGGCACGCCGGTGGATACCGAACGCTTCGTGGTGAATGACGTGCTGCAGGGCGAACTGCAGGCCGCGCGCGAGATGCTCTGCGGCCGGCCGATCGAGTTGCGTCTGGAACAACCGGCCGCCTTTGCGCTGGACAGCTCGCCGCGGGTGTTCTCTGTGCTGTGCTGGCAGCTGCTGCGCAATGCCTGCCAGCAGGCCGAGCGCGGCAGCGTGGTGGTGCGCGTGGATCCCGGCATGGTGAGCGTGCGCAACCTCGTCCCGGCCGAGGACGCCACCGATGCCGATCCCGGCGCAGCCGGCGCCGACCGGCACGGTTTCGAACTGGCGATCGCGCGGCAGATCAGCGACCGCTTCGGCTGGCCGCTCGATCTGAAGACGCACGCGGGGCAGGAAAGCGTCGCGTGCATCCGTTTTCCCGACGCCTTGCCGGCAAGCGCCGCGGCGGAACGCGCTCCGTAGGGCGGGCACTGCCCGCCAATTTGCTCCGGAACCGAAAGAGCTGGCGGGCAGTGCCCGCCCTACCATCAACCGGCCTGCAGTGCCGGGACCACGGCGAACGCGCAGCCGGTCTTTGCCTTGACGTCGTCCAGGCTCACCCCCTCGTTGAGCTCGATCAGGGTCAGGCCCTTGCCCTTCTCCACCGAGAACACGCACAGGTCGGTGATGATGAGGTCCACGCATTCCTTGCCGGTGATCGGCAAGTCGCACTGCGGCTTGATCTTCGGGCTGCCATCCTTCGCGCAGTGCTCCATCAGCACCACCACGCGGCGCACGCCGCTGACCAGGTCCATCGCGCCGCCCGGGCCCTTGACCATCTTGCCGGGCACCATCCAGTTGGCGAGGTCGCCGGTGGCGGAGACTTCCATGCCGCCCAGGATCGACAGGTCGATGTGGCCGCCGCGGATCATCGCGAAGGAATCGGCGCTGGAGAAGAATGCCGAGCCGGGCAGGGTGGTGATGGTCTGCTTGCCGGCGTTGATCAGGTCGGGGTCGACCTGGTCCTCGGTCGGGAACGGGCCGATGCCGAGCAGGCCGTTCTCCGACTGCAGCACCACGTTCACGCCGGCCGGGATGTGGTTGGCCACCAGGGTGGGGATGCCGATGCCGAGGTTCACGTAGTAGCCGTCACGCAGTTCCTTCGCGGCGCGCTGCGCCATCGCGGTGCGCATCGGGTTTTCCTTGCCGGTGTTGGCGCCGGCGAGGGTGCGGATCTCGATGCGCTTCTCGTACTTCGCGCCCTGCACGATGCGGTCGACGTAGATGCCCGGCACGTGGATGTTGTTCGGGTCCAGCTCGCCGACCGGCACCAGGTGTTCCACCTCGGCCACGCAGACCTTGCCGCAGGTGGCGATCATCGGGTTGAAGTTGCGCGCCGTCTCGCGGAACACCAGGTTGCCCATCGCGTCGCCCTTCCACGCCTTGACGATGGAAAGGTCGGCGGTGATGGATTCCTCCAGCACGTACTCCTTGCCGTGGAACACCTTGGTTTCCTTGCCCTCGGCCAGCTTGGTGCCGAACGCGGTGCGCGTGTAGAAGCCGGGGATGCCGGCGCCACCGGCGCGCAGCTTCTCGGCCAGCGTGCCCTGCGGGGTGAGGTGCAGCTCCAGCTCGCCGGCCAGCGTCTGCCGCTCGAATTCCTTGTTCTCGCCCACGTAGGAGGCGTACACGCGCTTGACCTGGTGGGTCTTGAGCAGGGGGCCCATGCCGAAATCATCCACGCCGGCGTTGTTGCCGACGATGGTCAGGTCCTTCGTGCCGGCCTGCAGCAGGCCGCCGATCAGGTTTTCGGGGATGCCGCACAGGCCGAAACCGCCGGCGGCGATCGTCATGCCGTCGAACAGCAGGCCGTCAAGGGCTTTCGCCGCGCTCGGATAAACCTTGTCCATCGCTGTGCCTTCCTCAGGAGAGTCAGCTGCCAAGGATACGACGGAATGGCGCCGGCCGGCCTTGTACCAAGGTCGCAAAGGCGCAGGCACAGGGCTTGACGCAAGCAATTACACGTGTAAACATAAATTCACTTACACGCGTAAACGGTGATCCATGGCAATCAGCGAAGCCGAAGCGGTGGTGATGGACGTGTTGTGGCGCGAGGCGCCGCGCACGGCCGAGGAGATCCTGGCCGAGGTGGGCCCGGCACAGGGCTGGCAGGAGGGCACGGTGAAATCCCTGCTCAATCGCCTGCTGAAGAAGAAGGCCGTGCACGCCGAACGCGACGGCCGCCGCTACCTCTACACGCCGCTCTTGGCGCGCGAGCAATACGTGCAACAGGAGAGCAAGGGCCTGCTCGATCGCCTGTTCGGCGGCCGCGTGGCCCCGCTGGTGGTGCACTTCTCCGAGCAGCGCAAGCTGTCGAAGAAGGACATCGCCGAACTGCGCAAGCTGCTGAAGGAGCTTGACGATGAGCAGCATTGATGCGCTGGTGACCGCATGGACCGCCCGCGGCTGGCTGGCACTGCTGGCCTTCACCGCCGCGGTGCTGGTCGTCGCTGCCTTGCGCAAACCCTGTCGCCGCCTGTTCGGCACCGAGCGCGCCTTCCAGTTGTGGTTGCTGCCGCCGCTGGCGGTGCTGGCAAGCCAGTTGCCGCATGCGCCAGGGGCCGAGCGCACGACGCTTTCGGCCCTGGTCTACGCAATCACCTCGGCGGGCGCCGCGCTGCCGGCGGCAGACGTGAGTGGCGCAGAATTCGACTGGCGTGGCGGTCTGGCTCTGCTGTGGTTTGCGGGTGTCGCGTTGGCGATGCTGACAGGCATGCTTGCCCAGTGGCGTTACAGGCAGCGCCTTTCGGACGCGATGCCACTGCTCGTGCCGTCCTCGCGCTGGCCAGTGTTGCTGGCAGCAAGTGCCAGTGTCGGTCCGGCGGTGGTCGGTGCGTGGCGGTACCGCATCGTGCTCCCCGGCGATTTCGAACGACGCTACAACCCGGTCGAGCAGGAATTGATCATCGCCCACGAGATGGCGCATGCGCGCCGGCGTGACGGCTGCTGGTGTCTGCTCGCGCAGAGCCTCGCCGCGGCGTTCTGGTTCCATCCGCTTGCATGGTGGGCTCTTGGCGCGTTCCGTCACGACCAGGAGCTCGCCTGCGATGCCAGTGTTCTGCGCCAGCACGGCGAGCAGCGGCGCGCGTATGCGCAGGCCATGTTGAAAACCCCATTGGCGATGCTTGCCTTGCCCGTGGGCTGTGCCTGGTCGTCTCGTCATCCCCTCACGGAGCGCATCGCCATGTTGAAATTGCCTCGTCCCGATCCTCGTCGCCGAATGTCCGGCGTGGTGACCATGCTCCTGCTGGCGCTGGCCGTGAGCAGCCTGGCCTTCGCTGCCAGCCAGCCGGGCCCACAGGCATCGTCGTCCGGCCCCGCAGGCCCGGACCAGCGCTACACGCTCAAGCTGGTGCTTGGCGTGGATGGCCAGCCGGCACATCTGCATGCGACGAGCTGCCTGAAATCTGGTGAGTACTACACCGATACCCAGACGGCCATCGGCACGCTGCCGCCGTGGCATGGTCGCTATACCGTCGTGCCGGCCGAACACGGCATGCTGGAGGTCCAGGCGCACTTGAGCGGCGGCTCGCTGCCGGCCCCGGTCGATCCCGGGGTCCGTACCCATCCCGGGCAGACGGCCACCATCCAGGTGGGTCAGCAGGTAGCTGGCAAGGACGGCAAGGTGGTTGAGGATCACACCATCAAGATCGAGTTGACGCCCAGCATCGGTTGCTGAGTACCGGGTTTGGCGGGCACCACTGGCTATACTCCGCGACATGCGTTCGAGGAGTCCCATGTGAAGCCGCCACACCTGTTCCTTGCTCTTGCTGCCTTCGGAATCACCGCCATGAGCCACGCCGCCGTTTCGCCCGTGCTGGTCATCCACGGTGGCGCCGGCGTGGTCGTGCGTGACATGACGCCGGCGAAGGAACAGGCCGTGCGTGCGGCAATGACCCAGGCGCTGCAGCAGGGCCATGCCCGGCTCAAGGCCGGCGACAGCGCGCTGGATGCAGTGATCGCGGCGATCGCCGTGCTGGAGGACGATCCGCACTTCAACGCGGGCAAGGGCGCGGTGTTCACCCATGACGGGAGGAACGAGCTGGACGCGGCGATCATGGATGGCGACACCTTGCGCGCCGGCGCGGTGGCCGGGGTCGAGCACGTGAAGAATCCGATCCTGCTGGCACGCGCGGTGATGGAGCATTCGCCGCACGTGATGCTGTCCGGCGCCGGTGCCGAAGCGTTCGCGAAGGAGCAGGGCATCGCCCTGGTCGATGCCGCGTACTTCCGCACCGATGCGCGCTGGCAGCAGCTGCAGCGGGCGCTGAAGGAGGACGCGGACAAGCAACCGCATGCGGACGTCGAGACGGCCAAACATTTCGGGACGGTCGGTGCGGTGGCGCTGGACGCGCGTGGCCGCCTGGCCGCCGGCACCTCCACCGGCGGCATGACCGACAAGCGTTGGGGCCGCATCGGCGATTCGCCGATCATCGGCGCCGGTACCTACGCCAACGAGGGCTGCGCGGTTTCCGGCACCGGCTGGGGCGAGTTCTACATCCGCACCGTGGCGGCGCACCAGATCTGCATGAAGGTGACCCAGATGCGCGTGCCGCTGAAACGGGCCGCCGCCGAGGTGATCAACCAGCAGATCCCGTCGATGGGCGGCAACGGCGGCGCCATCGCGCTGGACGCGGAAGGCCACATCGCGATCCCGTTCAACACCGACGGCATGTACCGCGGCTGGATCGGCGCTGACGGCGTGCCGCACGTGGCGATCTACGGCGACGAGGACGACGGCACCACGGAAATCCCGGAGCCGGCCCCGGCCGACAGCGACGAACAACCCTGACGCGGAGCGTACCCCGTGCACGATGCCCTTCGCCATGTGACCGAAAAGTCGCGCGCACAGGATGCGCTCCTGCACCAGCGGTAGGGCGGGCACTGCCCGCCGCTCCTGGCTACGGTGCAGGAAGGAGCCGGCGGGCGTTGCCCGCCCTACCGGATCTTGTGCAACTGCGCGGGAGTGAGTTCGCCACTGATGCCCAGGCGACTGCCGTCGGCGCGGATCACCAGCACGCGAGGGGTCTCGCCGCCCCAGTTCGGGTCGAGCAGGAAGTTGAGGCGATCGGGCGTGGCTTCGGTGTAGGCCCGATTCGGAAAACCGTCCACTTTCATGTGCTGCAGGTGCGCCTCGATCGCCTGGCGACGTTCGATGCTGTCGGTGGTGACGATCACCAGCTCGATGTCGCGCGGGTGGGCCCGCTGCAGTCTGGCCAGCGCTTCCAGGTTGGGCTCGCAATAGGCGCAGTCCAGCGCCCACAGCGCGATGATCCGCTCGCCGTGCGCAGGCGGTTTCAGCAGCGCGGCGACGTCGTCGGCCGCCAGCGGTTGCAGCGTGCCGGCCATGGCCAGCACGGGGAACAACAGGGCCACGATCAGCAACAGACGCTTCATGGCGTCACCCGGATCAGACGAAAGCCATTGGCGGTGTTCCATGCGACGAAGGCGTGGCCGTTCTTCTGCAGCAATTGCGGCGAGCCGGCCGCGCCGGTGCTGTCCGCGATCGCGCGCGCCGCGTCGAAGTGTGCGCCGCTGTCGTTCGAGCTGCGCAGCATCAGGCGATAGCCGTCCGCGCCGACCTGGTTCCAGACTACCCATACAGTGTGCCCGTGCACCGCCACGTCGGCGTGGCTGGCCCCGGGCCCGGCGAGCTTCAGCAACTGCCGCGGCCGCTGGCCGGGATCGAGCTGGCCGTACCAGATCGCGGGGCCGTGGCTGGCCTCGTACCACACCGCGTGACGCGCGCCGTCGGCGGCGATCGCCAGACCCGGTCCGTGGTGCGGGCAACCGGCGATGTGCCATTCGCTGAAGGTCGCACGCTCGACCTGGGGCGCCCGGTCGTCGGTGTGCAGCACGGCAAACGCGTGGTCGCGGATGTTGTCGCCGTAGATGCCGCGGAAGAAGGCGGCGACCTCGCCGTCGGGCATGCGCGCCAGCGCGATACGGCAGCATTCGCAGCTGTGGTCGACCAGCTTGCGTTCCGGCACGAAGCTCTTGCCGCCATCATCGGACCAGCTGTAGTACACCGCGGCACCCTCGTAGGGCCGGCCCGCGGCTTTCGCGATCTCGAGGTCGCGCTTGTCGATCCAGGCGATCACGATGCGGCCGTGGCCGTCGACGGCCAGCGCATCGAAGCGATGGGTGATCTCGGCGTGGTCGTGGTGCACGGTGATCGGCGTGCTGAAGTGCTTGCCGCCATCCAGCGAACGGGCAAAACGCACGTAGCCGGTCCACGGCGCCGCGCGCGGCTGCGACCAGCTCACGTAGAGCTCGTCGTGCGGGCCAAAGGCGATCTTCGGCCGGTTCTCGCCTTCGCTGTAGATGCGTTCGGCGACCGCGTTCACCGGCATCGGCGCGCTCAGCGTGCGGCCGTCGTCGTCGGAGTGGCGCAGCCGCACGTGGCCTTCGGCTGCGTCCACGACGTACAGGTCACCACGGCTGTCGAACGCTGCACTGGCGCCCAGTGCGGGGCCTTTCGGCATCTCCATGCGCATGCCGTCGTGGGCGAAGGCGACGGACGAGAGCAGGCAGAGCAGGGCGACCAGCAGGCGACGCATCACAACTCCCAGCGCAGTTCGCCGAACCAGGTGCGGCCGGCGTAGGGATGGTAGACCCAGTAACGTGCATTGCCGATGTTGTCCACGCCCAGCGCGGCAGTCCAGGCCGGTGCGAACTTCCAGCGCAGCTTCGCGTCGGCGACGGTGAAGCGGCTCACCGCGCCGTAGCTGTCGAGGTGGTCGCTGTTGTCCAGGCTGCCGTACTGGCGGCCGGAATGGCGGATGCCAAGCGAAGCGTCCCATTGCGGCGCGAAGCGGTAATCGGCGAACACGCTGGCGCGCAGTTTCGGGATGCGCGGGAACACCTTGCCCTCGGCCAGCGGATACTGGCGATCGCGCAGCGTGCGGGCGTCGTTGAAGGCGAGGCTGGCGGACAGGTCGAGTCCATCGAGCCAGACGTCGTGAAAATCGAACGCACCCTCGATGCCGCGTCCGCGCATGCGGTCGATGTTCTGCACGCTGGTCACGCTGGGGCTGACGGTGATGTCGGTCTGCGTGTACAGCGAATCGGCGATGCGGTCCTGGTACAGCGAGACGCGCCAGTGGCCGTTGTCCGTGTGGCGGGTCAGGGTGAGATCGGTGGAGCGGTCGATTTCCGGCGCGAGCGCGGGATTGTTGTTGACGATCGCGCCATTCGAGATGCTGCCCTGGAACAGTTCGGACACGGTGGGATAGCGCACCGCCTTGCCCCAGGCCAGCCGCAGTTCCCAGCCTTGCGCCAGGTCCCAGGTCAGCGCGGTCTTGGGCGAGAAATCGGTGCGCTTGCGGTCGGCGTAGCGCAGCGTGTCGACGGTATTGGCGAGCACGCCGCGGTAGGCGCGCCATTGCTCCAGACGGCCGCCGAGGGTGAGCGTCCAGGCGTCGGTGAAGCTCCACACGTCCTGCAGGTAGGCGGCGCGCGTCTGGGTGCGGCCGGCGTAGACGCTGCGCAATGCGCCGTCCGCGTCGCCGCGCCAGTCACTGGCGTCGTGCACCCGCGTCATCAGCACGTAACGGTCGCCATGCACGCCGGCGTACAACAGGTGGCGTTCGCCGAGCGGGCCGGAGCTGCGCAGGTCGAACGTGTCCCAACCCGAACCGTCCTTGCTCGCCACGGTGCCAGGCCCGCCGCGTGGCGTGCCGGGCTCGGCCAGGCTGGCGCTGTGCAGTCGCGAATGCCGGAAATCGTAGTGGCTGGCGACGGCGGTCCAGCGCCAGTCGTTGTCCAGCGTGCCGTTCAGTTCGAGCCCGTACAGCAGGTGCGTGTCGCGTGCGTTCGACGGCGCCAGGCCGCTGGCGGGCAGGGTCCAGATCTTTCCGGCCGCATCGATCACGCCGCTGCCGACCGGCCCGCCATCGGGGTCGAGGATCAGGCTGCGGGTGCGATCCTGCGCGCGGTTGTGCCACCAGCCCACGGTGGCCAGCGCCGCGACATGCTCGCCGAGATCGAAGCCGAGCTTCAGCTTGGCCTGATCCTGCACGGTGTGCTCGATGCTGTTGGCGCCGTAGACCAGCCGTGGCGAACCGTTGGGGTTGCGATCGGCGGTGGCGCCGCTCACCGGCACCGCCAGCGCCGGATCGCCGCCAGCCTTGGCGGTGGCGTACTGCATCGGTTGGCCATGGTTGTCGAGGCGGCTGTATTCGAGCAGCCAGCTGAAGCGTCCGCGCTTGTCGCCCAGGGTGAACGCGGCCTGGTGACCGTCGTAGTGGCCGTCGGCGCCGTAATCGTCGGCATAGTCCTGGCTGAAGAACTTCGCGTCGACGCTGGCGGTGAACTGCTGCGGCAACACCGTGTGGATAAGCACCGTGGTGCCCAGCGAGTTGCCCGGATACAGCGCGGAATACGGCCCGTACAGGATGTCGACCGCACCGATCTCGCCGGGCGCGACCATACCCCAGCGCGGCGCGCCATCCCAGCCGTTGGTCATCAGGTTCGAGAGCAGCAACCCGTCGGCGTAGACCAGGCTGCGTGCGCTCTGCAGGGTGCCGGCGTTGCGGCCGCTGATGACGGCGTTCGGATCGCCGATGTAGCGCTTGCGCACCTGCATGTTCGGCACGTATTTCAGTGCGTCGGCGCTGTCGGTCACGTTCTGCTGCTGCAGTTGCGTGCGCGTGACGCGCACCTGCACTGCGGGCGTCTCGGTCACCATGGTGTCGCTGGCGTGCACCGAGACCGGCGACAGCGTCACCGGGTGGGTGGGATCGGAGGCCAGCGCGGGGCTGGCACACAACACGAGCGCAAGTGCGCAGAAGCCGGAGGGGAGGCGTTTCAAGCGAAACTCTGGATGGGGGTCCAAGGTTCAATGATAGTCCGCTGCACCTCGTGCGACAGACGGCAACTTGTCGCAGTGCGGGACGTGCATGGGATGCGCGCGGCACCAAAAGGTGCCGGCGCCGAACCTCACTCCTCGCCGGGACGCTCGCGCACCGGATGCTTGCCGAGCTTGCGCTGCAGCGTGCGGCGATGCATGCCGAGCCGGCGCGCGGTCTCGGAGATGTTGCCGTCGCATTCGGTGAGCACGCGCTGGATGTGTTCCCATTCGAGCCGGCGCAGGGCCAGCGGCTGTTCGGGGGCGTCCGGCGGGTCGTTGTCCTCGGGCGCGGCGGCGTCGCCGTCGAGCAGGGCGCGTACGACCGCATCCGCGTCGACCGGCTTGGCGAGATAGTCGTGCGCGCCACGCTTGATCGCCTCCACCGCCGTGGCGATCGAGGCATAGCCGGTCAGCAGCAGCACGCGCAGATCCGGCACCAGGGTATGCAGCTCGGGGATCAGCCGCAGGCCGTTCTCCTCGCCGAGTTTCAGGTCCAGCACGCAATAGCGCGGGCGATGACGGCGAGTCAGCGCGCGTGCCTCGTCGAAATTGCTGGCGGTTATGACCTCGAAGCCGCGCGAGCCCAGCGCCCGCGCCAGCACGCGCAGGAACGTGGCGTCGTCGTCGACCAGCAGCAAGGGACGCACTGGATCGGCAAGGGGCGACTCGGTCATGGTTCGGTTTCCTTCAACTGGGGCAGGCGCCCATTCTTGCCGGAAGTGGCTGCCGTTGCACGCCTCCGGGCCAACTCTATCGCCCGGCTTCGTCGGGTTCGGCGATCACCGCCAGCGGCAGCCGCAGGCACATTTCGGCGCCGTGTTCGACGTTGCGCGCCACCAGTTCGCCGCTCAGGCGTTCGGCGGTGGCCTCGGCCAGCGCCAGGCCGATGCCGAGCCCGCTCTGCTTGCGCGAATAGCCGAGCCGGGTCAGTTCGTCGGCGGAGTCGAAACCCGGGCCGCGGTCGGACACGCTCAGCTCCAGCCAGCGATCGTCGCGGGTGATGCGCAGCGACACCGCATTGGAGCCGTTGGCCGCCGAGGCGTCGGCGGCATTGTTGAGCAGGTTGATCAGCGCATGACGCAACCCGGCCGGCGTGCGCAGCACCAGTGCGGCCAGCGTCTCGTCGAGGCTCAGGGCAAGCTCCGCCTCCGGCCGCAACAGCTGGAAGCGTTCCAGGCAACCGTGGATGAACTTGTCCACGCGGATGCGCTCGGGGTCCTGCGACAGCTGCGCCTTGCCGAAGGCGATCATCTCGCGCAGGATCGTGCGGCAGCGATCCACCTGCTCCTCCAGCAGCGCCAGATCTTCGTCCAGCAGCGGGTTGCCGGCATGTTCGCGGCGCAACTCCGGCAACAGGGTGCGCATGGTCGACAGCGGCGTGTTCAGCTCATGCGCGGCCCCGGCCGCCTGGGTGGCGATAGCCAGGATGCCCTCGCCGCGCAACGCACGTTCGCGCACGCGCTGTACCTCTTTCTGCTGCTCGCGCAGTACCCGCGCCAGACGGCTGATGAAGAAGCTCAGCAGCAGCGCCATGATGACGAAGTTCACGCCCATCCCCGCCACGTGCAGCGAGAACCGGCCAGGCGCACTGCCATTCGGGGGCAGCGGCAACGGCACATGCGCATAGAGCAGGATCACGTAGGCCACGCCGGCCAGCGCGGACACCGCCAGCACCGAGCGCCCGGGCAATGCCGCCGCGGTGAGCGCGATCGGCACCAGCAGCAGGGTGATGAACGGGTTGCTGGCGCCGCCGGTGAAATACAGCAGATAACCCAGCACCAGCGTGTCGAACGCGATGTGACAGACCGCTTCCCACTCGCGCAGCGGCCACGGTTGCGCCAGTCGCCAGGCGGCAAACACGGCAAACACCGCCAGCACGCCGATGCCCAGCAGCAACGGCAGCAGCGGGATCTGCAGGTCCAGCCACCATGCGCACACCAGCACCGCGGTGCTCTGGCCGGCGATCGCGCACAGCCGCAGCCACGCCAGTGCGCGAGTCAATGCGTGGGGTCCTACCCGTCGGATGACGATGTGCTGTGGCATGGCGGGCAATGTATTGGGGGCTCGCGACCCGCCGGGACGGCGGGTCGCCTGATCGCCGCCGAGCTTACTGCTCCGAACCGATCGTCGGCAGCGGCGCCTGGTTGTTGTGCGCGTGATGTTGCGCCGACAGCTTGCGCATCAGCGGCAGCACGGTCAGCGCGATCACGGTGCAGGCGACGCCGGCCCAGCCCAGCTTGCTGAACAGGCTGGTGTAGATCGGCATGGTCTGCAGCGGGTCGGTGATGTTTTGCGGAATGCTGGCAAAGTTGGCCACGATGCCGCCCAGGTATTGCGACACGCCCGACGCGACGTAGTAGGCGCCCATCATGAAGCCGCCCATGCGTTCGGGCACGTAGCGCGCGATCATCGCCAGCCCCAAACCGCTGACCAGCAGCTCGCCCAGCGACGAGGCGCCGTAGCCCCACACCATCACCCACGAGCTGGTCTTGCCGTCCACCGCGAAATGCGCGGCCCAGCTGTAGATGAAGAAGCCCAGCGCCACCGCGGCGAAGCCCAGGGCGAACTTGGTGGCGATGGAAATGTCCTTGCCGCCGCGTCCGGCGGCGTTGTAGATCAACGCCAGGATCGGGCTCAGGATGAAGATCCAGATCGGGTTGAACGACTGGAACTGCGCCGGCGCCCAATTCCACAGGTGGAAGCCGAACACGTCGAAACTCGGGTTCACGTTGCGCAGCGCGAACAGGTTCAGCGAGGTCGACATCTGCTGGTAGAAGATGAAGAAGAACACTGTCTGCACGGTGAGCACCAGCGCGGCAATCAGGCCGGCGCGCTCGGAGCGCTCGCTGGTGCCGATCAGCCACACGAAGATGCCCAGCACCACCGCGGCGGCGACGTAGACGAAGATCCGCGCGACTTCCTCGTGGGCCAGCACGTAGGCCGAGGCGAACACGGTCAGCACACCCACGCCCAGCACGGCGAGCAGCTTGCCCATGTGCACGGGCTTTTCGTCCGGCGGCGAGCCGACGTGGCCCAGCGTGTGGCGCATCACCATATAGTTGGCCAAGCCCACTACCAGGCCGAACGAGCACACCGCGAACGCCGCGTGCCAGCCCAGCTCGTTGCCGTAGTGCAGGTTGACGTAGTCCTTGATCCACGGGGTGAGCAGCATCGAGAAGGTCGAGCCGATGTTCACCGCCATGTAGTAGATGGTGAAGGCGCTGTCGATCTTGGAGTCGTCGCCTTCGTAGATCTTGCGTACCAGGTTGCCGGCGTTGGGCTTGAACAGGCCGTTGCCGACCACGATCACGCCCAGCGCGAAATACAGGAACGAGACGCTTTCGGTGGGTACCGCCATCAGCGCGTAGCCGACCGCCAGGATGGCGGCGCCCAGCAGCATGGTGCGCCGCGTGCCGAGGATCTTGTCGCCCACCCAGCCGCCGATCGCCGGCGCCACGTAGATCAGCGCCGCCGCCGCGCTCCACACCAGGTTGGCCTGCTCGTCGGGGAAGCCCAGGCGCTGGACCATGTAATAGACGATGAGCGCCTGCATACCGTAGTAGCCGAAGCGCTCCCACATTTCGATCAGGAAGACGGTGCTGAAGGACTTCGTCTGCGAGACGGCTGGGTTCTGGTTGGCCATGTTTTCCCCGGGCATTGGTTCAAGATCCTGGTGACGTGCAGGCACGTACCGGCACAGATGGATCCTGAACGGATCACAACCGGGCAAGGGTAACCCATCCCCCCAAAGGTCATAGCTGCACTGCCGCATGACAATTCGTGCGCTGCGTGCTTGGGCCTTGAGCGCGCGGTGGAGCGGGAGGGTGCCTGTGGCATCATGGCGTGCCCGCGGTCCGCGGCGCGACAGGAACCCGTTCGACGATGGCCCAGGCAATCCTTTCCCGGCTGGAACGCACCCGCGTTTCGCCACGTGCAACCCGCGCCGGCGTCCCGCTGCCGGCGCTGGCCTGAGCGGGGCCGCGTCATGCCGGCCGAGGGTTTTCGGGGACCGCGCCAGGTCTGGAACGCGTTTCGCTGGTCGATGAAGGGGCTGCGTGCGGCCTGGCGCCACGAGGCCTCGTTCCGGCTGGAGGCGATGCTGGCGGTGGTGCTGGTTCCGCTCGGCCTGTGGCTGGGCGAGGGCGGCGTGGAAAAGCTGCTGCTGGTGCTGGGGCCGCTGCTGGTGCTGTCGGCGGAGCTGCTCAACTCGGCGATCGAGGCGGTGGTGGACAAGGTCAGCCCGGAGTTCAACGAGCTGGCCGGCCGCGCCAAGGACATGGGCTCGGCGGCGGTGTTCGTGCTGCTGGTGCTGGTGGCGCTGAGCTGGGGCCTGATCCTGTTGCCCCGCTGGTTTTAGCTCCCCGGCCGCGCCGATTGCGTTGACGCAGGCCGGATGCTGCAATGCAGGTCCGTCCGCTCAGGAGCGATGCCATGACTATCTTGCGTACCTTGATGATTATGCTGCTGGTCGGGCTGATGTCCGGCTGCGGCTATAACGCCATGCAGCGCCAGGACGAAGCGGTCAAGGCGGCTTGGTCCGAGGTGCTGAACCAGTACCAGCGCCGCGCCGACCTGGTGCCGAACCTGGTCAACACGGTCAAGGGCTACGCCCAGCACGAGGAGAAGGTCTTCGTGGAAGTGACCAACGCGCGCGCCAAGGTGGGCAGCCTGCAGGTCGACGCCGACACCATCAACGATCCGCAGAAGCTGCAGCAGTTCCAGGCTGCGCAGGGCGAGCTGGGCAGCGCGCTGTCGCGGCTGATGGTGGTCAGCGAAAACTATCCGCAGTTGAAGGCCGATGGCCTGTTCCAGAACCTGCAGGCGCAGCTGGAGGGCACCGAGAACCGCGTCACCGTGGCGCGCAACCGCTACGTGCAGGCGGTGCAGCAGTACAACGCGATGATCCGCACCTTCCCCAACAACATGACCGCCAAGATGTTCGGCTACAAGGTCAAGCCGAACTTCAGCGTGGACAACGAGAAGGCCATCTCCACCGCTCCTACGGTGGATTTCGGCACCAGTGCACCGGCGCCCGCGGCCTCGGCGCACTGAAGTGATCCGCCGCTGGCTGCCGCTGCTGGCGTTGCTGCTGTGCCTGCCGGCGGCAGTGCAGGCGGCGACGGCCATGCCGCAACTGGCGCGGCACGTCACTGACCTCACCGGCACGCTCAGCGCGACCCAGGTCGATCAGCTCGACGCGCAGCTGGTGGCGCTGGAGAAAGCCAAGGGCGCGCAGCTGGTGGTGTTGATGGTGGACAGCACCGGCGAGCAGCCGATCGAGGAATACTCGCTGGCGGTCGCCGAAGCCAACAAGATCGGCCGCAAGGGTACCGATGACGGCGTGCTCCTACTCGTCGCCAAGAACGACCGACGCGTGCGCATCGAGGTCGGCTACGGCCTGGAAGGCGCGATCCCCGACGCCGCCAACGCACGCATCATCCGCGAGTACATCGCGCCGAAATTCCGCACGGGCGACTATTTCGGCGGCATCCACGACGCCGTCGGCGCGCTGACCCAGCTGATCGACGGCGAGCCGTTGCCGCCGCCGGTGGAAGGAGCGCCGCGCGAGGATCGTGGGCCCGGATTGCAGGGCATGTTGATGATCGCGCTGTTCGTCGCGATCTTCCTGCGCGGCATGCTGGGTCGGGCGCATGCGCTGGTGCGGGTGCCGCTGGGTGGCGCGATCATCGGCGGCCTGCTGTGGCTGCTGGTTTCGCTCGGTGCCGGCGTGCTGGGCGCGGTGGTGGGCGGCATCGTGATGCTGCTCCCATCCGGTGGTGGCCGCTCGGCCGGCGGCGGTGGCTGGGGCGGCTTCGGCGGTTTTGGCGGCGGCGGATTTGGCGGTGGTGGTTTTGGTGGCGGCGGCGGTTTCAGCGGAGGCGGCGGCAGCTTCGGCGGCGGCGGTGCCTCGGGGAGCTGGTGACATGACACGCATGCGGCGAGTGCTGGCAAACGCGTTCGCGGGCTGGTTCCAGCTGCGGTGGCGCTTTCCCGCCAGCTTGCTGGACGAGATCACGGCCGCCATCGCCGCCGGCGAACGCGGCCACCACGGCGAAGTGCGCGTGGCCATCGAATCGCGACTCCACCCGCTTGCCGTGCTGGGCGGACTCGACGCGGCCACTCGCGCGCGCCAGCTGTTCAGCCAGCTGCGCGTGTGGGACACCGAACACAACAGCGGCGTGCTGCTGTACGTGCTGCTGGCCGAGCATCGCATCGAGATCGTGGCGGACCGCGGCATCGCCGCGCGGGTGGAGCCGGCGGCATGGACAGCCATCTGCGCCACCATGCGCACCCACTACGCCAACGGCGAATGGCGCGAAGGCAGCCTGCGCGGCATCGCCGCCATCCACGCCCTGCTGCTGCAGCACTTTCCCGCCCACGACAAAGCCAATCCAGACGAGCTGCCGGACCGGCCGGTATTGCTGTGAACGCACGCGGGCGTGTCCCGTGGCCAAACCGGCACCCGTAGGAGCCCGCTCGCGGGCGATGCTCTTGTCTCGGACCAGGGATACGCAAAAGCATCGCCCGCGAGCGGGCTCCTGCGTGTCTGCGCCCGCGGCATCTCCCCGAATCCTTGCGTGACGCTACACTTGGCCTTTGCCCGATTGGCCCCGTCCGCATGTCGCAGCCTTTTGTCGCCCAATTCGATCCGGTCGCCTTCCACGTGGGTCCGGTGCAGGTGCACTGGTACGGCCTGATGTACCTGCTGGGCTTCTTCTTCGTCGCCGTGCTGGGCGAGTACCGGCGCCGCCGCGGACGCCTGCCGGTGAGCCGCGACGCGCTGGGCGACTTGCTGTTCTACGGCATGCTGGGCGTCATCGTGGGCGGGCGCATCTGGTACATGCTGTTCTATTACGAGGGCGGCATCGGCTGGATCTGGCGCGAGCCGCTGGTGCTGTTCAAGGTGTGGGATGGCGGCATGAGCTTCCACGGCGGTCTGCTCGGCGTGCTCGCCGCGGGTTGGTGGTGGTCGCGGCGCAACGCGCTGCACTTCTTCGACACGGTGGATTTCGTGGCGCCGCTGGTGCCGCTCGGGCTGGGCCTGGGACGGCTCGGCAACTTCATCAACGGCGAACTGTGGGGCAAACCCGCGCACCATGCCTGGGCGATGATTTTTCCCGGTGCCCAGGCCGAGGACGTCGCCTGGGCTGCGGCTCACCCGGCCTGGCTGCCGCAGCTGCAGCAATTCGGCGGGCTGACCCGACACCCCTCGCAGCTCTATGAGCTGTGCCTTGAAGGTGGAGTGATGTTCGTGGTGCTGTGGCTGGTATCGCTGAAGCCGCGACCGCGTTACCTGGTGTCGGGCCTGTTCGCCCTGCTGTATGGCGTGTTCCGCTTCGCGGTGGAATTCGTGCGCGTGCCCGACGCGCAACTGGGCTATCTGTTCGGCACCGACTGGGTGACGATGGGTCAGATGCAGTCGCTGCCGCTGATCGTGGTCGGGCTGGTGTTGATCGCCATGTCGCGTCGCGCGCCCACGTTGCCATTGGCCAGTCCCTCGTAGGGCGGGCACTGCCCGCCGGCCCCTGAAGCGCGTGCGGCGGGTGGTGCCCGCCCTACGGGTGCGGACGATCAGAAATTGCGGTCGCCGCCCAGGATGTCGCCCAGGCCACCGAGGATCGAGCCTTCGCCGCGACGTTGCCCGCCGCCTTGCGGCGCCGCGGCCAGCATGCGACCGGCCAGTCGCGAGAACGGCAGCGACTGCAGCCACACCGTGCCCGGGCCGGTCAGCGTGGCCAGGAACACGCCTTCGCCGCCGAACAGCATGCTCTTGATGCCGCCGACCGCTTTCACGTCCATGTCCACCGTGTCGTGGAAAGCCACCACGCAGCCGGTGTCCACGTCCAGCCGTTCGCCGGCGGCCAGCTCGCGCTTGATCATGGTGCCGCCGGCATGCACGAATACCCAGCCGTCGCCTTCGAGTTTCTGCATGATGAAGCCTTCGCCGCCGAACAGGCCGGTGAGGATCTTGCGCTGGAAGAAGATGCCCAGTTGCACGCCGCGCGCGCCGGCCAGGAAGGCATCCTTCTGGCAGATCAGCCGGCCGCCGTGGTCGGAGAGTTTCATTGCCAGCACGGTGCCGGGGTAGGGCGCGGCGAAGGCGACCTTGGCCTTGCCCTGGCCGCGGTGGGTGAACACCGTGGTGAACAGGCTTTCGCCGGTGATCACGCGCTTGCCGGCGGAGAGCAGCTTGTCCATCAGGCCGCCGCCGCTCTGGCCGCCGCTGGAGCCGTCGCCGAAGACGGTATCCATCTGCACGCCGGCCTCCTTGTACATCAGTGCGCCGGCCTCGGCGATCGCGCTCTCGCCGGGGTCCAGTTCGATCTCGACGAACTGCATGTCGGTGCCCACGATCGTGTAGTCGATCTCGTCGGCGCGCCCGCTGCCCAGCGTCGCCGGCACCGGTGGCGGACCCATCGCCGCGCCCAGTTCGGCCACGCTGCGGATCGCCTTCCACTCGGTGAAACCTTCGCGCCAGCAATAGCCGTCCGGCTGGCGCCGGGCCTGCGCCGCGGCGGCTGCATCATCGAGCGGACCGATGCGTTCGCCGTTCTTGCCGTAGCTGAAAAACCACGCTGCCATGGGGTCGATCTCCTTCTGCGGAAGCACGAGCATAGGGCCGGACCGCGCCGTGGCGGGAGTGACGGTTGTCACGGCATCCCCGGGCAACGGCGGCTGCGGTTATCCTTGGCCGATGCGTCCATACCTCGATCTGCTCCGCCACGTCCTCGACCACGGCACCCCCAAGGCCGACCGCACCGGCACCGGCACGCGCAGCGTGTTCGGCTGGCAGATGCGGTTTGATCTTGCGCAGGGTTTCCCGCTGGTCACCACCAAGAAGCTGCACATCAAGTCGATCGTGCACGAGCTGATCTGGTTCCTGCGCGGCGACACCAATATCGCCTACCTCAAGCAGCAGGGCGTGCGCATCTGGGACGAGTGGGCCGACGCCAACGGCGATCTCGGCCCGGTCTACGGCCGGCAATGGCGCGCCTGGCCGACCATCGACGGCGGCACGATCGACCAGATCGCCTGGGTGGTGGACGAGATTCGGCGCAACCCCGATTCGCGGCGGCTGATCGTCAGCGCCTGGAACGTGGGCGAGCTGCCGAAGATGGCGCTGATGCCGTGCCACACGCTGTTCCAGTTCTACGTGGCCGACGGCAAGCTGAGCTGCCAGCTCTACCAGCGTTCGGGCGACATTTTCCTCGGCGTGCCGTTCAACATCGCCAGTTACGCACTGCTGACGCACATGATCGCGCAGGTCTGCGGTCTGGCCGTGGGCGATTTCGTGCATACCCTGGGCGACGCCCATCTGTACGACAACCACGTCGAGCAGGCGCGCTTGCAGCTGGATCGCGAGCCGCTGCCGCCGCCGCGGTTGGTGCTCAATCCGGATGTGCGCTCGGTATTCGATTTCAAGTTCGAAGACATCGCGATCGAAGGCTACCGATCGCACCCGGCGATCAAGGCCGCAGTGGCGGTCTGATTCTGCGCGCGGTGCGGCCTGCTAAGATTCCGGACGTCCGGCGGCGCCTGCGCGGCGCGCCTTTTCGATGATCACCATTGCAAGGATTTCCCCATGGCCATCTCGCTCATTGCCGCACTCGATGAAAACTTCGCGATCGGCCGCAAGGGCCACCTGCCATGGCACCTGCCGGACGACCTGCGCTGGTTCAAGCAGCTGACCGTCGGCAAGAACGTGCTGATGGGCTACAACACCGCCGTTTCGATCGGCCGTGCCCTGCCGGATCGGGTCAACCTGGTGCTCACCCGACGCCACGAGGCACCGTTCCCCGGCCAGATCACCGTGCGCTCGATCGAGGAGGCGCAGGCGCGCTGCAGCAACACCGGCCTGATGGTGATCGGCGGCGGCATGGTGTTCGCCGAGGCGCTGCCCAACGCGCGGCGGATGTACCTGACCTGGGTCAGCGCAGCCATCGACGGTGCCGATACCTTCTTCCCCGGCGTGCACTTCAGCGACTGGACCGAGGTCTCGCGCGTGCACCACAAGGCCGATGCCGAGCACGCCTACGACTTCGACATGGTCGAGTACCTGCGCAGCGCGTGATGCCTGCGCCGATGCCGGCGACGGTCATGCACGTGATGGCCGGTGTCCTGCTGGACGGAGCCGGCCGCGTGTTGCTGGCACAACGCCCGGCCGACAAACACCTGGCGGGATTCTGGGAGTTCCCCGGCGGCAAGCTCGAAGCCGGCGAAACACCGTTGGCGGCACTGGCGCGTGAGCTGCTCGAAGAACTGGGCATCCATGTGCGCGCTGCCGAACCCTTGATCCGCCTGCCGTGGCGATACGGGGAACGGGAGCTGCTGCTCGACGCCTGGTGCGTCTCGTCCTGGCGCGGAGAACCCCGCTCGCTCGAAGCCCAGCCCTTGCAATGGCTGCTGCCGGCAAGCGTCGACCCGATGATCCTGGCGCCGGCGGATCGGGTGATTCTGGCTGCGCTCGGGTAGGGCGGGCACCGCCCGCCGGTTTTTTGCGTAGCAGCCGGCGGGCAGTGCCCGCCCTACTCGCCGAAGTTGTTTCCTCCCGATTGCCGCGGTTCGACGCCGCCCCAGTCCGCGGAGTAGATGCCTTCTCGAACCGCGCGGTGGAAACTGGAGTGCGGCCAATCTTTCACCCTCGTCACAAGCCCGTGTTTGACCGGGTTGTAATGCGCGTAGTCCATGTGGGCGTGGTAATCCCGGGTGTCGCGAATCTTGTGTTCCCAGAACCTGGGTTGCCACAGCCCGCCGTCGCGACGCGGGGCGGATGCTTGCGGAAGATTCGATTTTCTGGAGAAGCCCGCCTTGATGAGGCCCCAGCGAGTGGAGAAATCCTTGTCGCCCGCGGGCAGCGTCCAGATTGCATGCATGTGGTCGGGCAGGATCACCCAGGCGTCAATGCGGAACGGCATCCGTTGAAGCGTTGCCAGTACGCTCTGGTGCAGGATGGATATCGCGTGCTCGTCAGCCAGGAAGCGCTGTCGCCGTGCGGTAATCACGGTGAAGAACCAGGTCGCCCCCTCGATCCGTGCGCGTCGATAGTTCGGCATGCATGGAGGTTAGCCGGCTGGCGTGCGTGAGCCATGTCGGCGGGCGGTGGAGATTGTTGTGGGGGTGGCGGTGACTGGCGGGCAGTGCCCGCCCTACGTCAATGCCAGGTAGCGCTGGTGCAGTTCGGCGACGGCCTGATCCAGCGCGCTTTCGTCGCCGCTGTTGTCGATCACGTCGTCGGCGAGGGCGAGGCGGTCGGCGCGGCTGGCTTGCTGCTCGATCATGCGCCGGGCCAGGGTTTCGTCGACGCCGTCGCGGGCGATCAGGCGGTCGAGCTGCACGGATTCGGGTACGTCGACCACCAGCACGCGGTCGACCCAGCGGTACTGCGCGATGTTCTCGGCCAGCAACGGGATAGCCAGCAGGCAGTATGGCGTGCTGTCGGCCAGCGCGCGCTCGCGCAGCCAGGCGCGCACGCGCGGATGGATGATGGCTTCCAGCCTGCGCCGCGCGGCGGGGTCGGCGAAGACGCGCCGGCGCATCGAGGGGCGGTCCAGCTGGCCGCGGTCGTCCAGCACCTCCGGCCCGAATGCGGCGACCACCTCGGCAAGGCCTTCGCTGCCGGGGGCGATGACCTCGCGGGCCGCCACGTCGGCGTCATGCACCGGTACGCCGAGCGCCTCGAAGCGGCGCGTCACCGCGCTCTTGCCGGCGGCCACCCCGCCGGTCAGCGCTACCACGAGGGCGGGCGGCCTGGCGCTCATCGCAGGCCGGTGAAGTGCATGTAGCCCTGCAGCAGCTGCGGGCCGGCCATGAACCACACCCAGCCGGCGGCGGCGATGAACGGGCCGAACGGCATCGGAATCTCGCGCTCGTGCTTGCGCAACGCGATCAGGCTGCCGCCGACCAGGGCGCCGATCAGCGACGACAACAGGATCACCGGCAGCAAGGCCACCGGCCCCATCCACGCCCCCAGCGCCGCCAGCAGCTTGAAATCGCCGTGGCCCATACCTTCCTTGCCGGTGAGCAGCTTGAACACCCAGTAGACGCTCCACAGGCTCAGGTAACCGATCGCCGCACCGATGATCGCCGAGGGCGCGCCAGCGAACATCGGGATCAGCGACAGCAGCATGCCCAGCCACAGCAGCGGCAAGGTCAACTGGTCAGGCAGGAGTTGCGTGCGAAAGTCGATGCCGGCCGCCGCGATCAACACCCAGGTCAACACCAGCCCCGCCAGCGCGACCCACGAAGGCCCGAATTTCCACACCACCAGTGCGCTGAGCACGCCGCTGAACAATTCCACCAGCGGATACTGGATCGAGATCTTCACCTTGCAGTAGCGACAGCGGCCGCGCAGCAGCAGCCAGCCGAACAGGGGGATGTTGTCCGCCGCCGACAGCGGATGCTTGCAATGCGGGCAGTGCGAAGGTTCGCGCACGATGCCGGGCGGCAGCGGCGCATCGTCGGCCTGCATCTCCAGCACCTCGCGCGCCTCGCGGCGCCAGCTCGCCGCCATGCGCTCGGGCAGGCGCAGGATCACCACGTTGAGGAAACTGCCCACCAGCAGGCCGAGCACGGCGGCGAGGGCGATCCAGACGGACAGCGGAAGTTCGGGCATGCGTGGACCTTTAAAGCCCCTCCCCCTCCGGGGGAGGGGTTGGGGAGAGGGTACGGCCCCGAGCGAAGTCCAAAATCGCCTCAAGCACCGCTGCGGTTTCCTGCAACACCTGATTGTCCCAGAATCTCAACACCACGAGGCCTTGCCGTTCCAGCGAGTGCGTACGAATCCCGTCGGTTTCTTCATCGTGTTGCGAACCATCAACCTCGACGACTAGCTTGAGTTCTTCGCAATAGAAGTCGGCGATGTACGGCGGGATGGGGTGCTGACGGCGGAACTTGAGCCCGACGAGGCGTCTGGCGCGCAGGTGATACCAGAGCTTGATTTCAGCAGCGGTGCTGGCGGTGCGCAGCGACTTGGCCGTGGTCAGCGTTCGGGTAGGAAGGGGCGGTTTGTGGTGCATGGCTTCGGGCGTACCCTCTCCCCAACCCCTCTCCCGGTGGGAGAGGGGCTTTTGAAGCCTCAGAACGTGCCGGCCAGCTTGAAGATCGGCAGGTACAGGGCGATCACGATGCCGCCGACCAGGGTGCCGAGTACCACCATGATGAGGGGTTCGAGCAGGGTGGAGAGGGTATCCACCGCGTTGCTGACCTCCTCCTCGTAGAACTCGGCGACCTTGAACAGCATGCTGTCCAGCGAGCCGGATTCCTCGCCGATGCCGGTCATCTGCACCACCATGTTGGGGAACAGGCCGGTCTGCTTCATGGCGAGCTGCAGCTGGTGGCCGACCGAGATGTCATCGCGCATCTGCCGCACGGCGTCGCTGTAGACCGCGCTGCCGGTGGCGCCGGCCACGGCATCCAGGGCTTCCACCAGCGGCACGCCGGCGCGGAAGGTGACGCCCAGCGTGCGGGCGAAGCGGGCGATCGCGGAGTTGCGCACGATGTCGCCCATCACCGGCATCTTCAGCGCAACGCGGTCCAGGAAATGGGCGAACTTCGGCGAGCGCTTCTTGCCGATCACGATGCCGGCGATGCTGCCGACGATGATGCCCACCACGATGTACCAGTAGCCCTGCATGAACTCCGAGGCATCGACCAGGAACTGGGTCGGCGCCGGCAGCTGCGCGCCGGCGTCCTGGAAGGTCTTGGCGAACACCGGCACCACGAACAGCAGCATGATCAGGATGACGATGAACACCACCGCCAGCACCATCATCGGGTAGAACAGCGCCTTCTTGATCTTCTTCTTGATCGCCTCGGTGCGTTCCTTGTAGGTGGCCACCGTGTCCAGCACGGTGTCGAGCACGCCCGAGGTTTCGCCGGCATGCACCAGGTTGCAGTACAGCTCGTCGAACTGCAGCGGGTAGCGGCCCAGCGCCTCGTGCAGCGAGGCGCCGCCCTCGATGTTCTGCTTGACGTCGAGCAGCACGTTCTTGAAGCGGACGTTCTTCTGGCCGTCGGCGATGATGTCGAAGGACTGCACCATCGGCACGCCGGAGGCCATCATGGTGGCGATCTGGCGGCTGAAGATGGCCACGTCGCCTGGTTTGATCTTGCTCCCGGAGGCGCCGAACAGCGGCTTGGCGCGCTCGCGCACGGTTTGCGGGTTCATCCCCTGGCGGCGCAATTCGGCCTTGACCAGCGAGGCGTTCTTGGCGGGCATGTCGCCCTTCATGCGCTTGCCGCGCTTGTCCAGGGCCACCCATTCGTAGGTGGTCAGGTGGCTGACCTCGGCCCGCTGGGCGCCGAGCGCACGCGTCTTGTCTGCCCTTGCTTTTGCGGTTGCGGTAGCCGTGGCCATGCGCATCTTCCCCCGGTGGTTCGATCTCGAAGCCGGCGCACGGGCCGGCTGGCAAGTCACTAATACAGCTTAGGTCATTTTCAAAGCGGCAAACCGTGGCGCCTTGCGCAAGTTCTGCAGCATGCGGGCCCGGTCGGACGTCATTCCTTGGTCACCCGGTCGATCTCGGTCAGGCTGGTCAGCCCCTGCTTCACCTTGAGCAGGGCCGAGGCGCGCAGGTCGTTGACCCCGGCGGCCTTGGCCACCTCGGCTATCTGCATCGCGTTGCCGCCCTGCAGGATGATCTTCTGGATCTCCTCCAGCATCGGCATCACCTGGTAGATGCCCACGCGGCCCTTGTAGCCCTCGTTGCAGCCGTCGCAGCCCACCGCCTGGTAGATCGTCAGGCCGGCGTCGATGTCCGCCTGGCTGAAGCCGGCATCCAGCAGCACCTTTGGCGGCAGCTCGATCGGCTTCTTGCACTCGTGCAGGCGCCGGGCCAGGCGCTGGGCGATGATCAGGGTCACCGACGAGGTGATGTTGTAGGGCGCGATGCCCATGTTCATCAGGCGGGCGATCGTCTGCGCCGCGTCGTTGGTGTGCAGCGTGGACAGCACCATGTGGCCGGTCTGCGCGGCCTTGATCGCGATTTCGGCGGTTTCCAGGTCGCGGATTTCGCCGACCATGATCACGTCCGGATCCTGGCGCAGGAACGAGCGCAGTGCGCTGGCGAAGGTCATGCCGCGCTTGGCGTTCTGCTGCACCTGGTTGATGCCCTCGACGCGGATTTCGACCGGGTCTTCCACCGTGGAGATGTTGCGCTCGTTGGTGTTGAGCATGTTCAGGCCGGTGTACAGAGACACCGTCTTGCCCGAGCCGGTGGGGCCGGTGACCAGCACCATGCCGTAGGGCTTGTGGATCGCGTCGATGTAGAGCTTCTGCTGCTCCGGCTCGTAGCCCAGTTTCTCGATGCCGATCCTGGCCGCCGAGCCATCGAGGATACGCAGCACGATCTTTTCGCCGAACAGCGTCGGCAGCGAGCTGACGCGGAAGTCGATGGCGCGGGTCTTGGACAGGTTGAGCTTGATGCGGCCGTCTTGCGGCACGCGCTTCTCGGCGATGTCCAGCTGCGCCATCACCTTCAGGCGCGAGGAGATGCGGTTGGCCATCTTCATCGGGGGACTGGCCACGGCCTTGAGCATGCCGTCCATGCGCAGGCGCACCCGGTACTGCGATTCGAACGGCTCGAAATGGATGTCCGAGGCGCCGCGGCGGATCGCGTCGACCAGGATCTTGTTGACGAACTTGACCACCGGGGCATCGTCCGCCGAGTTGGCGTCGATGCCGGTGGATTCGGCCTCGTCGCTGCCGACCTCCAGGTCGAGCTCGTCGAACTCGCCGGTATCCATGTCCGGCATGGTGTCGCGCATGGAGTTCAGCAGATTTTCAATCGTCCGCTGCAGCGAGCCGCGCTCGACCAGGATCGGCTCGACCAGGCAATTGGAGTGGAACTTGATCTCGTCCAGCGCGTGCGACTGGGTCGGGTCGGCGATACCCACAAACAGGCGCTTGCCGCGCCGGAACAGCGGCAACGCCTGGTGCTTGGTGATCAGCGCCTCGCTGATCAGGTCCAGCGGCATCGTGGTCGGGTTGAGCGAGGCCACGTCCATCATGGGCATGCCGAACTCGAGCGACAGCACTCGCGTCAATTGCGCGTTCTCGATCAGGCTGCGGTCGAGCAGCCACGCGCCGAGCGTCATCTTGTGCTGCGCGCTGTCGACCATCGCCTTGCGGGCGTCATCCTCGGGCAGCAGTCCTTCGGACACCAAGCGGCGCGCCATGCCGGTCAGGCCTGCGAGCGATGGTTGCGGTTGCGATGACATAACTTACGTGACCCTTTCCCCGTATGTGGTTGAATCTACCGCAGTCTGGCGTTCAGGTCATCCTTTGCCTGCGCCTTGATCCGATAGGGTGATGCAGCGCACAAGCCGACGGCCGCGCCGGGCTTGGCGCGGGCCCCGGGTGGCTTGCCCCGATAGGCAAGCAAGAATCGAACCGCGCCGGCCGGCTGACTGCTCTTTCTGCTTCTCTCTGCCGGCAGCGGGATCGGCGGTGTTTCCGGCGGCGCGCCGCCAGGGAAGTACGCGGATCGACACTCCCTCGCCAGGACCACGACTCCCGCCCGCCATTCCCGCGCGGACTCCCTGATCCGACTTCCGGCAAAATTTCCCGATCCCCGTCATTCCTGCGCAGGCAGGAATCGCACTTGCTCCAAGCGCACCAAAGCCACGTCCACGTCCAACATGCCGTCGCGCGACGATCAACCCGAAACCGGGATCGCGAATGAGACCCCAACCACAAGCCCCCTGTTCACCCAGGGCACCGCAGCCACCCATGGGCAGCCTTCACGTTATGATCCCCCTTTCCCGGGGAGCCCGATCTTGAACCAGCTCAGCATCATCCTGCCTGCCAAGAACGAGGCGCCCGCGCTTGCGGTCTTGCTCCCGCAACTGCGCGCGGCGCAGCCGCAGGCCGAGATCATCGTGGTCGACGATGGTTCCACCGACGACACCCGCAACATCTGCGAAAGCCACGGCGTGCAATGCCTGTCCTCGCCGTACTCGATGGGCAACGGCGCGGCGATCAAGCGTGGCACCCGCGCCGCCAGCGGCGACATCCTGGTGTTCATGGACGGCGACGGCCAGCACGATCCCGCCGACGTCGCGCGGCTGCTCGACCAGTTGAACCGCGGCTACGACATGGTGGTGGGCGCCCGCGACTGGGGCAGCCAGGCCGGCGTGGGCCGTGGCATCGCCAACACCTTGTACAACTGGCTGGCCACCAAGATGACCGGCCACCCCGTGCTCGACCTCACCTCCGGCTTCCGCGCCGTGCGCGCCGACAAGTTCCGCGAATTCCTGCACCTGCTGCCCAACGGCTTCAGCTACCCCACCACCAGCACCATGGCCTTCTTCCGCAGCGCCTATGCGGTCGCCTACGTCCCGATCAAGGCCGCCCAGCGCGTCGGCAAGAGCCACATCCGACCCCTCAAGGACGGCATCCGCTTCCTGCTGATCATCTTCAAGATCGCCACGCTGTATTCGCCGCTGAAGCTGTTCGTGCCGGCGAGTGCGGTGTTTTTCCTGGCCGGTTTCGCCAATTACACCTATACGCTCTACGCCTACCATCGACTTACCAACATGAGCACTTTGCTGTGGAGCGCGGCTGTGGTTGTGTTCCTGATCGGGCTGGTTTCCGAACAGATCACCGGCCTGATGTACAGGCCCTACAAGTGAAATATTGCGCCAGAGTGAGTCCTTCCTGATGGTATTACTGTGTGGCGCCTACCGTTTTAGTTCCGCAGCGTGGCCGAGGTGCTAACCACTTGATGCGTGTACTTTTGATCAGCACCTCGTATCCACGGGACATCTCGGACTGGCGAGGGATCTTCATGCGACATCTCGTTGCCGCGATTGCACGCGTTCCATCTGTCGAACTCAGTGTCTGGTCTCCCCCGGGCGAGCTTCCGGATCGGGCTAAAACCGTCGTGGCACGCAAGGATGCCGATTGGCTGGAACACCTGATGGCCATAGGTGGAATCTCGCACAGCATGCGCGACAGAGGTTGGCGCGGATGGTTTGCACCCGTTCGCCTCTTGCGCATGATCGGCAGAGCCTATCGCAACCAAGACGTGGACGTTTATCACATAAATTGGTTGCAATGTGCATTACCGCTGCCGCGTAATGGTAAACCGGCATTGATCACCGTACTCGGGAACGACCTCAAATTGCTGAGGCTGCCATTGATGTGCACTTTGTTGCGGCGGATCATGAAACGGCGACGGGTAGCAATCTGTCCCAATGCGGATTGGATGCGCGAACCATTGGAAGCGTCTTTTGGGGACATTGCCGATGTATGTTCGATCTCATTTGGGATTGAGCCCGCCTGGTACGAGATCGAGAGAGGCCTCCGGCTGGGCCAACCCCATCGATGGCTTACCGTCACCCGTCTCACTGCAGACAAGCTTGGCTCTCTATTTGACTGGTCGTCGAAGTTCTTTCGTGATGGCACTCGCGAGTTGCACCTGTTTGGGCCGATGCAGGAAGGTGTCGCGATACCGGAATGGGTTCATTACCACGGGCCCGTCACCCCGGAACAGTTGATGTTCTGCTGGTTTCCCACGGCCTGCGGCCTGATTACCTTGAGCCGCCATGCAGAAGGTAGGCCGCAAGTCATGCTCGAAGCGATGGCAGCGGGGCTCCCGATTATTGCCTCCGATATGCCAGCACATGCAAGTATCGTCTTCGATGGTGAAACCGGAAGGTTGTGCGATAACGCCAGTGTTTACGGGAACGCGCTAGCCGAATTGGAGAACGAGGAGACCAATCGACGCATGGGGGATGCGGCGAGGCGTTGGGTCGCCACCGAAGTTGGTACCTGGGACGACTGCGCCAAGCGTTATGAGAGTATCTATCGCCGGTTGCTGGAAACGCACTGAATGGGCGATTCGATTCTCATAACCGGCGCGGGCGGATTCATCGGCCGACAGTTGGTGCGTACGCTTGCGCAACGTGGCGAGCGCGTGATCGCAGCCAGCCGCAGTCCGGCCGAGTTCGATGGGGCGAACGTTGAGCCGGTCGAGGGCATGCTACGTGAACCGGAAGATTTTGCTCCATGGGTGGCACGCAGCCGCGTCGTGGTGTACTTGGCGTCTACGTCCACTCCGGGAACTTCGGCGGGTCATCCGATAGAAGATGTGACGGGCAATCTTTTACCGTTAACCGCGTTGTTGCAGACGATGCAGAATCATCCCGGCGTCGATCTGTTGTATCTCTCGTCGGGCGGCGCGCTTTATGCACCAAATGACGGCGAAGCGGCATCTGAAAGAACGCCGGTGCGCCCACGCTCCTATCACGGCGCGGGCAAGATCGCAGCGGAGTACTTCATTTCCGCGTGGTGCAATCAATATTCGGGAAGGGCGATGATCGTGCGGCCTTCGAACGTTTATGGCCCAGGCCAGCTCGAACGAGCAGGATTTGGCATCGTTCCGGCCGCCATGGGCAAGATTCGCCGCAATGAAGTTTTGCGTGTGTGGGGGGACGGCTCGGCTATTCGGGATTACTTGTACATTGATGATCTGATTCGATTGGTGACAGCGATACTTGCCAAGCCGATGCCACCTGGTGCTCGCGTGGTGAACGCCTGCAGCGGTATCGGTACTAGCTTGAAGGATCTGTTCGAGGCATTGCAGGAAGTAACGGGAGCCACGTTGTTATGTCGTTACGAAGCCGACCGTCCCGTCGACGCTTCAAGCATAGTCATGGATCCGTCTTTTGCGCTGCAGGAGTTTGGGTTTTCGGCGGCAACACCGTTGCGCGAGGGGCTTAAGCGGACATGGATTTGGTTGAACAGTATCATGCACTGAATCGACCGGAGCATCCGGTGTGTTCCGTATGCGTCGCCAACTACAATGGCGCAGCCATGCTGGACGACTGTCTCGGTTCGGTGCTGTCTCAACTGGGAGACGTGAGCATCGAGATCATCGTTCACGACGACGCCTCAACCGATGATTCCGTCAATTTGTTGCTGGCCAGGTACCCGAGCGTGGAACTCTTGGCGAGCCGCGAAAACGTGGGGTTTTGCAAGGCAAACAATCGCATGGTTTCGCACGCTCGCGGTAAGTACGTTCTGCTGCTGAACAACGATGCCGCATTGCATCCCGATGCGATCCTCACGCTGGTCGAGGTTGCGGGCCTGCAGTCTCCTGGAGGCATTTTGACGATGCCTCAGTACGACTGGGAAACCGACAAGCTAGTCGACCGCGGTTGCCTGCTCGACCCTTTCTACAATCCTGTGCCGAACCTCGATCAGGACCGCCGCGAAGTTGCCATGGTGATAGGTGCCTGCTTTTGGGTGGCACGCGATCTCTGGAATGACCTTGGCGGATTTCCAGAGTGGCTGGAGTCGATCGGCGAAGATATGTATCTGTGCTGCGTGGCCCGCTTGCGCGGCCGGCCGGTCCACGTTACGAGAACCAGCGGGTATCGCCACCGCCAAGGGGTCAGTTTTGGCGGCAACAGGGTGAATAGAGGAAAACTCAGCACGACGTTGCGTAGACGCCGATTGAGCGAACGCAACAAGACGAGGGTCATGGTCATTTGTACGCCGACATGGCTGGTTTGGCCCCTCCTTGCAGTACACATGGCCGAATTGGTTCTGGAGGGCATCGCGGTGACGCTGTCCAGGCGCGATCGGAGGGTCTGGCGCGAAGTTTACCGGCCAACTCTGAAGTCGGTCCTCAGCGGTACCCTGGAGTTGCGCCAGCGGCGCCGGGGGCAACAAGCTCAACGCCAAGCCACCCTGCGTGGCTATCTCCACGCCTTCACCTGGTTTCCGCACAAGTTGCGCCTGCTATTCAGGCATGGGGTGCCATCCATTCGCTGAGCCGCGCGCTTGCGTTCGATTCATTCCGGCCGACGAAACAGGAAGAAAGGTTCTTTGGGGTTGATGCCTAAGGCGGCTGCGTCGACATCGGCCAACAAGTCATCGTGCTGGCGAATGCATGAGACCAGGCCAGCCGACGTGAAACGGTTGAAGATGTCCCTTCCGAATAGGCGAACATGATCGGCCTGCCCGTAGGCCTGCCGCCGAGCTTCGGCGGTATCGATCCCGGCATCCTGCCAAGTGCCGTGCAATTTCGCACTATATGGCGTCTGCAGGATGGCATGGCCACCAAGCTTGAGCACCCGGTGGATCTCGGCGAGTGCCTTTAGGTCGTCGCTCACGTGCTCCAGCACGTGGTTGGCTATGACCAGATCAAAGGATTCGCCATCAAATGGGATGTCGAGCATGTCGACGCGTTGCACGCCCGCCGTGGAGGGATACAAGTCGCATGGAATGTAGCAACTGGGGGCAGTCTCCGTTATGCGTCGGGCGAGCCGCTTCTCCGGTGCGAAATGCAACACCGACTTCCGGTGGATGTCTGCGAGCAGCCCGGCTCTTTCCATGTACATCAGCAGGTGCCGTTCCCGATCGTGCGCGCCACATCGCGGGCACTCGAACTGGTCCGGATTGCTGCCTACGACATCCATCGCAAGCATCAGCCCCGGCGTGTCGATAGAGCCGCGCATGTATGGCATGAAGCGCCAAACATGGTGGCCACACATCACGCATCGGCGTCTTCCGCCGGGAAGCCAGCCTGAAAGAGCGTACTTGGCGAGCTTGATGAAGTTCATGGATTCCGGGCGGTAGGCTAGCGGCGATACAGTACGTTATTAAAACGGCCGTGTGATTTCCTGCGGATTCGTCCAAGCAGGTCTTTGCACGCGATGCGTACAACAGAACAAAACACCAGCAAGGCGGTCCGCATGGTGCCATAAGGGGATGCGGCGAAAGCACGGGGAATCCATTCTTTCAACAGCTCAATCCGCCGCGTGCGCAGCGAGCGAAAGAATACCCGGCGCACGAAGTCAGGGCCGACTCAAACTCCACGTGCAACACCATGCCGCATCTGACATAGGCTGTTGCGATGAGAACGTACAACGAATTGACCCTGAACGAGCGAGTGGAGATCCAGCAGCGCCTGGCGTCGGGCGACAGCTTGCGAGCCATTGGAAGATAGCTGGGGCGCG
>NZ_MWIO01000040.1 GCF_004799035.1 Rhodanobacter lindaniclasticus
TGGGCGAATCGGTGATCGCCAGCCACCAGATCGCGATCAACATCGCCTCGTTCTTCTTCATGATCCCGCTCGGTTTGGCCATGGCGATCACCGATTCGCCCAGGGTGGCGATGATCAACGCGGTCGCCACGAACAGCCCCGCTTCGGCCAGCAGGGTCACCGCCATCGGCGCACCGATGTGCACCAGCTGGCCGATCCGGCGCAGGTCCGGCCACTCGAAACAGTCGAACAGGCCCAGCCCGCGGTAATTGCGCCGGAAGATCACATAAATGCCGAACGCCAGCATCTCCAGCCACAGCACGATCGCCGTGGCCACGCCGCAACCGTGCGCGCCCTGCGGCGGGATACCCAGTTTGCCGAACATCAGCACGTAGCCCAGCGGGATCAGCAGCACCAGCCCGCCGAGGCTGAAGTACATCGACGGGCGGGTCAACGACAGGCCTTCGGAGAGGCCGCGCAGGGCGAAGTAGCAGGTCAGCGCCGGCGCGCCCCAGCTGATCGCGAGCAGGAAGCGCTGCACGTCATGACGCAGGCTCGGCGTCACCCCGATGAAATCGATCAGCGGCGCCGCGTGGCGCACCGCGAACCACAGCAGCACGCCCATGCCCAGCGCCATCCACAGCGCCTGGCGGAACACGGCGCCGACCTCGCCACGGCGACCGGCGCCGTCGAGCTGGGCCACCGACGGCGGCACCGCCATCATCATGCCGATGCCACTGACGATCGCCAGCGACCAGATGTTCGCTCCCACCGCCACCGCACCCAACACGTGCGCGCCGACGTGGCCGGCCAGTACGGCGTCGATCACGTTGCTGCCGATCGCGGCCAGCTGGGCGGCCATCAGCGGCAGCGCGAGGCGCACGGTCGCGCGCACCTCGTGTACGAGGCGAGCGCGTTCGGGGCGAAAAGGATTCATGGCACGATGAAACTCCGGGGCCGCGCATTTTACCTGAGCCATCCGTCACGGGCACGGCGCGCGGCACGTATGCGAAGATCGGCGACGCCTTCCCGGGGACCACGATGACGCAAGTACCCGCCTTGCCCAGCAGCGACACGCGCGTGCCGGCCCTGCCCGGCGAACGCCACTGCGCCAACTGCGGCGCCGTGCTGCAGGGCGAGTACTGCCATGACTGCGGACAGTCGGTGCGCAGCGTGCTGCGGCCGGTGCACGGCATGCTCGAGGACACGCTGGACCTGGTGGCCAACTGGGACGGTCGCGTGGTGCACACCTTGCCGCCACTGCTGCTGCGGCCGGGCTTTCTCACCCTGGAGTATTTCTCCGGTCGGCGGGTGCGCTACCTGGCGCCGTTCCGCACCATGTTCCTGCTGTGCCTGGCCGCCTTCTTCCTGCTGCCGATGGCGCTGGATACCAGCGATGCCGTGGACACGCCGGTGAAGGTGACCGTGACCGGCGCAAGCTTCCAGGATGCGAAAACCCCGGCCGAGGTGGATCGCCTGCTGAAGAAGGCGCTGAAGCAGTTCACGCCCACCGAGCAGATCCCGGTGGTCGGTTCGCTGGCCGCCCAGCAAATGGACAAGGCGCGCCTGCAACTGACCCGCGAGGCGATGCAGCGGCGCATCGCGTTGGGCGACACCACCGCCGTGGTGCCGCAGACGGTCGCCGACCTGCCCCCGCTGCCGGCGCCGCGCGTGCCCTCCGAAGCGGCGCAACACAATCCGCTGGACATGGCCTGGGACGCGCAGAAGTACCCGGTTCACGTGAGCTGGCTGCCCGGTTTCCTCAACCAGCGGATGAACCGCTCGCTGCAGCGCATGCACGACAACCTCGCCGCGATGCGCGGTCCGGGCGACCATTCGGCCATCAAGGCGCGCCTGCTCAACCAGGTCCTCGCCGCCCTGCCGGGGACGATGTTTTTCATGCTGCCGGCGTTCGCCCTGTTGCTCAAGGTGATGTACCTGTTCCGCCGCCGCCTGTATGTCGAGCACCTGATCGTGGCCTTGCACAGCCATGCCTTTCTGTTCCTGTGCCTGCTGCTGGGGGTGCTGTTCCAGTTGCTGTCGGTGGCGCTGGAACCGCACGCGAGCTGGCTTTCCACGCCGCTGGGCTGGCTGATCAACGTGCTCTGGATCTGGGCGCCGATCTACCTGCTGATGATGCAGAAACGGGTCTACCGCCAGGGCTGGCCGATGACGGTGCTGAAGTATCTGGTGACCGGCTGGTGCTACTGCTGGCTGCTGGCCTTCGCCATCCTCGGCGCCGCCGCGATGGGCCTCGCGGAGTGAGCAAAGCACCGCCCCCGAAGGGGTTTTGCACAGCGCGGCAAGGCCCCGGCGTCATGTGAAAGGGCTTTGTCGATTATGTGAACGGTGACCGCACCCGTTTTGCAACTCATTGATCAAGCGAAAAAAAATTTCATGACGAAAACGTCGCCACGCCGTCACGGAACGCGCCACGGCGGGCTTCGCGGGCTGCGTTCCCCGCAGCATCCACAGAGTTATCCACAGCGATTGTGGATAAGCATGAAAACATCGTTGGCATAGCGACTTATCCGGAATTTCTCGATCGCAGGGCAACAAGTACCCGCAACTCGCGCAGGTCCGGTGCCGGCGCTTGCCGGCTGGCGGGAAAGGGAGCTCGGTTACACT
This sequence comes from Rhodanobacter lindaniclasticus, assembly GCF_004799035.1. Classification (GTDB taxonomy): domain Bacteria; phylum Pseudomonadota; class Gammaproteobacteria; order Xanthomonadales; family Rhodanobacteraceae; genus Rhodanobacter; species Rhodanobacter lindaniclasticus. Next base: position 2,608 of record NZ_MWIO01000040.1, read on the forward strand.
GACGATCGCCATCCGAGGACCTCATGCCGACCGTTCTCCGCGTCGCCCTGCCGCTGCCGCTGCCCACCCTGTTCGACTACCTGCCCCCGGCCGCGGCCATGCCGCCTCCGGGCAGCCGGGTGCTGGTGCCGTTCGGACGCGACAAGCTGGTCGGCGTGGCGGTGGAGAGCGGCGTCGAATCGGCGCTGGACGGCCCGCGGCTCAAGCCGGTGCTGCGGGCGCTGGACGACGAACCGCTGCTCGACGCCGAACTGCTGCAGACGCTGGCCTGGGCTACTGACTACTGGCTGGGCGCGCCGGGCGAGGTCTGCACCAATGCACTGCCGCTGTCACTGCGGGAGGCCCGGCCGCTGCCGGCGATCGGCCAGGAATACTGGGCGATCACCGCGGCCGGCCGCGATGCACTCGCGGCCGGCAGTCGCCGCGGCGGCAGCCGTACCCTGCTGACCTTGCTTGCCGATGGCGCACTCGGCGCGCAGGAGCTCAACGAGCGCCAGGCCGGCTGGCGCGAGGCCGCCCGCCGCCTCGCCGCCGCCGGCCTGATCGAACGCCGCGACCGCGCGCCGACCGAACCACGGGCCGTGTCGACGGCTCCCGCCCTCAGCGACGAGCAGCAGCAGGCGGTGGCCGCGGTCGGCGCCAGCTTCGGCCAGTACCAGCCGTTCCTGCTCGATGGCGTCACCGG
>NZ_MWIO01000041.1 GCF_004799035.1 Rhodanobacter lindaniclasticus
CTGCTCGACGTGGCGCGGCTGCGGATGCAGGCGGCCACCCTCCAGCCGCGCCACGTCGAGCAGGCCGGTCAGCAATCCCTCGGTGGCGGCGAGCGCGCCGTTGAGGTGCTGTGCCGTACGGCTGTCGCCACCACGCTCGGTCAACGCATGCGCGAACAACTGTGCCGCATGCAGTGGCTGCATCAGGTCGTGGGTGACCGCGGTGAGGAAGCGGCTCTTTGCCTCGTTGGCCGCCTGCGCAGCTGCCGAGGCCAGCGCCAGCGCGCGGGTGCGCTCGTCCACGCGCAGCTCCAGCGTCTCGTTGACGCGCTTGAGTGCCGCCTCGGCCTGGCGGAACGCGGTGACGTCGGTGAAGGTGGCCACGAAACCGCCACCCGGCATCGGGTTGCCGCGCACCTCCACGATCCGGCCGTCGGGAAAGCGCCGCTCGGACAAATGCCGGGTGCCCGCACGCATGTGCTCCAGCCGACGCCGTACGCGTGCTTCGACCGCCCCCGGGCCGAGCATGCCGACCTCGATGTTGTGGCGGGTCAGCTCGGCGACTGGACGACCCACCCGCAGCATGCCGGAGGGATAGTTGAACAGCCGCGCATACGGCGAATTCCACGCCACCAGGTGCAACTCCGCATCGACCACGCAGATGCCCTGGCTCATGTTCTCCAGCGCCGCACCCAGCACGCGCTGGTTGAAGCGCAAATCCTGCGCCGCCTCGCCCACGATCGCGACCACCGTGTCCAGCTCGTCGCGGCCCTGCCGATGCGCCACCTCCAGCAGCAACCGCGCCGACGCGGCGCCGATCACCGCCGCCAGCTCGTGCTCCACCTGGTTGACCCGCGCGGTGCCGGACGAACCGCTGGTCGGTGCGCCATCGAACAGGTGCTCGACCCGCTCCGGCGGCAGGAAACGCGCCGCCAGCGCGCGCAATTCGGCCACATCGACGTGGCCGACGCTGACCGCGCGTCCGCCCTGCCCGTAGCGCGAACCGGCCACGGCCAGCATCACCGCCATGTTCGCCGCCAGGCTCACCACCACGGCGCGACCGAGGCGGTTCCAGTCGCCCAGGCCGAGCAGATCGTCCGGTGCCAGCCAGTGCAGACCGAACGGCCCGTCGCGCAGCCACGGCAACGACGCCGGCAGCAGTGCCGGCAACACTGCGTAGATCCACACCACGGTGCCGGCGGCCAGCCCGGCCATTACCGCGCGCGAGCCCACTTGCGGCCGATACATCGCTGCGAGCACGGCCGGGGTCAGACCAGCCAGCGCCGAGAACGAGATCGCGCCGATGTCGGCCAATGCCTCGTTGCGCGCCAGCAGGCGGCTGTAGGCCCAGGCCAGCAGGATCACCACCACGATCGCCACGCGCCGGTAATTGAGCAGCGCCCCGCGCAGGTCGACGCGCTCGCCGCGTCCCCAGCCCGACCGCACGCGCAGCGGCGCGATGAAATGGTTGACCACCATCAGGCTCAGCGTCAGCGTGGCGATCACCACCATGCTGGTCGCCGCGCTGAGCCCGCCGAGAAACGCGACCAGTGCCAGTCCCCGCTCGCCCTGGGCCAGCGGCAGCGCCAGTACGTACATGTCCGACGACACCCCGCTGGGCCCGAGCAGCGCATCGCCCAGCTGCGCCAACGGCAGGATCGGCAGCGAAATCAGCAACAGGTACAGCGGAAACAGCCAGCGCGCCGTGCGCAGGTTGCCGTCGCTGCGACACTCCACGATGCCGGCGTAGAACTGGTGCGGCATGGTGAACATCGCCAGCGCGCCGAGCAGGATCAGCGCCGGGAATCCGCCGCTGTCCGCCGGCCCCGGCACGCGTGCCGGCAAATTTGCCGGCAGCTCGGCGAACAACAGGCTGCCCAGCGCCAGCATCGCGCCCAGCTTGAACAGCGACTCGAACGCCATCGCCAGCACCAGCCCTCGGTTGTGCGCCATGGTCGACGCGCGCCGCGTGCCGAACAGCATCGCGAACAGCGCCATCAGCAAGGCCACGTACAAGGCGCTGTCCTGCCACGGCTCGGATTCGGCCAGTTGGCCCTGGCTGAGGATGCCGTAACTCATCGCCACCGCTTTGAGCTGCAGCGCGATGTACGGCACGATCCCGATCACCACCACCGCCGTGACCAGCGCCGCCAGCCCCGAGTGCCGGCCCAGCCGCACCGCGATCAGGTCGGCCAACGATCCGGCGTTGTACTCGCGTACCAGCTGCACCATGCGGCCGAGGAACTTCAGCGCGAACAGGTACATCAGGATTGCCCCGACAAACGTCGGCGGCAGCCACCAGCCGGAACGGCTGGCCTGGGTGACAGTGCCGTAGAACGTCCACGAGGTGCAATGGATCGCCAGCGACAGCGCATACACGATCGCCCAGCGCTTCTCGAATATGTGCGGCCGCCGCTCGCCAAGCAACGCCACCCCGAACAGCAGGCCGAGCCAGCACAGCGCCGCAATCGCGATGACGCTGGCGCTCAGCATGTGGAACACGCCCGTGCGGGCGACTTGCGTCGTGATGCCAGCGTTGCATCCTGATGCTTCAAAGCAAGAGCATCGCGCACAGGGTGCGCTCCTACAATAACGTCGAGGCCATCGACATGCCGGGCCATCAATGACCGGCAGGCAAGCCCAGCGCGTGCACCGCGTTCACCAGCCAGCGCAACTGCACGCCCTGGCGTGTGCCGTAGTCGGCTCCCGAATAACCCCACCAGTCCCAGCATGCTTGCGGATTCAAGGGCGCGAAACTTGCGCGTGTCTGAGGATATAGCACGGCCACGTCGTAGACGTCCGCCCAGCGATTGAAGCCTGCGTCCTCGACGAAGGCCTTGCCCACGGCGTCGGCGTCCTGCTTGCAGCCGTGGAAGGCCACCATCAGGCCGCAGGGCTTGCCGGCGATGCAGGCCGGCGGCAGATAAACGTAGCCGGTGCTGGCCAGGAACGCGTCGGCGCCCTCGGGGCGCAGCGCATCCTGGTCGAAAGTGCGCAGCTCGCCGCGTGCCGCAGTGGCGGCGTGTGCCGGCTTGCCGAACATCTGCGTGAAGATTTCGCCGGCGGCGTCGAAACCGCAGTGGCCCAGGTACGGCGCCACCGACTTGTCGCAATCGTCGCCGCTGCCGGCCACCGGCAGGTTGTGGGCAAACGCTCGCAGGCCGTCCTCGTGCACCTGCATGTTGTCCAAGCCGGGCGTGTCGTCGCGCAACTGCTCGTAGAAACGGGCCGCGGCCTCGGCCACGGCTGGGGCGACCAGGGCGTCATCCCTGCCGTGCAGCAGGTAGACATGAGCGCCCGCGAGATCCTTCAGCGGGCCGATCCGACCGCCCGCAGACTGTTGCCGGGCGCTGGCCACCAACTTGGCGACATCCGGCGCCGGCGTACCTTTCATGCAGGTGCTCAGCGCCACCGCCAGCTGCCCCTCGGCGCAGCCGTAGGGCCCGCCGGCGACCAGGGTGGCATCGGGGAACAGATCGGGATACGCAAGTTGTGCCTGACCGGCCATGTAGGCCCCGGAGGAAAGTCCCACCACCGCGACGCGGCCGGGATCGATCGCCAGATGCGGCAAGCGCCCGGCCGTATCGGCGGCGCAGGCGCTGCCGCTGCCCAGCAGGGTCAGCAGCAGCAAGCGGTTGAGCCATCGGCTGTTCATGGGTCTGCTCCGTCGAGTGGTTGGCCTGCCGGCCGGGAAGTGGCGGGACGGATCACTCCTGCCAACCACCGCGCCGCAGGCCTTGCGTACCCGCGGCACAGAGGGGGTCAGCCTGCTTCACCGGGACCCGATGCGTTCCGCTCAGAAATTGTAGCGGGCGCTGAAGTACCAATTGCGCGGCGCGCCGTAGTAGGCGGTCTGGATGTTGCCGACGCTGGAGAACTCCTGGCCGTCGGTCTTGTAGACCTTGTCGCCGAGGTTGCGCACGCCGGCGCGCAGCTGCCAGTGTCCGTCCACCGAATCGAACACGCCGAACACGCCGGTGACCGTGTACGACTTCTGCATCAGTCCGTCGCGGTTGTCGACGCTGAGCCAGGTGTCGCTGCGATACGACGCATCGGCACCGAAGGTCAGCGCATTGCCGCTGGGCAGGCCGAAGGTGTGCGCCAGCGCCACGCGGGCGGTGAACTTCGGCGAGAACGGCACGTGGTCGTGCAGGTCGGCGAGGCTCGGGTCGTACTGCGTGCGGGGGTCGACGAACTTGTCGTAGCGCGCATCCATCCAGGCCAGCTGCGTCGAAAGCCTGGTGCCCTCGCCCAATATGGCGGCACCCTCGAACTCGAGGCCATCGATCTTCAACTTGGCGGCGTTGAGCACCGGGAAGCTGAAGGCCGGCGTGGCCGAACCCGGGTTCTGCACTTCGGAAACGCGCGCCTGGAAGTCGGTGTAGTTGGAGTGGTACGCGGCAAAGTTGCCCTGCAACCGGTTGTCGGCCGAGCGCATCTTCAAGCCCAGCTCGTAGGTCCACACGTACTCGGGATCGAAGGTCGGGTCGGCCGCTTCCTTGGGGTCGTTGGCGCGGCCGTTGAAGCCGCCGGACTTGAAGCCGCGGTTGACCGAGACGTAGCCCATCGTCTGCGCGTTGAACTGCTTCTCCAGGCTGAGTGACGGAGTGACCGCGCTCCACGACTTGCTGGTCGGCTGGATCACCGCCTGCGGATCCTGGCTGAACGCCTGCAGCGGCGCCCCGAAGAACGCGCTGGTGGTGCGCCAGTAGTCCTTGGTTTCATGGGTGTATCGCACGCCGGCGGCGAGCGTCCAGGTGGGCACGAACTCCCAGTTGAAATGTGCGAAGCCGGCCCAGCTCTTGTTCTCCAGCTTGTCGTCGATCGTGCGCAGGAAATCGATCGGCAGGCCGGCGAAGCGGATGAAGTCGTCGGCATAGGCCTCCTGGTGCGAGGGTACCTTCTCGTCCAGGTAGTACAGGCCGTACACCGCCTGCAGGTTGCTGCCGTTGTCGTACTGCAGTTGCAGTTCCTGGCTCAGCTGCTTCTGGTGGAAATCGACCAGCACGTCGCCCAGTTCCAGCGTGGTGGCGTCGATGTCGATGAAGGAATTGCTGTGCAGCTTGCGCCACGCCGTGATGCTCTTCAGATCCCAGCGGTCGGCCAGGTGCCAATCCATGTGCAGCGACGCGCCATAGTGGGTGAGCTTCTGGCCATGACCGGGACCGAACGAGGTCGCGCCGTGGAAGTCGTACTTGCCGGCGGGCGGCGTGTAGAGCAGCACCTGGCCCAGCGCGAGGTCGGTGGCATAGAGCGGCGCGGTCGCCTCACCCAGGGTCAGCCTGGTGTCCTGCTTGGTGTAGTCGGCCGACAGCGTGGCGCTGAACGCGTCACTGGGCTGCCACTTCAACTTGCCGCGCACGGCCTTGGTGTTGTCGTTGTTGTATTTCTGGCCGGTCGCCGGATCGGTGACGTAGCCATCGGTGCGCGTGTAGACGCCGGCCAGGTTGCCCGACACCGTCGCGCCGAGCGGCCCGGAAACATAGAAACGGCCCTCGCGCCGGCCATAGTCGCCGATGGTGCCCTCGATCGAACCCTCGGGCGTGTTGCTCGGTTCCTTGGTGATGATCTTGATCGCGCCGCCGGTGGAATTCTTGCCGTACAGCGTGCCCTGCGGCCCGCGCAGCACCTCCACGCGCTCGATGTCGAACAGGCTGAACAGGGCGCCCTGGATGCGCGAGTAGTACACGTCGTCGACGTACATGCCCACGCCCGGGTCGAAGGTCTGCAGCGCGTCGGGCTGGCCGATGCCGCGGATGAACACGTTCACCGAGGAGGACGAACCACGCCCCTGCACGATGTTCATGCCCGGCACGGCGCCTTGCAGGCCGTCGATGTTGTTAGCCTGCAGATCCTTCAGATCCTCGTTGGTGAACGCGCTGACGGCTACCGGCACCTTCTCCAGCGCTTCACCGCGACGCCGCGCGGTGACCGTGACCGCTTCCAGCTGTGTCGCCTCGGCCTGCTTGGCGGCAGCCGGCTTGACCGTGCCCGACGGGTCCGTGGCCTGCTGCGCCTGCAGCGGCGCCATCAGCGCGAAACCCAATACCAGACCGATCGCCGAGCTCAGTTGCGTGCGTTTCATGACGTCCCCTTCGCGGTGAATGCATCGCTCGCGCGGATGCTGAATGCAGCCAGCTTAGGTGCCCGTGCAAGCCGGGACACTCGTACCTTCGTACAGTGCCCGCGCCCTGGTGCCTCCGGGATACTCGACGCCTGTCGCCATTGACGAGGCTGGGGAAATCACGGATGGCATTCTTGATCGTGCTGGCTGCGCTGTGCTTCCTGATGTTCGCGGCCTACCGCGGCTACAGCGTGATCCTGTTCGCCCCGATCGCCGCGCTGGGCGCGGTGCTGCTGACCGAGCCCTCGCTGGTCGCGCCGATGTTCACCGGCCTGTTCATGGACAAGATGGTCGGTTTCCTCAAGCTGTATTTCCCGGTGTTCATGCTGGGCGCGGTGTTCGGCAAGCTGATCGAGTTGTCGGGCTTCTCCAAGTCGATCGTCGCCGCGACGATCGGCCTGGTCGGGCGCAGCCGGGCGATCCTCTCCATCGTGCTGGTGTGCGCGCTGCTGACCTACGGCGGCGTGTCGCTGTTCGTGGTGGTGTTCGCGGTGTACCCGTTCGCGGCCGAACTGTTCCGCGCCAGCGACATCCCCAAGCGGCTGATCCCCGGCACCATCGCGCTGGGCGCGTTCACCTTCACCATGGATTCGCTGCCGGGCACGCCGCAGATCCAGAACATCATCCCCACCGCGTTCTTCGGCACCAATACCTGGGCCGCGCCGTGGCTGGGCACGATCGGCGGGATCTTCATCCTGATCGTGGGCCTGAGTTACCTCGACTGGCGCCGGCGCAAGGCCGCGGCGGCCGGCGAGGGCTACGGCAGCAACCTGGTCAACGAACCGGAGCCGTTCGACGCCACCCGCCTGCCGCATCCGCTTATCGCGCTGCTGCCGCTGGTGCTGGTCGGCGTGTGCAACAAGCTGTTCACCGACTGGATTCCGCATCTTTACGGCGAAACGCAGTCGTTCCTGCCCAGCGTGGTCGGCAGCGCCAGGCCGGTGGTGCAGGAGGTGTCCAAGGTCGCCGCGATCTGGGCGGTCGAGGGTGCGCTGCTGGTCGGCATTGCATGCGTGCTGGTATTTGCCTGGCGTGCGGTGATGGGGCGGCTGGCCGCAGGCAGCCAGGCGGCCGTCGGCGGCGCACTGCTGGCCTCGATGAACACTGCCTCGGAATACGGTTTCGGCGCGGTGATCGCCGCCCTGCCCGGCTTCAAGCTGGTGGCCGATGCGCTGCACACGATCCCGAATCCGCTGGTCAACGAGGCGGTCACCGTCACCGCCCTGGCCGGTATCACCGGCTCGGCCTCCGGCGGCATGAGCATCGCGCTCGGCGCGATGGCAGATACCTTCATCCACAACGCCAATGCCGCCGGCATCCCGATGGAAGTGCTGCACCGCGTGGCCGCGATGGCCTCCGGCGGCATGGACACGCTGCCCCACAACGGCGCCGTGATCACCCTGCTTGCCGTGACCGGGTTGACCCACCGCCAGGCCTACAAGGACATCTTCGCGATCACCGTGATCAAGACCCTGGCCGTGGCCGTGGTGATCGCCGCGTACTACCTGCTGGGCGTGGTCTAGCGCACGGCGTCCTCGCCGACCGCCCCGCTTGAACCCCCGGCACGCCGCTCGCCCCGGGCGACGGCCGACCGCTGCCACCGGCCCCTGCCACGGCCGGTGGCAGCGCGTGCCTGAACCGACTGTCGCACGGGCGCCCACACGCGAGCGCACAAACCCGTATAATCGACCGGTTAACCCTCAAATTACCCACGTGGTGGCTGCACGCGCCGCCCGAGTGCTTCCCATGTCCATAGAAAATCTGCGCAACATCGCCATCGTCGCCCACGTCGACCACGGCAAGACCACCCTGGTGGATTGCCTGCTCAAACAGTCCGGCACGCTGAACGAGCGCACCGTGCTGGCCGAGCGCGTGATGGATTCGAACGACCAGGAAAAGGAACGCGGCATCACCATCCTGGCCAAGAACACCGCCATCACCTGGCGCGGCAACCGCATCAACATCGTCGACACGCCCGGACACGCCGACTTCGGCGGCGAGGTGGAGCGCGTGCTGTCGATGGTCGACTCGGTGCTGATCCTGGTCGACGCGATGGACGGCCCGATGCCGCAGACCCGCTTCGTGACGCAGAAGGCGTTCGCGATGGGCTTCAAGCCCATCGTGGTGATCAACAAGGTCGACCGCCCCGGTGCACGCCCGGAGTGGGTCGTCGAGCAGGTTTGGGATCTGTTCGACCGCCTCGGCGCCACGCCCGAGCAGATGGAGTTCCCGATCGTCTACGCCTCGGCGTTGAACGGCTATGCCGGGCTGGACGAGAACGTGCGCGAGGGCGACATGACCCCGCTGTACGAAGCGATCATGCAGCACGTCAGCAAGCCGGACGTGGACCCGGATGGTGCATTCCAGATGCGCATAAGCCAGCTCGACTACAACAACTTCGTCGGCGTGATCGGCATCGGCCGCATTCAGCGCGGCACCTTGAAGAAGAACATGCCGGTGGCGGTGATCGACCGTCACGGCAAGAAGCGCCAGGGCAAGGTGCTGCAGGTGCTGGGCTTCCTGGGCCTGGAGCGGATCGAGCAGGAAACCGCCGAGGCCGGCGACATCGTGGCCATCTCGGGCATCGCCGACCTGACCATCTCCGACACCATCTGCGCGCTGGACACGCCCGAGGCGCTGCCCGCGCTGACCGTGGACGAGCCGACGATCTCGATGACCTTCCAGGTCAACAATTCGCCGTTCGCCGGCAACAAGGATCTCTCCGGCGGCAAGTTCCTCACCAGCCGCCAGCTCAAGGACCGGCTGGAGCGCGAGCAGGTGCACAACGTGGCGCTGAAGGTCGAACAGGGTTCTGACGCGGACAAGTTCCTGGTCTCCGGCCGCGGCGAACTGCATCTGTCGGTGCTGATCGAGAACATGCGCCGCGAAGGCTACGAACTGGCCGTGTCGCGCCCGGAAGTGATCATCAAGGACATCGACGGCCAGAAGATGGAGCCGATCGAGCAGCTCGTGGTGGACGTGGAGGAGATCCACCAGGGCGGCGTGATGGAAAAGCTCGGCATGCGCAAGGGCCAGCTGAAGAACATGGAATCCGACGGCAAGGGCCGCGTGCGCCTGGATTACGAGATCCCGGCGCGGGGCCTGATCGGCTTCCAGAACCAGTTCAAGACCCTGACCCAGGGCTCGGGCCTGCTGTTCCACGTGTTCGACCATTACGGTCCGAAGGAAGAAGGCCAGATCGCCAAGCGCCAGAACGGCGTGATGATCGCCAACGCCGGCGGCACCACCCCGGCCTATTCGCTCGGGCCGCTGCAGGATCGCGGCAAGCTGTTCGCCGCCGAGGGCGACAACGTGTATGAAGGCCAGCTGGTCGGCATCCACGCCAAGGACAACGACCTCACCGTCAACGTGATCAAGCCCAAGCCGCTGACCAACATGCGCGCCTCCGGCAAGGACGACGCGATCCAGCTCACCCCCGCGATCAAGTTTTCGCTGGAGCAGGCACTGGACTTCATCGACGACGACGAGCTGGTCGAAGTCACCCCGAAGGAAATCCGCCTGCGCAAGAAGCACCTCACCGAGATCGACCGCAAGCGCGCCTCGCGCAGCTGAGCAAGTCGTTTCATGTGACCACGCCGAAGGCCGCCGAAAGGCGGCCTTCGGTCATGCCCATACCTGCCGCCTCGATATGCCGATGGCGATGCCCATCCTGCGATCCGAGCCGATCGCGTAGGGCGGGCACTGCCCGCCGGCCGCCCTCTCCGACGCGCTGATGGCGGGCGGTGCCCGCCCTACGATCTGTAGACCTTCAGCTCCGCGGATCGTAGTTCGCGAAGCTGCTGCGCAACGCCTCGTAGGCCTTGCGCTGGGCGTCGCTGTCGGCGGCCGGCGTGCGGATGGACAGCTCCACCAACTGATCGCCCGGGTTGCCGCCGGGCATGCCGCGCCCCTTCAGCCGCAGCTTGCGCCCTGACTGCGAACCGGCGGGGATGCGCAAGTCCACGGTGCCGGCAAGCGTCGGGACCGGCACGGTCGCGCCCAGGGCAGCTTCCCATGGGGCGATCGGCAGCACGTGTACGACGTTGCGGCCATCGAGGCGAAAGCGCGGATCCTCGCGGATGAGCACTTCCAGCAGCAGGTCGCCCTTGGGGCCACCGCCCATGCCCGGCTGGCCCTGACCGGAAAGACGGATCACCTGACCGCTCTGGATGCCGGCGG
>NZ_MWIO01000042.1 GCF_004799035.1 Rhodanobacter lindaniclasticus
TCTGATTCGTCGACAGCAGCAGATGTGTATAAGAACCAGGGCGGGCACTGCCCGCCGCCCCGGTTCTCGCGCAGACCCGGCGGGCAGTGCCCGCCCTGCGGTTTCACAGCACGCCGGCGCCGAGGTCGGCGCTGGTGGCGGCCTGGCGGAACAGGCCGAACAGCTCGCGGCCCATGCCATGGTGCTCGTGCGACAGGTCGGCGAGGTGCGGCAGGCGGGCGTCCAGTTCATCCGCCTCGACCAGGACGTCCAGACGTCCATTTGCCGCGTCCAGGCGGATCATGTCGCCGTCGCGGATCTTCGCAATGTTGCCACCGGCGACCGCCTCGGGCGTCACGTGGATCGCCGCCGGCACGCGGCCGGAGGCGCCGGACATGCGCCCGTCGGTGAGCAGGGCGATGCGGTGGCCGCGATCCTGCAGCACCGCCAGCGTGGGGGTGAGCTTGTGCAGCTCGGGCATGCCGTTGGCGCGCGGGCCCTGGAAGCGCACCACCGCCACGAAATCGCGGTTCAGCTCGCCGCGCTGGTAGGCGCCGGCGACCTCGTCCTGGTCGTTGAACACGATCGCCGGCGCCTCGATCAGCAGGCGATCCTCCGGCACCGAGGAGACCTTGATCACCGCGCGGCCGAGGTTGCCGTCGAGCAGGCGCAGGCCGCCGTCGGGGCGGAACGGCTCGTCCACGCCGCGCAGCACGCCGCGGTTGCCGCTCTGCTTCGGTACGGGTTTCCAGCGCAGCGTATCGGCCTCGTCGAGGTACGGCACCTGCGCGTAGCCGCCCAGGCCGGTGCCGAAGATGGTCTTGACGTCGCCGTGCAGCAGGCCGGCGCCGAGCAGCTGGTCGATCAGGAACGCCATGCCGCCGGCGTCGTGGAACTGGTTCACGTCGGCGTAACCGTTCGGGTACACGCGCGCCAGCAGCGGGATCACGCCGGACAGCGCGTCGAAGTCGTCCCAGCGCAGCTGGATGCCGGCGGCCTGGGCCATCGCCACCAGATGCAGCAGGTGGTTGGTCGAGCCGCCGGTGGCGTGCAGGCCGATCACGCCGTTGATGATGGCGCGCTCGTCGAGGTGGTGACCGAGCGGCAGGTAGTGTTCGCCCAGCGCGCTGTTGGCGGCCACGCGGCGCACCGTCTCGGCGGTGAGTGCATCGCGCAGCGGCGTGTCCGGCGCGGTGAAGCTGGCGCCGGGCAGGTGCAGGCCCATGATCTCCATCAGCATCTGGTTGGAGTTGGCGGTGCCGTAGAAGGTGCAGGTGCCGGCGGTGTGGTACGACGCCGCCTCCGCCTCGAGCAGCTCGGCCTTGCTCGCCTTGCCGTCGGCGAACGCCTGGCGCACCTTCGACTTCTGCTCGTTCGGAATGCCGCTGGGCATCGGGCCGGACGGCACGAAGGCGGCGCTCAGATGGCCGAAGGAGAGCGCGGCGATCAGCAGGCCCGGCACGATCTTGTCGCAGATGCCGAGGAACAGCGCGCCGTCGAACATGTCGTGCGACAGCGCCACCGCGGTGGCCAGCGCGATCACGTCGCGCGAGAACAGCGACAGCTGCATGCCGGCGCGGCCCTGCGTGATGCCGTCGCACATCGCCGGCACGCCGCCGGCGACTTGCGCGGTGAAGCCGGCGTCGCGCGCGATCTGACGGATCAGGGCGGGATAGCGCTCGTACGGCTGGTGCGCCGAGAGCATGTCGTTGTAGGCGGTGACGATGGCCAGGTTGGCCCGCTGGCCGTTGCGCAGCGCGTCCTTGTCCTCCGTGCCGCAGGCGGCGAAACCGTGCGCGAGGTTGCCGCAGGAGAGATGCCCGCGCCGCGGTCCGCTGCGATCCGCCGCGTCGATCCGTGCGAGGTACGCCGCGCGCGTCTCGCGGCTGCGCTCGCGCAGGCGTTCGGTGACTTCGGCGACGACGGGGTGCAGCGTGGTCATGATCTCTTACCTTGTCTGTAGGAGCGCACCGAAGTGCGCGATGCTCTTGCTGGTCTGCGCGGCGCAGGCGGCGCTGCCGACACCGATCACGGACACCAGTACACCGCCACCGGCACGCGTTGCTGGGTCAGCACGGCGCGCACCGGATAGTCGCGTGCGGCGCCCAGGCCAAGCCGCGCGTCGGCCAGCACGTCGCGCTTCTTCTCGCCGGCCACCAGCAGGTACAGCGCGCGCGTTTGCAGCAGCGTGGGCAGGGTCAACGTGATGCGCGGCTCGCCGGCGTCGGGTGCGTGCATCGGCAGCACGCGCGCGCTGCCGTCCGGGTCCAGCGCCTCGGCGAGGCGATCGCCGCCGGGAAAGAACGAGGCGGTGTGGCCGTCGTCGCCCATGCCCAGCACCACCGCGTCGAACGGCAGCGGCAGCGCGGCGATGCGCGCTTCGGCGCGGGCCAGGCCGGCCTCCGGGCTGGCGTCGCCGGTGTACAGCGGAATGAAGGGCGCCGCGGCAGCGGCGTGCTGCAGCAGGTGCGTGTGCACCAGTCGCGCGTTGGAGCGCGCATCGCTTTCGGGTACCCAGCGTTCGTCGACCAGGGTCACCTGCACCCTGGCCCAGTCCAGCGCCTGGCGCGACAACTGCTCGAAGAATGCCTTCGGCGTGCTGCCGCCGGAGACCGCCAGCACGGCCTGGCCGCGCTGCGCCAGGCCGTTGCGCAGGCGTTCGGCCACGCGCTCGGCCAGTGCGATGGCCTGCGCCTGGCATCCGGTGAAGCTGTGGGTGGTGACGTTGGCGGGTGCGGACATGGCGGGTTCGATCAGCGACGAGGTGACGCGTTCCAGTGTGGGTGGGGCGGCGCAGGCAGCAGGTGAAGCGCGCGCCTATTCGTTGTCGTCGTGCCAGGTGCGGCCGTCGCGCTCGATCAGCGCCACCGACGCGCTCGGCCCCCAGCTGCCGGCGGCGTATGGCCGCGGCGCCTCGCCGCTGTCGCTCCACGCGGCCAGGATCGGGCCGGCCCAGCGCCATGCCGCTTCCACTTCGTCGCGGCGCATGAACAAGGTGGGATTGCCGCGCACCACGTCCAGCAGCAGGCGCTCGTAAGCGTCCGGCTGCGACACGCCGAACGCCTCGGCGAAGCTCATGTCCAGCGGCACGTGGCGCAGGCGCAGGCCGCCGGGACCGGGGTGCTTGATGGTCAGCCACAGCTTCACGCCCTCGTCGGGCTGCAGCCGCAGCACCAGCCGGTTCTGCGTCAGCGAGCCGGAGGCGGCGTCGAAGATCGAATGCGGCACCGGCTTGAAGGTCACCGCGATCTCCGACACGCGGTGCGCGAGGCGCTTGCCGGTGCGCAGGTAGAACGGCACCCCGGCCCAGCGCCAGTTGCCGATCTCCGCCTTCAACGCGACGAAGGTCTCGGTGTCGGATTTCGCGTTGCCCAGTTCCTCGCCGTAGCCGGGCACGCTGGCGCCCTCGGCCACGCCGGCGCGGTACTGGCCACGCACGGTGAGCTGGCCGGCATTGCCCGCGTCGATGGGCTTGAGCGAGTGCAGCACCTTGAGCTTTTCGTCGCGCACCGCGTCGGGCGCCAGCGACGAGGGCGGTTCCATCGCCACCATGCACAGCAGCTGCAGCATGTGGTTCTGCACCATGTCGCGCAGCGCGCCGGCGCGGTCGTAATAGGCGCCGCGGTGGCCCACGCCCAGCGTCTCGGCCACGGTGATCTGCACGTGGTCGATGTGCGCGGAGTTCCACAGCGGCTCGAACAGCGCGTTGCCGAAGCGCAGCACCAGCAGGTTCTGCACCGTCTCCTTGCCGAGGTAGTGGTCGATGCGGAAGGTCTGGGTTTCGTCGAACACCTGGCCCACCGCATCGTTGATCCGGTTGGCGCTGTCCAGGTCGCGGCCGATGGGCTTCTCCAGCACCACGCGCGACTTGCCCTGGTTCAAGCCGTAATGTCCCAGCCGCTTGCAGATGTCGACGAACAGTTCGGGCGAGGTCGACAGGTAGAACACCCGCACGTGGTCGGGCTCGGCGCCGATGAAGGCGGCGAAATCGTCCCAGCCCTCGTCCTTGCGCGCATCCAGCGGACGGTAGAACACCTGCTGCAGGAACTCGTCCAGCTGGCGGGCATCGCAGATCGCGATCAGCGCCTCGCGCAGTTGCGCGCGGTAGCCGGCGTCGTCCAGCGCCTCGCGCGCCACGCCGACGATGCGGCTGCTGGGCGGCAACTGGTGGTCGAGAAAACGGTGGAACAGCGCCGGCAGCAATTTGCGCGCGGCGAGATCGCCGGTGCCGCCGAAGATCACCAGGTCGAATGGCTCGACGGTTTGGGGGGAAGCAGTCACGCGATCACCTCGACTCGATGCCGGCTGGCGGGCCGCGGCCGGATGCCGCTGCCCGGGTTTTTGCCGATGGTACCAGTGAAATACCAGAGCGACTACCCGGTTGCATACGAATTCATCGGCGGCCCCAGCAGAACGATCCGCAGGCAGTCCCGCCACCCCCGTTCTCCCTGAGCGCAGGCCGTTCCCGCAGGCCGTACGCGGGGAGCAGCCAGGGATGGCTGTGCCTTGGGAAGCAAGGAAGTCGAAGGGTCCGGTCACCCGACGATGCACTTCGACCCCGCTCGCCGGCGCGAGCCACGCTCGGTGCGAACGGCTGGGCATGGCCGAGCGTTTGCTGGCGGGCATATCGCACCGTCATGGCTTGCGGCCGGTGGATCGCTATTGGTATGGTGCGCGCCATGGAAACCACCTTGTCCAAGGAATACCGCCGGATCTGCCGCGACCCGGCCAATCACCAGCCGCTGGCCTACCTGCGACTGCGCCAGGCGATCCGCAACGTGGTGCAGCAGCACGACGTCGAGCCGGGCCACGCGCTGCCCAGCGAACGCGACCTGGCGCTGGTGCTGAAGCTCTCGCGGGTCACCGTGCGCAAGGCGATCGCCGGCCTGGTCGAGGAAGGCCTGCTGACCCAGCGCCACGGCGCCGGCACCTTCATCGCCGAGCGCATCGTCAAGCCGATGTCGCGGCTGACCAGTTTCACCGAGGATCTGCGCGAGCGCGGACTGCGCCCGCGTTCGGAGTTCTTCGAGCGGGTGATCGGCGAGGTGACGCCGGAGGAGTCGATGGCGATGAACCTCTCGCCCGGCTCGCTGGTGGTGCGCCTGCATCGCCTGCGCTACGGGCAGGACGAGCCGCTGGCGATCGAGCGCAGCGTGGTGCCGGCCAGCGTGCTGCCCGATCCGATGCTGGTGCGCGACTCGCTGTACGAGGCGCTGGAACAACTCGGCTGCCGCCCGCGCCGCGCGCTGCAGCGCCTGCGCGCGGTGTCGCTGAACGCGCAGCAGGCGCGGCTGCTGCACGTGGCGGTGGGCAGCGCCGGCCTGAACATCGAACGGCGCAGCTTCCTCGACGACGGCCGCGTGGTCGAGTTCACCACCTCCTGGTATCGCGGCGACATCTACGACTTCGTCGCCGAATTGCACACCGACTGAAGGACAAGCATGAACGCCAGCGACACCCTGATGTTCCGCGAAGCGCAGGAATCGGCCGCGGTGGTGGCGCGCCAGCTTGCCGCCAACGAAGCGGTGGTGAGCGCGCTGGCGCAGTCGCTGCGCGAGGCGCCGCCGCGCTTCATCGTCACCTGCGCGCGCGGCAGTTCGGATCACGCCGCGGCCTACGCCAAGTACGTGTTCGAGACGCAGCTGGGCATCGCCACCGCCTCGGCGTCGCCCTCGGTGAGCTCGGTGTATGCCGCCGAGCAGCAGTGGCGGGACGCGCTGTTCATCGCGATTTCGCAATCGGGCAAGAGCCCCGACCTGCTGCGCACCGCGGAGGCGGCGAAACGTGCCGGTGCGCGCGTGGTGGCGCTGGTCAACCTGACCGATTCGCCGCTGGCCGCGCTGGCCGACACCGTGATTCCGCTGCACGCCGGGCCCGAGCGCAGCGTGGCGGCGACCAAGAGCTACCTCGCCGCGCTGGCCGCGGTGCTGCACCTGTGCGCGCGCTGGAGCGGCGACGCCGAACTCGACGCCGCGCTGCCGACCCTGCCCGACGCCTTGCGCAAGAGCTGGGATGCGGACTGGTCCAGCCTCCATGAAGGCCTGGTCGGCGCGCACAACCTGTTCGTGGTCGGCCGCGGCTTCGGCCTCGGCATCGCGCTGGAAGCGGCGCTCAAGTTCAAGGAAACCTGCGGCCTGCACGCCGAGGCGTTCAGCGCGGCCGAGGTGAAGCACGGCCCGATGGCGCTGGTCGGACCGGACTTCCCGGTGCTGTGCTTCGCCCAGGACGACGACACCCTGGCCAGCACGCTGGCGGTGGCGCGCGAGTTCCGCGGCCGCGGCGCGCAGGTCTTCGTTGCCGCTCCGGGCCAGCACGGCCCCGGCACGCTGCCGGTGCCCGGTGGCCTGCCCGCGCTGTGCACGCCGCTGCTGATCATCCAGAGCTTCTACCGCGCCGCCAGCGAGCTTGCGCTGCGCCGCGGTTTCAACCCCGACGTGCCGCCGCATCTGAACAAGGTCACCGAAACCGTCTAGGAGCGAGGAGTGAGTGGCGAGGAGTGAGGAGTTAGAGAAAGCCATGGCGCAGCGGCGCGCGCTCTGGTTCCGCTGGGGCTCCGACCCCCGCCCTGATTCCTGCTCTTGTTTGGCCCTCTCTCACTCCTCACTCCTCACTCCTCACTCCTCACTCCTCACTCGTCACTCCTCGCCACTCACTTTTCGCCCCTCACTCCCTGCCCATGCTCACCGCCCTCACCCACGCCCGCGTACTCACCCCCGACGGCTGGCGCGACGACCTCGCCGTGTTGTTGGATGGCGAGCGCATCGCCGAGCTGCTGCCGCCATCCGATCCGCGCGTGCGCGATGCGCAGCGGCAGGATCTCGCCGGCGCCATGCTGCTGCCGGGCTTCATCGACGTGCAGGTCAACGGCGGTGGCGGCGTGCTGTTCAACGAGGCACCGACGGTGGAGACGATCCGCCGCATCGGCGCGGCCCACCGGCGCTACGGCACCACCGGTTTCCTGCCGACCCTGATCAGCGATCGGGTCGAGGTGATGCGCGAAGCGCTGGCGGCGGTGGAACAGGCATTGGCCGAAGGCGTGCCGGGCCTGCTCGGCATCCACCTCGAAGGGCCGTACCTGGCGCCCGCCCGCAAGGGCGTGCACGACGCGAAGTACTTCCACGTGCCCGGCGCCGACGAGCTGGCCTTGCTGTGCGCACCCCATCGCGGCATCCGGCTGGTCACGCTGGCCCCGGACCGGGTGCCGCCGGCGAGCATCCGCGCGCTCGCCGCCGCCGGGGTGATCGTCTGCGCCGGCCATACCGCCGCCGACTACGAAACCACCCGCGCCGCACTCGATGCCGGCGTGCGCGGCTTCACGCATTTGTTCAACGCGATGACCCCGTTCGGCAGCCGCGAGCCGGGCGTGGTCGGCGCCGCGCTGGAAGATGCGGCGAGCTGGTGCGGCATCATCGTCGACGGCCACCACGTGCACCCGGCCAGCCTGCGTGTGGCGATCGCCGCCAAGGCCCGCGGCAGGATGCTGCTGGTCACCGACGCGATGCCGCCGGTTGGCGCCGATCGCCCCGACTACGTGCTCAACGGCGAAACCATCACCGTGAAAGACGGCATCTGCCAGACCGCCAGCGGCGTGCTCGCCGGCTCCGCGCTCGACATGGCCGGTGCCGTGCGCAACACCGTGCAGATGCTCGGCCTGCCGCTGGACGAAGCGGTGCACATGGCCAGCACCTGGCCGGCGGAGTTCCTTGGCCTGGGTGCCAGCCACGGCCGCATCGCGGCGGGTTGCCGTGCCGACCTGGTGGCGATGGACGACGACTTCCACGTGCGTGCGAGCTGGCTCGGCGGCAGTGGCCTGTAACGGCAGGTACGCGACCGATCAGTCCGGATCGATGCCGTCGCCCTCGAGCGCCCGGCGCAGCGGCTCCAGCCGGGTCGCGTAGCGGCGCCACTGGCCGAGTGCGCGCCCGTGGATCGGCTCGCGCACCTGGGCGCTGCTGGGGGTGGCCACCGCCGCGGGGTTTCGTTCGGGGTGCAGGCAGGCTTCCTCGAACGCCAGACCGCAGTGTTCCAGCACCCGGCGCAGGGTGGCCGCGGGTGCGCTCACCAGATCCGCATACGGCACTTCGAGCATGGAGCCGCGCGCCTGCCAGCGGCTGGCCAGCCGCGCCTGCTGACGACAATAGTGCGCCAGCGCCTGCTGCTCGTAGCAGTAGGGTGAGGCGGTGCCGAACATTGCCTTGAGGTTGGAGTAGCACACGTCCATCGGTTCGCGCCGCAAATGCAGGATCGGCGCATGCGGCAACGCGCGGCGGATGAACGGCACCATGCGCAGGTTGGCCGGCAGCTTGTCCACGTAGAAGCGCCGTCCGTGCGCGCGCCATTGCGTCTGCGCCAGGTAACGCGCGCCCAGCGCGGCGAAATCCATCTGCCCGGCGGCGGCGACTGCCTCGCGCAGCGCCGACGCGCCACCCGGCGCGACATCGGCCATCCAGTGGAACTGGCGTGGAAAATCCGCCAGCTCGCCGGCGGAAACCACCTGCGAGTGGGCACTCAGCATGTGGTCGAGCAGGGTCGAGCCCGAGCGCGGCATGCCGACGATGAAGATCGGCACGGGCCCGTCGACGGGCACCGGCGCAGCATCCGGACGGGCGGCAAGGCGGTCGGCCTCGGCGAGCAGCGCATCCACCAGTGCCTGTTCCGCCGCGGCATCGTACGGGGCCAGCTGGTGCATCAGCGCATTGCTGCGTTCCAGCGCGGCCCATGCCTGCTCGTGCTGGCCGCAGTCGTCCAGCGTCTTGAAGATCGCCGACTCGAACTTGGCGCGGGCCAGCGCGTCCGGCCTGCTGGCCGGGGGCGACGGCAGGCGTTCGAGCGCGGCGCGGAACAGCGCCAGATGATGGGCCTGCGGCGTCTGCCGACGCAGGTTGGCCAGGATCACCGCCGCGTCGCCGTGGCCGGGCCAGCGATGCAGGCAGGTCAGCAAGGCGGTCTCGGCCCCGGCCAGCTGGCCGACGAACTGATGCAGCATGGCATCGAGGTAGTGCCCGCGACCGTCGTCGATGCCGAGCGCCACGGCCCGGTCCATCAGCGCGCGCGCGGTCGGGATCTCGCCCAGCAGCCAGCGCAGGTTGGCCTGCTCGGCGAGCACTTCGGCCGGCGGCGCGGGCGCCCGGGCCAGATGCGCCAGGCAGGCGCGTGCGCCGATGACCTCGCCCTGAGCCACCAGTCGCCAGGCCAGCTCGGCGAGCAGGGGCGCATCGTTGGGTGCCACCTCCACGGCTTCGAGCAGGGGCGCGCTGGCCGCGCGCATCCGGCCTTGCCGCAGGATCACCTCGGCCAGTTGCAGGCGGATCGGCACGTCGCGCGGCGCGAGCGGCGCGAGTGCGGCCAGCGCAGTCTGCGCCGCGGGCCACTGTCCTGCCTGCATCGCCGCCTGCGCCGTCGCGCGCAGCTGCGCCATCGACGCGGCAGGGTCCGCATGCATGGGTGGAACATTCGTACGCTCGCTCATGGCGCCGGCACCCCGGCCTCCAGCGCCTCCCGCAGAGGTTCCAGCTGGCGGGCGTAGGGCTGCCATTCGCCGAAGCCGCGGGTGTGGATCGGCTCGCGCACCTGCGCGCTGCTGGGCGTGGCGACCGGGCCGGGGTGGCGTTCGGGGTGCAGGCAGGCCGCTTCGGGCGCCAGGCCGCAATGCGCCAGCACCCGCGCCAGCTCGGCTTCCGGTGCGTGCACCAGCGTCTCGTAGTGCACGTCGAGCATCGCGCCCGGCAGGCACGCATGCCAGTGGCGGGCCAGCCGCGCGTATTGCGCGTAGTAGTGCGCCTGCGCGCGCAGCTCGTAGCTGTGCGGCGAGATGTTGCCGAAGAAGGTCCGGAAGTTGGAGAAGCAGACATCGAGCGGATCGCGCACCATGTGCAGGATCGGCGCCTGCGGCAAGGCCCGGCGGATGAAGCCGACCAGCTGGATGTTCGCCGGCAGCTTGTCGATGTAGTACGCCCGGCCCTGCGCCCGCCAGCGGGTCTGCGCGAGATAGCGCGCGCCCAGTTCGGCGTGGTCGAGCTCACCGGCGCGCCGGGCGATCTCCTGCAATCCGTACGGTGCCGCCGCCGGCACGTCGGTGAGCCAGTGCAATTGGCGGCGGAAATCGGTGATCTCGCCGGCCGAGGCCACCTGCGAATGAGCCGACAGCATGCGATCGAGCAGGGTCGTGCCCGACCGCGGCATGCCGACGATGAAGATCGGGGTGGGGCCGGCCGCGACATCGCGCGTAGCGGCCGGTGCGGGCGTCATGCGGGTCAGCGCGTCGGTGGTGGCGACCTCGCGCCGGGGGTCATACGGATTGAGTTCGCGCATCAGCGCATTGCAGCTTGCCAGCGCGGGCCAGGCTTCCTCGTGCCGGCCCAGGTCGTGCAGCGTCTTGAAGCGGGCGTATTCGAACTGCGCGCGGACGAAGGTGACGTCGGGCCGCCGCTCGTCCCGGGGCAGCCGATGCAACTGTTCGCGCAGGGCGTCGAGGCGGTTGTCCGTCGGCGTCTGCCGACCCAGGTTGACCCAGGCCACGGCGGCATCGCCGAACTGCGGCCAGCGCGTCAGGCACCGCTGCAGCACGGCGCGGGCGCGCTCGAGCTCGCCGCTGAACTGCAGCAGCATCGCATGCAGTTGCAGCTCGCCGGGCGTGTCGACACCGGCGGCGAGGGCCTGCTCCAGCAGAACCCGCGCCGGCGCGATCTCGCCGATCTGGAAGCGCAGGTGGGCCTGGGCCGCCAGCAGCTCCGCCGGTGGTCGGGGCGCCTGCGCCAGCAGGTCGAGGCAGGCGCGCGCCGCGACGGTCTCGCCTGCGCCGAGCAGGCATCGGATCACCTTGAGGATCAACCCTGCGTCGCGCGGGAGATGCCGCGCCAGTTGCAGCATGCACGCCGCGGCTTCGCGCAACCGGCCGCGGCGGAGCATCACCTGGGCCAGTTCGACCTGCGCGTGGAGGTCGTCCGGCACGCGCCGGACGAGGGCGGCCAGCGCCTCCTCTGCCGCCTGCCAGCGCTGGCTGGCGATGGCCTGCCCGGCGCTTTCGCGCAGGCGGGTTTCCTCGGCGGTCGGGTTCGCTGCAGCCATGGGCCGATGATAGCGGTCGATCCCGCAGGCTCGCGGGAAGCCGTGCAAAAAAAAAAGAGCCACCGACCGCGGTCGGTGGCTCGACTTGGCCAGTGTGGGCCAGTTCCGCAGATCAGTAGTCGTAGCTTACCGACAGACGCACCATGCGCGGCGGCTGGAAGTAGATGCCGTCGCCGTAGGCCGGGTTGACCAGGATGGCGTTGTTGTCGGGGTCGTAGCCGTTGGCAAAGGCCGGGTCGGTCTGGATCGCCTTCTGCTCGTTGAAGGCGTTGAACACGTCCAGGTTGAACGCCAGCTTGTGGTCGGCGAACGACGGGGTGTAGTGCACGCCGAAGTTGAGCTGCTTCGTCCACGGCGTATGCCCGGCGTCGCCCGGAGCGATCCGCTCGCCGTGGCACCAGTGGTAGTTGCCGCTGCCGTAGTTGTTGTAGCCGGACGGGTCGCCATCGGCACCCGGGCCATAGTGGTCGTCACCCGTGCCCTCCGGGCCGTAGTAGCCCAGGCACTCCTTCGGGTAGCCCGACTGCGCCAGCACGGTGGCCGACAGCAGCCATTCCGGCGTGAACTGGTAGGCGCCGCGGATGCGGATCTGGTGCTTGCGCACGTTGGCGAGCTCGCCGTTGGCGCCATCCATCAGCTGCCAGGTGTCCCAGTCCTCGGTCTTGGACACGTCGGCCTGGCCGAAGTCCGAACGCACCTGGCCCTCGGTGTTGCCGAAGCCACGGCTGTAGGTGTAGTCGATGCGCGCCTGCCACTTGCCGTCGAAGGGATGCTCCAGGTACAGGTTCAGCGAACCGGTCTTGCGCTTGACGCCCTGGATGTAGCCCCAGTCCTGCTGCGTCATCGGCACCAGTTGGCTGGTGCTGCCATCGTCCGACTTCACCAGGATGGTGTTGGTCTGGCCCGGGTTGATCAGGCGGCAGTAGGACGCGCCGTACAGCGAGTTGTAGTACCCGGAATCACCGTCGAACAGGTCGGTCGTGGTGATCATGCCGAGCTTCTGCATCTTGGTCTCGAGGCTCGTCGGCGAGCACTCGTCGTCGATCGCGCTTTTCAGGTCGCGCCACATCGCCTTGGCACCGTAGACCCACTCCTCGTTGAGCTTCTTGTCGAAGCCGAGGATGAACTCGTCCAGGTATTCCGGCTTCAGGTTGCGCGCGGTGACCTGCTCGGGATCCTTGGGCAGGCCGAACTCGCCGTCGGGCGAAGTGGTCGGGCCCAGCGCGGTGATGCCGGTCGGCACGCCGGTGTCCGGGTCCACGCCGGTGTAGCTGTAGCGGGTGGTGAGGTAGGTCGAGGCATTCGCCGCGCGCTCGGCCGCGTTGTCCGGCAGCGCCAGGTAGTAGCGGCCCACGTTGCCGTAGATCTTGAACGAGGAGTCGCCGTTGACGTCCCAGCTGGCGCCGATGCGCGGTTCCCACTGGTTCTTCTCGTCGACGAAGGGCTTGCCCACGTCGTTGTAGTTGGTGAAGTGGTCGTTGCGGATGCCGATGTCCAGCAGCAGGTTCGGCGTGATCTGCCAGTCGTCCTGCAGGTAGTAGGCCTTCTGCCGGGTGGACATGCTGGTTTCCCAGCCGATCTCGCGCTTCTGCACCACGGTGTCGGACAGGTAGCGCCAGTAGTAGTTGAGATCGGGGTTGTCCGGGTTCTGCTGGTTCTGGCCCTGGTGGCTGGCGCTGTAGCTCATGTTGTCGATACCGACCGACAGGTCGTGATCGCCCAGCCGGTAATCGAAGTCCACGCGCAGGCCGTGGGTGGCGTTGGTGGCCTGGTCGGAGAACCAGGCGGTGTTGGTCTGCGAGTTGTTGATGCCGAACGGGCCAGTGCCCGGAGGCAGGTAGGCGGGGTTCTGGTTCTGCGGCCGGGAAATGAACGGCAGCGGGTTGGGAGCGTACTGCGTGGGGTTCTGGAACTTGCCCTTGCCGTAGAGGATGCTCAGCGTGGCGTCGTCGGTGATGTAGCTGGTGAAGTGGCCGATGTAGAACTGCGCGTTGTGCTTGTCGATGTCGTTCTTGGTCAGGTACTCGCCGCGGGTCAGCGACGGCGTGTCGAACGCATAGGTCGAACCGGCACCGTTGGTCTGGTGGTTCTTCAACATCGTCAGTTCGAGCAGGTTGTTGTCGGTGATGTTCCAGTCCAGTTTGCCGTACAGCTTGGTGGCCTTGTCCGTGTCGTAGGCGACGACCTGGTTCTGTGCCACCTGCACGTCGGTCGACTGGACCTTGTCGGTTTCCGCGGCCAGGAACATGTACAGCTTGTCCTCGAGCAGCGGGCCACCCAGATAGGCGGAGTACGAGGTTTCCCACTGCTTGTTGTCATTGCGGTACTGGTGGATCGTGCCCGCCAGTCCCGGAGTTTCCGGCACGTAGGCCACCCCGGTGGTCGAGGTCGGCAGGGTCGGGTTGCCGTAGCGGTTGTTGGTGGGGGTGCCCTCGAGGGCACGCGGCTGCCATACCACCTGGCCACCGAAATGCCACTGGTTGGTGCCGCGCTTGCCGATCTGGTTGATCACGCCACCGTCGGAACGACCGTACTTGGCGTTGTAGCCGCCGGTCAGCGTTTCCTGCTGGTCGATCGCGCCATAGGGCAGCTGGAAGCCGCCCAGGTTCTTGTAGGGCTCGGCGGTGTTGTAGCCGTTCACGTAATAGGCGTTCTCGCTCACGCTCGAACCGCCGAACGCCACCAGGTTCTGGTTGGGATTGCCGGGGCCGGAGAAGAAGCCGCTGCCCGACACGGTGCCCGGCGCCAGCAGCGCGATCGACTCGGCATTGCGCACCACCGGGAGTTTCTTCAGTTCCGCGGCGGTGATCACCGTGCTGGAATTGACGCTGGTGACGTCGATCGGCGGAATGGCGGTGGCAGACACCGTCACCGTGCTTAGCGTGGTGGTGCTGACGGCGGCCGCGCCGAGCGTGATCGAGACACCGGAGCCCGGGGACAGCGTCACGGTGCGGCTGTCCACGACGGCGCCGTCCTTCTTCAGCGAGACGGTATAGGTCCCGACCGGCACGTTGCGAACCTGGAATGCACCCGAGCTGTCGACCACGACCTCGCGGTTGATACCGGATTTGTTGGAGACCACGACGGTTTCCCCGGTGGCCGCGGGTGCCTGGCCGAAGATGGAGCCGGTGGTCGACTGAGCCATGGCGACGCCGCCGAGGCTGGCGCCCAGGGCCAGGGCGAGCGCAGTGCGCCGCCACCCCGAGACGCGGATTTCATGGAATTTCTGCATTGCGGATGGATCTCCCCGAGAGAAAAGCCCGAAGGCCGGATGGCGCGAACCGGTTTCCCGGTCACGTCGCGTGCCGAACATTGCGTTCGATGTCGTCCATCCCGGTGCATGGCTCCCCAAAGCCCTTGCGCCGGCGGTGTGCAGGCGTCAGCAATGCAAGTCGACCCTGCCGAAAGTAATGCTCCGGGATTGTTATCGTCAATAATTTGTTTGTGATTTGTTGGAAAAACGTGAGTTACCTGCTGATTTTCCGTACCTTCCCGGGCTGCGGGCATGCGCCGGGAGCCGGCGCGAGGGCGCCGACCTCCGGCAGGTGGCGGATTGCCTGCCACCGGTGCCGCCGCTACAGTGGCGGGGTTCAGGTGTCCTGCGGGCCTCGCGCCCAAGGGATGAAACGGGAAGCCGGTGCGTGGTGTGCAAACACCGCAAGGCCGGCGCTGCCCCCGCAACGGTAAGCGAGAGACACGAACGGCGAAGGCCACTGTGCGATGCACGGGAAGGCGCCGTTCGCGGCGAGCGGATCACCGCCCGCCACTCGCGAGCCCGGAGACCGGCCTGGACGATTCCTGGTGGCTCGCGGTGGGCGAGGCCGGACCACGGTCTTTCGTCCGTCGTTCCGTCCCGGTTCCTTCGCGCCTGCTGCCAGTCCCTCAGGACAAGCGGCCGTGCGCGGGTGCGCGGCGAAGGAAAACGAAGATGAAGAAGACCTTGCTGGCCAGCTTGCTGCTGGCCTGTGCCACCGGCGCCGGCGCCACCGGGCAGGATCAAGCCGGGAAGAACCACGCCACCGCGCTGAAGCCGGTGATCGTCACCGCCACGCGCACGCCGATCAGCGTCGGTGATTCGCTGTCGTCGGTGAGCGTGATCAGCCGCGCCGACATCGAGCGGCTGCAGCCGATGTCGATCGCCGACCTGCTGACCGGCCTGCCCGGGGTGAGTTTCGCCAACGCCGGCGGCTACGGCCAGCAGACCTCGCTGTTCCTGCGCGGCGCCAATTCCACCCACACCCTGCTGCTGGTCGATGGCGTGCGGGTGGCCTCGGTCAGCGCCGGGCTGGCGGCGTTCGAACAGATTCCGGTGGAGCAGATCGAGCGCATCGAGATCGTGCGCGGCCCGCGCTCCAGCCTCTATGGCGCCGATGCGATCGGCGGCGTGATCCAGATCTTCACCCGCCGCGGTTCGCGCGACGGCGGCCTCGAACCGTCGCTGGCGCTCAGCGCCGGCACCGACAAGCTGTGGCGCGGCCAGCTCGGCCTGTCCGGCGGCAGCGAACACGGCTGGTACAACCTGGGCGCGGGCAGCCAGTACACCGGCGGCATCAATACCTGCCGGGTCGGCGCCGCCGAAGCGTTCGCCGGTTGCTTCACCGACGAGCCGGATCGCGATCTGTCGCGCAACAGGAACCTCAGCGCCAGCGGCGGCTACCGCTGGGACAACGGCGCCGAACTGACCGGCACCTGGCTGCGCAGCCTGGGCGAGGCGCATTTCGACGGCAGCTACCAGAATCGCTGGCGCACCGTGCAGCAGGTCGCCGGCGCCACCTTCGGCTTCCACCCGCTGCAGGCATGGAAGAGCACGTTCAGCGCGGGCCAGAACCTGGACCGCTACGACAACTACGAGAACGCGAACTTCGTCGGCTACATCTATTCGCGCCGCAACCAGGCCTCGTGGCAGAACGACATCAGCGTGGCCGCGGACCAGCTGCTGACGCTCGGCGTCGACTGGCAGGGCGAGCACATCGACAGCGACACCGGCTTCCTTGCCACCCGCCGCCACGACACCGGCGCGTACGCGCAGTACCAGGCCACGTTCGGGCCGAACGAGCTGGCGCTCTCCGCACGGCGCGACAGGAACAGCCAGTACGGCCACCACGACACCGGCGCACTGGCATGGGGTTATCACTTCGATGGCGGACTGAAGCTCACCGCCAGCTACGGCAGCGCCTTCCACGCGCCCACCTTCAACGATCTCTACTATCCCTATGGCAGCGGCAACCCGGACCTGAAACCGGAGACCTCGCGCAGCGCGGAGCTGGGCCTGAGCCGGCAGCACGATGGCTGGAACTGGGCACTGAACGCCTACCAGACGCGCATCGACCAGCTGATCGCGCTGGACAACCAGTACTTCCCGCGCAACATCAGCAAGGCGCGCATCCGCGGCGTGGAAGGCCAGTTCGGCGCCCGGCTCGGCGACTGGCAACTGCAGAGTTACCTGAGCTGGCTGCAGCCGCGCAACGACGATGGCGGCCCGGACGACGGCAACGTGCTGCCGCGTCGCGCCGGCCGGACGGCGCGCATCGACCTGGACCGCCGCTACGGCGCTTTCGGCGTCGGCGCCACGTTCAATGCCGCCGGCCACCGCTACGACGATGCGGCCAACGCGCATCGGTTGGGCGGTTACGCCACCACCGACCTGCGCGCCAGCTGGCAACTCGACCGCGCCTGGCAACTGGAAGCGCGCCTGGCCAACGCGTTCGACCGCCACTACGAGACGATCTGGTATTTCAACCAGCCCGGGCGCGAGCTGTTGCTGACCCTGCGCTACCGTCCCGGCGCGCGCTGATCGGGAATAGTCGGCGGGAAAAGCTGGCGGGCGGTGCCCGCCCTACGTCGGGTAGGGCGGGCGCTGCCCGCCGGCCGCGTCCGCATGCATGCCGCCCGTCACTGCCAGCGGCCGCATGGGTGCCGCTATGCTTGGGCGACAGGGAGATCCACGTGAACGCATTCGCACCGATGATCCGCCGCCCGGTCGGCACCTCGCTGCTCGCCATCGGGCTGATGATCGCCGGCGTGTGGGCCTATCTGCTGATCGGCGTCGCCGCGTTTCCGTCGATCGAGTTTCCCGGCGTGGCGGTGGTGGCGGGCATGCCCGGCGCCAGCGCGCAGACCATGGCCACCACGGTGATGGCGCCGCTGGAGCGGCATATCGGGCGCATCCCCGGCGTGCAGTTCATGTTCTCCAACGCCAGCGAAGGGCGCGCGCAGATCCAGGTGCTGTTCAACTACGGACGCTCCACCGATGCGGCCGCGCGCGACGTGCAGGCGGCGCTCAATGCCGCCGCCGCCGACCTGCCGCCGGGCATGCCGGCGCCGCCGCAATACTTCAAGTTCGACACCTCGAACATCCCGGTGCTGCTGGTCACGCTGACCTCCAGCAGCCTGCCGCCGGACCGCCTCTACGACCTCACCGACACCTTGCTCAAGCCGGCGGTGGCGCAGGTCCCCGGCGTGGCCCAGGTGCAGGTCGGCGGCGGCACGCCGCATGCGGTGCGCATCGCGCTGAACGCCAATGCGCTGGCGATCAAGGGCATCACCACCAACCAGGTTGCCAATGCGCTGCGCGCGGCCAACGTCACCTCGCCGCAGGGCATCTTGAGCGACGGCGTCAACCAGATGACGGTGACCGCCAATGACGCGCTGCACACGCCGGCGGATTTCGCCTCGCTGGTGATCGCCAGCAACAACGGCGTGCCGGTGCGGCTGGCCGACGTGGCCACGGTAACCAGTGGGCAGCAGGATCAGTACGCGGCGGCGTGGTTCAACGGCACCCGCGCGGTGACCCTGCAGATCAGCAAGCGACCGGACGCCAACGCGGTGGCGGTGGTCAAGGCGATCCGTGCGGCGTTGCCCGGGCTCAGCCACGTGTTGCCGGCCGACGTGAAGATCACCCCGATCTTCGACCTCACCCCGACCACCGAATCGGCGTTGCACGAGGTCGAGGTGGCGCTGGGCATGAGCATCGTGATGGTGGCGCTGGTGATGCTGCTGTTCCTGCGCCGGTTGCGACCGACCCTGATCGCGATGCTCAGCGTGCCGCTGTCGCTGGCCGGTGCGCTGATCGTGATGTGGATGCTCGGCTTCACCCTGAACATCTTCTCGCTGGTGGCGCTGGTGCTGTGCGTGGGTTTCGTGGTGGACGACGCGATCGTGGTGATCGAGAACATCGTGCGCCACATCGAACAGGGCATGGCGCCGCTGCCGGCGGCACTCACCGGCGTGCGCGAGATCGGCTTCACGGTGGTGTCGATCACCCTGTCGCTGATCGCGGTGTTCGGGCCGATGGTATTCGGCGACAACATGTTCACCATGCTGATGCGCGAGTTCGCGGTGACCCTGGTCGCCACCATCGTGATCTCGGCGGTGGTCTCGCTCACCCTCACCCCCGCGCTGTGCGGGCGCAGCCTGGTGCACGAGCCGGAGGGCAGCCGCACGCCCGGGCGGGTGGAGCGGTTGGCCGAGCGTTTCGACGGCTGGCTGCTGGCGCAGTACCGCCGCGCGCTGGACTGGTCGATGCACCACCGCCGGCTGATGCGCTGGCAGCCCGCCGTGCTGCTGGTGCTGACCGGCGCGCTGGCGGTGCTGGTGGTGATGACTGCCGGTGGCGGCCTGATGCCGAAGGAGGACACCGGCCTGTTGCAGGCGCAGATCACCGCCGGCCCGAACATCTCGCCAACCCGGCTGACCACGCGGGCGCGTGAGGTGGCCGCGGTGTTCCAGGCCGACCCGGCGGTGCTGGACGTGTCCACCATCGTCAACGGCGGCAACAGCGCACACCTGTTCGTCGACCTCAAGCCGCTGGGCGACGGCCCGGGCGACCGCCACGTGGACGTGCAGAAGGTGGTCGATCGCCTCGCCGCGCATTTCAAGAATGTCAGCGATCTCGATGTGGGCGTTTCCGCGGTGCAATTCTTCGGCGGTGGTGGCGGCGGCGGCCTGGGTGGCGGCAACGTCGGGCGCTATTCGTTCCAGCTCGACAGCCTCGACGGCACGCCGCTGCAGGACCCCACCCTGCACCTGGAACACGTGATGCGCGGCATGAAGCAGTTCAAGGACGTCACCAGCAGCTTCGACGGCATCGGCATCCAGCAGATGGTGCAGGTCGATCGCGCCGCCGCCGCACGATTGCAGGTGAGCATGGGCCAGATCGATTCGGCGCTGTACAACGCGTTCGGCCAGAGCCAGGTGTCCACCATCTATTCGGACATCAACCAGTACCGCGTGGTGCTGACCAGCGACCGCGGCGATGCGCTGAACCCGCAAGGCCTGCTCGGCACCTACGTGCGCAGCAGCCGTGGCGAGATGATCCCGCTCTCCGCGCTGGCCACGATCCAGCCGCACCTGGCGCCGGCCACGGTCAGCCATTTCAACCAGCTCGAATCGGCCTCGCTCAACTACAACCTGGCCGAGGGCATCACCCCGGCGGAAGGCTTGAAGCTGGTCGACCAGGCGATCTTCGCCGCCGCGCTGCCGAACGGCATCCAGCGCAAGTACACCGGCGAAAACCAGAACCTGGTCGACGCGCTGAACAACGTGCTGCTGTTGCTGCTGGCGGTGATCCTGGTGATGTACGTCGTGCTGGGCGTGCTGTACGAGAGCCTGATTCATCCGCTGACCATCCTTTCCACCTTGCCCGCCGCCGGCATGGGCGCCTTCCTCGCCATGCTGGTGACCCACACCCAGCTGACCCTGATGTCGGTGATCGCGGTGCTGATGCTGATCGGCATCGTCAAGAAGAACGCGATCCTGATGGTCGACTTCGCCCTGGTCGCCGAGCGCGAGCGCGGCCTGTCGCCGCCGGAGGCGATCCGCGAGGCGGCGCTGGTGCGCTTCCGCCCGATCACCATGACCACCCTGGTGGCGATGGGCGCGGCGCTGCCGCTGGCGGTGGGTTTCGGCTACGGCTCGGAATTGCGCCAGCCGCTGGGCATCGCGATCCTCGGCGGCCTGCTGGTGTCGCAGCTGCTGACCCTGCTGAGCACCCCGGCGATCTATCTGTGGCAGCACGACCACCGCGAGCGCAAGGCCGTGCAGAAACGCCTGCGCGAGGAGTTCCGCCGCGGCCGCCAGCCGCCGCCGATACCCACCGTGCCCAAGGGCATGCCGGCGCTGCCCAAGTAGTCGCGAACCACCTGCAGGAGCCCGCTTGCGGGCGATGCCCTTGCATTTACGACCCAATACCGGCAGAAAGGCATCGCCGCGCAAGCGGGCTCCTGCGGGTTGCCGCAGCGGGCCCCTGTCTTCCGGCATGGTGCGTACTTCAGGCACATACGTCGACGGATGCCCGGTGGCATAAAGTCGCCATGAAAGGAACTCCCCTGCCCATCGCCGGTCTTGCGTATCTGGCGCGCGCCGCGCGCTGCTGCGCTCTCTTGCCCCGGGTATCCGCGTGAACGTGTTCGCCCCGTTGATCCGCCGCCCGGCCGGCACCTCGCTGCTTGCCGTCGGCTTGGTGCTGGCCGGGCTGTGGGCTTACCTGCTGCTGGGCGTGGCGGCGCTGCCCTCGCTGGATTTCCCCGGCGTGTACGTGGCCGCGAGCATGCCCGGCGCCAGCGCGCAGACCATGGCGAACACCGTGCTGGCGCCGCTGGAGCGGCACCTGGGGCAGATCCCCGGCATCGACGACATGTACGGCAACGCCCGCGAGGGCTCGGTCGGCATCAGTGTGCGTTTCAACTTCAGCCGCACCGCCGACAGCGCGGCGCGCGACGTGCAGGCGGCGATCAATGCGGCGGCGGTCGACCTGCCGTCGGGCATGCCGGCGCCACCGCAATACTTCAAGTTCGATACCTCGCAGATCCCGATCCTGTTCATCACGCTGACCTCCAGCGGGATGCCGCAGGACAAGCTGTTCGACCTGGCCGACACGCTGCTGAAACCCGCCGTGGCGCAGATCGACGGCGTGGCCCAGGTGCAGGTGTTCGGCGGCACCCCGCACGCGGTGCGCATCGACCTGGACAACCACGCGCTGGCGGCCAAGGGACTCACCGCCAACGACGTGGCCAACGCGTTGCGCGCGGCCAACGTCACCTCGCCGCAGGGCATCATCAGCGACGGGCACACGCAGATGACGGTGAGCGCCAGCGACGGCCTGCGCCAGCCGGACGAGTTCGCGCACCTGCTGATCGCCGAGCGCAACGGCGCCCCGGTGCGGCTGTCCGACGTGGCCACGGTCTACTCGGGCCAGCAGGACCAGTACCAGGCGGCGTGGTTCAACGGCGCCCGCGCGGTCGGCCTGCAGATCACCAAGCGGCCGCAGGCGAACGCGGTGGCCACGGTGGCGGCGATCCGCGCGCGGCTGCCGCAGCTGGCGGCCTCGCTGCCCTCGGACGTCAGCATGACGCCGGTGTTCGACCTTACCCAGACCACCCAGTCGGCGCTGCACGAGGTCAAGGTCGCGCTGCTGATCTCGATCGCGATGGTGGCGCTGGTGATGCTGGTGTTCCTGCGCCGGATGCGGCCGACCCTGATCGCCATGCTCAGCGTGCCGCTGTCGCTGGCCGGTGCGTTCGTGGTGATGTGGATGCTCGGCTACACGCTCAACACCTTGTCGCTGGTGGCCTTGGTGCTGTGCATCGGTTTCGTGGTGGACGATGCGATCGTGGTGATCGAGAACATCGTGCGCCACATGGAACAGGGCATGGCGCCGCTGCCGGCGGCGTTGACCGGCGTGCGCGAGATCGGCTTCACCGTGGTCTCGATCACGCTGTCGCTGGTGGCGGTGTTCGCGCCGCTGCTGTTCGGCAACAACATGCTGATCATGCTGCTGCGCGAGTTCTCGGTGACGCTGACCGCCGCGGTGGTGATCTCGGCGATCGTCTCGCTGACCCTCACCCCGGCGCTGTGCGGCCACCTGCTCAAGCACGAGCCGGTGCCGCCCCCGCCGCCCGGCCGCCTCGAACGCGCGGTGGAGCGCTTCGACCGGAGCCTGCTGCGCCTGTACGAACGCGCACTGGACTGGGCCATGCGCCATCGCCGGCTGATGCGCTGGCAGCCGCTGCTGCTGCTGATCCTCACCTTCGCGCTGGGCGCGGCGGTGGTGAAAACCGCCGGCGGCACCTTCATGCCGGACGAGGACACCGGCCAGCTGCAGGTCGACGTCGACGCCGATGCGAACATTTCGCCCTCGGTGATGGCCGCGCGCGCGCAGCAGGTCGCGAAAATCATGCAGGCGGACCCGGCGGTGCTCGACCAGCTGACCATGCTCGGCGGCAACGGCGGTGACGGCGCGGTGGGCAACCGGGCGCAGATGTTCGTCGACCTGAAGCCGCGCGGCAGCGCACCCGGCGAACGGGCGGAAGGGATCAAGGCGGTGATCGAGCGCCTGTCCAAGCAGTACGACCGCCTGCCCGACGTGAAGGTGTCGGTCAGCGCCTCGCAGTTCCTCGGCGGTGGCGGCAGCGGCGACAACGGCGGCCAGTACGAATTCCAGCTCACCAGCACGGTGGGCGGCGACCTGCAGCCGTGGGCGCTGAAGATGGTGCGCCAGCTGCGCACCATCAAGGAGTTTCGCGACGTCAGCAGCCCGTTCGACCAGGTCGGCAAGCAGCAGCAACTGAAGGTCGACCGCGATGCTGCCGCGCGCCTGCATGTCAGCATGGGCGCGATCGACACCGCACTGTTCAGCGCGTTCGGCCAGCGCCAGGTGTCGCAGATCTATTCCGACATCAACCAGTATGCGGTGGTGCTCAACTCCAGCCCGGAGCAGAGCCTGAGCCCGCAGTCATTGCTGAACATCCGCGTGCGCAACGAGCAGGGCCGGATGATCCCGCTGTCCGCGCTGGGCACGATGGAGCCGGCCATCACGCCGTTGCGCGTGCGTCATCACAACCAGTTGCAGGCGGTCACCATCAGCTACAACCTGGCCAAGGACGTGCCGCAGGACCGCGGCATCGCGCTGGTCAAACAGGCCGCCTACGCGGTGAGCCTGCCCGATGGCGTGCAGGTCGAGCTCACCGGCGCCAACCAGCGCCTCCAGCAGGCGCAATCCAACGGCATGGTGCTGCTGCTGGGTTCGATCCTGGCCATGTACATCGTGCTGGGCATCCTCTACGAAAGCCTCGGCCATCCGCTGACCATCCTCTCCACCCTGCCCGCCGCCGGCGCCGGCGCCTTCCTTGCCATGCTGGTCACCCAGACCCAGCTGTCGCTGATGGCGATCATCGCGATCCTGATGCTGATCGGCATCGTCAAGAAGAACGCGATCCTGATGGTCGACTTCGCGCTGGTGCGCGAGCGCGAACACGGCATGTCCGCGCCCGATGCCATCCGCGAAGCCGCGCTGGTCCGCTTCCGCCCGATCACCATGACCACCCTGGTGGCGATGGGTGCGGCGATGCCGCTGGCGATCGGCTTCGGCATCGGCTCGGAGATGCGCCAGCCGCTGGGCATCGCCATCGTCGGCGGCCTGCTGGTCTCGCAATTGCTGACCCTGCTCAGCACCCCGGCGATCTACCTGTGGAACTACGACCGCAAGATTCGCAAGGCGGCGCGCAAGGAGCGCAAGGCGGAGAAGAAGCGGCGCAAGGCGCTGGGCAAGATGCAGCCGGTTGTATAGACGAACCCGACGCACGAACTTTGTGCCTACGGGCTGGCGTGGCAGGTCAGGAATAGGCTGACCGTCAAGGGCGGTGAGCCAGTCCTCCCGTCGCGGAAGGGCCTCTCCGAACTTGTTGCGACTGCGAGCGCCGGACTACGGTAATCCGCCGGCGGTCGAGTGAAAATCCGCGTGGGTCTCGCGATAAGCAACGCGGGCTCCCTCTCTTGGAAGAGAACGAGCGCAAATCGGTTATTCAAGTCCCGGGGCTTGATGGCGCAAAACCCGCCGTTCCCCTGTCGTCGGTGTGACCCGTACCAGATCTGTCGACGCAAATTCTTGCATCTGATGCTTTGTCGATGTAGGCGCCAGCCTCGCCTATATGTCGGCGCCATCCTACAAGATATCGCCGCACGCGGCACCAGTCGTGATGGACCTTGCTCTCGTTGGTCGACTGACCGAGTTCGTAAAAACTTGCTTGTTGCACGCTGCAGAAAGTTGGCCTATCAAAACACAAGATGTTGTTGGGCACGCTAAGCCTTTGGGAAGGCTGGCTGTGTCGATATTGGCGCTTTCGGTCCATCCAGGGGATTAGCCATGAGACAGCATGACTGCGTGCTGGGGTTTATTGCGGCGCTCATTGTTTCTTGGGCCGTGGCTCAGCCCGCGCATGCTGGCGACAAGAAGCATCCCAAGGTACTTCCGGCCGTCACGGTTGTAGCGAATGGCGGCGGTGGGGCCGGAATTGGAGGAGCCGGGAGCGGAAGGGAAGGTGGCCGGCACGTGACACGGCTTCCAGTCGTGGTTGTCACGGGCAGCGCGGGGCTTCGTCCTACCCCTTCCGATGCCGGCAACTCGTTCACTGTTCCCGATGGCGGTGGCGGCTCTTTGCATGTCTCCGTTAACACGCAAAGCACGGCCAACCAGAAGCACAGCAAGAATCCCAGATCGGATTGCGACGACGGGGATGGAACCACCAGCGCTGCCACCAGTACCGACCCCATCGATCTCAGCACCGGCAGCAAGATCGAGAAAGTCACCGATTTCGCCTTGCCCGGCGAGATGGGGCTGACTTTCGAGCGCTACTACAACTCCAAGTTCACCTGCGTCGGTGGTTCCTGCGTGGGCAGCATCGGCACCTGGACCACCAACCTGGACTACGCGCTGCACAACACCAAGTGCGCCGCCTCCGGTGGTGGCGGCACACCGCTGTTGGTGGCGAACGGGGTGTCGCAGCCCATTCCCTGTCCGCCGGTGACGTACACGCGGCCCGACGGTTCCGTGCTGAGCTTCGCATCCACCTTTCCGTTCACCGGCGGACCGAACGGCTTCGTACCGGTACCCGGGCCGTTCAATGGTGCGGGGACCGCCACACTCACCAACAACCACAACGGCACGTTCACCGTCCACGACGAAGACGCCCAGACGCTGACCTTCAACAACGATGGCCAGCTGCTGTCGATCACCGATCCCTCGGGCATCGGTTGGACCTTCACCCACCCCAACAGCACCTCCACCGTCGTCACGCATACCAACGGCCGCTCCTTCACGGTTGCCCTGGCCGGGGGATCCTATGGTTCCTACGGCACTGCCAGGCAGATCAACGTCACCGACCCCGCTGGCAACGTCTACGTCTATCACGCCACGGCCGGGATGTACGACAGCTACACCAGTCCCATCGCGCGTATCGGCGTCATCCAGTCCGAAACTTTGCCGGGTTCGCCCACCACCCACATCGCGTACCAGTACCTGCCGGACAATCCGACGGCCCATGCCTATGCCCAGCTGAGCGAGGTCGACTACAACGGCGTGGCGCACGACCTCACCACCTACGACAGTGCCTGGCGCGCCAACATGTCGCGTATGGCCGATGGCACCCAGAAGACCACGATCGTCTACGGCGCCACCAGCACCGGCCCCACGGCGACGGTCACCAATCCGCTGGGCCACGTCGCGGTCTATCAGTTCGACAACAGTCACTTGCTGCTCTCGGTCACCGGCAACGCCGCGACCCACTGCGCCGCCTCGTTCGCCCACAACACCTACGACGCCAACGGCAACCTGGCCAGTTCCGCCGACAACAACGGCAACACCACCACGTACGTCTACGCCGCCAGCGGCCTGCTGCAAAAGAAGGTCGAGGCGGCAGGCACCTCGGTGCAGCGCACCACGGATTTGACTTGGGACACGACCCCGGGCATGGATAGGCCGCTGTCGATCAAGGTCGAGGGGCTCGTCGAAACGGACTTCACCTACGACAGCCACAACCGGCTTGCGTCACAGAAGGTGAAGAACCTCACCGCCACCGGCACGGCCAACCAGACGCTGACGACCAGCTATGCCTACACCTACTACGCCAACGGCACGCTGCATACGCAGTCCGTGACCCATCCGTCACCTAGTGGAGGCGACAAGGACACGTATACCTACGATGCCTACGGCAATGTGGCCACGGCAGCCGATGGCCTGGGGCACGTCACGACCTACAGCAACTACAACGCGCTGGGCCTGCCGGGCCAGGTCAGCGGCCCGAACGGCGACGTGACCAATTACAACTACGACGCGCGAGGGCGCATCGCCAGCATCGTGCGCCACCCCAACGGCGTGGCGGCCACTTGGAGTACCACCTACGACGGTTTCGGGCTGCTGGCGACCACTACCGCGCCGGACGGCGCCACGGTCAACGTGTCGCGCAACGCCACCATGCAGGTCACCAGCATCACCCGCAACGACAAGGATGGGACGTCGACGGAGAGCTTCAGCTACGACGCCAACGGCGATGTCACCACGCACACCCTCGCGCGCGGCAGCGACATCGGCATCAAGACCACCGCCACGTACGACGCCCTGGGCCGGCTGTACCAGCAGCACGGCATGCACGGCCAGTTGCTGACCTACGCCTACGACACGAACGACAACGTGGTATCGGTGACCGATGCGCTGGGACACGTCACCGCCTGGCAGTACGACGCGCTGGATCGCATCACGCGATCCACCGACGCGAACGGTGGCATCACCAAGTACACCTACGACCTGGCGGACGATGTCGCAACCGTCACCGATCCCCGGGGTTTGGTCACCGCGTACGCCTACGACGGCCTCGGTTTGTTGTGGGGCCAAAGCAGCCCGGATACCGGCACCACCACCCTTGCCTACGATGCCTACGGCCGCCGGTCGAGCATGACCCGGGCCAACGGCGCAACCACCACCTACGGCTACGACGCGCTCGGCCGCCCTACCAGCCTCGGTGCCGGCGGCCAGACCCAGACCTTCAGCTACGACAGCTGCACCCACGGCATTGGCCGGCTGTGCGCGGCCAGCGACACCACCGGCGCCACCTCCTACGCCTATACGCCGGAAGGGTGGATCAGCGCACGCAGCTTCTCGATCGGCGGCACGAGTTATGCCCTGGGCTATGGCTACGACAACCACGCCCACCTCGCCAGCGTGACCTATCCCGACGGCAACCAGGCCCACTACACCTACACCCATGGCGTGGTCTCCGCGGTGACGCTGACGGTGGGCGGCGCCAGCGTGAACGGTGCCACCGCCATCACCTACCGGCCGGGAGACCTCGCCATGGCGGGGTGGACCTCCAGCAACGGCCTGGTCAACACCCTGGGCCACGACAGCGACGGCCGCCTGACGAGCATCGGCGTGCCCGGTATCCAGAGCCTGAGCTTCGGCTACGACGCGGCCAACCGCCTCACCCACCTCACCAACGGCATCGACGGCAGCATGACCGAAACGGTGGGCTACGACGCCGTGTCGCAGCTCACCTCGCTCACCTCCACGGCGGACAACGAGACCTACCACTACGACGCGGACGGCAACCGCTTGACCAGCGTGGTCAACGGGGCGTCGATCACCTATACGCCCGCGGCCACGAGCAACCGGCTGGTGAGCGTCAACTCGACCGCTTACGGCTTCGATGCGCAGGGCAACACCACGACCAAGAACAGCGTGACGACGTATCAGTACAACCCGTTCAACCGCCTGAGCCAGTCTGGCGGCGCCACGAACTACATTAATCCGGAAGGCCAGCGCCTGCGCAAGGCCGGCGGCGCCACCGGCACCACCTACTTTGCCCCCGACGCAAACGGCGCGCTGCTGGCGGAGAACGACAACGGCAGCTGGGTCGACTACGTGTACTTGAACGGCCGGCTGATCGGCCGACTCAGCGGCGGCCAGGTGCAGGCGATCCATACGGACCAGGTGGGTCGGCCCGAGGTGGTGACTGATGCGGCGCACGCGGTCATCTGGCGGGCGAGAAACATGCCGTTCGATCGCAGCGTGACGCAGGGCAGCATCATGCTCAACCTGGGCTTTCCGGGGCAGTACTACGATGCAGAGACGGGGCTGTGGCACAACGGCTACCGTGACTACGGCCCGACGATGGGGCGGTATGTAGAGAGCGACCCCATAGGGCTGGGAGGCGGGCTCAACACGTATGCGTATGTCAAGAATAACCCGTTGACCCATGCGGATCCCCATGGGTTAGAAGGAGTGGGCTCCTGGAATAACGGAGGAAATCCAACGATTTTCGAAACTGGTAATATATTAGGCTGTAATATGGATCAGCATTTCTATAGGAATGGCATGGCAGCCATGGGAATGGTAACGGGATTTGCAATTGGAACGACCGCGGTGGTTTCTCTCATGTCTACACCAGAGACCATGGGGGAGTCCGATGTTGCAGGTGGAAAAATCATTGAATGGTTGATCATGGAATCTCCTGAACCATATGCAACTGCATCTATTGTGGGGGGCAGTCGTGGGGCGGCGGCTGGAGCGATAGCTGGTGGATTAGGTGGGGCGGTGCTAGATGGCTCATCTGACGGCAAGACCTGCAAGTGTCACTAACGAAGCATCTGATTGGCAGCATGACGCGGCCTGGCAAGGCCGAGGTCGGTAGGCAGGTTCTGGCGGGCGATTTGGCTCTACTTGCCGCGCAAGCTCCGATATTGGTGATGATCTGCTGGGGAGTGCCACCGTCGATCCAGAGGTGAGGAATATTTAGATGAAACTAATAGGTAATAAATATTTTCGCTCCAAATTGTCTACTCTGTTATGGCTTTTTGCTGTTTCGGAATTATTCATGGCCTTGCCAATGTTTATATTCTATATATATTACAAGAATATAAATGGGCAACTTGATTTTACGCTAGGATTTTACGCGCTATGCGTTTGCGTCATGGTCGGCGTGATATTTTCACTGATATTTTCGGCCTTTCTCATTCCACTCCGTGGGGCTCTAACCAGACAAAGGAAGCGCTAAATATTAATGAAAGGGGGCGGTGCACGACCGTATCAATGCAACTCCTAAACTGCTTGACTCGAAGCTGGGCATCGCCATCGTCGGCGGCCTGCTGGTGTCGCAGTTGCTGACCCTGCTGAGTACGCCGGCCATCTACTTGTGGAACCATGACCGCAAGATCCGCAAGGCGGCGCGCAAGGAGCGCAAGGCGGAGAAGAAGCGGCGCAAGGCGCTGGGCAAGATGCAACCGGCGGGCGGCTGAGCCGTCGCCGCGTTCCCGTAGTGCCGGTACGAGCTTCCTGCCCCGACAGCCATTTCACCGTGGCCGCGCGGATCGACACCAGCTTCTTCGCCCGGCACCTGGGAAGCGGTGGCCGGGCCGAGCCATAAGAGCGTTGTGAACCGGGATCCGGGCACGGCAGCGGGACATCGTCACTGCCGTCACCGATGAACACCGCGATGGAGCGCCCTGTCCCGACGCTGCTTGCAGCGCCGCGGGGTTTTGCCGCACTGTCCGGCGTAGTCATCCGCCCATGCCGTCCGCCCTGCCGGTCGGTGGGGCCGCGTCGCAGGACACCAAGCCGATGGGCCAGAATCCCGAACTGTTGCGCCGACTGCTGCGCGCGAAGGACCGGATGGACGCGGCGTCCCACGAGGAGTGGCCGGTCCGGCGGCTGGCGCAGGTGAGTGTGGTTTCGGCGGCGCACTTCGCGCGTTCGTTCCGGGATGCGTTCGGCGTGCCGCCGCATCGTTATCTGCTCACGCGCCGGATCGAACGCGCCACCGCGCTGCTGCGCGATACGGATCTGGCTGTCACCGAGGTCGCACTGCAGACTGGCTGGAACAGCATCGGTACCTTCGGGCGGATCTTCCGCGATATCACCGGCGAGAGTCCGGGGGCATTCCGCGCGCGCCAGCGGGCAATTCCGCACGGGCGCGAGCGCGTCCCGGAATGCATCCTGCGCGCCGCGCACCGGCCCGACCTCAAGAGCGCAGTTTCGGAGAAGCGGCGGAAGCAGGGCGCCGGGTAAAAAAGACACTCCAACCCACGGAGGTTCCATGACCCAAGGTGTCGATGTAGCCGGACTCTATGTCCGTGACCAGGATGAAGCGCTCGCTTTCTATGTCGGCAAGCTCGGCTTTGTCGTCAGCGCCGATGCGCGCAACGGCGACTATCGCTGGCTGACCGTGCAGCATCCGGAGCAGCCCTCGTTCCAGCTCGGCCTGTTCAGGCCGGGGCCGCCGGTCCACGACGCGGCCACCGCGCAGACGCTGTGCGAGATGGTGGCCAAGGGCGCGATGCCGCCGCTGGTGCTGAGGGTGGACGATTGCCAGGCGACCTTCGAGCGGCTGCAGGCGGCGGGCGTGGAGTTCACGCAGGAACCGATGCGCCGCTACGGCACGGTGGACGCGGGCTTCCGCGACCCCTCCGGCAACGGCTGGAAGATGATCGAGGCACGGACGCAGGGGGCGGCATGAGCGCGGGCCAGTGGATCCGCCAGAGCCACCGCTGGCTGTCGATCGTGTTCACCCTGACCGTGATCGCGAACTTCGCCTGGCGCGGCATGAGCCCGCACGAACCGCCGGCATGGCTGACCTACTCGCCGCTGCCGCCGCTGTTCGCGCAGCTGTTCAGCGGCCTGTACCTGTTCGCGCTGCCGTATGCCGCGAGGCGGCGTATCAAGGCGTGAGGCCGCAGCACGCGGTCGCTTCAGCCGGCCGCCGCCGGCGCGGGTCGCTCCATCCCGATGCTGCGCAGCGCCGGGCTGCGCATGCAGGTCAGGGCGATCGCGGTGAGCAGCAGGCCGGCGCCGGCGAACAGGTCGGTGAGCGAGATCAGCTTGAGCAGGCTGCCGGCGATCGCGGCCGAGATCGGGCCCAGGCCGAGGAAGGTGAACATCAGCACGCTCATGGCGCGGCCCATCATTTCCGGCGCCACCCGGCGCTGGATCCAGCTGACGATGGCAATCTGCGCGATGCCGGCGAGCACGCCGGTGGTGGCCAGCAGCACCGCGCCGGTGACCGTCGCATGCACCAGCGCCAGCGTGGCCAGGGCCAGGCCGGCGAGGCTGTCGATGGTCAGCACCATCAGGCCGAGGCGGCCGCGCACGATGCGGCTGGCCGGGCCGGAAAGGAAACTGCCCAGCAGCATGCCGCCGCCGTTGGCGGTCATCAGGATGCCCAGCGAGGCGGCGCCCAGATCCATCCGCGTATCGGCCAGCACCGGCAAGCCCACTTGCAGCGGGCCGCCGACGAACACCGAGACCACCGCCGCGTAGAGCATGAACGCGCGCAGCGGCAGGTCGGCCCAGATCATCCGCACGCCGCTGGCCACGTTGGCCAGCACGCCGCCCGCGGCGGGTTTCGGATCGAAGTCGGCGGACACGCGGATCAGCAGCAGCGACGCCAGCGAGAAGGCGAAGCTGACCGCGTCGACGGTGAACGCCAGGCCCAGGCCTTCGGCATCCTGCATGGCCTGCGGCTGTGCGCCGTGCGTGCCCACGCTGATCACCACGCCGGCCAGCGCCGGGCCGACGAACATGCTGAGCTGGCGCATGCCCATCACCAGCGCGTTGGCCGGTTGCAGCTGATCCTTGCGCACCAGTTGCGGCAGGATTGCCGAGCCGGCCGGGTAGGCGAACGCGGTGGACAGGCCGATGCCCAGCGCGATCAGGTACACCAGCCACATGCGGATGTCGCCCAGCAGCACCAGCGCGGCCAGCAGCGCCACCAGCAGCGCGTTCACCCCGCGCGCGGCCAGCAGCACGCGGCGCGGCGACAGCCGGTCCACCAGCGCGCCGCCGATCAGCATGAACAGCGCGCGCGGCAGCGCCATCGCCGCCAGCACCAGGCCAAGCGCGGCGGGGTTGCCGGTGAGTTTCAGCACCAGCCATGGCAGGGCGACCAGGGTGAACTGGTCGCCCAGCATCGAGATCGTGCTGCCGCCGAACAGCAGGCGGAAGTTGTGGTTGGCGAAGACGGAGTCGCGGTGGGCGGTGAGCATCAGTGGGTTCGCAGGTCGGGTGGCTGAGGGGGATGAAAATGCAATGGGCTGCCGCCCGGTTCAGCCGGCGTCTTCGCGCTCGTCCCAGGCGATCGCAGCCAGCTGTTGCAGGTGTGCGCTCACGTCCGCCGGCCACGCGGCGATCAGCGCGCCGAAGCGCTCGCGGTCGCCGCGGTAGAAGGCGCGCGAGGCTTCCTCGTAACCCGGTTCGTCGCCGGCCATCACGCGCATGAAGCGATCGACCGATTCGATCGCCTGGCGTGCGCGCTCTTTCGCGCCGCCCTGGCGGATGGACTGCTCGACCAGTCGCCGCAACACCGCCGAGGCGCCGCCGGGTTGCTGGCCCAGCCAGGTCCAGTGTCGCGGCAACAGGGTGACCTCGCGCGGCACCACGCCGAGTTTCGGGCGGCCGGGCCCCCGACTGGCTGGCTCGGCGGGCGCCGGGGGCGCGGTGTGCGACGTGAGCCGGGACAATACGTCGGCCACGCTGCCACGGAAATCGATCTCGAGCTGGTGGCTGTCGCGCTCGTCGAACACCAGCAAGGGGCCGCTGGCGCCCGCGTCCAGCGCCTGTTTCGCGGCGCGCGCGACATCGGACAACGCGCCGTGCGCGATCTGCTTTTTGCCCTCGAAGGCTATGCATGCAGTGGCTTGAGACAGCGGCATGGTTTTACCCGGAATAAATTGAGGGCGCATTTTATCCGGGTTGAAAGCCGTGTCAATACTACCCGGGTAAAATGTACCGTCCGTGAGCTGCCCGGCGGGCCGCACGGCTTGCTATTGTTGACGCTTTCCACCCGCAAGGACTACGGATGACCAAGCGCCTGCGTTCGGCCAGCTTGATGGTTTCACTTGGCCTGCTCGTCGCCACGGCGATCCCGCCTCTCGCGCAGGCGGCGGATCTCGCCATCCCGCCGATCCAGTACCACCAGCGCACCCTGCCCAACGGCCTGCAGGTGCTCAGCGTGGAGGATCACGCCAGCCCCAATGTGGCGGTGCAGGTCTGGTACCACGTCGGCTCCAAGGATGACCCGCAGGGGCGCTCCGGCTTCGCGCATCTGTTCGAGCATCTGATGTTCAAGAGCACCAAGCACATGCACGCCGAGCAGATGGACCGGCTCACCGAGGACGTCGGCGGCGCCAACAATGCCTCCACCGGCGACGACGTCACCAACTATTTCGAGATCGTGCCCAGCAACCACCTGCAGACCCTGCTGTGGGCCGAGGCCGAGCGGCTGTCCAACCTCAACGTGGACGAGAAGAACTTCAAGTCCGAGCGCGCCGTGGTGGAGGAGGAATACCGCCAGAGCGTGCTGGCCAACCCCTACGGCAAGCTGTTCAACGCCATCGACCCGAAATCGTACACGGTGCATCCGTACCAGCGCCCCACGAT
Organism: Rhodanobacter lindaniclasticus; assembly: GCF_004799035.1. Taxonomy (GTDB): domain Bacteria; phylum Pseudomonadota; class Gammaproteobacteria; order Xanthomonadales; family Rhodanobacteraceae; genus Rhodanobacter; species Rhodanobacter lindaniclasticus. The sequence goes on from NZ_MWIO01000042.1 coordinate 33,245, forward strand.
CGGCAGCATCGAGGATCTGGAAGCCGCCTCGTTGCAGAACGTGATCGACTTCCACAACACCTTCTACCGGCCGGACAACGCCACCCTGATCGTCGCCGGCGACTTCGACCCGAAACAGCTCGACGCCTGGGTCGACCAGTACTTCGGCTGGATCCCGAAACCGGCCATGCCGATCCCGCAGGTCACGGCGAAGGAGCCGGTGCGCAAGCAGGACAAGCGCTACACCGTCACCAGCGAGACCGCGCCGCTGCCGGCGGTGGCGATGACCTGGCTGATTCCGCCGGCCTCGGACAGCGCCGACCGCATCCCGCTGCAGGTGGCCGCCGCGCTGCTGTCGCAGGGCGATTCCTCGCGCCTGTACCAGTCGCTGGTGTATCGCCACCAGGTGGCGCAGGAGGCCGGTGCCTTCGCCGATACGCGGGTCGGGCCGGGCCTGTTCACCGTCTACGCGGTGCTCGCCAGCGGCCACCAGCCGGCGCAGGCGGAGAAGCTGTTGAACGAGGAGATCGTGTGGCTGGCGACCCAACCGATTTCGGATGCCGAGCTGGACAAGGTCAAGACGCAATTGCTCACCAGCGAACTGAAACAGCGCCAGACCGCGCAGGGCATCGCCTTCGCACTCGGCCAGGCCAGCCTGATCGACGGCAACGTGCAGCACGTCAACGACGATCTGGCGGCGTTGCAGAAAGTCAGCGCGAACGACGTGCACCGCGTGCTGCAGAAATACGTCACCGGCGCCAAGAAGGTCACCATCGACTACCTGCCGCAGGCCAAGGCCGCGCCGGCCACCGCCAAGGGAGATACGAAATGAGGAGCTGCGAAATGAGCCGCGCCGACCATTTTCGTCTGGCCGTCTTTACGGCCATCGCGCTGGCCACCGGCATCGCCGCTGCGGCCGACTTTCCGACCACCCCGCCGGCACCCGGGCCGGCGCCGCAGTTGAACGTGCCCACGCCGACCGCGCAGACCCTGCCCAACGGCCTGGAAGTGATCAGCGTGAACCGCGCCGGCCTGCCGCTGGTGACGGCGCAACTGGTAGTACGCCGCGGCGGCGAGATGGATCCGCCGCAGCTGGCCGGCCTGGCCGACCTCACCGCCAACCTGCTGAGCAAGGGCGCGGCGGGCAGGAGCGCGCCGCAGATCGCGGCCGCCGCCGAGGCGCTGGGCGGGTCGCTGAATGCCTCCGCCGGCTGGGACGAAAGCGCCATCGGCATCACCGTGACCACGCCGAAGCTGCCGGCGGCGCTGGGCCTGTTGGCCGAAGTGGTGCGCCAGCCGGATTTCAGCGCGGATGAACTGAAGCGCGCCAAGACCCAGGCGACCGACGACCTGCGCCTGCAGCTGAGCCGGCCCACCGCGCTGGCGTCGCTGGCGGCCAGTCGCGGCGTATTCGGCGAGGGCGCCTACGGCCATTCGCGCAACGGTACGCCGGCCTCGATCGCCCGCGTCACCCGCGCCGACGTGCAACGCCTGCACGACGAACTGTACCGACCGGACAATGCCATCCTGATCCTCACCGGCGACATCACCCCGGCGCAGGCGCAGCAACTGGCCCAGGCCAGCTTCGGCGATTGGCAGAAGCCGGCCACACCGTTGCCGCCGCGGCCGGCTGGTCGCAGCGCCGGCCGGTTGCCGTCGATCCTGCTGATCGACCAGCACGGCGCTGGCCAGGCGGGCGTGGTGGCGGCCCACGCCGCGCCGCCGCGCAACGATGACGACTACTACGTCGGCACCGTGGCCAACGCCGTGCTCGGCGGTTCGTATTCGGCCCGCCTCAACGAGGAGATCCGGATCAAGCGCGGCTTGTCCTATGGCGCGCGCAGCGACCTGCAGGGGCTGGGTGACGCCGGTATCTGGCTGGCCTCGGCACAGACCAAGAACCCGTCGGCACCGCAGGTGGTCGAGCTGATGCTGGGCGAGTTCAAGCGGCTCGGCGACACCCGGGTGTCGGCCGAGGAACTGGCCGCGCGCAAAGCCACCCTGATCGGCAGCTACGGCCGCAGCCTGGAAACCACCGCGGGCCTGGCCGGACAGGTCGCCGACCTGGCGATCTACGACGTGAAGCTGGACGAAATCGGCAAGTACGTCGAGCAGGTGCAGGCGGTGACGCCGAAGCAGATCAAGAAGTATGCGGACAAGCACCTGGCGGGTGACGGCAGCACCGTGGTGGTGGTCGGCGATGCCGCACAGTTCGCCCCGGCAATCCGCCAGGTGCATCCGAAGGCGGTGCTGCTGGAATCGACCGCGCTGGACCTGGACAGCCCCAGCCTGCAGGCGGGCGGCGCGAAATAGGCGCCGCGCTCCGACCTGGTGTTCACCCGACCCCGGCTATGTTGCCGGGGTTTTTTTGTGCTTCCAGCGCAACAATCTGTTGTCGGAATAGACCACTGATCGGGGTTTCGCCAAGCGCGGCCATTTAATAAACTAAGCGGTATAAAAATAAGTCCCCGAGGTTTCCCCATGCTTTCTCGCTCTCCCCTCCGCGCCGCCCTCATGCTGGGTCTGGTCGCCGCCTCGCTGCCTGCCGCCGCCGCCACGCGGCTCGAACTGCAGGCTGGCCGCAGCTACATGGACACCCATGGCACAAATGCCGCTTTTGTCGAGGCGGTATTCGAGCCGCAGCCGCTGGGCCATACCCGTTTCACCTGGTCGCCGGATGTCTCGCTCGGCTGGATCGACGGTCGCGACGTGGCTCGCTACGACCATTCGCCCTACACGACCCGCAGCACGGTTGCCCTGGCTGCCGGCGGCGTGCGTTTCCACCGGGGCGATGCCGGCGACTGGTACCAGCCGCTGTTCTTCAGCACCCAGGTTGCTGCCATCAGCCACACCACCCAGGCGCTTACCAGCCACTATCAGTTCGTCAGCACACTGGGCTGGCAGGCGAAGCATTTCAGCGTGGCGATCCGGCATATCTCCAACGGCGGGCTGAACGGCCCCAACCGCGGCGAGACGATGGTGCTGCTCGGACTGGCCTTCAGCATCTGACGGACGCGGATCGAACCGTGAAATGACAACGGCCCCGTTCGGGGCCGTTGTCATTCCCGGGCAGGCGCCCGGGGTCTTGCCGGTCGTCCTCAATGCCCTCCGGCCGGTTGCCGCGCCTTCGGCGTGAACGGCGGCCGGGCCAGCCAGATCACCAGCATCAGGCCGATGAAGATCCAGCCCAGCGCGTGGAACACCTCGTTGAACGAGATCTGGTAACTCTGCTGGGTGATCCAGCCGTTGATCACGCTGCCGCCCAGCTGCGGATCGCCGTGGCCCAGCTGCTGCATCGCGTCGCGCGCGATCGGGCTGTACGGCGTGATGTGCTCGGCCAGCTGCTCGTGGTGATTCACCGCGCCGCGGGTCCACATCAGCGTGGTGATCGAGGCGGAGAAACTGCCGCCCAGCGTGCGCAGGAAGGTCGACAGGCCCGAGCCGGCGGCGATCTCGTCCTGCTGCAGGTCCGACAGCAGGATGGTCAGCGTCGGCATGAAGAACAGCGCCACGCCCAGGCCCTGCAGCAGCTGCACCAGCGCCACGTGGTAGAAGTCGATCTGCAGGTAGAAGTCCGCGCGCATGAAGCAGGTCGCGCCCATCACCAGGAAGGACGCCGCGGCGAGCAGGCGCAGGTCCATGCGCGTGGCGTACTTGCCCACGAAGAAGGTCAGCAGCACCGGGATCACGCCCAGCGGTGCGGTGGCGAAGCCGGCCCAGGTGGCGGTGTAGCCCAGGTTCTGCTGCAGCCACAGCGGCACCAGCAGGGCGATCGAGAAGAACGCCGCGTAGCCGAGCACCATCGCCAGCGTGCCGGTGGTGAAGTTGCGGTGGCGGAACAGTTTCAGGTCCACGATCGGGTCGGGGTCGGTCAGCTCCCAGATCAGGAAGATCGCGATCGCGATCGCCGAGACGATGCTGGCCACGATGATGAAGTTGGAGTTGAACCAGTCGGCGTCGTTGCCCTTGTCCAGCACGATCTGCAGCGCGCCCACGCCGATGATCAGGGTGATCAGGCCGACGTAGTCGATGCGCGGGCGCTCGGTCTTCTCGACCTTGCCGCGCAACTGGTTGGCCACCACCACGCTGGCGAAGATGCCGATCGGCAGGTTGATGAAGAAGATCCACGGCCAGGAATAGTTCTCGGTGATCCAGCCGCCGAGGATCGGCCCGGCGATCGGCGCCACCACCGTCACCATCGCCAGCAGGGCCAGCGCCATGCCGCGCTTGGCCGGCGGATAGATGCTGATCAGCAGGCTCTGCGTGATCGGGTACATCGGGCCGGCCACCGCGCCCTGCAGCGCGCGGAACACCAGCAGCATGCCCATGCTCTGCGACACGCCGCACATGAACGAGGAGAGCACGAACAGCAGGGTGCACGCGGTGAACAGGCGCACCTCGCCGAAGCGGCGGGTGAGGAAGCCGGTCAGCGGCAGCGAGATCGCCATGCTCACCGCGAACGAGGTGATCACCCAGGTGCTCTGGTCGTTGCTGACGCCGAGGTTGCCGGCAATCGTCGGCAGCGAGACGTTGGCGATCGTGGTGTCCAGCACCTGCATGAAGGTGGCCAGCGACAGGCCGACCGTGCTCAGTGCCAGATTGGGTGGGCGGAATGGGGTGGTCATCGGGTTCGGTCAGGTAGAGGGTGACTTGCTCCTCCCCCTGCTGCGCAGGGG
>NZ_MWIO01000043.1 GCF_004799035.1 Rhodanobacter lindaniclasticus
ATTACCTTGAGCGGTTCCACAACCCGCGCATGCGTCGTAGAGTTGCTCGGCGCGACCGGGAGTTTTCAGCCTTAATCAAACCGTCCGTGGAAACGGGGTAGAACCCAATCTGATTCACACCGGGCTTGGATAGGGCTGCGCCGATGAATTGGGCGGCGGCCTCACCGGCCTTTCTGTCCAGCGTCAAATGCAACGAGGGTGTGTGCACAACGATGATGTTTCCCGAGTTGTTGGTCACATTGATCGAGTGATCGTTGATGTGTTTAACCCTCGCCGGTTCCTCCCCCTTAAGGAACCGATACAGCTCGATGGATTCTTTGACCGTTGCGGCCACGCTGATCAGGTTGGGCAACATCGGCAAGGTCGCGGCCGTGGCTTGCATGACCTGGAACATGAGGTCGGTACCGAACGACGCGTGCTTGAACGCGGTGATATCAGCGGTTACCTGCACATCCTCGCCGTACAACTTGTGGGCCGCCGCGACCACAAAATTGGAGAATGCCACCATGTTGGCGGCGGCATCATAGACGTTCATAGTACCGTCGTCGACGGCGGGCCCTTGATAGCGCAGCAGGATGCTCACACCACGCTCCTCTTCGCGCTGAAGTTCCTCGGTCATTCTTCCTTGTCCCCGTCTCACGCGCCGCGACAAGCGCCCCTAGTGCCTATGTAGCACGTCGCAACGGATCTCACCAACTTAGCCCCTGACTGAGTTGCAGCCACCATTGGTGCCCGGTATGTCCACGTCTTTGCCCAGGTGATCAGGACAAACGCGACTGTTGACACCATCCAAGTGCAATAGCAGACTCCATCCCAAGGAGCGTCGAAACTCCACACAGAGCGGTACCCACCTCCGACAAACCGGTGGGTTTTTTGTACCTGTTCGCAGGTACAAGCCGACGCGAAGCCTGCGTCGGGAGGGCGGCTAATACAACACCCGCAAGGGGAATACGCCCGCCGGCTCTGTGCGGTTTCGAACCTCCCGACTTCCCGTCCGTCGCCATGCCGTGGACGGGCACTTCATGGAACTAGGAGGCAATCATGTCGACGTTCGATGCGGATGATCTGGGAGTGACCGGCTATTTCCTGCCGGAGGACAGCCAGCTGCGGCTGAAGCAGTTGCGCGAGTACGTGGGGTTCCTGACCAACCTGGCGCGACCGCGCAGGCCGGACGAGGATCGGGAGTGGTTCTCGGAGATTCGCCCGGGCGAAGTGGCGATCTGCCTGGAACTGCTGGAGGAGCAGATCGCCCAGGTGCTGGACGAACTTTCCTGGCCGGCCGAACGTGGCGAAAGGGCGGCAGCAGGCGAGGCCGATGCGGACGCGGAGGCTCACGCAGAAGCTGCGGAACCGGATGTTACCGAGTCGGTAACGGATGAGGCCGGCAACCGCCACCTCTTCGCTGTCACCCTGGATCAGATCGACGAGATCAACCTGCTGCTGAGCAGCCTTCGGGCTCTTGGCAACGTGGTGACCTGCAGCGATCACGCCGAGTTGTCCGACGCCACGCTGTCGATCATGGGCGACGCTATCGTTCGCGACGCGGAGAAGCTGCACGACATCGTCAGCGACATCTATGACGAGCAGCGGTTGGAGCCACCGCACGGGGCGAAACCCGGCGTGCGCGAGGCGCCTGCCACCTACCTCGCGCTGCCCGGGCACGTGCTCATGGGCAGCGCGTCGCCCGTCATGCGGCAACTGCCCACCTGCCATTAGCGGGCACCCACGCGCGCCAGCGGGCCAGCCGCGCTCGCTGGTGCGTATTCCGTCGTTTCGGACTTCTGGGGGGCTTCCAAACGAGGACGGGGGAAACTGCATTGGAATGATTTCCTCCATCACTTGGCTCGTTGCAAGGAAATTCGACAACGTGTCGGGGGCAAAAACGTGGAAGGCCGATTTCCTCTCAACGCGACCGAGCCTGCAGGTATCACGATCTGTCCCTCGCATGTATGACTGAAGAAGCTGGCCAAAAACTGCCAGAATATTGATTCTCTCGCCCCGGGAGCCGCCGATGCCTCTCGCACAGCCCCTGTGTTCTTGCGGCCGGGGAGTGTGGTCAGGTTCACTTCGTGACTTTGAAGGTGAGTGGGATGACGGACGACGACAAGAAACTGATTCGCAATAGCACCGCCGAATTCCTGATCTTCACGGCCCAAGCTGGCGAACAGAGCATCGAGGCGCGCTACGAGAACGACACTGTCTGGCTGTCGCAGAAGCTGATGGCCGAGCTGTTTGCGGTGGACGTGCGTACCGTGAGCGAGCATCTGAAGAACGTCTACGAATCGGGAGAACTGGCGCGGAAAGCAACTATCCGGAAATTCCGGATAGTTCAGGTTGAGGGCGAGCGTGAGGTGGCCCGTAATGTCGATTTCTACAACCTCGACACGATTATCTCGGTCGGCTACCGGGTCAATTCCGTGCGCGCGACCCAGTTTCGCCAATGGGCCACAGGCGTACTGCGCGAGTTCGCCCTGAAAGGCTATGTGCTGGACCGGAAGCGCATGGAGAACGGCGCGTTTCTGGGCAAGGACTACTTCGAGCGGCTGCTGGCGGAGGTTCGTGAGATCCGGCTCAGCGAACGCCGGTTCTACCAGAAGATCACCGACATCTATGCGACGGCGGTCGATTACAACAAGGATGCGCCCACCACCAAGGCCTTTTTCGCCAAGGTGCAGAACAAGCTGCACTTCGCCATCCACGGCCAGACGGCTGCCGAGCTGATCCAGCAACGCGCAGACAGCGGCAAACCGCACATGGGCCTGACCAGTTGGGAGGGCGCACCCAACGGCAAGATCGTCAGAACCGATGTGGCCGTGGCCAAGAATTACCTCACTGCCGACGAACTCGAAGCGCTTGGGCGCGTGGTCAACGCCTACCTCGACCTGGCCGAGGATCGCGCGCGTCGCAACATTCCGATGACGATGGAAGATTGGGCCACGCGGCTTGACGCGTTCCTTGCATTCACCGAACGCGACATCCTGCGCGATGCCGGCAAGATTTCCGCCGAGACCGCCAGGCTGCACGCTCAAAGCGAGTTCGAGAAATACCGGATCGTGCAGGACCGTCTTTTCGAAAGCGATTTTGATCGCGTGATGCAGCAGTTGGCCGACGAGCAAGACTCCGATGAGGATGGGACATAGCGCGTGGCTATCAAGAAGAACAAACGGCGAATTCAACTTTGAAGTGCACCACCTGATGCCGTGAAGAAGCCCAGGCGCGGTAGCCTGCGCAGCTTCACCGCCAAGTGAGCACCGGGCGATTTCCTGCGTGGCCCGAACGTAGAAGTCGTCGTTCTCTCCGGGTGGGTCTGACTCGTTGCTGCCGGGTTGCGCTGACGGAGAATCGAAATGGGGTTCCCCAGGCGAGCCGGGCAGAGCGATGCATCGGGAGGTGCCGCCTGGCGCAGGGGTTGCAGTCCACCTCGTGGGCCAGCATCACCCAAAGCTGGTGTGCATGCTTGTTGGCGATGGCGACCAGTACCTTGCCGAACGCCAGCCGCGCGGCCAGGGATAGAATCCGGAGTCGCGGCGGGAGTTGGCCCGCGGTCACTGGAGGCACCATGACGTCCGAGTTCCCTTCTGTTGTTGAGTACTCCGCCGAGCAGGCGAAATTTTCCGGTCTGGAAGTGCTGGACATCCAGGCACTCCAAGCTGCTGTCGCGGAGCCCTACAAGAACCAGGTGCTCCTGAACGTAAACGCAGACTGCTTGCGGATGGCGGTGTTCGAAGAAGAGTACCGCTGGCACTACCATCCGGACAGTGACGAGTTGTTTCTGGTCGTGGCTGGTGAACTCCATATCGAATTTTATGATCGGGAAGAGGTCGTCCTCCGGCCATGGCAGGTTTTGGTGGTGCCTGGTGGCGTGGCCCATCGAACCCGGGCGGTGGGTCGTACGGTCAACCTCACCGTTGAAAGGCAAAGCGGGCAGGTCGAGTTCGTCGAGCCGCCGCCCAACAAATCCTCAGGAAACTTTCCGTCAACCCCGGGTGCATGATGCCTTTGCCCTGAGCTCTCGGGCGACTGCCGGTACTCGTGTTGCCCTTCGTGGGGTTCTACCCCGCTCGCTGCCATCGACGGTGTATCAGGCAGGCAGCGCGTCCACCGGTACGGCCAGCCCGCGCTTGAGCGTGTCCAGCGCCACGCGGGTGCGGAAGCGTTTCACGTTGGCGTTGTCGGCGATCAGCCGCTGCATCAGTGCGTCGTAATCGTCGACGTCGCGCGCGCTCACCACCAGCACGTAATCGCCGTCGCCGGTCACGTACCAGGCCTGCTGGATCGCCGGCTCCGACGCGATCCACTGGCGCAGGCTGGCCAGCAGCTCGGGCCGTTCGCGCTCGACCTCGAGATCGACGATCACGGCGAGCCGCTGGTCGACGCTACGCGGATCGATCAACGCGACCTCGGCCACGATCACCCCGTCCTCGCGCAGGCGCGCCATGCGTCGTTGCACGGCGGACGCGGACAGGCCGATGTCGGTGCCGATCATTTCCGCGGAGCGCCGTGCGTCGCGCTGCACGATGGCGAGGATCCGGCGGTCGAATTTGTCGAGTTCGGCGGGCATCGGGCGCAAACACCTCGTGGGGCGGGGAGAAAACCTGTTTCGCGGGCAGACAACGCCACTTCGCCGCGCCGCGGAAACCTAGCATAGGTCGTCGCCTCCACGTCGCTGCGAGCCTTCGTCCATGCCCATGCAAACCCGCCTCGATCGCATCCTCGACGCCTCGCGTCACATCGATCCGGTATTCCTGGATTCGCCCACGCACACCAGCGCCACGCTCGACGCGGCGCTGCGCTGCCGACTGCTCGCCAAGGACGAAACCGCCAACCCGATCGGCTCGTTCAAGGGGCGCGGCACCGAGCTGTTCGCCGCGCTGGCGCTGCAGCCGGGCGAGCCGGTGGTCTGTGCGTCGGCCGGCAACTTCGGTCAGGGCCTGGCGCGGGCGGCGATCCGGCGCGGCCATGCCTGCACCGTGTTCGCCGCCCGAACCGCCAACCCGGTGAAGCTGGATGCGATGCGCCGCCTCGGCGCCGACGTGCGGCTGGCCGGCGCCGACTTCGATGCGGCCAAGGACGCCGCACGGGAGCATGCCGCCACCGCCGGCCAGCGCTTCGTGGAGGACGGCAGCGAAGCCGAGCTGGCCGAAGGCGCCGGCACGCTCGCGCTCGAACTGGCCACGTCGGCGCCGCTGGACGCCGTCGTGGTGCAGCTCGGCAACGGCGCGTTGCTGGCCGGGGTCGGCACCGCGATCCGGCACGCGGCGCCGCAGGCGGAAATCATCGCGGTGGTGGCCGCCGGTGCGCCGGCGATGAAGCTGTCGATCGACGCCGGGCGCGTCATCGAAACCGCCCACGCCGAAACCATCGCCGACGGCATCGCGGTGCGCGTGCCGATCGCCGCCACGCTCGCACACCTGCGCGCGTGTTGCGACGAGGTGGTCGCCGTGTCCGAGGCGCAGATCTTCGAGGCCATGTGCCTCATCCACCGCCACCTCGGCATTGCCGTGGAGCCGTCCGGCGCGGTCGGCGTGGCGGCCATCCTCGACCTGCCGCAGCGCTTCGCCGGTCGCCGCGTGGCGACCATCCTCTGCGGCGGCAACCTGTCGCCCGCCATGCGCGAACGCCTGCTGGCGGCCTGATCACGCTTTGTCTTGCGGAGCACGCCCACCGATGAAACTTCTCTACCAGACGCACTCGCCCTATGCGCGCAAGGTGCTCGTCGCCGCCCACGAACTCGGGCTGCAGCATCGCCTCGAGGTGGTGCACCACGACACCAGCCCCACCCGGCGCAATGACGAGGTGTTCGCGCTCAACCCGCTCGGCAAGGTGCCGGTGCTGGTCCTCGACGACGGCCCGGCGCTGTTCGACTCCAGCGTGATCTGCGAATACCTCGACGGCCTGCATGACGGTACCCGGATCATCCCGGCCGAACCCGGCGCACGCTTCGGCGCCCTGCGCCGGCAGGCCCTGGCGCTGGGCATGGCCGACGCCGGCATCGCCGCGCGCTGGGAGGCCGAGCGCCGCCCCGAAGCCTCGCGCTGGCCGCCCATGCTGCAGGGCCAGCTGGACAAGATCGCCGCGGCCTGCGACCTGCTCGAACAGGAGCTCGGCGAGGCGCCACCGGCAGAAGCCGTGCCCGACATCGGCGACATCGCCCTGGCCACCACGCTCAGCTGGATCGCCTTCCGCCAGGTCTATCCGTTCGCCGAGGGCCGCCCGCGCCTGTCCGCCTGGTACGCGCGCTTCAGCCAGCGCCCCTCGATGCTGGCCACCACGCTCAGCGGCGACACCCGCGACTGAACGTCTTCCTCCGCACCGACTGGACGCACCGCCCCATGAGCTCCCTCTGGACTGACCTGCTGTTCCTGCATGGCCACATCACCGATGCGCGCCTGGCGCGCCGACTGGATGCAGCGAAGCGACCCGCACCGCCGCCGACCGCCATCGCGCCGGCAAAGTCCGCGCCCGGCTGGCTGTGGCGGCTTTGCCAGGGCATTGGTGACGGCCAACTGCGTCGGCAGTAAGGTGTCACCCGGGTCGATGGTCCCGGGGACGGGAACGACCCCGCTGCTGCCCGATGCCATTGGAGCTTCCATGACCGACCGCCAGGCAACCTGCCGCTGTGGAAAGCTCGTCGTCCGCACGCGCGGCGAGCCGGTGCGGGTGTCGATCTGCCATTGCCTCGCGTGCCAGCAGCGCACGGGCAGCGTGTTCGGCATGCAGGCGCGGTTCCCGTCGGATGCGGTGACGATCGAGGGGCAGGGCAGAGAATACGCCCAGGCCGGTGACAGCGGCAGCATCGCCCACTTCCGGTTTTGCGGCGACTGCGGCGCCACCGTGTGCTGGCAGGCCGATGCGTTGCCGGGGTTCGTCACCGTGGCGGTCGGTGCCTTTGCCGATCCGCATTTCCCCCCGCCGCGCGTGTCGGTCTACGAGGAGCGCAAGCATGCATGGCTGCGCCTGCCGGACGACATGGAGCATTTCGATTGAGCTGCGCGTCGACCTTCTGACCGTCGTCGGCAAGGCGTGCCCGGCACGGTGACTCAGGCGGGCATCGCGTCTGCTGGTACGGCTCGCCCACGCCTGAGCGTGTCGCCCTTTTTTTTGTGTTGACCCGCCTGACCCAGATGCGTCCGTGCCTGCTCCATCACCGCTTGCCGCAGGTGGGTCAGTGCCGCCGGCGGTGAGCCGGAAGCGGCATGCAGACACAGCTCCACGCGCGGCAGCGGCGGCAGGCCGTGCCGTTCGTCCAGGCGCATCAGCGTGGGCGGCAGGTCGACGCCGGTGCGCACGGTGAGGCCCAGACCGGCGGCGACTCCGGCCCACAGGCTGTGCAGGCTGGCGGTGACGAAAGCCGGCCGCCAGGCGATGCCGGCCTGGTCCAGTGCAGCCGTACCCGCCTGGCGGAAGAAACACGGCGGCTGGTAGAGCGCCAGATCCAGCACCGTATCGGGGCGCACGACTTCGCCCGCTCCTGCCGGTCCGATCCAGGTCATCGGCAGCGTGGCCAGACGCTCGGCATCCGCGCGTGCGCCCTGGTTCATGGCAAGCACCAGATCAAGCTCGCCGCGGTCGAGCCGTTCGAGCAGGCGCCGGTTGGGTTCGACCAGCACATCCACCCGCACCGCGGGGTAAGCCTTGCGGAACTGCCCCAGCGCCGCCGGCAACCAGGACTCGGCGAAATCACCCGGCAGGCCGAAGCGCACGGTGCCGTCGACCGTCGCGCCGCGCACCGCGTGGACCGCTTCGTCGTTGAGTTCCAGGATGCGGCACGCGTAGGCGTGCACCCGGTCGCCCGCCTCGGTCAACACCACGCGGCGGCCCTGCTTGCGGAACAGCGGTTCGCCCAACTGCAACTCCAGCTTGCGCATCTGCTGGCTGATCGCCGAAGGCGAGCGCCCGACCCGTTCCGCGGCGCGGGCCAAGCCGCCCCGGTGCAGGATCGCCACCAGGCTGCGCAACGCATCCATGTCGAGATTGGGGATCGGCATTGGTAAGCAATACGAAAGTGTTTGCCTCGAATTATTCGCTTTTTACGTATGTTCGCAAGGCCTACGATCATCCGGGTCTCGCCCATGCGTGCGCGTCCCATCCGAAGGAGGAAACCCCATGAACCTGCACCGCCTGTTCTTCCGCCTTGCCGCCACCGCCAGTCTGCTGCCCGCCATGGCCAGCGCCTCCGGCGCCCCGGCCATCGACACCCGCGGCGACATCTCGCTGGCCGGAACCTGGACCCTGGTGGCGGCCGACGTGCTGCATCCGGATGGCTCGCGCTCGAGCGACTACGGCGATGCGCCGAAAGGCCTGCTGCTGATCGACCGCATGGGGCACTACTCGCTGCAGCTCTACCGCACCGATCGCCCGCGCTTCGCCGATCCGAGCAAGGCCAAGGCGACCGCGCCGGAATACCAGGCGGCCGTGATGGGCTCGAGCACCCACTACGGCACGGTCGCGGTCGAACCGGACCGGCACCATCTGGTGTTCCGCATCGAAGGCGCCTCCTTCCCCAACTGGGAGGGGCAGGAGCAACACCGCAGTTTCGAGTTGCAGGGCGACACGCTCAGCTACCGGGTACCGCCGCGTCCGGACGGCAACGTGCCCGTGTCGGTCTGGCGGCGCATCGACCGCTGAGCCAATCCGCTGTAAAGGAGCCCGGGCCCGAAGGGCAGTTGGCCGGGCTTCCTCATCGCACTGACCGGATGCACCCCCATGAGCTCGCTCTGGACCGACCTGCTGTTCCTGCATGGCCACATCACTGATGCGCGCCTGGCACGCCGCCTGGCGGTGCCGGAGCGAGCCTCGCCGCCACCAGCGGTCAAACTGCTGGCGAGACTTTCATTGCGTCGACTGCGACGGTTTTGTCGGAGCATGGGCAGCCGCTGGCGTCGTCAGCGGTGAAAGCGGCGTCATCGCAGACGCCATGTCAATCGCGCGACCTGGCCACCACGCTACCGTCGTCGGGGTCGACCAGCAGGTCGACATCGGTGCCGTCGGAGGTGTCGGCTTCGGCGCTCCACAGGCCGTGCTCGTATTCCACGTCGTGGATCTTCTCGTAGCCGGCGGTGGTGAGCCTGGCCTTGATTTCGTCCTTGTTGAGCTGGGACGGGGCGTCGGTGACGTAGACCTTGCCGCTCAGCGGACCCACCGCGATCTTGACCCACTGGTCGTTGCCGCCGCGGGCCCGGCTGCGCCATACGCCATCCTTGAACTTGAGTCCCTTGACCTCCTTGTAGCCGGCATTGGCGATCGCCGTCTTGATGGCGTCCTCGGTCAGCGCGCCTTCCGGCGGCTGCGTGCCCCAGCGGGTGGTCGTGGTGACGATCTGCGTGGTGGTGCCGGATTGCGCGGGGGCGGGCGCCTGCTGCGCCATGGCGGCCGTGCACAACGACAGGCCGATCAACAACGGAAGCGTGCGCTTGGTCATCAGGGACTCCTTCTTCGGTGACGTCGCCAGCCGGCCACGACGGGCCGGGTACCGACTCGTGGGGAGTTCGATGGAAGCAGTGCCGATGAAATGGCTGCGTGAACGTGGTGAATGAGGATTAAGCAGACGGTTCCACCGGGACGCCGTCGCCCGCAGGAGCCCGCTCGCGGGCGATGCTTTTTTGGTTTGCGGCTGTCGAACCCCGACACCCGACAAGAGCATCGCCCGCGAGCGGGCTCCTGCGGGTGTGACGGGAGTCGGCAGGGTGTGAGGGCGATCAGCCTTCGCCCATGCCCTCGGCCGGCTCCGCGGCACTGCCGGCGCGCACCTTGTCCTCGATCTGCTGGCCGACCTTCGCGTCAACGTTTTTCCAGTACGCAAAGGCGCGCTCCAGTACCGGGCTGCGCACGCCGCCGAGCAGGCTGCCGGCGACCTGGTCGACGAACTGCGCGCGCTGGGCGTCGTTCCACACCTCGCGCACCAGGGTGCCGGCCTGGCCGAAGTCGTCGTCCTCGGCGTGCAGGGTGTACGCGCTGCGCACCATCTCGCCGTCGGCTTCCCAGCCGTTCTCGACCGGGCCGGTGTCGTCCGACCACGGGCGACCGCCGCTGTTGGGCGCATGTACGGGCGCGTTGCCGCTGTGGTGGTAGGCCATCTGGCCATCGAACATGTACGTGTTCACCGGCACCTTGGGCTGATTCACCGGCAACTGGTGGAAGTTGGTGCCGATGCGGTTGCGCTGCGCGTCGGCGTAGGCGAACGCGCGGCCGAGCAACATCTTGTCCGGCGACAGGCCGACGCCCGGCACCGTGTTGCCCGGCGAGAAGGCGGCCTGTTCGATCTGCGCGAAGAAGTTTTCCGGGTTGCGGTTCAAGGTCATCGTGCCGACCTTGATCAGCGGGTAATCCTTGTGCGACCAGACCTTGGTCAGGTCGAACGGATTGAAGCGGTAATTCTTCGCCTCCGCATACGGCATCACCTGCACCGACAGGTCCCACACCGGAAACTCGCCCCGCCTGATCGCGTTGAACAGGTCGGCGCGGTGGAAGTCGGCGTTCTCGCCGGCTATCGCGGCCGCCTCGGCGTTGTTGAAGAAAGCCATGCCCTGGCGGGTATGGAAGTGGTACTTCACCCAGAACTTCTCGCCCCTGGCATTGATCCACATGTAGGTGTGCGAGCCGTAGCCGTTCATGTGCCGCCAGGTGCGCGGCAGGCCGCGCTCGCCCATCAGGTAGGTGACCTGGTGCGCGGTTTCGGGATTGGACGTCCAGAAGTCCCACTGCATGTGGTTGTCGCGCAGGCCCGAGTCGGGCAGGCGCTTCTGGCTGCGGATGAAGTGCGGGAACTTCATCGGGTCGCGGATGAAGAACACCGGCGTGTTGTTGCCGACCAGGTCGTAGTTGCCTTCGTCGGTGTAGAACTTCAGCGAGAAGCCGCGCACGTCGCGCCAGGTATCCGGGCTGCCCGATTCGCCGGCGACGGTGGAGAAGCGCGCCAGCATGTCGGTCTTCGCGCCCTTCTGGAACAGCGCCGCCCGTGTGTAGCGCGACATGTCCTCGGTGATTTCGAGCACGCCGAACGCGCCGGCGCCCTTGGCGTGCGGCTGGCGCTCGGGCACCTTCTCGCGGTTGAAGTGCGCCATCTGTTCGAGGAAGTGCACGTCGTGCAGCAGCAGCGGGCCGTTCGGGCCGATGCTCAGCGAGTTGCGGTCGCTGACGGCGGGGGCGCCGGCGCCGGTGGTGGAGCCGCCGTGGGGTTTGTTCCGGTCGTCGGACATGGGTTTCCCTCCTTCGATGAGAGCCGGCCTGGATGACCGCATCCAGTCTGCCCCCGGACGCGTAAACAAGCCATTCGGTTTTTCCGATCATCGCGATAGGCAAGGCCGCGTCGATACGTGAACGAGCACGGTTCTCCCGGGTGGATGGAGAAGCTCGACGATGAGGAATATCGTGTAGGGCTGTGCTCCGCTTTCCCCCAATCTCATACCCCAAGGAAATGCCATGACCACCAAAGCCTACGGCGCGTACGCCGCCGACAAGCCGCTGCAAGCCCTGGACATCGAGCGCCGCGCGCCCGGCCCGCGGGACGTGCAGATCGAGATCGCCTATTGCGGGGTGTGTCACTCGGACCTGCATACCGTGCGTTCCGAGTGGGGCGGCACGCGCTATCCCTGCGTGCCCGGCCACGAGATCGTCGGTCACGTCAGCGCCGTGGGCAGCGAGGTCGGCGGCTTCAAGGTCGGCGACACCGTGGGCGTGGGCTGCATGGTCGACAGCTGCCGGCATTGCGCGGCCTGCGACGAAGGCCTGGAGCAATACTGCGAGAACGGCTTCGTCGGCACCTACAACGGCCGGACGGCGGACGCGCCCGGCCATACCCTGGGCGGTTACTCGCAGCGCATCGTGGTCGACGAGAAGTTCGTGCTGAAGATCCGCCACCCCGAATCGCAACTGGCCGCCGTCGCGCCGCTGCTGTGCGCCGGCATCACCACGTACTCGCCGCTGCGGCACTGGAAGGTCGGCCCGGGCAGCAAGGTCGGCGTGGTCGGCATCGGCGGGCTGGGCCACATGGGCGTGAAGCTCGCCCACGCGATGGGCGCGCACGTGGTGGCGTTCACCACCTCCGACAGCAAGCGCCAGGCGGCGCTGGAGCTGGGCGCGAACGAGGTGGTGGTTTCGCGCAATGCCGACGAGATGAAGGCGCACGCGGGCAGCTTCGATTTCATCCTCAACACCGTCGCCGCCAGCCACTCGCTGGATGCCTACACCAGCCTGCTCAAGCGCGACGGCAGCATGGTGCTGGTCGGCGTGCCCGAGCATCCGCATCCATCGCCGAACATCGGCAACCTGATCTTCAAGCGCCGCGCGATCGCCGGCTCATTGATCGGCGGCATCGCCGAGACGCAGGAGATGCTGGATTTCTGCGCCGAGCACGGCATCGTCTCGGACATCGAGATGATCCGCGCACAGCAGATCGACGAGGCCTACGACCGCATGGTCAAGGGCGACGTGAAGTACCGCTTCGTGATCGACAACAAGTCACTGGCGGGCTGATTCGGTCCCTCCGCCTTCCTCACGCAGCATGCTTGCCGTTTCCCTCCCCTGTCCAGCAGGGGAGGGTTCGGGAGTGTGACAGCGTTCCCGTCAACGCGCGCGGAGCAAGGCGGACAGTCGGTCGGGGGTGCCGGGGATGCGCTCCAGGTGGGGGTAGCGCAAGCCGCCCGCATAGGCGATCGACGCCTTCTTCTTGTGATCGCCCATGTTGAAGACGACAGTCACGGGCCGCTTCGCCGACGCGGCCACGGCCGCCAGCAGGGCGTGCGTGGAGAACGGCTCGCCATTGACCTGGATGACATGGGCTCCGGGCGACAGACCCGCCCGAAAGGCGGGGCCCTGCCATTGCACCGAAGCCACCCGGCCGTCTTCGTCGATTTGCAGCCCGATCGAGTCGTCGAGATTGCTGACCCCCGCCTCCTGTTCGTCCTGGCGGAAGGTTTCGCTGGGTATCGTGCTGTACGTGAGGCTCCAGCCGGCACGCGCCAAGCCTGCGAGCGCGTCAGCCGTGACGCGGGTGTGCAGGTGGCGGCGGAGAAAGGCCGGCCAGTCGTCTGCGGCGACAGCGTTCAAGGCGGTGCAGACATCGTCGAACGTATAGGTTCTCGTGCTCCCGGTGCGGCCATCAGTCCTGAAGAAGTGCCGGGCGAAATCATCCAGGCCTCGCCGGCCGTTACTGAGTTCACGCAGCCGCGCATCGACGTCCAGCCACAAGAGGACACCCTCGGCGTAGTAGTCCTCGCGACGCTGCCAGTCGCGCCAGGACATCCGGTTGCCGGCCATGTAGATGGCATCGTTGGTGCTGTCCTGCAGTGTTTTCCAGGCACGACCACTTCGGTTGGCCACGAAGTCGGCATCCATCGCCAGTTTGTCGAGGGTCTGTTGCCGGTCGCGCAGGCCCGCCCGCGCGGCCAGCACGCGCCCCCAGAACTCGGTCTGCCCTTCGTACACCCACAAGAGCGAGCCATCGACCGGCTGGTTGAAGGTCGGCGACCAGAGGTCGGCAGGTTGCCGCCAGCGTCCGTTCCATGCGTGGACCAACTCGTGCGCGACCAGGTCGCGATTGTTGAGTTGCTGTTCCGTATTGCGAAAGTAGTCGGCGGGGAGATTGTTCTCGCCTTCCTCCAGATGTTCGATGCCGCCGCTGTGGGGGAGCCCGTCGCTGAGTGAGACGATGGCATCGTAGTGCCGATAAGGACCCGGTCCGAAGACCGCCAGTGTCTGCGCGAGCAGTGTCTTCATCCTGCCCAGTTCAGCGGGAGCGACGACGAGGTCGCCCGGCGCGTCGCCCACCAGGTCGAGATTCACGGGTTTCGTCGCGGGGACGTCGAGAGGAATCTGTCGCCAATACCGTGCGGCGTACACCGGCGCGTCGACGAGGCGCTCGAGCGTCACCGGCGCAAACCGGAGCGTCCCATCGCTGCCCGGCTGGAACGCCAGTGACGTGAAAGCGCGCAGGCCTTGCGGAAGCTCGAGCGTTGCCGCCACCGGCAGGTCGCGGACATACCAGCCCGCGGGATACAGCAGCATGCGGTGCCACGGCAGCACGACCATGTCCGGCCGCAACAAGTTGGCACGGGCCGGCGCGAGGAACTGAAAATCCAGCGTGACCGTTCGAGCGCCTGCCGGCACGCCGAGATGGAACGCATGCATGTCGACCGGATCACGGCGCCACTCGATGCGTTGCCCGTCGATGCGCGTTTCCAGGCCTGCGAGTTCGATGGCCGAGGCGCTGGGTGCGTGGCTGCCGGTTTCCCATTCCGGGTAGAGCAACACCATGTCGCCGGCCTCCTGCACCGGGATCGTCTCGTGCACGAAGAACACCTGGTGATCGGTGTCGGTGGCGCTGATGGCCAGTTCGATCCCGCCCCGGAACGGCCTGTCCGACGGTTGCGGCAGCGCAGCGGGTGCGGGAAGGGCTGCCGGTCCAGCGCCGACTTGCGCGGCAGCCGGCGACGTGGCGCAGCCGCCGATCGTTCCGATGAGAGCGAGACACATCGCCTTGGCGATCACGCCGAACGTCGACGGGAAGTTTGGGTGTTTGTCCAATACCGGGAGGATCGTCTTCATGTCGGCGATGCTAGCTGCAATCGGACGCACCGGAAGCCGATTCGACCCGTTCAGTCGAGCGGCCACGGAACCGCGCCCGCGAGGCGGTCGGCGTCGGCGGCCTCGGCGGGATCGGGCTGGACAGCGCGTTTCCGCGCGGTTCTTTCGTCGCTTCGCCACCATGGCGTCGCCGGTCTGCGTTCCGCCGGCTCGGTCGCCTGGCCGAGCTGCGGCAACAGCAGGTGTGCCCGCTGCGGGTCGGCCAGCGTCAGCAGCGTTTCCACCGGTTCGTCCCACGCGTGCGTGGACAGCGCGAACGTGCCCCAGTGCACCGGCATCAGCACGCCGCCACCGAGCATCTCGTGCGCCTTCAGCGCATTGGCCGGGCCCAGGTGGATGTCGCCCCACGAGGGATGGAACGCACCGACCTCCAGCATCACCAGGTCGAACGGGCCGAGCCGCTCGCGGATGGTTTCGTATTCGTCGGTGAGGCCGGTGTCACCGCTGAAGAACACGCTGTGCCGTTCGCCCTGCATCACCAGCGACGACCACAGGGTGAGGTTGCGATCCTTCAGGCCACGCCCGGAGAAATGCTGCGACGGCGCGGCCGTGATGGCCAGCCCGGTGCCCGGCACGCGATGGGTCTGCCACCAGCTCAGCTCGGTGATGCGCGACGGTGCGATGCCCCAGGCCTCCAGGTGCGCGCCGACGCCGAGCGAGGTGACGAAGGGGACGTCCGACTTTGCCAGCGCGCGGATGGTCGGATAGTCCAGGTGATCGTAATGGTCGTGCGAGATCACCACCGCGTCGATCGGCGGCAGCTCGCGCAGGCTCACCGGCACCGGCTGGAAGCGTTTGGGGCCGAGCAGGGCGAAAGGCGAGGCGCGCTGGCCCCACACCGGATCGGTCAGCACGCGCCAGCCGTCGATCTCCAGCAGCACGGTGGAATGGCCCAGCCAGGTGGCGCGAAGACCGCTGGCCGGTGGCTTCAGCCACGCGCTGCGCGGATCGTCGGCGGGCAGGGGCGCCGACGGTGTGCGATCCGGGCCGCCGCAGACGAAGTCGCGCAGGGTGGGCTTGGACGCGGAAGCATCGCGCAAACCGGGCAGCACCGGATGGATGTTGTGCAGCCGCTCGCCGTCCCACAACGGCAGGTCGTGCAGGCGTTCCAGGCGTTCGCCGCGGGCGGGTTTGCCGAAGGATTGCATGGTGTGGATCCCGTGATGTGCGCCGTGTCTTTTCGGAATGCGCGCTTTCCTGGCACAAATCAAGGGCCGGCATTCAACCGCGCCAGTTCGCGTGTGCCTCCCAGAAGGTCACCGCACGCCGATACGCCACGCGATCCAGCGGCACGCCCGAGCCGCCTTCTTCCACGCCCAGCGCGTTGCGCAGCATGGTGATCGGCACCATCGGGATCTCTTCCGGTTCGGTGGTGTAGAGGCAGCCGACCACGCCCCAGTCGGCCTCGATCGGCGAACCTTCCTTCGCCAGTTGTTCGCGGCCGTAGAGGATCGGCAGCAGGTAGTTCGCCACCGGCGGGTCGATGCCCTCGAACCAGCGCACCAGTACCGGCAATTCCTCGGTGCTGCGCGCCTCGTAGGCCGAGCGCAGCAGGTGGCGATTGGCTTCGGTGATCGGCGTGGCGGTGCAGCGCGTGGAGGTCCAGTTGCGGTGCACGTGCAGCTTGCAGAACGGCGCGTAGCCGTCGAGCACCTTCAGCGGCATCTCGTTGTTGAGGCGCTGCTCGAAATCGTCGGCGCTGCAATCCTGGATGGCGCTGGGTCGCTTGTCGCGGGGGAACAGGCGGCTGCGGGCGAAGGGAGTGAGGACGATGGACATGGAAGGCCGGGATTCTGGATGGAGGATTCGAGTCAGGCCACGAACTGCAACCGCGCCAGCTCGGCGTACAGGCCGCCTTCGGCGAGCAGGCTTTCATGCGTGCCTTGCGCCACGATGCGGCCGCCGTCGAGCACCACGATGCGGTCGGCGCGCTGCACGGTGGCGAGGCGATGGGCGATCACCAACGTGGTGCGGCCTTTCTCGAGGCGTTCCAGCGCCTGCTGGATCGCCGCCTCGGATTGCGCGTCGAGCGCCGAGGTGGCCTCGTCGAGCAGCAGCAGCGGTGCGTCGCGCAAGATCGCGCGGGCGATCGCGATGCGCTGGCGCTGGCCGCCGGACAGGCGCACGCCGCGTTCGCCCATCTCGGCCTGGTAGCCGTCGTGCAGGGCGCTGATGAAGTCGTGCGCCTCGGCGGCGCGGGCCGCCTCGCGTACCTCCTCGTCGCTGGCGCCGTCGCGGCCGAAGCGGATGTTGTCGGCGGCGCTGCCGCTGAAGATCACGGTCTCCTGCGGCACCAGCGCGATCGCGCCGCGCAGGTCGTCCAGCGTCACCGCGCGCAGGTCGATGCCGTCGATGGAAATGCGGCCGCTCTGCGGGTCGTAGAAACGCAGCAGCAGCGAGAACACCGTGCTCTTGCCGGCGCCGGAGGGGCCGACCAGGGCGACGGTTTCGCCGGGGCGCACGTCCAGCGTGAAGTCGTGCAGCGCGGGGGCGTCGGGGCGGCTCGGGTAGTGGAAGCTGACGCCGTCGAAACGCAGTGCGCCGCTGATCGGTCGCGGCAGGGCGAGCGGCTGCGCCGGCGCGACGATTTCGGGGCGCTCGTCGAGCAGTTCGCCCAGGCGCTCCATCGCACCGGCCGCGCGCAGCACGTCGCCCCACACCTCGGAGAGCCCGGCGACCGAGCCGGCGGCGAACACCGCGTACAGCACGAACTGGCCCAGCACGCCGGGGTCCAGCGTGCCGGTCAGCACATGCTGCGCACCGGCCCACAGCACCAGGGTGATCGCGCCGAACACCAGCACGATCACCGCCATGGTCAGCAACGCGCGCATGCCGATGCGCCGGCGCGCGGTGGCCAGCGCGCGCAGGATCGCGTGGCTGTAGCGGGTGCTTTCGATGTTCTCGCGCGCGTACGCTTTCACTGCGGTGGAGGCGTTGAGCGTTTCGTTGGCGATCGCCGCGGCGTCGGCCAGGCGATCCTGGCTGGCGCGCGAGAGCTTCTGCACGCGGCGGCCGAAGACCAGGATCGGCAGCATCACGGCGGGGATCACCAGCGCGGTGAGTCCGGCCAGCGAGGGCGCGGTCCATACCATCATGGCGCTGGCGCCGACCAGCATCACCACGCTGCGCAACGCCACCGACACGCCGGAGCCGATCAGCGCCTGCACCACTTCGGTGTCGGCGCTGAGCCGCGACAGCAACTCGCCGACGCGGCTGCGCTCGAAGAAAGCCACGTCCAGCCGGATCACCTGCGCGTACAGTGTCTGCCGCAGCGAGGCCAGCGCGCGTTCGCCCAGCAGGGTGATGCAGAAATAGCGTGCTGCCGTGGCCACGGCGAGCACCAGCGCCACGCCGAACAGGGCGATGAAGGTCTCGTTGATCGCCGCCTGGCTGGCGTGGCCGAAGCCCTTGTCGATGATGTGGCGGAACGCCAGCGGCAGGGTCAGCGAGGCGCCCGAGGACAGCCCCAGGAACACCAGCCAGCCGATGGCGAGCGCGCGGTGCGGTTTCAGGAACGGCCACAGTCCGCGCAGGGCGCCGAGGCGGCGGGACGGGCGGGGCGTGTCGGTGGCGGCGTCGCTCATGGATACTCGCAGGATGTCCGGAGGGATGCGCACGGCGGCACGCAGCCACTGAAGTGGGGCAGAAGCCCGCCGATTCAATCCGCAAACCACACGTCCGGACAGGAGCCCGCTCGCGGGCGACGCTTTTGATTGCGCGAATCCCGAATCCCGGCTCCAGGAGCATCGCCCGCGAGCGAGCTCCTGCGAGGGGGCGCGATCAATCGAGGCGGTGCGCTTCGCTGCGGCCGCGGGTGAGGTCGCGTACCAGCAGCGTCAGCTCCTCCGCGCGGCTTGCGGGCAGTTGCAGTTGCAGGGTGACGCCGTCGGCGCCGAACTGTTCCGACTCGACCTCCGCCTGCAGATCCCTGAGGCGGGCCTTGAGCAGGGCGAGCGCGGCGAACTCCACGCGCAAGCCGAACCGCGCCATCGCCACGATCGGCACCCGGTCGGCCAGGCGCAGGCATTCGGCGGCGGTGCCGCCATAGGCGCGGGCGAGGCCGCCGGCGCCGAGCTTGATGCCGCCGTACCAGCGCGTGACCACGACCATCACGCCGTCCATCTGCTGACCTTCGATCGCCTGCAGGATCGGTCGGCCCGCGGTGCCGCCGGGTTCGCCGTCGTCGTTGAAGCGGTAATCCTGGCCCATGCGCCAGGCCCAGCAATTGTGCGTGGCGGCCGGGTCGGCGACCTCGCGCAGGAAGGCCAGCGCCTGGGTGGTCGAAGTGACCGGCTCGGCGATGGCCAGGAAGCGGCTCTTGCGGATGTCCTGCTGGTGGCGGCAACGCGCGGCGAGGGTGGACAGCGGCTCGCTCACGGCCTGGGGAGTTTCGCCTGCAGTTCCGGCGGCAGCGGCCATTGCGGATGGGCGCGGTGGAAATCGAGCAGGCGCTGCTGCGCCTCGTGTTCGTCGCCCCGCGCGAACAGCTGCTCGATCCGCGTCAGTTCCTCGGCAGGTGTGGCGACGCGGGCCGCCGCGGGTGCGGCTTCCTTCGCCATGGCGTCGGCGGGCGGCGCAGCAGGTGCAGGCGCGGGCATTTCGAGCAGCACCGGCACCGGCGGGGGTGGTGGCGCCGGTGGCCCCGCGGTGGTCATCTGCGGTTGCGCTGGCGCCCTGACCATCGACGGCAGCGGCGGCGGTGGGGCCGTCTTTTCCGCAACGGAGGCGGGGGCGACAGCTTGTTTCCTTGCCGCCATCGACTGGCGCCTGGCCGCTTCGGTTGCCTGCATGCGCGGTAACGGCGCCGCGGCGGCAGCGGCGCGATCGGCGGCTTGCCCGGCGGTGGGTGGCGCGACGGCCTGTGCCGGTGTGGCCGTTTCGGTCGACAGCGACGAAGCCGTCGGTGTCGAGCGCATGTGCCAGGCCAGGCCGGCAACCAGTACCAGGCTGGCCGCGCTGCCCAGCGCCACCAGCCAGTGCGGCAGGTGGCGACGCCGTGCGCGCGTGGCCGATTCGACCGACGGGATCGCGCGAGCCTTGATCGCCGACAACGGCTTGGGGTGCACCCAGTCGCCGGACTCGCGCGGATTCTTGCGGCGTTCGGTGTGCAACGGCGCCCGGTCGACGCCGAGCGCCTTCGCCGCAGCATGCAGCACGGCGGCGTCCAGCCCGGGACCGGGCTCGCGCTGCGGCAGCTGCCGGTACAGCGCGGCCAGTTCGGCTTCGCCGGGCAGCTTCTCGTCCGGAGCGGCGGGATCGTTCGGTGGCAGGGGCGTGGTCATTCGGACAGCGCTTCGCGTAATCGGGTCATGGCATAGCGCAGGCGCGACTTCACGGTCTCGCGGCCGCTGCCGGTCACTTCGGCGATCTCCTCCAGGCTCAGTTCCTGCTCCAGCCGCAACAGGATGGCGGTGCGTTGTTCGTCGGGCAACTGCTCGATGGCGCGCTGCAGGTGGCGGCGGCGCTCGAAATCGGACCAGGCGTGCTCGGGTTGCTCGTGTTCGGGAATGGCGACGCAGGACAGTGCCAGTTCGGCTTCCTCGCCATCGGCGGTGGGGCGCTGGCGGCGCAGCGCATCGACCAGCAGGTTGTGCGCGATCTGCAGCAGCCAGGTGCTGAACTTCGCCTGCGGCTGGTAGCGCACGCGGGCGGCGATCACCCGGCTCCAGGTTTCCTGGAACAGCTCGTCGGTGCGCTGGGGATCGCGCAGGCTGCGCAGCAGGAACCGGTACAGCGTGCCGCGATGCTTCGCGTACAGCGCCTCGAACGCGGCAAGGTCGCCGCGCGCGTAGGCCAGCATCAGCATCGCATCGGGATCGACCGGAGCATCCATGGATTGCGAGGTTAAGGCAAATCGGCGGTGTGCGGGCGGCTCGTGCGGGGTCCGCGGTGCGACGAGTATCGACCCCGCCGCGCGATCGCCGTGGGGGAAGACGGCAGCGGGGAGACTGGCTGCGGTCATCACGGCTATCGACGCGGCGGGGCCGAATGGCTCAACGCGCGAAAGTTTCAGGGCTGGCCGGGGCGGGCGTGGCCAGGCCCTCGGCCAGCTTCACCAACTGCACGAAGGCGGCGCGGTAGCCGTCGGCATCCCGGCCGCGGGCACCGTCGGCGAGCTGCGCGATCTGGCGGTAGCCGTAGCCGTCCAGGTACTTGCCGCCGCGCAGGGCATCGGCGAACGCGGCCACTGCGGCGGCCCAGCGCAGCCGCTCGCCGGCTTCGGCCTCGGCCTGCGCGGCGATCGGCTGTTCGATCAGGCGGCTCGCCGACTGCCCCGGCAACTTGTAGCGCAGGCGCAGGAAGCCCAGCTCGTTGCCGTGGCCTTGCGGCTCGGCGCGGCTGCCGTAGCGCAGCGGGTCGATCCGCGCACCGGCGGAGCCGGTCGGAGTGATCTCGTAGATCGCGGTGACGTTGGCACCGGCGCCGATCTCGCCGGCGTCGACCTGGTCGTTGTTGAAATCCTCGCGCTTGAGCAGGCGCTTCTCGTAGCCGATCAGGCGGTACTCCTGCACCTGGGCCGGGTTGAACTCCAGCTGGATCTTCACGTCTTTGGCGATGGTCAGCAGCGTCGCGGACATCTCGTCCACCAGCACGCGGCGGCCTTCGGCGAGGTTGTCGATGTAGTGATGGCTGCCGTTGCCGGCGTCGGCCAGCATCACCGCCATCGCGTCGTTGTAGTTGCCTTCGCCGAAGCCCAGCGTGGTCAATGCCACGCCGCCCTTGCGATGGTCCTCGACGATGGATTTCAGCGCCTGCGGGTCGACCGTACCCACGTTGAAGTCACCGTCGGTGGCCAGGATCACCCGGTTCACGCCGCCCTCGATGAAGCCTTGCGCGGCCTGCGCGTAGGCCAGTTCGATGCCCGCGCCGCCATTGGTGGAACCGCGTGCGTCGAGGCTGTCGATGGCCGCGTCGATGGTGGCGTGGCGGTCGCCGGCGGTGGAGGGCAGGGCCACGCCGGCGCGGCCGGCGTAGGTGACGATGGCCACGCGATCACGCGCGCGAAGCTGGCGCACCAGCTGTTTGAGCGAGGCCTTCAGCAAGGGCAGCTTGTCCGGCTCGTTCATCGAACCGGAGGTGTCGATCAGGAACACCAGGTTGGATGCCGGGATCTGCGCGGCCGGCACGCGATAGCCCTGGATCCCGACCAGCAGCAGTTGGCGTTGCGCATTCCACGGCGCCGGCGCGAGTTCGGTGGCGACGCTGAACGGCTGCGCGCGATCGGCTGGCGGCGTGTAACCGTAATCGAAGTAGTTGATGAACTCCTCCGCACGCACCGCATCGGCCGGCGGCAGGCGGCCGGCGTTGAGCATGTGCCGCACGTTGGTGTACGCGCCGGTGTCCACGTCGATGCTGAAGGTGGACACCGGCTGTTCGCTGACCAGTTGCACCGGATTGGTATCGCGGTGGGTGTAGTTCTCGGTGTTGATGTCGCCGGGCAACGGCTGGTTCGGCGGCATGAAGGTCGGCGCCATCACCGGCATGGCGGAAGCCATGCGTTTGCCCGCTGCCAATGGCGCCGTGACCATTGCTGGCGGTGCGGGAGGCAAGCGCGGAGCTGCCCGGGTCAGCAGATACGGCGGCGGTGGCATTCGTGGCGGCGAAGGCAGGGTGGTTTCGTGCGCCGCCCGGGGTGCCGTTTCCTGCAACGGACGCGCGGAAGGTATTGACGTGGCTACGGGTAGTTGGTCGTTCCGCGTTGCCGCGGCACTGGCGGCATGGCCGGTCCTGACCGGCTCGGCGGTTGGCCGGTGGCCACAGCCGGCAAGCATCACCAGCAAGGCCATCAACAAGCTGCGCCACAGGGTTTTCGTGTTCATCGCGTCGGTTCTCCTCCGGGTGTGGAAGATGAAACGCTGCGCGCACGGAAAAGGGGTTGAGCCTGTGCGACTGAAACTCGCCGGACCATCGCGGTAGCATGGCGGCCCTACGCACGCCCCTTCGGAACGACATGATCAACAATGACGTACTGCGCGCCATCCGCTACATGCTCGACCTGAGCGACGGCAAGGTGGTGGACCTGATCCACCTGGCCGATGCCGCTGCGCCGGTGACGAAGGAGGAGGTGCAGGCGATGCTGAAGAAGGACGACGAGCCCGGCTACGTCGAATGCAGCAACAGGATGCTGGCGCTGTTCCTCGATGGCCTGGTGTTCCACCGCCGCGGCAAGGACGAAAGCCGCCCGCCGCGCCCGCCGGAGAAGCGCGTCACCAACAACGTGGTGCTGAAGAAGCTGCGCGTGGCGTTCGAGCTGAAGGACGTGGACATGCACCAGATCCTCGAGTCCGCCGGTTTCCCCGTCTCCAAGCCGGAACTCAGCGCGCTGTTCCGCCAGAGCGACCACAAGAACTTCAAGCTGTGCGGCGACCAGCTGCTGCGGAATTTCCTGAAAGGGTTGACGATGCGGGTGCGGAAATGAGGTCGCGCCGAGTTCAGTCGCCCTGTGCGGCGGCCAGCATGCGGCCGGCAAACTCCGAGAACATGTTTCGGATGCTCGTCGCCGGGGACAACGCCCGGTGGCTATCCTTGCCGGTTGGCGTCAGTTCCAGCGCCGCGGCGCTGTAGAGCTGGCGCTCCACCAGGCGCTCGCACAGGATCTGGTATCGGCGTGCGTACGAAGCGTCACGAAACTCCTCGAAGACCGGAAAATGCGGTTCGTCGCAGCGGACGGATCGCAGGGACGCTTCGCATTCTTCCAGCAGCATGAGCCACGCCAGGAAGGGTGGGCGGGGATCCGACTGGATCACTGGATTGAGCAGTGCCGGCGAATATTCCTGCACCTGTCTCCGGCTCTTGGGAATGCCGCCGTAAGCGCCATGATGATGGGCGACCCAAAGGTCGGCAGCCGATCCGATCACTTCTTCGCTGCGATTGTTGAAGTTGTTGCCGAACGAACCAACCTGCGACTTGAACTCGAAGACGCCAAGCAGCCGTTGCCTGTGGACGACCAGCACATCCCAGTTCTTGGTGGCGCGGAAGAATCCGGGAAGGACCACTTTCGACTTGCGCACGTGTACCGAATCTTCGGGCAGTCCACAGTGCTTCACCACGGCGCGGATAACGTCAATGAAACCATCCATGTTCTTGCCGCCGACAACCGCGGTGCGGCCATCTCCCGAGCTGGCATTGACGCTGCCACTGTTGCGGGAATGCCAGAACGTATGCACGGCTTGTTGCGTGAGTTGGTCAAACGCCGGGGGAAGCAGGCTTGCGGTCATCGGGAGAGGCCTTTCGCGACGCGCGCGGCGTCGGCGATTTCGCGGGTGCGCAACGCCTCCGCTGCATTCAACCCGTACAGTTCGAACACCGGCAGATCAATGTCGTGCTGGGCCTTGGCCGAAGCCGCTCCGATCAGCCGTTCGCGCATGGGCTCGCCGACATCGCTCCAGTGCGGAACACGGATGCGACGCAGGTATTGCGCCTGGAAACGCAGGAACCCGCCGGCCATACGTGTGCAATAAGTCGCTACCGTCATCAGTGTCAGCGATGAGCGAAGTACCGTTTGCAGCGCCCGTAGGTCCCACTCGTCGGAAGTGATGAAGTAAAGATTGTGGTGCGGGTAGTACCGGCCTTCGTCGATGACGAAGACTCCTTCGCCCTTGATGTCGGGCACCAGTAGCTTGGGTGTTTCCAACAGCCCGGGCTGGATGCGGTCGATGGTGCGATACCACCCGTCCGGGTTGCGCTGGGCGACATGGCGACGGGCCACGCTGTTCCGGTGCTCATGCAAGTAGCGCCTGAATCGCGGGAATGAGTCCAGCGGAACGAGTTGCCCCGATGGATCGAACGGATTCAGTACGCCTTTGCCGCCCCAGCGGATGCCGCCATCCACGAGGTCTCGTGCCATCACTAGGGGAAGCTTGCGGTCGGGCTCCACCGGCAGGCCTTCCAAGCTACCGATGAATACGCGGTCGCAACCGGTGGCCACGCCGATGCCGACCTTGCAGCCGGCCTGTTCGAGTGTGGGGAACGCGTGCTCGATGCGCCGCAGTAGCACCAGACGCGGAATGTCGTCTAGCAGGAGTGGGGCCGACCCTACGGCATCCAGTGAGAACTCGACTATGGTGCCAGGTTCGCTGCTGCCATCGAGTAATGCCTCGACCAGCGCAGGCAGTGGTTGCGCTGCCACCGCCTCGGCGTCGGCGGCGCGGGTTAGTCGGCTGGTTTCCGATTCGGAGGGCGCGTGCTGCAATACGGTAATGGCGGGGTAGGCGATCACATCCGAGTGGAAGGCTGACGCGCCTTCCATGTCGACGAAGTACTTCAACCAGTAGCCACGCGTGATCTTTTCGCGGAGCGGCCCACCGTAGCGGTTCTTCAGCCAGCGGTTGGCGCAGATGTAGCCGAGGACACCGCCGACGGCCAGCAGGTCCAGAGCGCGTTCGAAAAATGGCACGTACAGGTCGGCGCGATCATAAAGCGTGCGGAAGCGACGGCGGTACTCGTTCAGCAGCGCGGCCGGGATGCGTTCCTGCCGCACGTAGGGCGGGTTGCCCACCACGACGTCGAAACTGCCCTCGATGCGCGACAACAGGAAGTCGTCGCGGATCAGCCATGATTTGCACAGAGCGGCGGCATCGTCGGCGTTTACACCGTGTCCGACAAGTTGGGTCTGCAGTTTTCTCGCTGTCAGATCGAATGTGGCCGCATGCAATTCCACCCCCGTGATTGCACCGCGCAACTTCGCAAGCGCTGATTCCGGCGATCCACCCTCGTTGATGAATGCTGCCCACAGGCGATCCGCAGCACAGAGTAGGAAGTCTCCCGCGCCGAACGAGGGTTCCAGCAAGCGCATTCCATGCAGAGGGCGGTCGCTACGGTAGCCGCAGAGATCCAGGATGGCGTTGACGACTTCCGGACGAGTGAATACTGCGCCGCGTGCGGTATCCCCCTGTTCGGCCATGCGAGAAATGGCCGCCTCGATTTCGGGCGCCCTTTCGGTGTGGTCAAACAGGTCGAGCAGGAGGTTCATGGGGCCATGGTGAAGGGCGACTGCGGAGGTGTCCAGAGCCATGCGGCGGGCGGCCGCTTCAGCCTATTCTGGCCGGTACGCCCACACGGTTTCTTCGCTGCTGACGCTGCGGATGCGGCCCAGGCGGCGGATCAGGTGGTCCACCGAGCGGGAGCGGGCGAGGGTCATGTCGCCGATGCGCATGACGCTGGCGATTTCCACGGTGGCGGTCTTGCGATCGTCCGCGAGCTCGATCGACTTGATCTCGTAGTCGTAATCCGGCTCCAGCAGGCCGCCGGTGCGTTCGCTCAGGGTCTTCATGCGGCGCAGGGTACGGGTGAGGTCCGCGCATGCGCCGGCCTTGTCTTTCGCGCTCGGCGCGCGGGCCGATCCGCGGGCCGTCACGGTGGCCTGGTAGCTGTCGTCCAGCGCGTCGCACAGCGGCTTGGCGTCGAATCGCTGCAGGGCCTCGATCTGTGCCTGGTAGCTGGCGCGGATCGAGCTTTCGGTCATCCTGCGGCTGATGTCGAAATACCAGATCGCCACGGCGATCACGATGACCACGAGCACGACTTTCTTCACGCGATGTCCTCCCTGACTTGATGGGTCGAGCTGGAACGTTTTGGCGGCAACCGACCTGTTGCCCGTCAGGCGGGCTGACGAAGGTCTGGTGACACACCCGTTGATCCCCCTGGCGCGCGGAACCGCGTCACCGCCCTGTCGCGCATCGTAACTTCCTGCACGCGACAGGGCCAGCGGCGCTAGCCGATCACCGGGCCGGGTGCGGGCTTGCGGAAATCCTGCGGCTCCAGGTCGCGGGTGAGGCGGAACACGCCGGCGTGGATCTTGCGCGAGAGCACCACGTCCAGCACGGTGGTCTGGTGCGGGCCGAGGATGGCGAACAGGTCGTCGCTGGCGATGCTGCGCGCCAGCGCGTGATGCACCAGGCCGCCGAGATCCTGCGGTGTGACGCTGGCGCCGTAGGGGCGGTGGCTGGGCGTGGCCGGGCGCAGGGTCTTGCGCGAGTGGTCCGGGTGGCTCACGCGGTCCGCACCGGCAAGCAGGGTGTGGTCGAGATACAGCGTGGCAGTGGCGCGATGGTGGGCGTTGACCTGGCGATCGAGCATGAAGCCCGGCGGCATCCGGTCGGGACTGGCCTGCGGCCCGGCGGTGAGCAGAAAGCCCGCGCCGGCCAGCGCCTCGCTGCTGTCGTCGCTGATGCGCACGATCAGCTGGCTGCGCGGGTCGTGGATGTGCACGCGGGCGGGGAACGGGTCCGCCGGTTCCAGTTCCACCCGATGCGCGTCGCGTGCGGCGTTCTCGGCGTCGAAGGCGTCGACCAGTGCCGTGTAGTCGTCGCTGCTGCGTACCTGCAGGCAGCGCAGGATGTCGGCCACGGTGGCCGGCGCCGCCTCGCGCAGGATGCCGTGTTCGCTGCCCGAGTGGGCCGCGTCGGCCACGATCTTGAAGGCAAAGCGCGGCCCGCGGGTTACCTGCAGTGCCAGCTCGTCGATGTCGCCGGTATCGCTCTTGCCATCCCATCTCAGCACCGCGTGGCGTGCATTGAGATTGGCCGCGGCGATGCGTACCACGCCGTCGGAGCCGTCTTCGCCGGTGTAGGGCACCAGGTAGTCGTACAACGCACGGTCCGGGCGATCGCCGGTCAGCACGAACTGATACTGGCCCGAGGCGGCCGGGTCCGTGCCGTGGATGGTGTCCAGGTTGAGGGCGAGTGAGGCCGGGCTGCCCAGCGTCAGCCAGTCGAGCAGGCGCTGGCCCGGTTCCACGCCCTGCCACCAGGCCTTCAGTTTGCCGAGCACGCTCTTGCCCAACTGCGCCAGCGCGGAACCAAAGTTCGCCGGCGCCAGCATCACCAGATGGGTCAGGCGGATGGTGCTGTGGCGTCCGGGTTGCGTGCGCTGCGCGCGCAACCATTCGCGCACCACCGGGCCGCCGAAGGAGTGCGTCACGCAGGCGAAGCTTGCATCTTGCAGGTGCAGGTCGCGCAGGGCGTGGTCGAAAGCGCGCACCAGGTCGGCCATCGTCACCGCGTCGTCGAAGCTCACGTATTCGGACAACCGGATGTCGGCCAGGGTCAGCGCCAGACCGCGGGCAGCGGCGCGCTGCTGCAGGCGCTGCGGCATCTGCCCGTAGGTGGCGGTGCTGGTGACGCTCCAGCCGTGGACGAAGACGAGGGTGGTCATGTTGCGCTCGCGGACGGCGCGCGCCGGTCGCGCGCGTCGATCATCCTCGCGCAGTTGGTCCGGTCACGAAAGCGTGCCTTGCGTGCCACATCGCATCGGGTAACCTGCGAGCCTCCACGCCACTGGCCTCACCATGCTGTTTTCGCTCATCGTCGTGCTCACCCTGTTTGCCTGCCTGGCGATCTGGCGCCGCTGGCGCTGGCTGGCCGGCACCTTCGCGGTGCTTGCGGCGCTGCTGCTCGTGCTGGCGGGGAGCGGCGTACTGCCCCGGTTGCTGTTGCAGCAGCTGCAGGCTCCGTATGCGCAACGCCCGGCACCGGCGTGGGCGCCGCAGAATGCGATCGTGCTGCTTACCGGCGGTTCGATCCACGTGCCGCACGACGATGTCGAGCCGGGCATCAGCGCATACGGGCGCATTGCCGAGGTGGCCGTGCTGTACCACGCCTGCCACCAGGCCGCGGTCGGCTGCAAGCTGCTGGTCAGCGGCGGTGATCCGGAGCACCGGGGTACCGCGCTGGCCGTCTCGTACGCCCGCGTGCTGCGTGGACTCGGCGTGCCGGACGAGGATCTGATCCTGGAGTCGCGCAGCAACAACACCTGGCAGAACGCGCAGTTCTCGCGCCCGCTGCTGGCCAAGCTCGACGCGCCGAAGGTGTGGCTGGTCAGTTCCGCCTGGCACCTGCGCCGCAGCGTGCTGTACTTCGATCACTTCGGCATCGCGGCCACCCCGGTGCGGGCCGATTATCTCCATGCCGAACTGGATCCGTGGCCGTCGGCGCAGAACATCGTGCTGACCGACGTGGCCTTGCATGAATACCTTGGCGTGCTGCGTTACCACGTCTACAACGCGATGGGCTGGAACGCACCGGCCATGAAGGCCGTGCGGTAGGGCGGGCAATGCCCGCCGGTTTCTGTCGCGTCAGTGCGGCGGGCGGTGCCCGCCCTACGCGCAGCGCGATGGGTAGGGTGGGCACCGCCCGCCGGCTTTTGCCGCGTTCATGCGGCACGCGGCGGATCAGGCTTCCCGCATCACCATCAGGCGAATCTCGGTCATGTCCTCGATCGCATAGCGCAGGCCTTCGCGGCCCAGGCCGGATCGTTTGATGCCGCCGTAGGGCATGTTGTCGGCGCGGAAACTGGGGATGTCGTTGACGATCACGCCGCCCTGTTCGAGCTCGTTCCACGCGCGCATCGCGTGGTCGAGGTCGTTGGTGAAGATGCCGGCCTGCAGGCCGTAGTCCGAGTCGTTGACCATCGCGATCGCCTGGTCGAACTTGTCGAACGGGGCGAGCAGGGCGAACGGGCCGAATGCTTCCATGCGGTTGGCCTTCGCGTCGGCGGGCACGTGCTCCATCAGCGTGGCGTCGAGCATGTTGCCCTCGCGCTTGCCACCGCAGAGGATCCTGCCGCCGGCCTGTTTCGCTTCCAGGATCCACCCGTGCAGGCGCTCGGCGGCGGCCTCGTCGATCATCGGGCCGAGGAACACGCTGCTGTCCTTCGGATCGCCGGCCTTGAGCTTCTTCGTCGCAGCGACCAGCTTGCGCTTCAGCGCGTCGTACACGTCCGCGTGCGCGTAGATGCGCTGCACGCCGATGCAGCTCTGGCCGGACTGGTAGAACGCGCCGAACACCAGCCGCTGCACCACGCGGTCGAGTTGCGGGCCCTGGTCGGCGTCGACGATGCAGGCGGCGTTGCCGCCCAGTTCCAGCACCACCTTCTTGCGTCCGGCGCGGGCCTTCAGATCCCAGCCGATCTGGCCGCCGGTGAACGAGAGCAGCTTGAAGCGCTCGTCCTCGACCAGCGGCGCGGCGTGGCTGCCGTCCAGCGGCAGGATGGAGAACGCGCCGCCCGGCAGGTCGGTCTCAGCCAGCACCTCGCCGATGATCAGTGCGCCGATCGGGGTCTTCTCCGACGGCTTGAGCACGAACGGACATCCCGCCGCGATCGCCGGCGCCACCTTGTGCGCGACCAGGTTCAACGGAAAATTGAACGGCGTGATGAACGACACCGGCCCCAGCGGCACGCGTTTGGTGTAGCCGTGGTAGCCGTCCAGACGGCTGGCCAGTTCCAGGTTGATCGCTTCGCCGTTGATGCGCACGGCTTCCTCGGCGGCGATGCGGAACGTCTCGATCAGCCGGGTCACTTCGCCGGCGGCGTCCTTGATCGGCTTGCCCGCCTCGATGCACAGCGCCTCGGCCAGCTCGTCGCGGCGTTCGGTGAAGCGTGTCGCGCAGTGTTGCAGCACCGCCTGGCGCGCCCACGGCTTGTACTCGCGCATCGGGCGAGCGGCTTTCACCGCCGCGGCGATCGCTTTTTCGACCGCCTTCGCATCGGGCACCGCCACCCGGGTGGCGATGCGGCCGCTGTACTTGTTGCGCACCTCCAGCAGCGTCCGCGACGTCTGCGGACGGTTGGCGAGATAGTAGGGGTAGCTCTTGTTCAACATGAGTGCTTGCCGGCGGTTGCGATCCGGCAAGCATAGGGCGCGGCGGTGTTCAGGGGTCGTGAGGCGGGTTGGCGGCGACCGTTATCTCCGCTCGATCACGACCTCCAGGTATTCGGCCGGCAGCACCATGCAGCCGTCGCCCGCGCGGTTGCCCCGGGCGATCAGGGCGAGGATGTCGCGCGTGAGCTCGTCCTGCTTCGTCGCATCGAGCGCGGCGTAGAGCTTGTTCACCGGGCCGTACCAGGCGCGGAACACCTCCACCCAGTGTTCGGGCGAGCGGTAGCGGAAGGTGAAGTATCGCGGCTCCGCGCGGATCGTTTTCGCGGCGCGACCGAACAAGGCGTCCAGTCGTGCGCGCGTGCCCCACAGCAGCGGCGACTGCAGGCCGGCGGCGGGCGGCGCGTAGCGGCCGATGATCTTGAACAGCTGGCCGATGAAACCGTCCGGTGTCCAGTTTGCGAGGCCGATTTTGCCGCCCGGCCGGCACACCCGCGCCAGCTCTGCGGCTGCCCGCTCCTGCGCGGGGGTGAACATCACGCCGAAGGTGGACAGCACGACATCGAACGAAGCGTCGGCGAACGGCAGGTCTTCCGCGTCGGCTTCCTGGAAACGGACGGACAGGCCTTCGGCCTCGGCGCGGGCCCGGCCCGACGCCAGCCAGGTGGCGACGTAATCGGTCGAGACTACTTCGCAGAAGCGCCGTGCCGCCGCGAGGGTGGCGTTGCCGTTGCCGGCGGCGACATCGAGCACGCGGCTGCCCGCGCGCAGGTCGAGCGCTTCGCAGAGGTTCTCGCCGACGATCTGCAGCGTGGTGCCGATGGCGGCGTAGTCGCCGGTCGACCACACGGCTTGCTGGCGGGCCTTGATCGCGGCGAGATCGGGAGCGGGCACGGGGGAGGGTACGGCGGACATGGGGGGACTCCTGCTGGCGGTGGAAAACACGGGAGTAGTATTCGTCCACCCGCACCATCGCACTTTGCCGATTCGCCGGCTTTCTTGATGGACGCTCTTTCCGACCTGCTGCAGGTAGTCAAGCTCAACGGGGCGCTGTTCCTGGACTCGCGCTTCACGGCGCCGTGGTGCGTCGAGTCGCGTCCCGCGCACGAATCCGGCGGCATCTTCGCGGGCCTCGGCCACATCGTGTTCTTCCATGCGATCACCCACGGCCAATGCCGCGTACGGCTGCGCAGCGGCGGCGAGACCTTGCAGGTGCACGCGGGAGATCTGCTGCTGTTGCCGCATGACGACGCGCACTGTTTGGGCAGCGATCTGCAGCTTGCCGCGGTGACGTCCGACTCGCTGGTGCAGCCAGCGTCGCCCGGCGGACTGATGCGCATCGACCACGGCGGCGGCGGCGAGGAGACGCGCTTCATCTGCGGCTTCCTGGCCTGCGAGCCCCACCTGTGCCAGCCGCTGCTCGATGCGTTGCCGCGCATCCTGCGCGTGCCGCTCACCGGCGGCGCGGGCGGCGGTTGGCTGCTCGACCTGCTGTACCACGCGGCGCACTCGGACAGCGCACCCGGGCCGGGTTCGGCCAGCGTCAAGGCGAAGCTCGCCGAGCTGCTGTTCCTGGAGGCGATCCGCCGCCACATCGATGCGTTGCCGGCGCATGAGATCGGCTGGCTGGCCGGCCTGCGCGATCCGTGGGTGGGCCGTGCGCTCAACGCGCTGCACGAGCGCCCGATGCACGCCTGGAGCGTCGAGGAACTGGGAGCCCACGCCGGCCTGTCGCGCTCCGCGCTCGCGCAGCGCTTCAACGAACTGATCGGCATGCCGCCCATGCACTACCTCACGCGCTGGCGCCTGCGCCGCGCGGCCGCCGCCCTGCAGGACACCCGACGTCCCGTCGCCGCGCTGGCCGGTGACTACGGCTACGAATCCGAGGCCGCGTTCAACCGCGCCTTCAAGCGCGAGTTCGGCATGCCTCCGGCGGCTTGGCGGCGCAAGGGACGACGCTCCGGGGTGACGCTGTAGCGGCGGGCCACGGCGAAGCAGCGGAGCCGCTACGCCGTCAGCTCGGCCAGG
The DNA here is from genome assembly GCF_004799035.1 of Rhodanobacter lindaniclasticus. Taxonomy (GTDB): domain Bacteria; phylum Pseudomonadota; class Gammaproteobacteria; order Xanthomonadales; family Rhodanobacteraceae; genus Rhodanobacter; species Rhodanobacter lindaniclasticus. The sequence goes on from NZ_MWIO01000043.1 coordinate 32,210, forward strand.
TCTTCGACGGTATCGAACAGGCGCGTCGGTCGGAGCCGTTCCAGCGAGAGGCGGGTGGCGTAGCCCCACGCGACGGCGCCGAAGGCCACGCCGGCCCGGCGGGCGGCGTCGGCATCGGTGGCTTGGTCACCGATGTAGATGGCGCGGGTCGGGTCGGTGCCGGCGGCGCGCAGGATGCGGACGATGCGCCGGCGCTTGCCGAAGATCGAAGCGCCGCATTCGACATGAGCCAGCCGCTGCCAGTGGGCGTCGCCCAGGATCCGTCGGCAGTTGTCCACGGCGTTTGATGAAACCAGCGCCAGCGCGACGCCGCTACGCTGCAGGCGTTGCAGCATCGGCTCGATGCCCGCGAACAACGGAATGTCTGCCTCGTGCATCGTGCGGACAAAGCTGCGTGCGACGCACGGCAGCTTCCAGCGCGGCAACCCCACGTGACGCATGACTTCGCGCGCCGAACGACCGCGCAGCGCCTCGATTTCCGCTGGTGCGATGCGGCGGAAGCCATGGCGATCGGCCAGTCGGTTGTACACGCTGACGAAGAATGCGAAGGAATCGGCCAGCGTGCCGTCCAGGTCGAAGATGATCAGATCGTATGGCATGGGAAAGGTCCGGGCGGCGCGCGTGATGCGCGTCGCCCTTCAGGGGGAGTGCTCAGACGCCCGTCTCGCTGCCACGGCACGGCTGGCCGGTGCCACAACCGCAACCGCAGCCGGACAGGCTGACGGGTGCAGCCTGGCAGCCGCAGGTGCAGGTGGCGCCGGCGCAGCTGTGGCAACGGCAGGCGGAAGTATCGGTGGTGTTCATGGTCATGTCCTCATTGGGTTTGGAAGGGGGTACGGAGGCCTGCTCCGTGGTGCCATTGTCGACATCGCCCCTACCGGGCGCTTGAACCAAGGGGCTAACCTTCGCACGTCCTGTCTCGACGCGAACTGCCGTCATGTCCCGAGCCACGCCTGCCGCAGAACCCCGCCGCGCGATCGTCGGCGTCGGCCGCGTGGCGATGTGGAAAGGTGGCAGCGTGTGGATCGGGCGCGACACGGGCCAGGCACAGCCGCACAGCCACCACGCCATCCAGATCACGCTGGCCGCGGCGCAGCCGTTCCGCATCCGTGGCGCGGCGACGGACGCCTGGCACCAGACCTCGGCCGCCATCGTCATGCCGGATCGACCGCACCTGTTCGACGGTTGTGGCCACGCGGTGGCGATGGTGTTCGTCGAGCCGGAGACACTGGCTGGCCGCGAACTTGTCGCGCGCCATCGGCAGCACGAGGTGGGCTTGTTGTGCGAAGAAGGTCTGGCGGCCTGCACGGCGGCACTGCACGCCGTGTTCGAAGCGCGCGGTACGGAGGCCGAGCTGGTGGCGGCGGCGCAACGCATCGTCGAGCATCTGGCAGCCCGATCCACGGGACCGCAAGCCGTCGATCCGCGCATCGCAAGGGTGCTGGATCGCATCCGCGAGCGCCCCGATGCAGAACTCACCCTGGCCGTGGCGGCCGCCGTGGCGCACCTGTCACCGAGCCGCTTCCGGCATCTGTTCGTGGCGCAGACGGGGATTTCATTTCGCGCGTACCTGTTGTGGGCGCGCGTGGGGCTGGCGGTGGCGCTGGCTCTTTTACACATCTGACGCTGCCGACGAATAGGGAGGTGGACAGTTCGCGTGATGTGCGTCGATTCACAAA
>NZ_MWIO01000044.1 GCF_004799035.1 Rhodanobacter lindaniclasticus
ACGTGGAGTTTGAGACGGCCCCGAGATATTGATCTTAACATTGGCTTCTGGGGGAAATGATCGTGACGGCGCCTTGCTGAAACTGGATGGAGCTCATGGTCACGATGGTCGCTATCGGCGAAAGATAAGCAAAAATTCCTGGGGTCGGTCGTAGGTCACGTCGTTACCTGATAAAGACAAAAATTGATCAGCTAAAACTGCAGTTAGATAAATCCATTTGTGATTATATTGAGGCGCTTAATAGAGATGAGATATTACAAGTTCATGTGCCTAATAGTTGTAATAGATGTTGCATTATTTTTCTTAATTTCCATATTTTATAGGCCACGTCCTGAAACCGCCACGTTTATATTCATGAAATATTCGTTCTTTATGCCATTAATTGCTGTCTCAATATTGCAACTCGCAGGGCTGCTGATGAATGTGTTCCGGGGGCGTGTCAACACAATCGGCATAACCCGATTCATTGAATACAAATATAAATCATCTCCATCTTTATTTTTCTTTGGCGTAGCGTGGGAGCTTGTTCTGTGGATCCTGCCAATGTATGCAATTATCGGGTTCCTCATGGAGCCTAACTGACCAAGTACATTACCATCAAAGACGGAGCATCTATCATGACTGATTCGGATCTGACGCACCGGGAACAACTTGCATATGCGGAGGTCACGGCGGTACTCAACGAGCTGATGGCTCGCAGATATACGGAACTGAAGCAAGAATATGCCGAAGGCATGCTGACTCCTGGTGAGTTCGCAGCCTCATTTGCAGACATGTTTGACGACATGGGCGACTTGTTACAGCGGTACGCCGATCGAGGGCGCGAATCCGGCATGGCAAATTTTGCGGATGCGCTAGCCGTGTGGGGATACGACTACAAACTACGTGCTGCCCAAGTCAAAGGCGCTCTGTCGGAGGAACAAGTAGACGTCGCCGTTGGCTTGATCTTGGGCATTTCAAATGAGCTGAAGGAAAACGAGGAGGCACTCAACCTCTTCGAGACTCGTTTTGGCTCCGGGGCACGGGACATGCTCAAGAAGGCGTTGAGCGCTGCCGAGCCGATAAGTATCGGGTACACAGCAACCAAGGCGATAGGCGATTTCTTTGACGGGAACGATAAGTCTGCTAGTGCAAGGCTGTTCGGACTTGTGGTTGGTATAGCCGCCGGAATGTTTGTCACCGCCGGCGCGGCCGTACCGGCTGTGATTGCGGTAACGATAGGCGCCACGGTAGCTCTACTTGAAAACGTAGCCGAATCGGCTTTCAATGGGGTGGCGTCAATGTTTGGGTGGGAGGATCCAAAGGACGCCCAAGCTGCCGTGCTGCGGGCAATCAGGGACAGCGATAACGCGGCGCTCACTCACATCGGTAATCATCTGTACTGGGGAACTGACCAAAACGATGTCTTCGTTGGACTCGACGACAAACCAAATGATATGGTCGGTGAGGGTGGAAACGATATCTTGGAGGGAAACGCCAAAGCGGATTACCTCAATGGGGGAAGCGGCAGTGACAGCCTCAAAGGGTTTGCCGGTGACGATACGCTAAAAGGCGGCACAGATGATGATACGCTAAATGGTGGGCGGGGTAACGATACACTGGTTGGTGGCGTTGGCTTCGATACATACAAATTTGTCTCCGACGATTTGCAGAGTGGCGTAACAGAGGATGTGATTTATGACGAGGATGGGCTCGGGAAAATCGTTTATAATGGAGATATAAACATAAGTGGCACAGGAATCGGCTTTCGCACAATACATGACTCCAGCTTCGGTACTTGGCTCACTTCAGACGAGCAGTTTCGCCTCGCTGTAATTGGCACTAGTGATAATCAAACTCTCTTGATCACGCATCGCTCAAGCGGGTCCCGTATTGTCGTCGAGCATTGGAAGAACGGCGACCTAGGTATCCAGCTTCCGGATTTCGAGGGCGTGAATCCTCATAATTCCGCGCCCCTGACGAACGACAGCGATATCTTCGGTGCATCGGGTAGCAATGTTGGTAACGACGAAATTGGCGGACTGGCGGGCAACGATGGTCTGGACGGAGGTGCGGGTAATGACGTCATCGACGGGGGGCTGGACGACGACCTGATTCTAGGGGGTTCCGGCAACGATCAGTTGTTCGGTTCGTATGGCAATGACGTGATCATTGACGGTTCAGAACTGATCAATTTTGAGGACTGGAGTGATGCCGCTGGCTCGGATGGAAAGAGTGAGCGACAACACGTCGAGGAGGACATAGCCCAATTGGGTTCAGCGGTCCTGGCACGCGGAAAAGGTTGGTACATTCGCCTTGATGGTACGGAGCAGGGCAGCGGGTTTACGATTGTCACATCACAGTCCAAGATAGATCTCGACCCCAACATCTCGCAAAGCGGCGATGATTTTATCGATGGAGGCGAGGGGGATGACCGGATCTTTGCGGGCGAAGGCAGTGATACGATCATCGGTGGAGTAGGAGCCGATGTTATCGATGGCGGCCACGACGATGACACCATCAGCGGTGGTGATGGGAACGATACAATCAGCGGCGATCTGTTTGATGGAGCCATTCCACACATTCATTTTACTGCGCTGGTATCAGACCTTGCTCGCAGGAACGGAAATGATCTGATTGACGCTGGTGCCGGTGACGACGAGGTAGCAGGCGGTGGTGGTAACGATATTATTTATGGCGGGGATGGCAGCGACAGACTCGCTGGCCGGGGTGTATCCAGCCCCGTTGATAGTGATGACGAGGATCGCGATTACATCGATGGCGGCATTGGTAATGACACCATTTCCGGCGATGACGGTGATGACACATTGCTTGGAGGTGATGACGACGACGTGATTCGAGGTGATAACGCATCGCCCGGCACGCGTAATGGGAATGACAGGCTCTACGGGGGGGCTGGAAACGACCAACTCGGGGGTGATGGTGGTGACGATGTTCTCTATGGCGAGGACGGCACGGATACGCTGATCGGCGATGGCGCGGACATCGACGGCAGTCTGCACGGAATTGATCTGCTATACGGCGGCGCTGGCAATGACACCCTGATTGGATCGGGCGGTGACGATGCGCTCGATGGCGGTGATGGTGACGACGTCATGGTGGGTGATGCGGACGAGTCACAGCTTGCCGCTGTTTATCATGGTAACGACTACCTTTCCGGTGGCGCCGGTAACGACGAGCTCCAGGGGAATGGCGGCGACGATGTACTGATTGGTGGTGTGGGAGACGATAGGCTGTTTGGAGGCACCGGCAATGACGTGCTCGATGGCGGCGAAGGCAAGGATGAGCTGGCTGGCGGTGAGGGCAGCGACCGCTTGGCGGGTGGGGCGGATAGCGACAAGCTCTGGGGCGAAGCCGGCGACGACGAGCTGACTGGTGCGGATGGCGACGACGAGTTGCGCGGTGGGGTAGGCAAGGACAGCCTCGTCGGTGGAAACGGCGTTGATCTGCTGATAGGTGACGATGGCGAAGACACGCTCGACGGTGGTGCCGGCAACGACAGTTTGTATGGCAGTGCCGGTTCCGATCAGCTGTCAGGTGGTGATGGCGATGACTATTTGGACGGCGACGAAGCGGCCGTTTCGTCATCCATGCATGGCAACGACACGCTGGACGGTGGCGCCGGCAACGACGTGATACACGGCCAAGGTGGCGACGATGTCATCACAGGCGGGGAGGGAGATGACAACCTGTTCGGTGACGACTACGAACGTCTGTTCTCCGGCAACGACCAGGTATCAGGGGGTGCGGGGAACGACTTCGTGGACGGCGGTGCCGGAAACGACGAATTGTCCGGTGATGACGGCAACGACGTGCTTTCCGGTGGCGACGGTGATGATCAGCTGACAGGTGGAGTTGGCGACGATCAACTCGCTGGCGGCACCGGCGATGACACCTACCATTTTGAACGCGGTTTCGGTACGGATCGTGTCTACCAGTTGGCGGGGGAGGACTCGGGGCACGACGTCATCTCCTTCGGCAGCTCGATCGCTGCCTCGGATCTTGTTTATCAAGTCCAAGGGGACGATCTCATCATCAGCAATGCCAGCAGCGGAGATGTGCTTGGCATCCGCGACTACTTCGGTCCCGGCGCGCTGTTGGACATCCAGTTTGCGAACGGCAGCGTACTGACGCGCGCGCAACTGGAGCAGCAGTTGGGACTGGCAACCGCTGTGGTGTCCGGTGACAGCGACGATGTCATCGTAGGTACGGCCGGCGACGACCGCCTGTACGGCGGCGGCGGCAACGACGTCATGTCCGGTGGCGAGGGCAACGATTACCTCAATGGCGGCGACGGTGATGATCAGCTCAACGGCGACTCGGGTGAGAACATCCTCGAAGGTGGCGCCGGCAACGACATCTATACCGTCAACCTGGGTAGTTTCGAGACGATAGTGGGATTGGCCGACAGCGACGCCGGTACCGACACCATCCGTTTCAATACGGGTCTTTCGCCGGATCTGGTCACCAACTACCAGATCAGCGGAGATGATCTGTTTGTCGGGTTCCTAATCAACGGCAACGTGACGGGTGCGATGCTGGAGGGCTTTCTCGCTACGACAAACGGCACCCACGTCATCGAGTTCAGCGACGGAACGCGATTGACAGCCGACAACTTCCGCAACGGCGCCAGCAGCTGGGTCGGTACCGCAACCGATGATGTCCACGTGGGCACCGAAGCGAACGAAACCATGGACGGGGGCGATGGCAATGACGTCCTCTCGGGCGCGGGCGGCAACGACTACCTCGTGGGCGGTGCCGGCGACGATACGCTCAACGGCAACGACGGCGACGATATCCTCAGGGGTGTCGCTGGCTCGGACACGCTGAACGGCGGTGCGGGCAATGACCAGCTCTATGGCAGTAGAACCAGCAATCTGCAGGGCGGTGCCGGAGACGATCGGTATTACGTCTACTCCAACGGCGATACCTATTACAGTGGTGCCGATACCGTTGTCGAGAACAGCGGTGAAGGCATCGACACGGCCTATGCCGACGTCTATTCGTATACGCTGACTGCCAACGTCGAAAACCTTGTAGCCATCTACGACTCCATCGTGTGGGTGCAGCATTACTCTGACGGTAGGCAGGAAGACCTGCCGCGAAGGCTAGTCGGCAACGACCTGGACAACACCATTTCCCTCGCTGCGCCCTCGGGTTTCGAGAGCCACCGGGGACACACCTATCTGCTCGATGGCGGCGCCGGTGCCGATACGTTGATCGGCAGCGCCGCCAACGAGATCTACCTGGTGGATGACGCAGGCGACAAGGTCGTCGAAACCGACGCAGGATCCTATCAGTCGTTTGACATTGTCCGCGCCAGCATTTCTTACACCTTGGCCGAGGACAGCAATATCGAAGTGCTCGAACTGACGGGGGCTGGCGATATCTCGGGATGGGGGAACTCCGGAGCGAATACTCTCGACGGGAGCACTTCCAGTGGGGCGAATGTGCTTTACGGCGGCGCAGGCGACGACACGTACATCGTGGACGCCAACGACAGCATCGTCGAGCTCGCGGGCGAAGGCAACGACACCGTACTCATCAAGGGGCCCGGCGTGAGCGGGGGTGCGACTTTCACGCTCGCCAATTATCAGAATGTCGAGGGGTTGCGGCTGGACAACTCGGTGCAGGGCGGCAACTTGCTTGGCGACGAAGGCGACAACCAACTTGCGGGGAACGGCTACTTCAACGTGCTTCATGGTGGTGAGGGCAACGACACCCTTTTCGGCGGCGAGATTTCAGGCTATGGCAGCTCCGGTCGCGATGACCTGTACGGCGATGCCGGTAACGACACCCTGCATGCGAGTAGCGGCGGCGCAGATCTGCACGGCGGTGTCGGCGACGATCAGTTATATGGATCAACCGGTGCGGACAATTTCCGCTACGCGATTGGTGATGGTATGGATGTCGTCCATTCGTCTGCCGGAGCAAGTCTCGACCGGGTGGTGTTCTCGGAGGAAATCACGCCAGACATGGTGAGTTTCAGTCGCGATGGCGCGACCTTGATCGTCCAGGTCGGGTCGGATCCAAACGATCAGATTCACGTTGCCGATTATTGGGCTACGGCCGATGGCGATGTCCTCAGCGGGGGCATCGACCAGTTCGTGTTTGCCGACGGTACCGTTCGCAAGGGCGGGCTTGATCATCTGCCTTACACCAACAATCCGCCGGTCACGTTGATCAGTAATCTGAGCACGATTGCTGTTGGGGATGAGCCATTCGTATACACCTTGCCGCCGGACATGTTCACGGATGCCGCGGACGACACTCTCGTACTGAGCATGGCGGCCGGCGCGCCAACATGGTTGAGCTTCGATGCGGCGACACGCACCTTCACGGGCACGCCGCCCAATGGCGGGCAGGAAACCGTCATCGACGTGATTGCCACCGATAGTTGGGGGCAGACGGCTTCGGCATCATTGAAGCTGAATGTGCAGAACGTGATCCACGGTACAGCGGGTGACGATGCGCTGTTCGGCACCACTCATGGCGACGACATTCATGCGGGCGCTGGCAACGATACCCTGGATGGTCAGGGCAATCGGGATCGGCTCTTCGGCGGACTGGGCGATGACGTTTACATCATCGGAGACAGCGCCGCAGTCATCGTGGAGCTGGCGGGGGAAGGGCAGGACACCGTAAACGCCAAGGTCAACTATGTGCTTGGTGAGAATGTCGAGCGGTTGGTGCTGGTGGCCGACTCGCAAGCCCGAAGCGGTACCGGCAACAGCAACGACAATGAGATCGTTGGGAACGACCTCGACAATGTTCTGGACGGTGGTGCCGGGGCTGACCTCCTGACGGGTGGTCTGGGCAACGACACCTATGTCGTGGATCAAACCGATGACCAGACCATCGAAGCCGCCGGTCAGGGTATCGATACCGTACAAGCGACCGTGAGCTGGCAGCTTGGTGCCGAAATCGAACAGCTGAAACTGATGGGTGAGGATCACATCGACGGCATGGGCAACACGCTCGACAACGTCCTCACGGGCAACGAAGGAAACAATCGCCTCGAAGGCGGCGCGGGAGCGGACAAGCTCTACGGTGGGGCCGGAAACGACTACCTGGTCGTCGAATCGAGCGACGATCAGGTCTTCGAGGACATGGACGGAGGCACCGATGTGGTCGAACGGCGGTTCGAAACCAATCTGGTGCTCGACGAGAACGTGGAAGGCTTGGTTCTCGGGACAGGAATTGAGACCGGCAATGGCAACGAGCTCGACAATACGATCACCGGCAACGCCGGTGCCAACACACTGGGCGGCTGGGATGGTGACGACCTGCTGCAGGGGCTGGACGGCGACGATTCGCTGTTCGGCGGCAACGGCAGCGACCATCTGACGGGTGATGCCGGCAACGATTACCTCGACGGCGGTGCTGGGGTCGACCAGTTGGAAGGTGGGGTGGGTAATGACGTCTACGTCACCGACGACTCAGCTGACGTCGTAACTGAGGATGCGAATGCAGGTACCGACCAGGTGCAGACGACGGCCTCGTACACGCTCTCTGCCAACATCGAGAACCTGTTCCTGATGGACGGCGCCGGTGCCATCGACGGCACCGGCAATGCATTGGACAATTACCTGTCCGGCAATGGCGCGACCAATGTCCTGAATGGCATGGGCGGCAGCGACACCATGGTCGCCGGCGGTGGCGACGACCTGCTGATTGGTGGCACCGGTGACGACAAGTACGTCTTCGACGCGGCCAGCGGCAGCGATGTGGTCGACAACACTGGTGGCGGCAACGATGGCATCTTCTTCACCAACGGCGTGGACCGGGATCGCCTTTCCTTCACCCGGGATGGCGACGATCTGTTGATCTCCGTGGATGCCGCCACAACGCCGTCGGTGCGTGTGACCAACCATTTCCTGGGCGGCGATGCGGCGATCGACTACGTGCAGCCCGATGGCGGCTTCATGCTGACCACGGCACAGATCAACCAGATCGTGGCCGGTGGCGGGCAGTACGACCAGGTGATCGAGGGCACGGCTGCCGCCGAGCAACTGGTGGGCAGTGCCGGCAAGGACCTGGTGAAGGGGCTGGCCGGCGACGACCAGTTGTTCGGCCTGGCCGGAGACGACACCCTGCAGGGCGGCGACGGTGACGACTACCTCGCCGGCGGTGATGGTAGCGGTACCGGCTCAGGTGCGGATCGCTTGGAGGGTGGGGCGGGCAATGACACCCTGAACGGCGAGGACGGCATCAATGCCCTGATCGGCGGGCTGGGCGACGACAGCTACGTCTATGCCGGCGGCCAGGACACGATCGACAACACCGATGGCGGCTTCGACGGCGTGTTCTTCAACGACGGCATCACCGCGGCGCAGTTGGGCTTCACCCGCGATGGCGACGATCTGCTGATCACCGTGGACGGCAACGCCAGCAACACGGTACGCATTACCGACCATTTCCTGGGCGGCGACTGGGCGATCGACTATGTGCAACCGGCCAGCGGCTCGATGCTCGATACCGCCGCAATCAATGCCCTGGTAGATGGTGGCGACGGGGGCGATCCTGGTACGCCGGGTGAGCCAGGCAATGACGACGACTACACCACCACGGTTGACGGCACCGCTGCCGGCGAGCAATTGCTTGGTACGAACGGGCGCGACCTGATTCACGGGCTGGGCGGCAACGACACCATCTTCGGCTTCGGTGGTGACGACAAGTTCGTCGGTGGTGACGGCGACGACTACCTGTCCGGCGGCAACGGCTCGTTCAGCGGCTCGGGCAACGACATCCTGATCGGCGGTGCCGGCGTCGATACCCTGGTGGGCGAGGACGGCGAGGATCTTCTCCTCGGTGGTGCTGGCAACGACAAGTACGTCTGGCAGGCGGGCTCCGGCAGCGACGTGATCGACAACACTGGCGGCGGCACGGACTGGTTGTTCTTCAACGGTGTCGACCGCACGCGGTTGAGCTTCCACCAGAGCGGAGACGACCTGATCATCCTGGTAGACGGCGACACGACCCAGCAGGTAAGAGTGCAGGGCCACTTCCTCGGCGGCGATCTGGCCATCAGCTACGTGCAGCCCAGCGATGGTTATGCGATCCCGGCGGCGGATTTCACGAGCCTGCTGACGCCGATGCCCGCCGGGTTCGCGGCGCAGTCCGCCACCATGTCACCGGTGGTGGACGATCGGACCATGTCGTTGATGACGGCGCATGCCACCTCCACGGTGGGCCGACATGCGCTCCGGCCCATGTTGGTCGAAGGTCATGGCCGCCGGCTGGCTGATCGGTGGGGGCGGTCGGTCGGCTACGTGGCCATTGACGAGCTGTTGGACGACGTACCGATAGGCGGCCGGGCTGGACTCGGACACGGTGTGGGTGCAGGCCGGCAGGTTCAGCAATTGATAGAGGCGATGTCTCGCTTCGCGCCGGCTACGGGCGAAGCATCGCCTTGGCACGACGACGCGCCTTGGCAGGAGGCCGCGTTGGCTGCAAGCCACGATGCATTGCGCCGGTTCAAGCCGTCATATCAGGTCTCGATGCAGTAGGGCGACCGGCAAGACCATCAGCTGCGACGGGGGGTTGTCCCGTCGCGGCCGATGGCATTTCTAGAGTTGTGGCGCATTTTCCGTTGTTCAAAGCGCCGTGCCGGATGTCGTAGACTGACGTTTTACTTGCGCAGCGCAGCATGCAGACTCGAGTCCTTACCGGCATCACCACCACCGGCACGCCGCACCTGGGCAACTACGTCGGGGCGATCCGTCCCGCGGTGGCGGCCAGTCGGCGGGCGGACGTGGATGCGTTCTTCTTCATGGCCGATTACCACGCCCTGATCAAGAGCGACGACGCGGCGCGGATCGAGCGTTCGCGGCTGGAAATCGCGGCGACCTGGCTGGCGGCGGGGCTCGATCCGGCGCGGGCCACGTTCTACCGGCAGTCGGACATCCCGGAGATTCCCGAGCTGACCTGGTACCTGACCTGCATTGCGTCGAAGGGCATGCTCAACCGTGCGCACGCGTACAAGGCGGCGGTGGACAAGAACGCCGCCGCGGGCGAGGACCCCGACGCCGGCATCACCGCCGGCCTGTACATGTACCCGGTGCTGATGGCGGCGGACATCCTGGCGTTCGACGCGCACCAGGTGCCGGTGGGGCGCGACCAGATCCAGCACATCGAGATGGCGCGCGACCTCGGTCAGCGCTTCAACCACCTGCACGGGCGCGAGTTCTTCGTGCTGCCGCAGGCATTGATCGAGGAACAGGTGGCCACGCTGCCGGGGCTGGACGGACGCAAGATGTCCAAGAGCTACGACAACACCATCCCGCTGTTCGCCGGCGGCAGCAAGGCGCTGCGCGAGGCGATCATGCGCATCGTCACCGACTCGCGCGCCCCGGGCGAGCCGAAGGACCCGGACGACTGCGCGCTGTTCACCATGTTCCGCGCCTTCGCCAGCGAGGCCGAAACCGCGGCGTTTCGCCGTGCGCTGCTGGAGGGTCTGGGCTGGGGCGAGGCCAAGCAGGTCCTGTACGAGCGCATCGAGGCCGACGTGGCGCCGCTGCGCGAGCGCTACGACGCGCTGATGGCCGACCCGGCCGCGATCGAGGTGATCCTGCAGGAAGGCGCGCGCAAGGCGCGGGCGATCGCCACGCCGAAAGTGGCCGGATTGCGCGAGGTGCTGGGGCTGCGCGAGATGCGCACGGCCGGAACCACCGCCGACCGCGCGCCGGCGGCGAAGGCACCGCCGCGCATGCCGCGGCTGGCCAGCTTCCGCGATGACGACGGTCGCTTCCGCTTCCGCCTGTTCTCCGCCGAGGGCGAGGAGTTGCTGCTGTCGGTGCCGTTTGCCGACCCCAAGGCAGCCGGCGCGAGCCAGAAACGCCTGAAACAGCTGGGCGCGGTGGCCGCCGTGGTGCAGGTGCGTGGCGCGGCCCTGGTGCTGGAGCTCGATGCCGAGGCCGTGGCGAGCACGCCGGACTATCCGGACGAGGCAGCGCGCGAACAGGCGCTGCAGCGCTTGCGCCTCGCGCTGGATCAACTGGCGGCGCAGGAGTGAAGCGCCGCCGCCGCACTGCGTCGAACCTGCCCGCGGCTTCGGCGCGTCGGCCCGCCTGAAGGAGATCCCCGTGCGCTTCCTGTCCATCTTGTTGCTGGCGCCCTGGCTGCTGGTGTTGTGCTGGCTCTACTGGATCTGGCCGCGCAGCCTGCCGCGGACCGCGGGCCGGCGCAGCTTCGACCTGCTGGTGCTGCTGCTGGCCGGACTCGCCACCGCGTGGGCCGCGCTGGCCGGCTTCGATTCGGCGGTGCTGCCCGAGCCGGGCGAGTTCGGCAAGGTCAGCGGGTCGATCTGGCAGCAGGTGCTGCCCGCGTTGTGGGGCTACGGTGCGTTCGCCGCGGTGATCGTGTCGGCCCTGCTGCTGCGCCAGTGGTGGTGGGGGCGCCGGCGCTGAGCGTGCCCTGGTGCGGACGCTGCCGCGCCCGCGTCGTGCCCGCGGCATGACCAATGGCCGTCGAGGAATCCAAACCTTCGCGGCAAGCTGCGCATCTACCCCATGCCGCATGCACCGGTTTCATCGCGCCGCGCGGCATCCCCTTTTCGTGGATTTCCCGACATGCGCCTGGCATGCCTGTTGTTCTTGAGCCTGGCCTCGGTGCCGGCGCTCGCCGTCGAGATTGATGGCCACATCCGGCCGACCGAGTGGGCCGGCGCGCGGCACATCACCGATTTCCGCCAGACCCAGCCGCTCAACGGCCAGCCCGGCACGCTGCACACCGAGGCCTGGATCCTGGCCACGCCGCAGGGCCTGGCCGTGGCCTTTCGCTGCGACCAGCCGCCCTCGGTGCCGCGTACCCGCCAGCGCGTGCAACGCGACTTCGACGATCAGGTGGACCGTGTCAACGTGATGGTCGATTTCAATGGCGACGGGCGCACCGGCTACGACTTCGTGGTCAGCTCGACCGACGGCATCAACGACGCGGTGGTCACCAACGAGGTCAAGTTCAACAAGGACTGGGACGGCAGCTGGCAGCACGCGGTGAGCGAGGATGCGGCCGGCTGGAGCGCGGAGATCCTGATCCCCTGGTACACCGCGCCGATGCATGCGGCGAAGGACGGCCAGCGCACGCTCGGCGTCTATCTCGACCGCGTCACCGGCTCCACCGGCGAACGCGACGCGTGGCCGGTGGCCAGCTTCATGCGCCCGCGCTTCCTGTCCGAGTTCGGGCGCATCGAGGTGCCGCGGTACCGCCAGTCGCTGTTCGCGATCACGCCGTATGCGTCGGGCCTGTATGACAACGTGCGCGGCCGCAGCCATTTCCAGCAGGGCGCCGACATCCTGTGGAAACCGAACGGCCAGTTCCAGCTGACCGCGGCGCTGAACCCGGATTTCGGCCAAGTCGAGAGCGACGATCTGGTGGTCAACTTCGGCGCCACCGAAACCTATGTCAGCGACAAGCGGCCGTTCTTCACCGAGAACCAGGGCATCTTCGACTTCAGCCTGCTCGACGACAACAGCCAGCTGGTCTACACCCGTCGCGTCGGTGGCCCTTCGGACGACGGCATGGGCGCGGCGGACATCGACGCCGCGGTGAAGCTCAACGGCAGCGTCGGCACCACCAGCTACGGCGTGCTGGCCGCCGACGAGGACGGGGCGGCCGGGCGCTTCTTCGGTGCCGCGCGGGTGACCCACGACTTCGGCACGCAGAGCCTGGGCATGCTGCTGACCCGCGTCGACCGGCCGTGGCTGGATCGCGAGGCGACCGTGCTCGGCGTCGATCACCATTGGCAGCCCACCGCGCAGCTGACCATCGCCACCAACGTGGTGGCCAGCGACATCCTGCAGTCGGGCACGCATGCGCGCGACAGCGGCGGCACCGTCATCGCCGACCTGGAGATGGGCGACGGCTGGCGCCAGCAATGGCTGGGCATGCACTTCGGCGACCAGCTGCAGGTCAACGATTTCGGCTACCTCGAGCGCAACGACTTCAACTACGCCCACTGGGAGGTGCGCAAGCGCTATGCCTCGCTGCCGGCGGACTCGGCGTACAGCTCGCACGACTGGCACGTCCGCATCGACGCCCTGGACAACGACCACGGCCTGCGCCTGCGCCGGCAGTTGCGCATCCGCCGCACCAGCACCTTGCGCGACGGCACCACCGAGGATGCGCAGCTCAATGTCAACACGGCCGGCTGGGACGACCTGCTGACGCGCGGCCATGGCGCGCTGTTCCTGCCGCCGTCGCTGGATTTCTTCTACGAGCGCATCAGCCCGCGCCACGGCGACTGGGCGTTCAAGCTGGATGCGGAAGTCTTCACCGGCGGCCTCGGCGGCAACCGGCAGCCCGGCTACGAGCTCGAGGTCGTGCCCACCTACTTCATCAACGACGCCTTCAGCGTGTACGCCGGGCCGTCCTGGCAGCGCATTCCGGACTGGCTGGTCTGGCAGCACGACAACCTGATCGGCCGCTTCGACCAGCACACGCTGCAACTCGATGCCGGTTTCGACTGGGCCATCGACCCGCGCCAGGAACTGCGCGTGAAGCTGCAGGCGATCGGTCTGGACGCGCGCCTGCGCGGCGGCTACCGCGTCGGCGCCAACGGCCGCGCGGTGGCCAGCGACGAGCCGGTCGACGACTTCAACGTGCGCAACCTCGGCCTGCAGATCCGCTATCGCTACGAGCTGGCACCGCTGTCCTACCTGTACGTGGTCTACGGCCGCGGTGGTTATGCGATGGATGGCCTGGCGCGCCGCACGGGCGATGTCTTCGGCAACAGTCTTGCGTTGCGCGACGACGAGCAGTTGCTGGTCAAGCTGAGCTACCGCTTCGACATGTAGCGGTGCGGGTTGTCGCATCCGCGCGACTTTCCACGGGTGCTCCGGCATGATCGCGTCGTGGCCGGAATGCGGCCGTGATGCGTCATGGGTGCGGCTTCATGGGCGTCGATTTTTCCTGGACCGGTTTCGCGGTGGCGCTGAGCATCGGCCTGCTGGTCGGCGCCGAGCGCGAACGGCGCAAGGGCGGCGACGGTGACGCGGTCGCCGGTATCCGCACTTTCGCCGTGGTCGCGCTGCTGGGCGCGGTCGGCGCGGGCTTCGGAACCCCGATGCTGCTGCTGGCGCTGGCTGCGGTGGCGGGACTGCTGGCGATTGCCTATGCGCGCGATCCCGGCAGCGACCGCGGCCTGACCACCGAGGTCAGCCTGCTGCTCTGCCTGCTGCTGGGTGCCATGGCGATCCGGCAGCCGCCGCTGGCGGCCGGGCTGGCGGTGGCGCTGACCATCCTGCTGGCGGCGCGCGAGCCCATGCATCACTTCGTGCGCCGCGTGCTGAGCGCGGAGGAACTGAACAACCTGCTGGTGCTGGCCGCGGCCACGCTGCTGGTGCTGCCGCTGCTGCCGGATCGGCAACTCGGCCCGTTCGACGCAATCAACCCGCGCGCGCTGTGGCTGATCGTGATCCTGATCATGTCGATCGGCGCCGTCGCCCACGCGTTGCTGCGGCTGGTGGGCACCCGCGTCGGCCTGCCGCTGGCCGGCTTCCTCTCCGGCTTCGTCTCCAGCGTGGCCACCATCGGCGTGATGGCTACGCAGGCGCGCAACCAGCCTGCACGGCGGCGCTCGGCGGTGGCGGCGGCGGTGCTGTCGAGCGTGGCCACCTTCGTGCAGATGGCGGCGGTGCTCGCCGCCACCGATCTGGCGACGTTGCGCGTGCTTGCCGTGCCGCTCGCCTGCGGCGGCGTGACCGCGGCGCTCTACGGCGCATTGTGGACGTGGAAGGGCCTGCGCCTGAGCACGCCGGACCCGGTGCAGGGCAGCGTGGTGTTCAGCGTCAAGGCGTCGCTCGGGCTGGGCCTGATGATTGCGGTGGTGCTGCTGGCGTCCGCCGCGATGCGCGTCTGGCTGGGCGACCGTGGGCTGGACATCGCCACCGGCGTTGCCGGTTTCGCCGACACGCATGCATCGGCGGTATCCGTGGCGACGCTGGCCGCCGCAGGCACGATCGAGCCTGCGGCCACGGCGCTGCCGATCCTGATCGCACTGAGCACCAACACCGTGTCCAAGGCGGTGATCGCCCGGTTGAACGGCGGTCGCGACTTCGCGCAACCGGTGCTGGTGGGGCTGGCGCTGATGCTGGCGACCACCTGGCTGGGCTGGTGGCTGGGCTGAAACGCGGCGTGAGTCCTGCGGGCCATGCACCCGGGCCGAGGCAGTGCAGTGCGAGAATGGGCGCATGGCTGCGCTCAGATATCTCCAGCATTACCCCGCCACGCTGCAGGACAAGGTGCGCGCGCTGATCGCGCAGGAGCGCCTGGGCGAGCATCTGGCCACGCGTTATCCGGCGCGCCACGAGGTGCAGAGCGACAAGGCGCTGTACGCCTATGTCGCCGGGTTGAAGCAGCAGCACATGAAGAACGCCCCAGGCATCGACAAGGTGCTGTACGACGCCCGGCTCGACGTGCTGCGCAACGCACTCGGCCTGCACACCGCGGTCTCGCGCGTGCAGGGCGGTCGACTCAAGGCGAAAAAGGAGATCCGCGTGGCCAGCCTGTTCAAGGCCGCGGCGCCGGAGTTCCTGCAGATGATCGTGGTGCACGAATTGGCTCACCTGAAAGAGATGGACCACAACAAGGCGTTCTACCAGTTGTGCACGCACATGCTGCCGGATTACCACCAGCTGGAGTTCGACCTGCGCGTCTACCTGACTTGGCGCGAGCTGCCGTCGAACGACACCACCCCCTTGCAGGCATGACGATGGACAGCGCGGCATTGCAGAAATACCTGTTGCAGTTGTTCGAGCGCCACGACGTGGAGCTGGAGGCGGACGAGGACGGCTGGCTGGTCACCGACGGCGATTTCCCGGCGATCCGCGCGGCCTGGCACGCGGGTGCGGCCGGCGAGCCCGGCCGGCTCGACGTCGACGTGGTGCTGAGCGAGGAGCGCTACATCGAGGAAAGCTTCGCCGGCGTGGGCGGCGGCGACGCCGGCTGCCGCGACGCGCTGCGCGCGTTCGAGCACGATGCGTTCCATCCGCTGCTGGCCGCGTGCTGGTACGTCACCGACGATCGCCGCATGCGCATCGCCGCGTGGGAGATCGGCGTGCGCACGTGGGACGTGTTCATCGGCCCGTTCAGCGCACGCGGTGCGGATGCCGCGAGCATGCCGGAGGAGGCGCTGGTGGCGATCGAGGCGGCATTGAAACGCGAAGCACTGAGCCCTGAGCTGCACTGGCTGCGCCTGGTGCACAGCCATGCCGAGGATGGCAGCTCACGCTGCGAGGCCCTGCTCGACAACGAGCTGTGGACGGCCGGTACATTGGCGCTTGCCAGCGTCGCCTGGCCGCAAGGCAGCGACTACAGCGCGCGCTGCTTCCTGTTGCTGGATGTGCGCGACTACTGACGTGGTTCGTGGGGCGGTGTTCTCGTAGGGCGGGCACTGCCCGCCGCTTCGTGACGCGCGGACGAAAGAGCCGGCGGGCAGTGCCCGCCCTACGCGGTGGTTGGCCGCTTCACGCCTTTTTTTACAGGACTAGCTGGTGAAGGTCATCCCGGTGCCGGCGGTTCCCAAAAGAAAAGCCCGGGCGTCACGAGACGTCCGGGCTTCTTTGTGCTGCGGCCGGGATCAGTTCGGCTGGGCGAGATCGTCCAGCAGTGCCTTGAGGAAGCGGGCGGCTTCGCCGCCGGTGGCGGCGCGGTGGTCGAAGGTCAGGCTGATCGGCATGCGCCGGTGCACTTCGATGCCGCCCATCACCGCCACCACGTCGTGGCTGAGCTTGCCGGCGCCGATGATGGCGACGGTGGGCGGCACCACCACAGGCGTGGCGTAGCGGCCGGCGAACATGCCGAAGTTGCTGAGGCTGATGGTGTAGCCGGACAACTCGGAGGCCGGGATGGTGCGGTCTTCCACCTGGGTGCGCAGGCGCTTGATCGCCGTGCGGATGCCGGCTGCGTCGAGCATGTCGGCGTTGCGCAACGCCGGCACGAACAGGCCGTCGTCGGTGTCCACCGCGATGCCGATGTCGACCTGCGGATGCAGGGTGCGGCTGAGGTTCTTGCCGTCGAACCATGCGTTCAGCGCCGGCACCGTCTTGCAGGCGGCGACGATGGCGCGGATCAGGCGCGCGGTGATGTCCTGCTTGCCGATCCAGGCGTGCAGGTCGGCATCGTCGACCAGGGTGGTCGGCACGACCTGGGCGTGGGCGTCGGCCATCACCCGGGCCATGTTGCGGCGCACGCCCTTCAACTGTTCCGGTTGGCCGCTGGCGGTGACGCTCGGCGGCGCGGTGCGCACCGGCTTGCCGGCCAGCGAGACGGGGCCGCGCTGATCTTCCCTTCTCCCTTCGGGAGAAGGTGCCCGAAGGGCGGATGAGGGTGCGGGCGAAGCGGGATGCCGCGCTCCGGCCGCACCCTCACCCCCAGCCCCTCTCCCGGAGGGAGAGGGGGTAGAAGCGTGGCGCTTGCTCGAATCCCGAATCCCGAATCCCGGCGCTAAAAGCTGTACACCAGATTTGTCGTCGGCAGCGTGTCGGTCTTCTTTACGCCCGGCTGCACCTCGCTGTTGTGGGGGGGTCTGTAGTCCACCTTCTTGGGCACGCTTTTTTTTTTCTTTTTACTATCTTGCTCCTGCCCACAATAAGAAGCGTAA